>JAIXKK010000044.1 GCA_026954325.1 Bryobacterales bacterium | reverse complement strand
TGACCGCCACCTCGCCACTCCCAGAAAGAACAAGATCGCCATTCTCTGGGAAGGAGAACCCGGTGATTAGCGTATGATCAGCTACCAGGAACTCCACCGCCTGGTTTCCCGCTTCGCCAATGTTCTCAAGGGCCTCGGCTACAAGGCGGGCGACCGCTGCATTATCTACATGCCGATGGTTCCCGAACTCCCCATCGCCATGCTCGCCTGCGCCCGCCTCGGCATCATCCACAGTGTTGTCTTCGGAGGCTTCTCCGCCGAGGCCCTCAAGGCCCGTATCCTCGACCTCGACGCGCGCGTCGTGATTACCGCCGATGGTGGCTTCCGCCGCGGAAAAGAGGTCCGCCTGAAGGACGCCGTGGACCAGGCCCTCAATGAGTGTCCCAACGTCAAGGATTGCATCGTCCTCAAGCGCACCAACTCGCAAATCCACATGCAGGAGGGCCGCGACCAGTGGTGGCATGAAATAGACAACGACGCGAGCGAGGATTGTCCCGCCGTGCCTCTCGATGCCGAGCACCCCTTATACGTCCTTTACACTTCCGGCACCACCGGCAAACCGAAAGGGATCCTCCACACCTCCGCCGGCTACCTTCTCCAAACCACCATGACCATGAAGTGGGTCTTCGACCTCAAGGAGGAAGACACCTATTGGTGCACCGCCGACATCGGCTGGGTCACCGGTCACAGCTACACCGTGTATGGCCCCCTCGCCGCCGGAGCCACCTCGGTCATGTACGAAGGCGCTCCGGACTACCCGGCCGTCGACCGCTTTTGGCGCATCGTCGAAAAATACCGCATCAGCATCCTCTACACGTCCCCCACCGCGATCCGCGCGCTCCTCCGCCAGGGTGATTCCTGGCCGAATTCCCACGACCTCTCGAGTCTCCGTCTCCTCGGCAGCGTCGGTGAGCCCATTAACCCCGCCGCCTGGGAGTGGTACCACCGCGTCATCGGCAAAGGCCGCTGCCCCATCGTCGACACCTGGTGGCAAACGGAAACCGGATCCATCATGATTGCCCCCATGCCCGGCGCCGTTCCCGCCAAACCGGGTTCCGGTACGCTCCCCATGCCCGGCATCATCCCCGAGGTCGTCGATTTCAACGGCAACCCCATGGGCGATGGCAAGGAAGGCTTCCTCATCATCCGCCGCCCGTGGCCAGGCATGCTGCGCACCATCTGGGGCGATCCCGATCGCTTCAGGGAACAATACTGGAGCCGTATTCCCGGCATCTATTTCACCGGCGACGCCGCCCGCCGCGACAGCGACGGCTACTTCTGGATCCTCGGCCGCGTCGATGACGTCATGAACGTCAGCGGCCACCGGCTCTCCACCATGGAAGTCGAGTCCGCCCTCGTGCACCACCCCGCTGTCGCGGAGGCCGCCGTCGTCGGCAAACCGCACGAGATCACAGGCCAGGCCGTCTGCTGCTTCGTCACCCTCAAGAAGGGCGACTGGGACCACGACCAACTGGGCAAGGACCTGCGCCAGTGGGTCGCCCACGAAATCGGAGCTTTCGCCCGCCCCGAGGAGATTCGTTTCACAGAGGCGCTCCCGAAGACCCGCAGCGGCAAGATCATGCGCCGCCTGCTGCGCGAAATCGTCACCAGTCACACGGTTACCGGCGACGTCACGACCCTGGAGGACATCAACGTCCTCAGCCGCCTCGCCACCCAGCACGACGAGGATTAACGTAACTCGGCCCCGCCGCGCGCATCCTCTACTTGATGCGTGTTGCGCGCAACCGGCGGCGGGCCGTCTTCTCCTGGCTGTTCATCAGCCTTGTGGCCGGTCTCTCCCTGATTCTCGGTGTCCTTCAGTACCGCTGGATCGGCGAGTCAGCCGCGCCGATCCGAACGCATGCGCGCGGCCTGCAATCCGCCTCCGCGCCCCTCGACTTCAATTCGGAACTCACCGCCGCGCGCCGCATTGCTCCCCACCCATACTCCCTGGAAAGCCCGGCGATGAGAAGGCGTAGAACTCCGTTACCGAGTGGCGCGTTCCGGGCGTTCAAAGGTTTCTTCCGCGAATCGCCCTTGCCGCCCCCAGGAAACCTGACCTTCCTCCTGCTCGACCTTGACAAAGGCGTTTCCAGGATGCTCCGTGGCCGACACCTGGCAAGCCTCGAGGCCGATCTCGACGAGCCGCTTCCCGCCCCCGCCCCCACACTCCCGAGTTCGCTCCTCCTCGAGATCCCCGCTTTGTCTTCCTGACGGCCCACCCTCTCGCCTCCGTGAGCGGCGGGCGCCGCCTTCCGCGAAACCGCGCCCCGCCGCCGCCCGGAAATAGAATGGCTGCTTGTCGAACTCGACGGAATACCTCGGCCATGGTCCCCAACTGTAACGCTCCCTCGGCGCACGCGGCGAGTTGGACTACGACATCGAAATTGTTGCCCGCAACGACCCTTCCCAGGTCCTCTACCCGAAGGACTCCCCTCGCATCGGCGCCTTCGCGGACGCCTCCGGCAGCCTCTTCGACGTCTCTTATGAGCAACTCATGCGCCGCGGACAGTGGTTCCGCGCGGGAGGCGCGGAACGGATGCGGCCCGGCCGCGGCCGCTGGTCCCTCCTGGTTCGTAACCGCGCCGGCTCCCTCGGCGCCGTTGTCGAGCGCGCCCGCCTCCGCAACCTCGCGGTGACCACCGCCATCCTCCTCCTGATGCTCGCCGCCATCGCCATGCTCGTCTACACCACCCGCAAAGCCCAGCGCCTGGCCGAACTTCAAATGGAGTTTGTCGCCGGCGTATCTCACGAATTGCGCACGCCGCTCACGGTCATTCGCACGGCCGGCCACAACCTCTCCGCCGGCCTCATCAATGGCCCATCGCAAATTTCCCGTTACGGAGCGCTCATTGAAGCCGAATCGGAAAAGCTGCGCGGTATTGTCGAACAGGTCCTCCGCTTTTCCAACGCCGAAGCCGGCCGGGTTGTCCAGACCCGCGAGTTGGTGAGCCCCGCGGCCCTCATCGAGGACGCCCTTCGCGGCTGCCACTCCGTCCTCCGCGAATCCGAATGCGAAATCGAACGTAAGGTGGACCCCGATCTTCCGGCCATCCTCGGCGACCCCACCGCCCTCCAGCACGCCCTGCAAAATCTTGTGAACAATGCCGCCAAGTACGGCCGCGACGGCCGCTGGATCAGGCTCACCGCCGCCTCCTCCACCCACGCCGGCAGGCCCGTTGTCGAAATCCGTGTTGCCGACCGCGGCCCCGGCATCCCGCCCGATGAGCGGAACACCATCTTCGACCCCTTCTATCGCGGCCGGCGCGCCGTCGGCGACCAGATCCACGGCACGGGCCTCGGACTCAGCCTCGTCAAGCGCATTGTCGAAGCCCACGGAGGCGCCGTCTCCCTTACGAGTCAGCCCGGAATCCTCACCGAGTTCGTCATCCGGATTCCGGCGTCCATGGAGTCAATGAATGAGTTCGCAGATTCTCTTAGTCGAAGATGAGCCGGGGCTCGTCCTCACCTTGGCCGATTTGCTCGCCTCCGAGGGCTACGAGGTCGACACCGCGGCCGATGGCCCCTCCGGACTTGCAAAAGCAGAAGAAGGCGCCTACCGCCTCATCATTCTTGACGTGATGCTCCCGGGCAAGAGCGGGCTCGAGGTCTGCCGCGCGCTTCGCCGGCAGGGCGTCGACACCGCCATTCTCATGCTTACCGCGAAAACGCAGGTCCATGACCGCGTCGCCGGGCTCAAGAACGGAGCCGACGATTACCTCACCAAGCCATTCCATCCCTCCGAACTCCTCGCCCGGGTCGAAGCGCTCATGCGCCGCGTGCACAAAGAGAAACTGATGCCTGTCCACCGCTTTGAATTCGGCAACATCGAGGTGGATTTCGAGAGATCCGAAGTTCGGAAAGACCGTGCCCCCCTGAGCCTCGCAGGCAAAGAGTTGCAACTGCTGCGCTACCTGGTGGACCGCCGCGGCAAGGTCGTCTCCCGCGACGAGTTGCTAACGAACGTCTGGGAATACCAGACCGGCATCTCTACCCGCACCGTCGATGTCCACGTGGCCTGGCTTCGCCAGAAGCTCGAAAAGAATCCTCAGAATCCCCGCCACATCCTCACTGTTCGCGGCTCCGGATACCGCTTCGTGCAGTGACATCACGTATCATGTCTCTTAATGGCCTTCCCAAAACACCGGATA
>JAIXKK010000172.1 GCA_026954325.1 Bryobacterales bacterium | reverse complement strand
GCGCAAGGCGCTTGGCTCAGCTACCGATATTACGGTGGTGGCCGTGCCGACAAAGTATCCGCAAGGCGCGGAGAAGATGCTGATTCGTGTGCTGCTCGGCCGTGAAGTGCCATCGGGCGGACTGCCGAGCGACATCGGCGTGGGGGTGTTCAACGTCGCCACGCTGGCCCAGTTGGGAGAACTCCTGCCGCGGCATCAGGGCTTGATTGAGCGCGTGGTCACCATCACGGGGCCGGCGCTGGCCAAGCCCGGGAATTACCTCACCGCGCTCGGGACGCCTCTGCGCTGGGCGCTCGAGCAGGCCGGGTGCAGGGAAGAACTCGCCTCGGTGATTCTCGGGGGGCCGATGATGGGACCGGCCATCAGTTCGCTCGAGGTGCCGATCACCAAGGGGGTCACCGGCATTGTGGCGCTCGGGCGCCACGATGTGAACGGCCGGCCGAAGCGCATCTATCCCTGCATCCGCTGCGGGGCATGCGTGGATGCGTGCCCGCTCCATCTCAACCCTTCGCGTCTCGGGATCCTGGCGAGGAAAGAGCGCTACGAAGAGATGGAGGCTGATTTTCATCTGAATGACTGTTTCGAGTGCGGCTGCTGTAGTTATGTGTGCCCGGCGAACATACCGCTGGTGCAATACTTCCGGGTATCGAAACAGATGAACCGGGAAAGAAAGGCTCGCGAACGTGCCAGCACTAACGCCTGAAATTCAGTTACGGACCTCGCCGCACTTCCACGCGCCGCGCTCGGTGTCAATGATCATGCGCAACGTGGTGTACGCGCTGCTGCCCATCTGCGCCTTCTCGGTGTGGCTGTTCGGCATCAGCGCGCTCGCCTCGCTGGCGGCGGCGGTTGCCTCCTGTGTCCTGACGGAGCACCTGATCTGCCGTATTGGCGGACGTCCGGCCACGGTGGGAGATTTCAGCGCCGTCATCACCGGACTTCTGCTTGCGCTCACGCTTCCGCCGGGCTTTCCGTTATGGATGACCGCGGTGGGGGGGCTCATCGCGGTGGGACTGGGCAAAATGCTGTTCGGCGGGTTGGGATTCAACGTGTTCAATCCGGCGCTGGTCGGCCGCGCGTTCCTGCAGGCCGCCTTTCCCATCGCCATCACGGCCTATACGCCGGCGATGGCGGTGAACCGGTTCCTCGAGTTTATTCCCACCACGCTGACGCTTCCGTTCGCGCAACCGCTTGTGCTGACGGAATGGATTCAGCGCGTGCGTGTCGATGCGTTTTCGGGCGCCACGCCGCTGACGATGCAAAAATTCGACCACGCCGCCACCGATGTGATGCCTCTCTTCCTTGGAAAGACGGCCGGGTCGGCGGGCGAGACCTCGGCGCTGTTGATTCTCCTGTGCGGCGCCTATCTCATCGCCCGCAAGTTCATGGACTGGCGCATTCCCGCGGCCATGCTGTCGAGCGCGTTCGTGGTGAGCGCGGCGTTCTATCTGGCGGCGCCGGCGCAGTATCCGAACCCGTTGTTCGTGCTGTTCTCCGGCGGGCTCATGTTGGGAGCGATGTTCATGGCGACCGACATGGTGGCTTCTCCCGTTACTCCCCTTGGGGTGTGGATCTACGGAGGGCTGATGGGACTCATCACCGTCATCATCCGGTTCCTCGGCGGGCTGCCGGAAGGGGTGATGTACGCCATCCTGCTCGGCAATGCGGTTTCGCCGATGATCGACAACCTCACCCAGCCGCGGATCTACGGCGCACGGAAGAAGGAGGCGGCGAAAGCATGAGCGCCACCACGCAAAGCCCGCAAGCGCGGACACCGAAGCCGCCCGCCGCGGAAGCCGCCAGCAGCGTGAAGATGATCCGGCTGATGGGCTCGGTTTCGCTCATCTGCGGACTTCTGATCGTCACCACCTATCGCAGCACGCTGGTTCCCATTCAGCGGAACCAGGAAATCATCATGAAGGAGACCGTGGCGGAACTGCTGCCGGGCGTGGAGAAGCAGGTGATTTACGGAGTGCAGCCATCGGGCGAGATCTCTGTTTTGAAGAGCCTCGACTATACCGGGCCGCGGCTGTTTGCCGGCTACAACGGCTCCGGCGCGCTGCTCGGCGTGGTCCTCGAGGCGAGCGACCGCGGCTACGCCGACGTGATCCGCACGATGTATGCCTATTCGCCGGCGAAGCAGGCCATCACCGGTTTCAAGGTGGTGGAACTCAAGGAGACTCCGGGGCTCGGCGACAAGATTACGAGCGACCCCACTTTTCTGGCGAACTTCCAGAATCTGGATGTCCGTCTGAACGCGGACAAGACCTCGACGGCGCACCCCGTCACCACCGTCAAGCACGGCACGAAGAAGAACCCCTGGGAGGTGGACGCCATCTCCGGCGCCACCATCTCTTCCCGCGCCGTGGGCCGCGCGCTCGACAAGAGCACGCGCGACCTGCTGCCCATCGTCAACCGCAATCTCAGCCGCATCGAGAAAGGGGAATAATGGCTCTCATACACGAACCAGACGCGCCCGCCGCCTCCGCCGGCGAGAGCATGGAAGCTTTCTTCAACGGGCTATGGAATCAGAATCCGGTGTTCGTCCAGGTGCTCGGCATGTGCCCGACCCTGGCGGTAACCAACAGCGTCCGCAACGCCCTGGCCATGGGTCTGGCGACCACGTTCGTGCTGGTCTGTTCGAACACGCTCATCTCCATGGTGCGGAAGCTGGTTCAGAAACAGGTGCGCATCGCCACGTATATTCTGATCATCGCTACCTTCGTCACCATCGTCGACTACCTGATCAAGGCCATCAGCATCCCGGTGTATAAGGCGCTGGGAGCTTTTATCGCCCTGATTGTGGTGAACTGCATCATTCTTGGCCGGGCCGAAGCCTACGCGAGCAAGAATTCCGTCGGCAAGAGCATGCTTGATGGGCTGGGCATGGGGGTGGGCTTTGCGTTCGCGCTTACCTGCCTGGGGAGCGTACGCGAGATTCTCGGCGCCGGTTCGTTTCTGGGGATTCCGCTGTTCGGCCCCAACTTCCAGCCCTGGGTCCTGTTTTTGCTTCCTCCCGGCGGGTTTCTCACGCTGGCGACCTGGCTGCTGATCTTCTCCGCATGGAAGGCGCGGTCAAAGAGAAAGACAGAGGTATTGGAGGAGATAGCCGCATGAACCACGCTTCGCTCAGTTCGATCTTTCTGGACTCGCTGCTGATCAACAATTTCGTGCTCAGCGTTTTTCTCGGCATCTGTCCGTTCATTGGTGTGTCCGGCAAGTTCGCCACCGCATGGCGCATGGGAATCTCGGTTATTTTCGTCATCACGGTGAGCAGCATCCTGGCCTACGCGTCGAACCTGCTGCTGGTGACTTTGCATGCCGAATACCTGCGGATCATCACGTTTATCGTGATCATCGCCTCCACGGTGCAGTTGCTCGAGATGTTCATCAAGAAGACGAGTCCCCTGCTGTTCCGCGCCCTCGGCATCTATCTGCCGCTGATCACCACCAATTGCGCGGTCCTCGGCGTTGCGTTGTTCCAGACCGCGCGTGAATATTCCTTCGCGCAAAGCGTTGTTTTCGCGGTTGGAGCGAGCGCCGGATTCGCTCTCGCCCTGGTCATCATGTCCGTCATCCGGGAACGGCTCGAGCTTTCCGACATTCCCGACATGGCAAGGGGCACCGCGCTGGTTTTGATGCTGGCCGGCATCCTCTCCATGGCGTTCATGGGCTTTGCCGGCATGGGAGGAGGCGCATAACACATGCTTCTCGATTCATTGAGAGCGGTTGGTGGAATCCTGCTGCTGATGGCTTTATGGTTCGCCGTGCAGGCGTATCTGCGCAAGCGCACGGCGCGGCGGCAGGATGACGATGTACTTGAGGATATGGCCCACGGCTGCGGCGCCTGTAGCCATGCCGGCTCGTGCTCCGGCCAACCGGATTCCAAAGAGGAGATACACCAATGCCGGTCCTGATTCCAAACCAGGGCAACCCCCTGATGACTCTCGGGGAATATGACATCAGTCATCCCTATACCGCCACGCTCATCTCGAGTGAGAGAATTACGCCCAAGACCGAGGCCGAGGTGCGTCATCTCGTTTTTCAGCTTCCCGACGACGCCGGCTTTGACTTTCTCGAGGGGCAGAGCATCGCGGTGCTCGCGCCCGGCCCGCATGAGTTCGGCAACAGACAACACATCCGGCTTTATTCCATCGCCAGCACCAGACGGGGCGACGCGGCGCAGCCGGGCGCGATTTCCATCTGCGTGCGCCGCTGCTTTTATATTGACGATGTGAGCGGCGAGCGCTATCCCGGCAAAGCCTCCAACTACCTGTGCGATGCCGTGCCCGGCGGCCGCATCCAGATTGCCGGACCGTACGGCGCGCACTTCCTCATGCCCGCGGATGATTCCCGCAACCTGCTGATGGTAGGCGTGGGAACCGGCATTGCGCCTTTCCGCGCGTTCATCAAGCACATTTACGACGAGATCGGGGGCTGGGAAGGCAAGGTGCGGCTCTATTACGGCGCCCGCAGCGGCATGGAGATGCTCTACCGCAACGATCTCAACCGCGATCTTGGCCTTTTCTATGATGAGAGATCCTTCCAGGCGTTCGAGGCCGTGAGCGCGCGGCCGTATTTCGACGAAACGTCGACGCTCGACCGGCTGCTGGTGGAGCATCAGGTGGAAGTCTGGGAAATGATCAGTGATCCGAAGACATACGTCTATATCGCCGGACTGCACGAAGCCGCCCGGAAGTTCGAGAAGGCGATGATCGCCATGGCGGGCTCGAAGCAGGCCTGGTCCGATAAGCAGAAACAACTGATCGAAGAGAAACGGTACGCTGAGCTGCTGTATTAGAGGTGGGAAGATGAACTTCGCGCGGCGGCTTCTCATCGTATTGCCTTGGATTCTCCTGGCGGAATCGCCGGAACCGCAAATCCGTGTGTTGCATGACGACGGAGGTTGGTGTTGGTTTGAGGATGAGCGCGCCGTGTTCAGGGGCAGCCAGCTCGTCTTCGGAGTGGTGGCGGCCGGCACGCGCGATTCCGCCAGGCGGGGGAACATTGAAGTGGTCACCTACGACCTTGCTTCCGGGCAGCGGCAGGTGGCCACCCTGCACCGCGCGGAAGGCGACCGCCGCTGGTTTGACGACCACAATTCGCCGGCTCTGTTGGTGCGTCCGGATCAGCGGGTGCTGGCGATGTACTCGCTGCACGGGGTGGACAACAAGATCTACTACCGCATCTCCGCGCCGGAGGATACCGGCGAATGGGGACCGGAGCAGGTCTTCATTCCGAGCGCTACTTCCCGCGTCACGTATTCGAACCTGCACTTCCTCGGCAACGAGGACCACGTTTACGACTTTTTCCGCGGCCTGGATAATTCGTACAAGCCTTCCTACGCCTACTCGGACGACCTCGGCAATACGTGGAAGACGGGCAACGTGCTGATCCACGTTCCGCTCCAGTTCAAGCACCGTCCGTATGTCAAGTACGCCTCAAACGGCCGCGACACGGTCCACATCGCCTACACGGAAGGCCACCCGCGAGACTTCGACAACAGCATCTATCACATCATCTACCGCGAGGGAGAGTTGCGCCGCTCGGATGGCGCGGTGATCCGGTCCGTCAAAGAAGGCCTCCGCGCACCTGAAGAGGGCACTCGAGTCTTCCAGGGCGGTCCGAACCGCGTGGCCTGGATCAGCGACCTGCACCTCGATCCGAAGGGCAATCCGGTGCTTGTCTTCTCCGAACAGCGGGAGCCCTCCGGCCTCGACCTGCGCTATCACTATGCGCGGTGGGACGGGAAGAAGTGGGTGGAGCACGAGATCGCCCACGCGGGCAGCCGGCTGTACAAGGGCGAGGACGACTATACAGGCAACATCGCACTCGATCCGCGGGATCTCTCGACGGTTTACATCTCATCGAACGCCGATCCGGTGAGCGGAAAGCCGATGCCGCATTGGGAGTTGTACCGCGGCGTCACGGCGGATGGCGGGGCGCACTGGAAGTGGACGCCGGTTACGCACGATTCCGCGGCGGACAACATCCGGCCGATCGTGCCGGTTTCCGATGTCCACCGTGTGGTGATGTGGCTGCGGGGAAAGATGACGGCGTACACGGACTACCGGTTTGAGGTTGTGGGGATTGTACGCTGAAGGCCCCGCTATGCTGAAGCCGTGGCCGGCGTCACCATTGAGAAGCAACTCAGGAATATCGAGGATGCGTACAGATGGCCGCTGGAAACCGCGGCTCGCTTGCGTGCCGGGGATTTTCCCCGCATCAACACCGAGGAACTCATTGACGAGATCGAGAGCAGCGCCCCTTTGGGGTGGGACGCATTCCAGAAGACCCCTACGACCGGCTGGTGGCCGAAGGCAAGGTTGCATAAAGATGCAGCGGCGACTGATCAGCGAGACGGGCAGCGTCCTCATTGAGCACGCGCTGAAAATCACGTTTTACAAAACTTAATATTCATCCTCTCTCCCTGCGCGTCGAACGCAGTGATGACACGACGCAGCCTCCTACTCAGCCTGAGTTCTCAACCGGGGCTCCTGCTCAGCCGCGCCTGGGCGAAGGGCAGCGGCCAGTTTTGGAACGACAAGCCGCCCGCGGAATGGTCCGCCGATGAGATCGACCGGTTGATCAGCAAGCCGCCCTGGGCAAAGGAAGCGACTCTGGCCTACAGAGCGGGTGGCACGGACCAGGGAGGCTACGATCCGCAAGGTCCCATGGGAGGCGGCAGGACGGGCGGCGGAGGGCTGGGACTTCCCGGAGGCATCGGCTTTCCGGGCGGCGGCATGGGTGGGCGGCGCGGCGGCATGGGCGGACCCGGAGGGATGGGGTACCCGGGAGGAAGGCGCGGGACAGGTGGAGGGCGTTCGCAGGCCAAAGTCCTGGTGCGCTGGGAGACCGCGCAACCCGTTCGCGAAGCGCTCAAGAAGGACCTGCCGGAAGGAGCTTCCGGGCACTACATTCTCAGCCTCAATGGACTGCCCTTTCGGGGCAATGAGGAGACGCGCGCCGAGGACGCCGGCTCCGATGGGGAGCGGCCTCGCGACCGGATGCTCGAGCGGTTGCGGCAGAACAGCCAGCTTCTGCCGAAAGACCGGGCCGCCATTTTCCCCGACCGGGTCGAGCGCGCCGATCTCGGCAACGCCGTTCTGTTATTCTTTCCCCGCGGTGACAAGCCGCTCACAGAGCAGGACAAGGAAGTGACATTCCAATCCGCCGCCGGTCCTTCGACACTCAAGGTGAAGTTCTCCCTGCGCGACATGCTCTACCATGGCGAACTGGCGCTCTGAGCACATGTGGCTAGGGTAGCTCGCCGGCGTCGAATTTGAGGTCGCGGTCGAGAACCATTTCCATGCCGGCGCCCTTGGCGAGGATGATCTCGGGCCCGCGGCGCAGAAGCACTCCCGCCAGTCCGGCGGCCGCTCCGGCCGCGGCTCCCACGCCCGTGTTTCCCCCGAGCCTGCCGATGCCGGCGCCGGCCGCGGTTGCGCCACCCACGGTCCTGGCGTCGCCCGCTTTGTTCGTGCCGCCCTGGATCTTGCCTTCACCGCACTCTACGGCCTGGTCCTCGGCCGAACTGAGCCGGGATCGCAAGTCCCGTGTCGTGCCGTTCGGCAGGGTGATGGAATCAAAGCGCAGGTAGATCTCCGCCCGGCCCGTGGCGCGTCCGGCGCGCTTTGCATCGGTCAACGTGGCGGCCACCTGGCTCCCGGGAGGAATGACCACGCGGCCTTCGGCGAGAATAGGGAACGTCGTCTCGAGATATACCCGATCCCCCGGTTTAGCTTGTTTCGAAGTCAGGCTGTGAACCGTGACAAGGGGGATTTTTGTTCCTTTGGGCACGACAAACTCGCGGATCGTGGCGGGCCGTGGGTCCTGCCGCGCCTTTCGCAAGGAAGGTGGAGACGCCGGCGGCGGAGTGGCCGAACGAACGCCTTCCCGTTCATAGACCAGCGTCGATTCCGATTCCCCTCCCCCAATCAGATACTGGCGGCGGATGGTGAAGGTGTTCCGGTCCCTCGAGAGCGTCCAGCGGTCCATGAGAGTGTATTGCCGGGCTCCGGAAGCGAGAGTGTTGATGAGCAGAGCACTGCCTTCCCATTTGAGCAGGCTGCTCAGGGAAGTTCCCGCGGCGGTATTCGCCGAAGGCTGCCCGGCGGTATTGTAGGTCCAGGTTGTCTCACCCTGGCAGCGGATGGTATCGCCGCTCATTTCGATGCGCAGAACGCGGTCCGGCGGAAAGGGGAGCCCGCGGATGGAACTGCGCGGGGAGTTGAGATTCCATACACCGGAAAAATCCCGGTCGAGGTCCGCCGCCGGCAACACGGCAAGGGACAGAAGCGCGAACGCCGCAATTCGCATTTTGCCCACCTTTGCAGCCCAAGTATAGCATCCGAAATTGAGAAAGGCGCTCCGAAACAGAGCGCCTTTCGTCGCGTCAATCCGAGTTTACCCTGGATTAGGAACGTCCTGGTCCCCTTCTCATCGGGGCAGTTTTATTGTCGCAGTCCGGAGGGGTTCGCGCAACCCATTACCCCTGGTACCCCGCAGTGAGCTAGATTGATAAATAGGCTTCAGGCCGTCCATCGCGTGTTTCGAATCACCGCTTTCGCTTTCACCCTGATCTTCCCGCTGCTGGCAGGCGCCTCCTCCAGCAGTCTTCCGCCGCTGCCGGAAGCTATTCGCCTCGTTCGCGCGGAGGCTCCGCCGGCCTTCGAGGCCAATCGCGGCCAGGCGCATTCCTCGGTTCAATATCTTGTCCGTACTTCGAATTTCACGCTTTTTCTGACGAACTCGGAACTGGTGGCCGCCGCATCCGGCGCCGGATTCCGCATGACGCTCAAAGGATCTGACCCAGGCTACTCCTGGACCGGCGAATCGAAGCTGGCGGGAGTCACCAACTATCTCACGGGCCGCGATCCGGGCAAGTGGATCACCGGCGTATCGAATTACGCGGTTCTGCGCCGCCGCGCTTACCCCGGGATCGATATGGTGCTGCGCGGAGACCGGCAGCGGCTCGAATATCAGTTCGAGATTGCCGCGCACGCCGACCCGGCGCTGCTTCGGTTCTCTTTCCGCGACGCGGAACCCTCGCTCAGCCCTACGGGGGACCTGGTGCTACACACTCCGAGAGGAGATTTCCGGCACAAAGCGCCTGTAGCCTACCAAATCTCGGGCGGGAAGCGGAGGAGCGTGAGCGTTGCCTTTACGCTGTCCGAAGAGAAAGCCGCGGGGTTCCACCTGGGGAACTATGACTCCGGTCTCCCTTTGGTGATCGATCCCGTCATCTCCTACTACGGCTTTTATGGAGGCAGCGCCGGCGATTCGGCGACAGCCGCGGCGGCGGACCCTTCAGGCGACCTCTACGTCACCGGCTGGACTGATTCGCTCCAGTTTCCTCTGGGCGGATCGCCGTACCGCGACTTCAATTCGGGCGCGCGCGACATTTTCGTCAGCAAGCTGTATCCGAACGGCAGCTTCGTCTGGTCCACCTACATCGGCGGAACGAACAATGACGAAGCCACCGCGCTCGCCATCGATTCCTACGGCAACAGCTACCTCACCGGCGCCACCTCGTCGCCGGATTTCCCCACCACCACCACGGCGTTTCAACACACCTACGGGGGCGGAGGGGATGCTTTTCTGATCAAGCTGAACATCGAGGGGTCGAGCCTCACCTACAGCTCCTATCTCGGCGGTAGCGGCGCGGAGTCCGGACAGGGCGTGGCCGCCGACGGGCTGGGATACGCGACTTTCACGGGCTTCACATCCTCTACCGATCTCCCCACCCGGAATGCCCGCCAGAGTGCGTCCGGCGGGGGAGAGGATGTGTTTCTCTTCAAGCTGCATGCCAACTCGTCGGAGGTGATTTACTCGACATACTTCGGCGGCAGCGCGGATGATGAAGCCTATGCCGTTGCCCTTGACCGTAACGGCGATGCTTATATCACCGGCCGCGCCACCTGTTCCACGCTGCCGGCCGGAACGGTGCTGGGCCCGGGCGGCGGGACAGACATCTTCGTAATGAAGTGGAAATCGAGCGGCGACGGCGCGGCGTATCTCACCTGCGCCGGCGGCAACGGGCTCGATTCCGGGCACGGGATAGCCGTGGACTCGCAAGGCAGCGCTTACGTCACCGGTTTTACATCCTCCACCGATTTCCCTGTCTACCTGCCTTTGCGGAGCGCCTACGGCGGAGCGCTCAGCGGCTCGCTCGGCGATGCTTTCGTTTTCAAGCTGAATGCCGCCGGGACTTCCCTGCTCTATTCCACCTACCTGGGCGGCGCGCGGGACGACTGGGGACAATCCATCGCCGTGGATGCGCTTGGCTCGGCTTTTCTATCGGGCATCACGTTTTCGAACGATTTTCCCAGGGCGGCGGGAGTGCCGGGACCGGCGGCCGGGATACGCAGCGGGTTCCTCGCCCGGCTCTCCTCACAAGGTTCGACTGTCGTGCAGTCCTACTTCTTCGAGGGCATCAACCCGAGCGACCGCTTCGCTCTCGCGCTGGACATGAAGGGCGGGCTCTACGCCGTGGGCGGCGCCTCCTCGAACTTCCATATCCCCTCGGCCGCGGCGCCTCCTTTGCGCAACTTTACCGGCCCCGTGCAGGATGCCTTCCTCGCCAAGCTTGCCACCGCCAGGCTGCAGGTTTCCCAGGACACATTTCCCGCGACGGCGCCTCCTGGCTCCACCTTCCAGTTTACCCAGCGTGTGGTGAACCGCGGCCCGGACGATGCCGAAGCGGTTACGTTCCAGGGAACGCCGCCACAGGGAATGACCATAGCCGCTTGCACTGCCTCGACGACGCTGTGCGTAAATTCCGCGTCGAGCTTCCGCGTCGATCTTCCGGTGTTGAAGGCAGGGACTGGCGTGGAAGTGAATCTTTCCGTCAGCCTGGCTCCGAACGGCCCTTCGTCGTTCATTGTTTACAGCAACGCCGCTTCCCCAACCTATGATCCGCTGCTCGAGGATAACAGCCTTACATCGGCGTTCTTTACGGCCGCGCCCGGGACAGTGTGCGCATACGCCCTCAATACGCAGGCGCTGAATGTTCCGCCGGGGGGTGGGTTCGCTTCGGTGAACGTGTCCGCGGGGTTTTCCTGCCCCTGGACGGCATCCACTCCCACGGGATGGATAACAGCCGCCTCGCCGGGCGCCAGTTCGGGGAACGGCGGTTTCACGGTGAGCGTGGCCGAGAACGCCACCGGAGTTCCCCGGACCGGCAGTTTTCTCGTTGCCGGCCTGCGTGTCCTGGTGCTCCAGCAGGGCACGCCGCCTCCTATCCCACTCATTCAGCCTTTCGCCGATGTCCCCGCCGGCCACCCCTTCTATGACTCGATTCAACTGATGCGCTTTTATGGGGTGACCACAGGCTGCACCATTACGAACTACTGTCCGGACGCGCCCACCACCCGCGGGCAGATGGCCGTTTTCATCGTGCGCGCCCTTCTCGGGACGGATAACTTCCCCGTTCCGGGCACTCAATTTTTTGCGGATGTTCCGGCCGGCCACCCGCAATACCGCTACATCCAGAAGTTGAGGGATTTGGGAATCACGAACGGCTGCACCGCGTCGAATTATTGCCCGGATGATCCCGTCACGCGCGGGCAGATGGCGTCGTTTCTCATTCGCGGGCGGCTGGCGGTGCTTCCTTCACAGCCTTTCGCCTTTCCCAACAATTTCGCGTTCAGCGATGTTCCGGTGAGTTCGCCGGCGTATCCGGCCATCCAGAAAATGAAGGAACTCGGCATCACGTCGGGATGCGCCGCGACGCGGTATTGCCCTGATGACACCACCACGCGCGGGCAGATGGCGGTCTTTCTGGCGAGGGCATTTCTGACTCCGTAGTCCGGTTTGGCGGGAAACTTCCTTTGCCGGCGCCGCGTTTGTATTGTTATGTGGGATAAAATAAGGCGAGGTAAACTGACCGTGCATCTGTTGCTGGCTGGTCTGAGCGCCGTCGTGCTTTTCGCGCAACAGGAACCGGCGGCCGCGCCCGCGGCTCATCCGGCAAAACCCGGCGAGTATAACGTCGAGCCTGGTACGCGGATCCCCCTAAACCTGATCAACAGCGTGAGCACACGCAATGCCGCCGAGGGCGACCGCGTCTACCTGGAGACGGCATTCCCCATTGTCATCAGCGGCAGAATCGTCATTCCGCCGGGCAGTTACGTGGCCGGCACGGTTACCCAGGTGAAACGTCCCGGACGCGTGAAAGGCAAGGGGGAATTATACATTCGGTTCGATTCGCTGACGCTCCCTAACGGTGTCACCCGCGATTTCCGGGCGCGCATCAGCGGCCTCGATGGAAGAGGCACGGAAGACCTGGACCGCAAGGAAGGCAAGGTCATCAGTGAAGGGAACAAGACCGGCGACGCGCGCACGGTAGGGGAAACCGCCGTGACCGGAACATGGATTGGCACGGTGGCCGGAGCGGCCGCGGGACGTCCGGGGTTGGGGGCGGGCATGGGAGCAGCCGCCGGGGCGGCCGCGGGAATGGTGGGGGTTCTGCTGTCACGCGGACCGGACGCGATATTACCTAAAGGGGCCACGATCGAGATGGTACTGGACCGGTCGCTGTACTTCGAGGACACGGAACTCGATTTCGCGAACGGGATGAGGAGAGTACCGATTGATGGGGGCGGCGGTCCGGGGAGAGGGGGCCGGGAGAGTGGAGTGCCTGGGATAGGGAGGCGAACGGGGAGGGGGATCCCGTAGGGGATGGGTTGCACGTTATCTTTCGCCTTTATTTCGAAATAATGTCTCTTCGAGTAGTACGGTATAAGTTCCGGTACTCTGAGGGTAATGTCGATTCAAGCATAGGTACTAATATGTTTTGAGAATTGCGATCTATTTTACCCGTCCGATCGTGCCGATATGATTTCTACGAGACGATGGAACCCGGCACTCTCGAACTTCAGATTTTCGTCAGCCTGATCGTGATTCTCGGAACGGCATTCGTCGCCCTGATCTGCGACTACCTCAAGGGCAATAACGAGTCCCTGCGGGAACACAATGTGGAGTTGCGTGTACGCCGGGAAGAGCAGGAAAAGCACGCGGCGACCGAGGCGCAGCTTGGGGCGATTGAATGGCTCCGGCAATTGATGGGGGCGGGGCGACTGGTGGACGCCGGGCAGCCGCCGGTCCGGCCTGTGGCGGCGCGGGCAACACGGCCGAAGTTTGTTTCCGCGATGGCTCGGGCGGCCAACTGGCCCGCGGCGGAAGAACCGGAATCAAAGCCGGCGCCGGAAGTGGAAGAAGGGGTGGGGCCCTTGAGGGAAGAACTTCCGGCGAGGGAAGCACTGGAAAGCCATTCGGGCTCCAATCGTCCGCATACTCTTCTTGAATCTTTTCCTGTTCCCGCCTGGGTAAAGAAGGAGCAGGAGGAGAAGCTGGCGGGGAAAGTCCGGCGTGAGGAACCGCCCTTTGATCTGCTGGCTGGGCCGAAGGAGAGCATCTCTCTGGTTCCGCCTCCGGTATCCGTTCAGGAATCAGTTCCGCCCCTGGTGACCAGGCCGGCGGCCAAACACGACGGTTTCTGGACATACCGCGGTCTGCTGGACCGGGTGGTGGCGGCGACAGGCGCGCCATTGATTCCGGCCGAGGATGCGCCCGTTGAGCAGATGCGGTTAGAGGAAGAGAAACCGGAACATAAGATTGTGGAGGCGGTGACACTGTCGCCGGCCGGGGCGGCCGCTATTTCCACCGTGACCGCTATTTCCACTGTAACCATGGAGATGCCTGCACAGCCTCCAGCGGAAGAAAATGCCGGGCGCGCCGTGGACCGGACCGAGGAACCTCACGAGGAATCGGGAGTGTTCGAGGGCGAACTGGAGTTCACGGCGGAGATCGAACCAGTGGGGCCCACCGTCGAGGTGGAAATTGAAGAGGAAGTGGAACCGCCATCACAACCCGTGGTGGTTACCGAGTTCCCCGCCGTCCCGGAGTTGAGGCTTCCCCCCGGCTACCACGACCGTGCCGTCCTTACCACCTACCTGCAATCCACTGACGTTTTGACCGGCGTCGTGGTGGCCATTGGCATCAATGACTACAGCCACCACCGCGAAAAGATGGGACCGGCTCCGATGCAGGAACTGATGCAATCCGTGGAGGCCATGGTGAGCGGACTGCTGCGCGAAGGGCTCGATTTCGGCTGCCGTTCCGCCGAGGACGAGTTCATTCTGGTCTTCCCGAAGGAAACCGGAGCAGAGGCTCAGAGGCGCCTCACCGCCATCTCTGAACGGCTTTGGAACTTCCAACTGCGATCACTGAGTAATTTCTCTGTCCTTTTCAGTTGGGGCGCCGTCGAGGTACGTGGGGAGAACCTCGCCGACTCGGCGGCTTCGGCGAGTGAGCGGATGTACCAGACCAAACGCAACCGCAAGACCATCTCGATGGACACCCAGCGGCGCAAACTGGCAGTAAATCTGTAGCGTTTCACCGCCGCCCTTCCGGCGCTGGTTGCTATAGTGTCGAAGTAACCTTCGCATGGGCGGCGGAAAGAAACCGGCTGAAAAGGCCGCAACCTCATCTTCAGATATTGGCGCATTGCTTGACTCCAGGCTGGCCTGGCTGGTGATGGCCGTGACCGTTGTCTTGCTCGGGGTCCACCTCCGGCATGCCTCCCTCATCCACCTCAACCCGGATGAAGCCCTCAACTACCAGCTTGCGCATCAGACAACGCTCTACAAGGCTTACCTCGAGAACAATACCAATGCTCATCCACCGCTGCTGATTGTCCTGCTCCATTTCTGGATGAAGCTCGGTACGGCGGAGTGGTTCCTGCGGCTGATTCCCATTTCCGCCTACTGCGGCATGATTTGGTTCGCCTGGCGGTGGGGAGCTCTGGCGTTGAACCGGGAGGCGGGCTTCACGCTCGCCATGCTGCTCGCGTTCACACCGCCCATTTTCAACCTGGCGACGGAGATCCGTCACTATATGCCGGTTTTTTGCTTCGCCTTGGCCTCTCTCTACTATTTCGAACGCGCGGTGGAAGAGGCGTCTTCCAAATGGATGGTAATCTCGGCAGCGATGCTCGCGTTGGCGATTCTCTCGGATTACTCCGCAGTCTGGTTCACGGCCGGATTCGGGGTCTACACCTTGCCGCGGGTATGGCGAGCGGGACAGCGCAATACGCGGCTTGCCTGGGTTGGCGGCCAAGCCGGCGCGGTCCTTCTCTACCTTGTTCTCTATGCCACCCACATTTCAAAGCTGCGGGACGCGGGGATTTCGAAAGAGGCGCGCGAGGGTTGGCTTGGCGCCATGTATTGCGCGCAGGGTTGCGACGCCGCAAGCTTCCTGAGCAGGCACACAGCCGGACTGTATAGTTACGCCTTCGGCTCGCCGTGGGAAGGGCTTGTCGGCGCCATGCTGGCAATGGCCGGCATTGGCTTCCTCTTCGAACGCTATCCAAAGGGCCGGCCACTGATCGCCGGATCGGCAGCGGCGTTCCTATCATGCATGGCCGCGGCTGGGGGTGGGCTCTATCCTTATGGGGGAACAAGGCATAGCCTGCCTCTATTCCTGTGGATTGCAGCCTGTGCGGCCGCTGTCGCTGGAGTGGTGGGGAAAGGAAGACTCCCTCTATTGCTGGCCGGGATTGCGGTAATTATCCCGGTCTGGCGGGTGGCGGCGCTACCGGAAACCCAAGTGCTGCCCGTGGCCGAGCAACGGCGCGAGTTCGCCGTGGATGCGGTTCGCTACCTGCGGGGGAAGGTCTCACCGAAGGGTATTGTGTTCCTTGACTTGCAGAGTATCCTGCTGCTGCTCTTCTACCACTGTCCCGATGTCTACCCGAATCCAACTCGCGGGCACTTTTGGGATTACAACCTTGATGGGCTCCACGTCGTGATGGCTCCGGAGTGGTCGCTCGATCCCACGCCCTTCGTGAACGAATTGAAGGTATTGAAGCAGACCTACCACCTCGAGAAGGGGGCCGAAGTGTGGGTTTTCGACGGCGGCTGGGGGAGCCCCATTAGCCGCATGCTCAACGTGCAGTACAGCGGCACGGTCCTGCCCGAACTGGCGGAATTCGGCGAGCACTTCGCCGTATTCCGCGTGCCCAATTGATCAACCCGCATGCGGCTTCCTGCTAAACTCAAAGAATTCAGATGGCATCTTCCACGGCAGTAGGGAAGGCCCGAATTCGGGAGCCCAATCCGGGCAAGGGAGCGGTCATGACGGCGGCGAGCCCGGATCCGCGGGCGCTGAACCACGGGAAAAAGATCGGCATCCTGATTGTCGCCTACAACGCGGTGACCACGCTGGCGAAGGTGTTGAACCGCATTCCCGCCGACGCCTGGGAGAACGTTTCGGAAGTGGCGGTGATGGATGACGCCAGCCAGGACTCCACCTATGAACTGGCGCTTGGCTACAAGTCCGTATCGCAGATCGACAAGCTGCATGTCATCCGGCACCCGGAGAATCTGGGGTATGGAGGGAACCAGAAGGCAGGCTACCGCTACTTTCTCGAACGAGGATTCGATGTGGTGGTGCTGTTGCACGGCGACGGGCAGTATGCCCCGGAGATTCTGTCGCATCTCTACCATCCCATCGTCACCGGACAAGCCGACGCCGTTTTCGGGTCGCGCATGATGAAGGATTTCGGCGGGCCGCTCCAGGGCGGCATGCCGTTTTACAAGTACATCGGCAACCGGATTCTGACGGCGATGGAAAACCGCGCGCTGGGTCTCGATCTGACGGAGTTTCACAGCGGATACCGCGCCTACAGCCTTCAAGCTTTAGAGCAGATTGATTTCTCGCGCATGACCGATGATTTTCATTTCGACACGGAGATCATCATCAAGCTTCATCACCAGGGGATGCGCATCCGCGAGGTTCCCATCCCGACCTATTACGGCGGCGAAATCTGCTACGTCAACGGGATGAAGTACGCGCTCGACGTGACCAAGGCCGTGCGGCGCTACCGGCGCACCGTGCAATCGCTCGAAAACTTCCCCGAGTTTGCCGAATATTGGACGCACTACCCGGTAAAGGAGAGCAGGCACTCGAGTCACTACTATTTGAGGAAGTGGGTGGGATCGCGGCAGACGGTGCTGGATGTTGGCTGTGGCGAAGGATTCCAGGCCCACGATGTGGGGCGGCTCGGCAATGAAGTGACCGGCGTCGACATGGTGGAATCTCCGCGGAAAGGGGAAGCCATGCGGCAGTACATACGCGCGGACTTGAGCAAGGGGCTTGCGGCGCTGGTTCCCCAACTCGAGCAGAAAGTGTTCGACAAGATCCTGTTGATGGACGTGATCGAGCATCTTCCGGACCCGGAACGGATCCTGCGGGAGGCGAAGGAACTGCTGTCAGCGAAGGGCCTGATCATCGTCTCGCTGCCGAATATCGCCAACATCACCGTGCGGCTCTCCCTAGGTCTGGGCCGGTTTGAGTATACGGACCGGGGCATCCTGGACAGGACGCATCTGCGCTTTTTCACGCGGAAGTCCGCGCGCCGGATGCTCGAGAGGTGCGGGTACGAGATCGTCCGGCAGACGATGACGGTAATGCCCATCGAACTGGCTCTGGGGCTTTCAGCGAAGAACCCGCTGATGCGGATGGCCACGGCGGCGCTCGGGGTGATCACGAAACTGCTGCCGGGGCTTTTCGGCTATCAATGCATGTTCGCCGTCCGCCCGAAATAGGTTTCAATAGGCTTCCACCCCTCCCTGGCCAGGACGTGATAGAATCGCTGCGAAACGTATTCTGGGAGGAGTGTCCATGCACATTCCGTTACGTGGGGCTATATTTGTCACCGTTGCCGCGGGCGGTTGGTTTGCCGCTCTCCTGCCCGCCGGCGGCACGGCGCCGATAAATGAGCCCAAGCAAAGGGAATTTACGCAGGCGCAGCGCAAGTGGTGGGCGTTTCAGCCGGTGAGGAAACCGCCGGCGCCCGCCGTGAAGAAAACAGGGTGGGCAAAGAACGACATCGATTCGTTCATCCTTGCCAAACTCGAGGCAAAGGGGCTGCAGCCGAACCCGCCGGCGGACCGGATCACGCTGCTGCGGCGCGCTTCGCTTGATCTCACGGGGCTTCCTCCCACGCCAGAGGAGACGCAGGCTTTCCTCGCCGATGATTCTCCGAATGCCTGGGCGAAGGTGGTGGACCGGCTGCTTGCCTCGCCGCATTATGGCGAGCGCTGGGCGCGCCACTGGCTCGATTTGGCCCGCTATGCCGACAGCGAAGGTTTCAAGAGCGATGAAACGCGGCCGAATGTCTGGCGGTACCGGGACTACGTGATCCGCTCCCTCAACTCGGATAAACCCTACGATCGTTTCGTGAAGGA
Source organism: Bryobacterales bacterium (assembly GCA_026954325.1). Taxonomy (GTDB): domain Bacteria; phylum Acidobacteriota; class Terriglobia; order Bryobacterales; family Bryobacteraceae; genus CADEFT01. The sequence goes on along the minus strand of JAIXKK010000172.1, from coordinate 15,218 downwards.
GCAGATAGCCGGGGACGAACTCTACCCCAACGACCCGGACGCGCTCATCGCCACCGGATTCAACCGTCATTTTCCCGACGAATCGAACGCGCGAAATCTCATGCAGCGGCGCCAGGAGTTGTTACAGGACATCACCGATGTCGTGGGCTCGACGTTCATGGGGCTGACGGTAGGCTGCGCCAAGTGCCACGACCACAAGTTCGACCCCATTCTCCAGAAGGATTACTACCGTCTCGAGGCTTTCTTCGCGAATACCCGCATTGAGGACCAAGCCTCGCTTGCGGCGGCCAAAGACCGCAAAGCTTACGAGAGCAAGTATGCTTTCTGGGACGCGCGGACGAAGAGCATTCGCTCGGAAATGCACGCCCTGGCGGAGCCCAAACTGGAGGAACTGTGGAAAGAGGGTTTTGACAAGTTTCCGCCCGAGATTCAGGATGCGATTACGACGCCGCGCGAAAAGCGCACGCCATTTCAATGGCAGATGTACTACAAGGCCAAGCCGCAGATCGAACACCCCGAAGAAGACGGCGCCAGGAAGCTGAAGGGCGAACAAGCGCGGCGCTACAAGGAACTCTCCCGCCAGCTTGCGAAATTCGACAACATCAAACCCCGGGAACTGCCCGTTGCCCAGGCCATGATCGACAACGAGAGCGTGTCTCCGAAAACCTATGTGCTGAGGGTGAGCAATTACGACAGCCCGATGTATGAAGTGGAACCGGGCTTTCCGAGCATCCTCGATCCGGCCCCCGCCAGGATCGTGAAGCCGGAGGGAGTGGACTCGTCCGGACGCCGCGGCGCGCTTGCCAACTGGCTGGCCGATGCGAACAATCCTCTCTCCACGCGGGTGATTGTGAACCGCATCTGGCACTATCATTTCGGACGCGGCTTGAGCGGGACGCCCAGCGATTTCGGGGTGATGGGCGAGCGTCCGAGCAACCCGCAACTCCTCGATTTCCTCACCTCCACGTTTATTGAGAATGGCTGGAGCATGAAGAAGCTGCACCGCATGATTCTGCTTTCGGCCACCTACCAGCAATCTTCGGCCTACAACGAGCGGGCGGCGAAGGCGGATCCGGATGACAAGCTGCTGTGGCGCTTCAGCCGGCGGCGGCTCGAGGGGGAAACGGTTCGCGACGCGATGCTGTCGGTAAGCGGGGCGCTCAACGAGAAGATGTATGGACCCGGCGTCTTTCCGCCGCTGCCGCCCGGAGTGGTCACGCGCGGCGGATGGAAGAAGGACGAATCGCCTTCGGAAGCCAACCGGCGTTCTGTTTATGTTTTTGTGAGGCGCAATACCCGCTATCCGATGTTTGTGGAGTTCGACATGCCGGATACGCATGAGAGTTGCGCCCGGAGAAACAACACCGTCAGCGCGAACCAGGCTCTGGATCTGCTCAACAACGAGTTGGTGCTCGGCTGGGCGCGCGACTTGGCCAAGAGGGTAGGGAACGATGCGGGCATGACGCGCGAATCGCAGGTGGAGCGCGCCTACCGGCTGGTCTATTCGAGAGAGCCAAGGAACGAGGAGACGCAGGCGGCGCTGGCCTTCCTCGAGCGGCAGGACAAGGTCACCGGCGGCAAGGACGCCACGTTTGTGGATTTCTGTCACATGCTGCTGAACTCGAACGAGTTTCTATATTTGAATTGAGGGAGGGAAGGCCCGATGCTGGACAAACTCGGCCATCACTGGCAGGTGAGAACGCGGCGGGAATTTTTTACCCGCGCCGGCAGCGGTCTTGCCGGGCTCGCGCTTGGCTCGATGCTCGCCGGCAAGGGTGAGGCCGCTCCCCGCGCGGTGGATCCGATGGCGCCCAAGACGCCCCATTTTCCTCCGAAGGCAAAGTCGGTCATCTGGCTGTTTATGGAGGGTGGCCCGAGCCACATCGACCTGTTCGACCCGAAACCGCTTTTGGAGAAACTGAACGGACAACCCATGCCCGCTTCTTTTGGCCGCCCCATCACGGCAATGGGGACGGCCAATAACACGCTGATGCAGTCCAGGCGGCAGTGGAAGCAGCACGGGCAGAGCGGGTTGTGGATTTCCGACTGGTATCCGCACATCGCCCAACATGCCGATGAACTGGCGGTGATCCGTTCGTGCAAGGCGGATGGGCTGAACCACGTGGGTTCGGTTTGCCAGATGAACACGGGCTCGATTCTCGCCGGGCGGCCGTCCATGGGGGCGTGGGTCACGTATGGGCTCGGCAGCGCCAACCGGAATTTGCCGACGTTCGTGGTCCTGCTGGATGACCGGGAAGTGGTGGGGGGGCCGAAAAATTGGAGTTCCGGATTCCTGCCGGCCACCTTCCAGGGCACGCAATTCCGCACCGGCGATACGCCGATCCTGCACCTGAAGAATCCCGGCGGGGTGAGCAAGGCGCGGCAGCGGAGCAAGCTCGATTTTCTGAATCAGCTCAACGCGCGCTGGGATGCGGACAAAGAGGATGACAGTGAACTCGACGCCCGCATCCGGTCCTACGAACTCGCCTACCAGATGCAGAGTTCCGGTCCGGAAGCCGTGGATCTGCACAAGGAGAGCGAGGCTACCAAGAGGCTGTACGGCATGGATGACGAGGCGACGCTCGCCTACGGGCGCAATTGCCTGCTGGCGCGGCGGCTGGTGGAGCGAGGCGTCCGGTTTGTGGAGTTGTACTCCGGATCCGGCAGCGGGTGGGACGCGCATTCGCACATCGAGGAGAACCACTCGAAGTGGTGCCGCGCCTCGGACAAACCCATTGCCGGGTTGCTAGCCGACCTGAAGGCCCGAGGGCTGCTGGAGGAGACCCTGGTGGTTTGGGGAGGCGAATTCGGCCGGACGCCGTTCAATGAGAAGGGCGACGGACGCGATCACAATCCCTGGGGGTTTACCATCTGGATGGCGGGGGGCGGCGTCAAGGCCGGCCAAGCCATTGGAACAACAGACGAAATCGGGCTTCGCGGAGTGGAGAATCCTTACCATGTGCACGATATCCACGCCAGCATCCTGCACATGCTGGGACTGGATCATGAACGGGTCACCTACCTGCACAACGGCCGCGCCGAGCGGCCGACGCTCACGGACGGGAAATTGATCAAAGAATTGCCGGCTTGAACCTGCGGGTAGTGGAATTAGGAGGGGGTTGGTGGACGGCGTGGGGATCGAACCCACGACCTCAGCATTGCGAACGCTGCGCTCTCCCAACTGAGCTAGCCGCCCACACCTCGGTCAGATACAAGTATACTACGCCTTCCCGTGGATTGAACAGACGCGGTAGGATGAGCACTGGCAATGAAGTTCGAAGAACAATTGGACAAGATGCGGCTCGATTGGGACGAGAGGGCGCGGCAGAACGCGCGATTTTTCGTCAACACCGAGCGGGAGCGGTGGACGGACGAGGAGTTCCGCGAGTCCGGGCGGCGCACGGTGGAGGAGGAGATCCTTACCGATATGATCAACATCTGCCAGGGGAAGGACCCGAAGCAGATGAAAATCCTGGAGATCGGCTGTGGCGCCGGGCGTGTGACGCGGGCGCTGTCCGAGGTTTTCGGAGAGGTTTGGGCGGTAGACGTCAGCGGGGAGATGATCCGCCAGGCGGGCGAATTTCTGCGCGACCGGGGGAACGTCCATCTGCTGCAAAACAACGGCGCCGATCTACAGGCGATTACGGAGAGCGCGTCCTTTGACTTCGCCTTTTCGACCATCGTGTTCCAGCACGTTCCCAGCAGGGACGTGATCGTTGGTTACGTCCGCGAGGTCCACCGTTTGCTGCGTCCGGGAGCATTGTTCAAATTCCAGGTTCAAGGGGATACGTCCTTTGAAACCAAGCCGGATGACACCTGGCTTGGCGTTTCTTTTTCCGATGCGCAAGCGGTGGAGATGGCGGAAGCCTGCGGATTTGAAGCGCGGCACCGGCATGGGGCCGGGCAGCAATACTTCTGGCTGTGGTACTTCAAGAAACCGTAGCGGCGCGGGCGGCTTAGCTTAGGCGGTTTGAGCCTTGGCCTTCGGCGCCTTGCGGCGCTTGGCCCAGTAATCTTTCATGCGCCGCGAGACCTCCAGGCGCTCTTCGGCGCCCATGCTTTTTCTGCCGCGGCGGTGGCGGATGGCGAGGGGGGCGCCGGGCAACTCACCCAAACCGGCGCGGTTGGCCGATAGAGACTCCAGGTGCGCGATAACCTCGTCGATGCGTTGTTTTTCCTCGTACAACTCTTGAATGGCTTTGAACAGATCCATCAAATACGGTACCTTCCCTTGAATGTGCGCCAATAAGATTCTCACCTAATTGGACAACGAATTCCGGAGGGATAAAAAGGGTACTAGCGAATCAAAAACGGCCACGAAGGTACTATCTTATACCCGTATTTGAGGATGGCTAAGGCGATCGCGCCGGCCGCCACGGCCAGCACGGCCAGCAGCGCAAGGAGGGCTGTTCTCCAGGGAAAAGTCTTGTTTTCCCGTTTCAGCACCAGGAGGTAACTGGCAAAAACTCCAACAAAATACAGCAGCACCATCGGCACGGCGAAGATCAGCAGATTGAAGATGTCCGGCGTGGGGGTGACAATGGCGGCGACGATGACAATCGCGAGGATGGCGTAACGGGAGTGCTCGAGCAGGAACCGGGGCGAGGCCACCCGCAGGAGTGTAAGGAAGAAGATCAATACCGGGAGTTCGAATACCAACGCCACTCCCAAAATCACGTTGACGAACAAATCAAAGTATTCCGAAATGGTGACCATCGGAGAAATGTCGAGACTGACTCCGATTCCCAGAAGGAATACCAGACCATAGCGGAACGCAACCGCATAGGCAAATAGCCCGCCAAGGATAAAGAGCCCGGCGGAAGAAAGAATAAAGGGAGCCGCCAAACGGCGCTCCTTGCGATACAGGCCTGGGGAGATGAATCCCCAGACCTGCCACAGAATCCATGGCGATGCCAGGAAGATCGAAGTGAGCAGCGGGAGCTTCACCCAGATGATCGAAAACCCCTCCATCGGAGTCGTGTAGACCAACCTGGGCGGATTCACTCCCAACTGCGTCAAGGCGTCCTTCGCGGGGGCGCGTACAATCAGCCACAGTTGGTTACAAAATGTCAGGCTGAGGACGAAAGCCACGGCCAAGCCCATCAGCGCCCTGATGATGCGAGTCCGCAACTCCTCGAGATGCTCCAGAAAGGACATCCGGAGCATCGATTCCTCTTCCTTATCCTCTTCATCCTTCGGCGGGGGAGGAGGCGGCGGCGGTGGCGGTGGCGGCGACGCCGGCTGCTCCTGAACTGCCGGAACGGTGTTGGACTCGTATGCGTAGGGGTCGTCGTAGTAACCGTAAGAATCATCGACCGTTGGGGAGTAGCTGGTGGTGGTAGACACCTCTTGCGAGGTGTTGGCAGGTTCATTTGGCTGCGCCGATTCCGGCGCACCCTGCTTGTCAGCGTCTGAAGACATCCCCAGTTAGGTTGAAACGGGCCTCAGGAGCGAGCTACCGGCTTACCTTCCAATCCGGAGTCGCCACTGGCGGCGGTTTCTGCTTTCGCTCCCGGTTCCTGGGCGGCCGAATGTTCGGTAGCCTGTGCAGCCTGCGTCCCGGTTCCATGCTCGGTGGAAGCCGTTAGCATTTGGCCGTTGGCGGACTGCGCCGGTTGCGTCGATGATTCAGCGCCCTGAGTTGCGGATGCGCTGACGGTGGAGTGTTCCTGCGTCGTGGACTCGGTGTGACTCCCTTCATAGCCGGAGTCATAGTAGGAGTTTTCGTAGTAGGAATCGTAGTTCGTGATCTCGTTCACATGCTGATTGAGATCCTGACGGATCGATCCCGTTTCCCTTTCGATGTTGGCCATTTCGCGATCGAAGGTGGCCTTCAGCTCTTGGGAGTGCTTACGGAACTCCGCAAGTCCTTTTGCGAGGTTTTTTCCCAGTTCCGGGAGTTTTTTCGGGCCGAAGACAAGAAGAGCCAGCAGAAAGATAAATACTGTTTCTTGCCAGCCCAGCGACCACATTGGACAAACCTCCCTAACGGTGTGAAACCACTCTCATGATAGCGAGGGGTTGGAAGGCAGTCAACCGAGTGGCGGAAGGCCTACCTCTTCCAATCGAAGGTTTCGACCACGCTGACCCGTTCTTTCAGGAAGACTTCGAGGCGAAACCGTACCGAATCGGACATGTTCCGGTAGTAGACCGTAGGGTTCTGCAATTGCAGGACATCGAGGTCCACAACCTTGTTGTACGAGCCTTCGGAGATGGTAAGGATAGCACGCTGCGCGGCGCGCACGGCGGGGGAGTTGCGGTCCCAATGAATTCTGAGATAATCGCCAGACCGGCTGGCGGCGAGGGAGATGCTGTAGGCGTCGGTGAGGATGCCAGCGTTCCTGGCGGGGCGATAGCTGAGAGAGGCCTGGAATCCAACCAGGACTCCTAACAGTAAAAAGATAAACGAGAGCGGGATCCACACGTTCGTACGCCGGAGTCTTCGCGCGGGCTCGGATGGAACCGCGGGCTCCGCGGAGTAGCCGGATCCCGGCGGTGGTTCCTGAGCCTCCTCCCGTACCCGCGCCTCGTCATAATCCTCATAGGAGTCGAACTGATCGCCCGCGGTTGCATTCTCCTCGGAGCCCCGGGGGTAGGCCCTGCCATTGGACGGAGGCGGGGGAGACACCGGCGCCGGACTGGCCTCCCGCGCCCGTCCGGCAGTGCTTGCTCCGCCGCCAAGTTCCTTTCTGCGGAACGGGAACTCCAGGTAGGGCGCCTGGGTCACGATGGAACCATCATTCTCCCGGAAGAAAAATCCGCCTACGCTCACGCGCGTAGCGTAGGGCTTGACCAGCAGCATCACCGCATGCATCGAAGGGAAGTTGGCATCAAAGTGCCGCAGGTCTTCCGGGGAGAGCGACAAGCCTTCTCTGGTGTGACTGCGATAACAGCCAATGGCATAGGTACGCTTTTCCGGGCTGTAATGACGCCGCGCCAGGGCTTCGGCAAAGCGGGCGGCGTCGCCTTCGGAGAGCAAATAGGAAGGGCCGCGCCTGTGCTCGCAAGCCACGGCTTCAAAATCTTCCACCCGGACGACGGTTTTCTCACCTGTTTCCACGCTGCCGAGGAGAATGCCCCCTACCTCGGCGCCACGCCTCGGGATGGCTCCGAAGCCGCGCATCACTTCGACCAGGATGCGGTCCACTACATCGAAGGACAGGTGAACCACAATGGGCTTTTCCGGTACTTCCCAGACATAGAAGGTCGACTGTGAAATTTGTTCAGGATTCACCTGTAATGTATCCATCGGTAGCGTCCGCTCAATTTCGGGGCTCTACCATAAGCCATATGGTAGTCCCCGGCTATACACCAACTCAACCTTACCTATCGGTTGACAACCGCAAAAACCTTAAGAGCGACATGTCGGGTAAAATTGAGCGCGAGAGCGAACATTCATGAACCGGCGAACTTTTCTTCAGGGAACTCTGCCTGCCGCGGCGCTTGCCCAGACCCCGGCCGGGCGCCTGCCTAACGTGCTGCTATTCTGTACCGATCAGCAGCGGTTCGACACCATCCACAGCCTTGGGAATCCGCATATTCGAACCCCGCACCTGGACCGGCTGGTGAACGAAGGAGTAGCCTTCACCGCCGCTCATTGCCAGACTCCCATCTGCACGCCCAGCCGGGCATCTTTCATGACCGGATGTTACGCCAGCACGCTGCACGTCAACCGGAACGGCAACGAATTCTTTCCTCCGCCGCATACGCCAAAGCTGATGTCGCGCATCCTCAAAGGCGCGGGTTACGACTGCGGCCTGGTGGGGAAGTTCCACTTGTCTTCGGGAGCGAAGCGGATCGAACCGCGCGTGGATGACGGCTTCCGGCTGTTTGAGTGGAGCCACGCGCCGCGCGCCGATTGGCCGGTGGAGCAGCAAGCCTATCTCCGCTGGCTACGCGAGCGCGGCGTGGAGTGGAAGACCGCCTATCGGGCGCGCCAGTTTCCGGACCGGCCTACCGAATTCAACGCCGGCATCGCGGCGAAGCACCATGAGGCGGCATGGTGCGCCGAAACCGCCATGGGCTGGCTCCGGGGCGGGCTCAAGGCGCCATGGTTTATCCACGTCAATACGTACGCGCCGCATCCGCCGTTTGATCCGCCGCCGGAGTTTCTGGAGCGCATGGACCCCTCCGCAATGCCGCTACCTTTATGGGGTCCCGAGGAGCAGAGGACGCAACAGCCGTTTTCCCGTGTCGATTTCCAGTCGAAGCCGCGCGATCCATCCACCTATCCGAGCCGCTACATGAAGGCTGCCTATTACGCACAGATCGAGTTCCTCGACCATCAGTTGGGCCGGGTCCTCGAGGCCCTCGATGAAACGGGGCAGCGCGACAACACGCTGATTATCTTCATGAGCGATCACGGAGAAACCATGGGGGACCACGGCTACAATCACAAAGGCTGCCGGTTCCATGAAGGACTGGTCCGGGTGCCTTTGATCTTCTCCTGGCCGGCTGGAATCAAGAGCGGAGTTCGAAGCAAGGCTCTGGTGGAGTTGACGGATGTCCTGCCGACCCTGCTCGATACTCTGGGGCTACCGGTTCCCAGCTATGTGCACGGCAAGTCCCTGCATGGGATTCTCACGGGCCGGGCAGACCCCGCGCGCCATCGCGAGTTCGTCCGCGCCGAATATCATGACGTGCTCGATCTGCCTGATCACACCCATGCCAACATGCTGCGCAACGAGCGCTACAAACTGGTGCACTACCACGGGCATCCGTCCGGCGAGTTGTATGACCTGGAGCGGGATCCGAACGAATTTCACAACCTCTGGAACGATCCGGGCCACGGGGCATTGCGTCTGGAACTGACGGACCAACTCTTTAATGCGTGGATGCTGGTCACCGATGCGGGCCAGCGCCGCATCGCCATGAGTTGACGCCATGCCGGGGAAGTTGTACGTCGTCGCCACGCCGATCGGCAACCTGGAGGACCTCACCTTCCGTGCGGCACGAATTCTCGGAGAGGTGGACGTCATCGCCTGCGAAGACACGCGCCAGACGGCCAAACTGCTGGCGCATCTCTCGCTCCACAAGCCGCTGGTGGCCATTCACGAGCACAACGAACGAGAGCGGGCGGCGGAACTGGCGGCGCGGCTGGCGGCGGGAGCATCGATCGCTCTGGTTTCCGACGCCGGCACACCGCTGATCTCCGACCCTGGCTACCGCCTGATCCAGGCCGCCACGGAGACCGGCATCCCGGTGGTTCCCCTACCGGGTCCGTGCGCGGCGATTACGGCCCTAAGCGCTTCCGGGCTACCCACCGACGCGTTCTATTTCGGCGGCTTCCTTCCGGCAAAAGCGAACCAGCGGCGAAAATATCTCGAGGCGTTGAAGCCGCTTCCCGCCACGCTGATTTTTTATGAAGCCCCACACCGCATCCTGGAAACCCTCGAAGATATTCGCGTCTGTTATCCGGAACGCCGGATCACCGTGGCGCGGGAACTTACGAAAGTGCATGAGGAGTTCCTGCGCGGGACGGGCGCGGAAGTTCTCGCGGAGCTTGCCGCGCGGCCGGCAATGAAGGGGGAGTTCACCCTGCTCATCGCCAAAGGGGGTGAAGCCGATGCGGGCGCCGATGAGCGGCCGCTCCAGGAAGCCATCGCCGCGCTGGAGACCGAAGGGGTGGAGCGCATGGAGGCGATCAAACTGGTGGCCAGGCTCCGTGGGCTTTCAAAGCGCGAGGTTTACAGCGCCTTGATAAAGAAGTAACCGCCGCGTGAACGATAGGGCTCGTGCCGGCGGGGTTGCCGGCGCGCGCGGCATCGAGTCAGGTCCGTGAAGAGGTCACCGGCGGCGGCGCGCTTTTCGCCGGGGGCAACCTGTCGGGAGATTCAGTCAGCCGGCAATGGCGATGCATTCAATTTCCACACTCACATCCCGCGGCAGGCGCGCCACTTCCACGGTCGCCCGGGCGGGAGCGTTCTCCGGGAAATAGCGCCCGTAGACCTCGTTCATCTTGCCGAACTCGCTCATGTCTTTGAGATAGACGGTGGTTTTCAGCACCTTGTCCATTCCGGAGCCGGCGGCCTCGAGTACGGCCTTCAGGTTTTCCATCACACGCTCGGTTTGCGAGGCGATGCCGCCCTCGACGATGTGCATGGTGACGGGGTCGAGCGGGATCTGACCGCTCAAATAGACCAGCCCGTTATATTCGACGGCCTGCGAATAGGGCCCGATCGCCTTCGGCGCGCCGCCTGCCGCAATGATCCGTTTCATATTCGTTTCCTCCAAAGCGCAAAGGGCGCCTCCCGGTGCGGGCGGGCTCCGTTTTGCGTGTTTCCTTCAAAGATCAGTCTCGCTGAAATCGCAGCGTTCCCACCAGGCCGGTCACGGCCGGTACTCCCTCTTTCGCCAGGAAGGAGTCCAGTTCGCCCGCGATGCGAACCACCGCGCGCGGATCCCAGAAGGACGCCGTGCCTACCTGGACGGCGGATGCGCCGGCCACCAGAAATTCCGCCGCATCTTCGCCCGAGGCGATACCGCCGAGCCCGATCACCGGAATCTTGACCGCCTGGGCGGCCTCATAGACCATGCGAAGCGCAATGGGCTTGATAGCCGGGCCGGAAAGGCCGCCGAACCCGGCGCCAATGCGAGGGCGGCGCGCGCGCGCATCGATGGCAAGCCCGACAAAGGTATTCACGAGGGATACCGCCTCGGCGCCCGCCTCCTCGGCCGCTTTGGCGATGACGGCGATGCTCGCCACGTTGGGCGAGAGTTTCACGATCAGCGGGCGCTTCGGCCGTAGATTCTTCACCGCCGTAATGAGGCTTGAAAGCAGCGCCGGATCGCTGGAAAAAAACATTCCGCCATGCTTTGTGTTGGGGCAGGAGACATTCAGCTCGTAGCCTGCCAGGCCTTCGGCATCTTCCAGCACGCGGATCACTTCCAGGTAGTCCTCGGGGGTGTACCCGAAGACATTGGCGAACACCTTGGCGCGCAGCCCGCGCAAGCCGGGAAGTTTCTCTTTTACGAACGCGCGGACTCCGATATTCTGCAAACCGATGCTGTTCATCATGCCGCCATGGGTTTCCCAGATTCGCGGCGGCTTGTTTCCCTCGATCGGAACGGCGCTCAGCCCTTTCACCACAATGCCGCCGACGGAATTCAAATCGACGATGGAGGCAAATTCAAGGCCATAGGCGAAGGCGCCCGATGCGGCGAGGACGGGATTCCTGAGGGGAATCCCACAGAGCGCACACGCCAGTCGAGGGGAGGTAGCGGACATCCGTGTCTTCGCTTGAGTCTAGCAGCCTGCCTGAGCGGGTACAAAGGCGCCGGTTCGGTACAGTTAGTCCTCAGAGAAGATGTCGCTGACCCGCAACCCGCCGCCCCCAAAAGCCAAGAGCGGAATCTCGCTCCCTTCGCGATAGGACTTTACCGGCTGGTCATTGGAGGCCACGCGCACCTGCCGCCGCCCCAGATCCACGGTCCAGAACTCCTTGGATCCATGCTCCAGACAGAACTGCTCGCGGTCGTACATCTCGAGCGCGGTGTTCGACGGCGAAAGGACCTCGATTCCGATGTGACCTTGCCTGCCGGGCAACTGCTTCAACAGATCCAACAGGCGATGCCGCGCAACATGATGCTTCTTCTTCGTCCGTGTCACCTGGACGAGTTCTCCATGATGCAGTTCGTAGTCGAAGTCTCCAACCGGTTTCGGGAGACGGCGGAACTCCTCGACGCTCATGAGACGAGTTGGCGTGCAAGCCATGCTACCGACAATGTAGCACTGCGAACCCGCCCGGACACATCCATCCACAAGCCCATGCCCACCCGCGCCCGGACGAAATGCCGCATAATGATAGCCGAGGGAGCGCTTCGTGGAACAGCAACCCGGTTCGGCAGGTTGCGCGGAAGTGCCCGTTCTTCGCTGATGGAGCGGTTCACGGAAGCGTATCCCGGAGGTGTGCAGGAACGATGGAGGTCCCGCAGACTTGTCTTTAATGGTAGGTGTCGCGAAGGAAACCGCCCCCGGCGAACGGCGGGTTGCGGTGACGCCCAAGGCGGTGGAGTTGCTCACCAAGCTTGGCGCGGAAGTTTGGCTTGAGAAAGGCGCCGGCTATGACTCAGGTTTTCCCGACCCCGAGTACGACGCGAAGGGCGTTCATTGGGCCTCCAATGCCGCTGAAGTCCGTGAGAAAGCGCAGGTTCTGCTGTGCGTCCGGGCGGTGGAACCGCAAGGGCTCGATGCGCGCCACGCGGTGATTGGATTCTGCGATCCGCTTTCCGAACCGCACCGCGCGGCGCTGTTCGCCGAAAGCGGGGCGACGCTATTTTCCGTGGAGTTGATCCCCCGCATCACGCGCGCTCAATCGATGGACGCGCTTTCCTCGATGGCCTCGATCTCCGGATACAAGGCCGTGATTCTCGCCGCCGGAGCGCTGCCGCGGATGTTTCCGCTGATGATGACGGCCGCCGGCGCCATCGCCGCGGCCAGGGTGTTGATCCTCGGAGCGGGCGTGGCGGGATTGCAGGCCATTGCCACGGCGCGGCGGCTGGGGGCCGTGGTGATGGGCTATGACGTGCGCTCGGCGGTGAAAGAGCAGATTGAAAGCCTGGGCGCGAAGTTCCTCCAGATCACGATAGAAGGAAGCGGCGAAGGCGAGGGCGGCTACGCCCGCCAGCTTACCGAAGCCCAGATCCGCGGGCAGCGGGAACAGATGGGGGCCGCCCTGCGTGAGATGGATGTCGTCATCACCACGGCCGCCGTCCCCGGGAAGAAGGCGCCCATCCTGCTGACGAAGGAGATGGTGAGGGGCATGGCTCCCGGTTCCGTCGTGGTGGACATCGCCGCCGAGCGCGGCGGCAATTGCGAACTCACCAAGCCTGGAGAAACTATCGTGGATCACGGCGTCACCATCATCGGGCCGGTCAACATCCCATCGAGCGTGCCCTACCACGCCAGCCAGATGTATGCCCGCAACCTGGTGGCGTTTCTCAAGAACATGGTCAAGGATCAGCAGTTGCACATCGACACCAATGACGAAATTGTGCGCGACACTCTGGTCACGCAGGGGGGCAGGGTGGTGCATCCGAAGGTGCAGGCGCTTCTCGGATCGGTGGTGAATGCATGAGTACGGAAATCGAGCTGAGTATCTACGTCTTTATTCTTGCCGGATTTCTCGGTCTGGAACTGGTGCAGCGTGTTTCGCCTCTGCTGCACTCTCCGCTGATGTCGTTGACCAACGCGGTCTCCGCCATCTCGGTAGTCGGAGCCATTCTCATCACGGGTTCCGGCGAAGCGACGGTCCTGAGCAAAGCCCTCGGCGTGGTGGCGGTGACGTTCTCCACCATCAATATTGTCGCCGGCTTTCTCATCACGGACCGGATGCTGAAAATGTTCCGCAAGGAAGGCAAGAAAGAGAAGTAGATGACCGAAAACTTCTGGCAGTTTTCCTACCTGGTTGCCGCGGTTACGATCATCCTTTCCATCAAATGGCTGAACTCTCCGGCCACGGCGCGCCGCGGCGTGCATGCCGGGCAGATCGGCATGCTGTTCGCGATCATCGGGACGCTTCTGCGTCATGAAGTGGTCAGTTTTGAATGGGTGGCGGTGGGGCTGGTTCTCGGCTCGGGCATCGGCGTGCCGCTGGCCTACCTGATGCCCATGACGGCGCTGCCGCAACTGACGGCGCTGTCGCACGCATTCGGCGCCCTCGCGGCCGCTCTCGTGGGAACCGCCGAATACTATCAGCACGCTCCCACGGGTTTTTTGATGGGAGCCCTTGTAGTGGAGACATTACTTGGGTTCCTCACGGCCACCGCCAGCGTCATGGCGTTCGGGAAGTTGCAGGAACTGGTGCCCACGCGGCCCATGACCTACAAGGGGCAGCACGTCGTAAATCTCGGCCTGCTCGCCTTCGCGATCTTCCTGGCGGGGTGGGTGATCGAGGGCTCGGCGCCGGCGTGGGCCTTTCCCACGTTTTCCGGATTATCGCTTCTGTTCGGCGTTCTCCTCATATTGCCGATCGGCGGCGGCGACATGCCCACGGTCATCGCGCTGTTGAATTCCTACGCGGGCATGTCGGCGGCGGCGATGGGTTTTGCGCTCAACAACAAGCTGCTGATCATTGCGGGCGCGCTCAACGCGGCCAGCGGCTTCATTCTTTCCGTCATCATGTGCAAGGCGATGAACCGGTCTTTCACCAACGTGCTGTTCGGGGCCTTCGGCCAGGTGCAGGCCGGCGGCGGCGCCGCCGCCACGGCCAAACCGGTACGCAGCGCCACGCCGGAAGACGCGGCTTCCATCCTCGCCAACGCGCACAAAGTGATTGTTGTTCCCGGCTACGGCATGGCTGTCGCCCAGGCGCAGCACAAAGTGCGGGAACTGACGGATATGCTGGTGAAGCGTGGGGTTGACGTACAGTTCGCCATCCATCCCGTGGCCGGCCGCATGCCCGGCCACATGAACGTCCTGCTGGCCGAAGCGGACATTTCCTATGAGCGGCTGCATGAGATGGAGGACATCAACTCGGATTTCAGCGAAACGGACGTCGCGCTCGTGATCGGGGCCAACGACGTGGTGAACCCCGCCGCCCGCCATGACACGACCAGCCCTATCTACGGCATGCCGATTCTCGACGTCGACAAGGCCACTACGGTCATGGTGATCAAGCGCAGCATGAATCCTGGATTCGCCGGGATCGATAACGAACTGTATTACGACAGCCGCACACTCATGTTGTTCGGCGACGCCAAGCAGTTCGTGGCGGAAATCGTCAAGGAACTGCCGAAGGCGGCCTGAGCAACCATCCCGTCTTCGGTGCTAGAATGCGGCTTTGCGAGTATCCCACCGCGCGATGACGCCCCTCACGGCCGGCCACAGCGACGCGAGAAGGTGAGTATAATGGCGTCCCATGCCGCCAGGCGGCAAACTTCCCCCGGAAAGAGAAAGCCGAACCTCGACGATCCCGCCCTCTACCTCAACCGTGAATTGAGCCTGCTCGAGTTTCAGCAGCGCGTTCTCGAGGAGGCCGAGGACGGATCCAATCCGCTTCTCGAGCGAGTGAAGTTCCTCTCGATTCTCGGCTCCAACATCGATGAATTCTTCATGGTGCGCGTGGCGGGACTGAAGAATCAGGTAGACGCCGGCATCCATGAATCCACGCCGGATGGCATGACGCCGCGCCAGCAATTGGACGCTATTCGCCACCGGATCATACCTCTCACCACCGAGGCCCATCATTGCCGCGAACGTATCCTGGACTGTCTGGCCA
>JAIXKK010000090.1 GCA_026954325.1 Bryobacterales bacterium | reverse complement strand
ACCGTGGACTGATCTAACACCCTAGCGTGCCGCGACGGAACGTTTATGATCGAGCCTTTCAAGGAGCGTATCAAGAGACCGGCCAAAGGCGGCCACGCCCTCGGACTCGAGCCTGTCTAATAGCGCATCGAAATCCACGCCGGCGCCGCGAATACGCTGGAGCGCCGATTCCGCCTCGGCCCAACCCTCGGCCGCGGTAGCGCCGCGGATCTTGCCATGGTCCTGCAGCGCACGAAGAGTCGCGGGCGGAACCGTGTTGATAGTCTCCGGAGCGACGAGTTCTTCTACATACATGAGATCCGGATACGCGGGGTTCTTTGTGCCTGTGCTCCCCCACAAAACGCGCTGCGGACGAACGCCGCGGGCGCGAAGAGCAGTAAAGCGCGCTGAAGAGAAGATTTCCTGAAAGCGCCGATAGATCAAACGGGCGTTTGCGATAGCCGCCCGTCCGCGCAGGGCCAGCGCATCGGCTGTGCCGATGTTGCCGAGTTCGCGGTCCACGGCGGTATCGACCCGGCTGACGAAAACCGACGCGACGGATGCGAGTGGAACCGGATTCGCCGCGCGCTCGATTCCGCGCAAGAATGCATCCACCACGGCTTCGTACTGGCGCATGGAAAAGACCAAGGTGACATTAATGTTGATTCCCCCGGCTAAGGCCTCCGTGATTGCGGGAAAACCTTCCTCCGTGGCGGGAATTTTGATCATCGCGTTCGGACGGCCGATTTCGCGCCAAAGCCGGGATGCTTCCGCCACGCTTCCTTTCGAGTCGTGCGCGAGAAACGGGGACACTTCGATGCTTGCATAGCCATCGGCGCCGCCAGTGGCCGCATAGACTGGTTTCAGAAGATCGCACGCGTTCCGGACATCTTCAACGCTCAAGGATTCGTAGACCGCCCGGACATCTGGATGGGCCGCGGCCGGCGACTCGATAGCGCTGTCGTAATCATGAGTCTCATCGATGGCGCGCTCGAACAGGGTGGGATTGCTGGTGAGCCCTGTAATTCCGCATTGTTCAATCAGCCGCTTCAGCTCGCCACTTCGGATCATTCCCCGGCTAATGTAGTCGAGCCAAAGGGATTGCCCCCCGTGGCGCAATTCTTCGATCGGATTCATACTGTTCTGCCTCCAAATTTCAATCTGCGGCAAGCCCGGCCAATCGCCAATAGTTCGTTTGTCACCGGCC
The DNA here is from genome assembly GCA_026954325.1 of Bryobacterales bacterium. Classification (GTDB taxonomy): domain Bacteria; phylum Acidobacteriota; class Terriglobia; order Bryobacterales; family Bryobacteraceae; genus CADEFT01. The sequence continues at coordinate 3,015 of JAIXKK010000090.1, read as the reverse complement.
GCGAAGGGTTCATCACGTGGCGTCCATATCAGGGGTTGGAACCAAATGTCCCGCGAGAGATGACAAATGAATCATTTCATGTGCGCCTATACTGACGGAAAATGTCAAGAAGGAGGCTGATGGAACACGTGATGACGACAGCGGAAGACCGCCAGGAGTGGCTTCTGAAGCACATGGGCAAGGGCGCCGTGGGTCGCGCCGCGATGGTAGCGGCTTTCGAGCGGGATGAGGACCAGGGCGAATTGGAACAAATAATCGGTCCATGCGAATGGAAAGTAATCCGGAGTGGGACCTGTGCCGCGGCAATCGACGCTGTCGAGCGGAGCGAGCCACAAATTGTCGTCAGCGGGCGCACTTTCCCCGATGGTGAGTGGAAGGACATCTGGGACCGCCTTCGCGCCCGGCCCAACCCGCCGATGTTTATCCTGGCTTCGCGACTCGCGAATGAATCGTTGTGGTCAGAAGTCTTAAACCTCGGGGGATACGACCTCCTGCTGAAACCTCTTCATCCTGAAGAGGTGGTCCGGACCATACACGGCGCCCTCATGGCATGGCGGAACGCGCAAGCGAGGGACGGCGGGCATTTGCCGCTTGGCGCAACACACTGCCTGGAGCATTAACAAGGAGCGGGAAAGATGTCTTCGACAACACAATCAATGGTCTATACAGTCACGCTGGCGTCACGGCGTGAGGTGGGAGTCCGCACTCTGGCATTCGAGGTCACGCGGCCACGAGGTTTTCAATTCATCGCGGGGCAAACGGCGGATTTGACCTGGATCGATCCGCCGGAAACGGATGGTGAGGGAAATACGCGCACCTTCTCGATCGCCAGCGCGCCGTATGAACCGCAACTGCTGTTCGCCACGCGACTGCGGGATACCGCATTCAAGCGCGTGCTCGAAAAGGCCGCGCTCGGAACCGCGCTGCGCCTGGAAGGGCCATTCGGCAACCTGACGTTGCACAACAACCCCCGGCGGCCCGCGGTCCTGATTGCCGGCGGCATCGGCATCACGCCTTTCCGCAGCATCATCAGGAGCGCGGCGAACGATAAGCTTCCGCACAGGATCCTGCTCTTGTACGCGAATAAGAGTGTTGAGAGTGCCGCTTTCCTGGAGGAGTTCGCCGCGATCGAAAGGGCTAACCCGAATTTTGCGTTTATCCCCACCGTGGATGATCCGCCACCGTCCTGGCGAGGCGAAACGGGACACATCAGCGCGGAAATGCTCACGAAGCATTTGAAGACCGTCGCAACGCCGGAATCGGCAGGTCCCATCTGTTACGTGGCCGGCCCTCCGCCCATGGTGTCAGCCATTCGGGTAGCGCTGAGCAAGGCGGGATTCGACCCGGACGATATTCGCAGCGAAGATTTCTCCGGCTACTGAGCCGGGCGCAGGCGCTGCTGGACGAAAGGATCTGATAATGCAGGAGTCGCTGTACCCATCACCCTCGAAGGACCTTGCGCGCAGGCGGCGCGAACTTGCGCCGGCCACACAGGCCGCTTTCGAGGCTTTTAGTCAGACAGTATTTGCCGAGGGAGCGCTGCCGGCCAAAACGAAGCAACTTATCGCTGTCGCGGTAGCGCACGTCACGCAGTGCCCTTATTGTATTCGCGGCCACACCAAGTCCGCATTGCGTCACGGAGCGACACAAGAAGAAATCATGGAAGCCATCTGGGTTGCCGCCGAGATGCGCGCGGGCGGTTCCTATGCGCATTCCTTTCTGGCGCTGAGCGCAATGGAGGAGGCGGCGGCCGAACACAACAGTTGAATGCGGCTGTTCAGTGGCCGGCTTGAGGCCAGGCGATCGTCAACAGGAAAGCGCTGTCTTCGATCGCCACGACATCGTGCGCCATTCCGCGATCGAGCACAAGCACGGCGCCGGCCGGCAGGTCAAATTCCTTGCCCGCGGCATGCATCCGCAAATGCCCCTGGATGGTCTGCACGGAGATACGGCCCGCCGCGTGGTGTTCATGAATCGTCGTATGGGCCTGAAGCGCTATCAGGACCATGCGAAAATCATCATACTTCACCAGGGTCTTGGCATTCCGGCCGCTTTGCCAGTAGGATTCCTCGCGCAGTTCATGAATCTGTCCGGAAAGATCGAACGTGAGAGACGGTCCAGCCGTTGCTTCCGGCGCGCGCGCGTCACCGCGGGAGGTTTCGTGTTCAGGCATGCAAGGTTCCTCTCTTATTGGTCATATGGGACTGCAAGTACTCTTTCAACGCGACCGCGTTGTTGTGCTCCGTATCATGGGAACTGTAGATAAGAGTGACCGGGCCGTGTAGCGAGGCGTCACGGATCGGCGTCCAACTCTCCGGATGCCGCTCGAGTTCCGCGAAGTAGCGGCGCTGGAACTCCGGCCATTTTTCCGGATCGTGGGAAAACCAGCGCCGGAGGGTGGCGCTGGGAGCAACGTCCTTGAGCCAGGCGTCCAACCGCAACTCCGTCTTCCGGACACCGCGCGGCCAGAGACGCTCGACAAGAAATCTAGTGCCGTCCTCCGGCGCGGCTTTCTCATAGGCTCGCTTCAGTGTGATCATTGGTCATTTCCTCTTGGGCTCTGCGTACTCGCCTGGTTGATAGGTTCCCGCCACCGTGCGAAAACTGACTGCCAGCCGGTTCCAACCGTTGATCGCGATGATGGCCATGGTCAGATCAACCAGTTCCTTTGTGCTGAACTCGCGGCAGGCCGCTTCATAGACTTCGTCGGGAACATGATCGCGGCCCACCAGGGTTACGGCCTCCGTCCATGCCAGTCCCGCGCGCTCTCGCGCGGTGAAGAAGGGCGCCTCTTTCCACACTGCGACAGCGTAGAGACGCTGCTCGGTTTCGCCCTCGACACGCGCATCCTTCGTGTGCATGTCGACGCAATAGGCGCAGCCATTGATCTGCGACGCCCGCAGCCTTACCAACTCCAGCAACTTCTTATCGAGCCCGGAATTCCGGGCATAGCGCTCCACGGCGTACATTGCTTCGAGCGCTCCGGGCGCCACCTCCCGGTAATCTAGTCTAGGT
>JAIXKK010000136.1 GCA_026954325.1 Bryobacterales bacterium | reverse complement strand
ATTGTATACCAACCGACTCTTCGTACACGATCAGGGTCAAGCAAATGGAACGCGGTATGCGGAGTTCCATCCGTCGTGCTTACGAGGTGGCGCCCGCGTGATGCGGAAGGATGCGGACAGCGGCGCGCGGGACGCGGATGACGGCCTGCTCGCCGCGCAGCGAGACGTGAGAGGCGTTGATTCGCAGGCGGCGGCCATCGGGCAAGCGGACGGCGCAGACTTCGGCCCAGCCGCGGTAGCCGGTTTCTTCGAGGGTCCCTTCCAGTTCCATGCATTCGCCATCCCCGCGGATTTCGGGAGGAAGCATGTGGATGCCGGCCTCGTCTGTGTGAAACGCCTGCCAGCCGAAGAACCGGGCGATGGGAGCCGTGCGTGGGGATTCGAACAGATCACGGGGTTCGCCCGTTTGCGCAATCCCGCCGTCAAGGAGAAGCGCCACGCGGTCGGCCAGGATGGCGGCTTCCTGCTGGTCGTGAGTAACGAACACGGTGGTGATGCGGAGTTTGCGCTGGAGAGTACGGACAAGAGCGCGCATCTCCTCGCGCAGATGCTCGTCGAGGGCGGAGAAGGGCTCGTCCAGCAAGAGGACGCGAGGTTGAGTGACAAGGGCGCGGGCGAGGGCAACGCGCTGCTGCTGGCCTCCGGAAAGCTGATTGGGGCGGCGCTGCTCGAAGCCGCTCAACTGGACCATCGCGATCACCTCGGCGGCGCGGCGAGCGACCTCGCCGGCGGGCAGGCGTTTCATCCGCGGGCCGAAGGCAATGTTGTCGAAGACGGTCATGTGGGGAAAGAGCAGCGGGCTCTGAAACACCATGGCCGCGCCGCGTTTTTCCGCCGGGATATGGTTGACCGTTTCACCCGCCAGATGAATGGAGCCCTCGGAGATCGGGAGCAGCCCCGCAATCGCTTTGAGGGCGGTGGTTTTGCCACAGCCGGAAGGTCCGAGGAGGGCGAGGAGTTCGCCGCTGGCAGCGGTGAGGGAGAGGCTCCGCAACACGGGGCGCGTTCCGTAGGCGGCGCTGACGCCGCGCAGTTCGAGGCTCATTGGCGCAGCACCTTTTCCATCCATTCTTTCTCGAGGCGGTCGAGATAGACGGCGTCCGGTTCGGGGAGGTAATGGCTTGCGAGAACCGCATCGGCCAAGGCGGCGGGGCCGCGCGGAATCGCCTCGACGGCGGCGCGCTGTTCCGCGGTGAGCCGGTCGAGTTGTTGAGGAAAGGGATCATCGAGCACCTTCGCCATGTCGAGTTGGCGGTCAAAGGACATCAGTTCGTTGATCAGCACCAGGGCGGCGGGTACATTGGCGGCATTGAACGGGATTGCGAGGAAGCTGTAGTTGCCGATGGTTCCGCCGCGCAGGACGAAGGTGCGCGTGGAGGGAGGAAACTCGCCGCGGCGGATGCGCTGAGCGGCGAAGTATGGCCCGTAGCTCATCGTGAAGTCGATTTCGCTGTTTGCAAAAAGGCGGTCGAGGTCGCGCGGGCTGGAAGGATAGGTTTCCCCGCGTTTCCAAAGATAGGGTTTGATGTCGTTGAGCCAGGCAATCGACTGAGCGGCCGCCTGGAGGTAGCGCGGCTCATCGGCGGCGCCGCCGAAGTGCATGAGGATGTGGCGAAGGAAAGCGGAGCCTGTGAAATCGGGGGGCGCCACGTATGTGAAGCGGCCGGGGTGCGCGCGGATCCACTGGCGAAGGCCGTCGATGGTGTCCGGGGGAGTGGGGAAGCGGGCCGAGTCGAAGGCGAAGACGAACTGCGCCCGTTTCCAGGGAGCTTCAAAGCCTTCAATGGGAGTTCCGAAATCGCGCTGCCGGATCTGGCCGTCATAGAAGCGGATGTTCGGCAGGAAGTCAGCAAACGGCCCCCAAAGCAGGTGAGCCTGCTTCGCGGCGCGGAAGTTTTCCCCGTTGATCCAGACGGCATCGATGGAGCCGCCCGAGGTCTTGCCGGCCCGTTTCTCGTTGAGCAGTTTGTTGACGGCTTCCGCGGTGTCCGAGAGGGGAAGAATGCGCAGGCTGATGCCGTGCTTCGCGGCCATGGCCGGAACTACTGTCTGCTGAAAATAGCGGTTCCTTTCCTCATCGCCTCCCCACATTGCAAGGCAGGCCGGTGTTCCGCGGGCCATCCGCCGCAGATCGTCCCATGTCAACCCGTCGAGATGGAATGGAGGCGGGGCTGCGGGCCGCCGGCAGCCGGGCAAAGCCAGGAAGAGGAGGAGCAAGGAAACGGGCAGGGTCTTAGGCATCCGCCCTCAGAAAGCGCGACACGGCGAGGAAAAGGAAGACGGCGGGCGCGAGATAGAGCAGAGCGAGTGCGGCGGCCACGGCATCGTCGCCGCTGGTCTGGAAGGCGATGAGGGAGAGGGGAAGGGTCCGGACCTGACCTCCGCCGACGAGCAGGGTGAGAAGATATTGGCTCCAGGAAATGAGAAACGCAAATACGGCGCTCACGGCGATGCCGGGGGCCAGGGCGGGTAAAGTGACGCGCAGCCACACGTGATAGGTGGAGGCTCCCAGAGTTCGCGCCACCGCCTCCTGGTCCGTCTCGAATCGCGAGAAGGCGCCCACCATCATGAGGGTCGAGTAAGGGACAGCCGGGATGAGATGCACGAGGATCACGCCGAAAACCGTTTCGGCGAGGCCCAGGCGGATGAAGAGGGAGTGGACGCCCATTGCGGAAGCCACCGGGGGCGCGAGGACCGGCAGGAGCAGAATGAACAGCACGGCCTGCCTGCCGCGGAAGGAATGGAGAGCGATGGCGCGCGCGGCGGGGACGGCGAGCAGCACGGCAAGGGCCGCGACGATGAGGGCGATGAAAATGCTGACGGCAAGCGACTGTGGAACGCCGGAGAGGGGGGAGGCAGCGTAGCGCCAGGCGCGGAGACTCCACGCGCGCGGCAGCAAAGCAGGCCACAGCCATCCGCGGGAAAGAGACCAGGCGGCCAGGACGAGAACCGGAAGAACCGCGATGAGGGCGAGGACCAGCCCCCGGAAATGCGCTCTGCTCGACCGGGTATTCATGCTCATCAGAAAATGGCTGGCTTGTCCAAACCGCTCCAGGAGCGGGCGGCGCGCAGATAGAGCCAGACGAGGAGAGCGGTGAGGGAAGAGGCGGCGACGGCAAGCGCAATCGCGCCGGGGCGCGCGGCAAGGTCCGCCTCCATGTAGCGGCGCTGGGCGATGACGCTCCACATGGCGGGATACGGACGGCCGAGCACGAACGGCACTTCAAAAGCGCTGAGAATGTAGGCAAAGACGAACAGGCATGAGGCCACCAGGGGCGGCGCGGCGAGGGGCAGGGTGACATGGCGGAAGCATTGCCAGGCGGACGCGCCGAGTGTGCGCGCCGCCAGCTCATAGGAATCGCCAAGCCGTGTGAGTACCGCGAGAATCATCAAGGCCACGAAGGGAGTTTCCTTGAGGACGTACACGAGCACGATGCCGGCGCCGAAGCGGTCATTGACCAGGCTGGGAAATTCCGCCGGCATGGAGATGATGCCCGCGTGATAGGCGATGCGGGCCGCGAGGCCGCTCGAGGAGATGAGTTGCAGCACCACGAACGCCATGGCGAGATGAGGCACGGCGAGAGGAAATTGGAGTAGCGTATTCCAGCCGGTCCAGGCGTGGGCGGCACGCCGCAGGCGCAGGGCAAGCATGAGTCCGAACGCCGCCGACAATCCGGTGGCAATCGCCGCCACGCCAAGACTGAAGCCGAGGGAGGCGCGAATCTCGCGGTCGGAAAACAATTGCGAGTAATACCGGAAGGTGAGGGCCGGGTCCTGATAGCGGCCGAGGCTTTCGAGAATCGCCGACACCACGCCCGAAGCGAACAGGCCGAGGATCACCAGCATTGCCGGCGCAACCATCCAAGCCGTGCGTCTCCCGGGGGCGCCATCCATCCCTACATGCTAACGTTTCCGGCGTTCGGTACGGCATTGCTACAATCGGGAATCAGCTTCATGAGAGGAACCGATTGCCCGAGTCGAGCAAGGAACTGAAGGCGGGCGGAGCAAAACCGCTGTACTGGGCGATTTCGCTGGCGCTTGCCGGCGTTCTGCTGTATTTTTCCTTGCGCGGCATCGAGTGGGGCCGGGTATGGCAGATTCTCGGCAGCGCGCAACTGGGGGAAATCGGATTGTGCTGTCTGCTGGTGACGCTGGCGCTCTATCTGCGCGCCGTCCGATGGCGGATTCTGTTGCGGGCGGAGGGGCGAATCTCGATTCCGGCGGCATTCTGGGCAACATCGGCAGGGTATTTCGGCAATAATTTTCTTCCCGCGCGCGCCGGGGAACTGGTGCGCACGATGATGGTCAGCGAGCGCGCCAAACTGAGCAGGATGTACGTGCTGACGACGGCGCTCTCGGAGCGGATGGTGGACGCCATCGCTTTGGTGGTGATCAGTTCCTGCGTGCTGTTGCTGATCCCGTCGAAGCCGCAATGGCTGGGGCACGCCGCGAAACCGTTCGCCGTGCTGGGGTTTGGCGGGGTGCTGGCGATTATCGTATTGCCGCTGCTGGCTCCAGTGTGGGACAGGCTGCTGCGCAAGATGCCGCTTCCCCACGGGATCAAGGAGCGGCTGGGACACCTGGTGCATCAGGTGTTGCTTGGAATCCGGGCCTTTCATCACCCCGGACGGCTGTTCGGCTTTCTCGGGTTGACGCTGGTGGTATGGCTGCTGGATACGATCACGACGGTAATCGGAGCGCAATCGCTGCGGCTGGATATTTCCATGCCAATCGCATTCCTGTTGATTACGGGGCTGGGACTCGGCAGCGCCCTGCCGTCGACTCCGGGATACGTGGGCGTCTATCAGTTCGTGGCGGTGAGCGTATTAACGCCGTTCGGGTTTCGCAAGGATGATTCGATCGCGTTCATCCTGTTGTTCCAGGCGATACAGTACGTGGTGATCACGGCCTGGGGTCTGATGGCGTTCTGGCATGCCCGTGGAGCGAGGACTGCCGGGCTGGCTACCGATGAAGGGGGTTAGGGCGCCGGGACGCCGGCGACGCTCCAGGGCGTTTTCCGCAGTTTCGTGCACGAGATCACTCCTGGCGAAGACGAGGCATTAATCGCGCAATTTCATGGTTCCAGCAGTAAATGAAAAGAAGGCCGCGAAACCGGCCCGGCGCGCTCCGCATCCACCATAGTGGTATAGTTTGCCTTAAAGGATTCACCCATGCATAGCTGGAAGCGTCTGCTTGTCTCGGTCACCGCGTTAGCCATTGCCGGCCTCTGGGTCACGTTGGAGGCGCAGGGACCGAAGAAGGAATCCTCGGAGACGGTGGCGAAGCCGCGGAAGAAGGGCGATTCCGGGCAGCCCGCGGAGGCCGAGCAGCCGAAGATCCCCTCGAAGCTGATGAGGAAAGACAAGGAGAATCCCACGCCCACGGCCACGTTCCGCAGCGACACGGTGACGGTGAGCGTGGATGTGGCGGTGCTGGACAACAAAGGACGCTTCATTCCGGGCATTCCGGGCGGGAACTTCCGGGTGCTCGAGGACAACGTGCCGCAAAAAGTCGCGACATTCAGCATGGGCGAAGCGCCGATGACCGTGGCGATGGTAGTCGAGTTCAGTAACCTGTTCCAGCAATATTGGAGCGAGCCGTGGTATCAGACGTTGACGGCGGCGTATGGATTCGTGGAGACGCTGAAGCCGGATGATTACGTGGCGGTAATCGCGTATGATTTGCGTCCGGAGATCCTTTCTGACTTCACAACCGACCGGAGGCAGACACAGGAAGCGTTACAGCGGCTGCGCATTGCGGCGTATTCGGAGTCGAACCTTTATGATGCGCTGGTGGACACGGCGGACCGGATGTCGGAGATTGAAGGACGCAAGGCAATCGTCCTGATTTCGAGCGGCATCGATACATTCAGCAAGTTGACGTTCGACAAGACACGCAAGTCGCTGCAAAACGACGGCGTGCCGATTTACGCGCTCGGGTTGATGCAGGCGCTGCGCGAATACCTGGACGCGCGCGGATACATGGGCGCCATTCAGCGGCTGGACTTTCTGCAAGCCGACAACAGCCTGCGGACGTTCGCGAAGGAGACGGGCGGACAGGCGTTCTTCCCGCGGTTCTATGGCGAGTTTCCGGGGATTTTCCGGGCGATTCACGCAGCGCTGCGAAACCAGTATGTGGTCACCTACGCGCCGACGAATCAGGAACGGGACGGATCGTACCGGAAGATCAAAGTGGAACTGGTGAACCCGGCGACCGGCGACCCGCTGAAGGTGACGGACGAGAAGGGGAAGCCGGTCAAATACCAGATTATTGCGAAAGCCGGGTACAAGGCTCCCCGGGCGGTGGAGTAGGAGCGAGTCGCGTTTGATTTTATGGTGAATTCACTGGGCCCCTTGACAGGTTCCGCCCTTTCCCGCGCAATTGAGCGCTTGCGGAACCCCAAACCTGGCGGGAAGGTGGAAGCGGCGAGGGAATTCGGCGTTGATATCACCCTGCTGATAGAACAGATCAAACTAAGCCCGGCAGAACGGGCCGAGCGGATGCATGCACTGGCGCAAACCGCTGAATCAATTCGGGGCACAGCCCGCAAGCGTAGGGCATGAACTTTGAGCTTGCCATTCAACGTCTCTGCGATGCCGATGTAAAGTTCGTCGTCATAGGGGGATGGGCGGCGATCTTTCACGGCAGCGCGCACGTCACCAATGACCTCGACATCTGCTATTCCCGTGACAGGGAGAACCTGGGGAGACTGGCCAAGGCACTGGCCCCATACCATCCGCGCCCGCGCGAGTTTCCGGATGATCTGCCGTTTGTATGGGACGCAGCCACGCTCGCCAATGGGACCGTGTTTAGGCTCACCACGGACTTAGGCATTATTGATCTCTTAGCGGAGGTCTCCGGCGTCGGGACGTATGCCGAGGCATGCGCGGCGTCAGTGGAGGTTGACGCATTTGGCCGGCGTCCGCGAGCCCTGGATCTACGAACTCTCATTCAAGCAAAGAAAGCGGCTGGCCGGCAGAAGGACCTTCTGACCCTGCCTGAATTGGAAGGTCTTCTGGAGGCTGAACAGAACGAATAAACTGCCCGCGACGGTAGATCCGCCTGGACTCGTTCGCGCATCAGGCTCCTCGCGAATCGAGTAAAATAGTCGCTTCCATGAGCAATTATTCCCAAGCTAAGAGCGAGTGCGCCGGCAGGCTGCGCAGCAGGTGCTGGTTCGACAATCCCCACAATCCGGGGATGACTTCCATCTATCTGGAACGGTTTCCCAACTACGGGTTGACTCGGGAGGAACTCCAGTCCGGGCGGCCGATCATCGGCATATCGCAAACCGGCAGCGATATCTCGCCCTGCAACCGTCATCATATCGAGTTGGCGGGCCGTATCCGGGAGGGCATCCGCGACGCCGGAGGGATCCCGTTTGAATTTCCGGTGCATCCCATCCAGGAAAGCTGCCGCCGGCCCACGGCCGCCATTGACCGTAATCTTTCCTACCTCGGCCTGGTGGAGACGCTGCACGGTAATCCCTTCGACGCCGTCGTGCTCACCACGGGTTGCGACAAGACAACGCCCGCGGCCATCATGGCCGCCGCCACGGTGAATATTCCCGCCATCGTTTTTTCCGGCGGCCCCATGCTGAACAGCTATTACAAAGGCAAACTCGCCGGAAGCGGAATGGCGGTGTGGGAAGCGCGGCGCCTGCATGCGGCGGGCGAGATTGATTATCCGCAGTTCATGGAGATGGTGGCCGCCTCGGTGCCGAGCCCGGGTCACTGCAACACCATGGGCACCGCGACCACCATGAATTCGCTGGCGGAAGCGCTGGGAATGTCGCTTCCCGGCTGCGCGGCCATTCCCGCGCCCTACCGGGAGCGGGCGCAGATGGCGTACTTCACGGGACGCCGCATCGTGGAGATGGTGCGGGAGAATTTGACTCCGGGTAAGATCCTCACGCGGGAGGCGTTTGAAAATGCCATTGTCGTCAACTCCGCCATCGGCGGATCGACGAATGCCCCGACCCACCTCATCGCCATCGCGCGCCATGTAGGTGTCGATCTGAAACTGAAGGAGTGGGAGACCATCGGCCATGAGATTCCGCTGCTCGTGAATCTCCAGCCGGCCGGGGAATTTCTGGGCGAGGCCTACCATCTCGCCGGCGGCGTTCCGGCTGTCTTCGGCGAACTGATACAAGTGGGCAAGATTCGCACGGGGGCGCTCACCGTATCGGGTAAGACCGTTGGCGAGAACTACCGCGACGCGCGCAGCCAGGATCACAACGTCATCCGGCCGTATGATAATCCGCTGATGAAGGACGCCGGCTTCCTCGTGCTCAGCGGCAATCTGTTCGATTCGGCCATCATCAAGACATCGGTGATCTCATCAGAGTTCCGCCAACGGTTTCTCGCCACGCCCGGCGAGGAGGATTGCTTCACGGGCCGCGCCATCGTCTTCGAGGGACCAGAGGACTATCACGAACGCATCAACGATCCTTCGCTCGAAATTGACGCCTCATCGATTCTCGTGATTCGCGGCACGGGGCCGGTGGGCTATCCGGGCGCGGCGGAAGTGGTCAACATGTTGCCTCCGGATGAGTTGGTGAAGGCCGGCATCGACAAATTGCCGTGTATCGGTGACGGGCGTCAGAGCGGCACTTCCGACAGTCCTTCGATTCTCCATGTGTGTCCGGAATCGGCGGTGGGCGGCAACCTGGCGATCCTCCAGACGGGCGACAAATTGAGGGTCGATCTGAAGTCACGCCGCGTGGATGTGCTGATCAGTGATGAGGAGATTGCGCGCCGCCAGGCGGAATGCAAGCTGGACCTGCCGCCACACCAGACGCCGTGGCAGGAGATGTTCCGCGCGCACGTCGGCCAGCAGGAAACGGGAGCGGTGCTCGAGTTTGCGGTGAAGTACCGGGACGTGGGGAAGGAGATCCCGCGGCACAGCCATTAAGGGATTATCGCCCCGCGGAGATTTCCCTGTATTCTGCAGCGCATGGGTAAACCGGTTTCACTTCTCGAAAGATTGTGCGGCCATGCTCACTCATTCGGCTCGGAATCTATCAGCGTGGAGTACAGGAACAGGCGGGAGTGGGTCTTTGCCGATTTTGATGGAGTGCGCGAGGGGTTTGCGAACTTCGCCAGTTCCAGCGCCAAGGGGAAGGAGTTGCGCGGGAATCTTTACGCCGCCGCCAAGAAACCTCTTCGCTCGGTGTTCGGCGGCCGGGTTTTCCTTCTCAAAGTCCGGATCTATGAGGACTTTGGAGAGGACGCCTTCGAGGTAACGATAGATCCGGCGCCCAAACTCGACCCGGCTGTGGCGCCGTCATTCACACCAAAACAGGGCCAGTACCTGGCCTACATCTACAACTACACAAAGATTCATCGTGTGGCCCCCGCCGAGTCTGACCTCGAGCGTTATTTCCGGGTTTCTCCGCCGTCCATTCACGATATGATCAAGACCCTGGAGCGGAACGGCCTCATCGAGAGAACGCCCGGGAAAGCCCGATCCATTCGCCTGATGGTGAACCCGGAGCACCTGCCGAAATTAAAGTAGAGAACTGCCGGGATGAGGGTGGCTTTACTTGGGCACGCTTATTCTCGTAAAGTACTTGACAAAATATCAAACCGCCGCTATTCTACATCCATGCTCCCGGCGCGCTCCAAGCCCGTCCCCATCCAACAGCACGCTCTCGACAACCTTCGCTTCATCCGCGAAACCATGGAACGGACTTCGAGCTTCACCGCCGTCCCCGGATGGGGAGGCGTTGCCATGGGCGCCACCGCCGTTGTGGCCGCTATCCTCGCCGGTTTCCAGGCGGACACGCAGCGCTGGCTTTCCATCTGGCTTCTCGAGGCGTTGCTGGCTATCGGGGTCGGAATCTTCTCCATGCACCGCAAGGCAGTGGAGGGAGGGTCCACGGTTTTCTCGGCTCCCGCCCGTAAATTTGCGCTCAGCTTCGCCCCGCCTTTGCTGGCGGGGTGCATTCTGACGGGCGCGCTGTTTCCCGTCGGGCAGGCGCGGCTGCTGCCGGGGCTGTGGCTGCTGCTCTATGGGACCGGCGTCATGACGGGCGGGGCATTCTCGGTACGGATCGTCCCCGCGATGGGCGCCTGTTTCGTCGGCTTGGGCGCCGTATGCCTCTTCTCGCCGGAATCGTGGGGCAACTGGTTCCTGCTGGCGGGATTCGGTGTTCTGCACATGGTATTTGGAGTGTTGATCGCAAGGAGGTACGGTGGGTAGAATCAGCAATCTTGCGCGGAAACAGATGGGCGATCCCGAGGGCAAACCGGCATCCGCGCCAACTCTCAAGACCGCCCGCGTTCCGGAGTTCGACCGGCTCATTCATGAACGGATCCGGCTGGCGATTGTGAGCGCGCTCGCCGCCAACGCGTCGCTCACGTTTACCGAGCTGAAGAAACTGCTGGACACGACGGATGGAAACCTGAGTATTCACGCCCGGAAGCTGGAAGAGGCGGGCTACATCACGTGTGAAAAGTCTTTCGACGGGCGCACGCCAAGGACCGAATACCGTTTGACGATGGAAGGGCGTAAAGCGCTGAACCAGTATCTCGATCATATGGAGGCGCTGATCAGGGCGATGAGGACGGGGCAATAGGGGGCTGAAAGCCGGGGAGTTTTTTTATGGGGTAATACTTTATGATGACAAGAACTTTTCATATTCCAGGGCACGTCGCCATCATCATGGACGGGAACGGCCGCTGGGCCTCCGCTCGCGCCCTCCCTCGCTTTGAGGGCCATCGCGAAGGCGCCAAGGCCGTTCGCCGCGCCGCCGAGGCGGCCATCCGCCTCGGAATCCAAACCTTGACTTTGTATGCTTTCTCCTCCGATAACTGGAAGCGCCCCAAGGCCGAAGTCAGCGCGCTCCTGCTGCTGTTCCGGCACTATCTGCTTACCGAAATCGAGGAATGCCGGCGCCAGGGTATCCGCCTGAGCATCATCGGCAGACGGGACCGGCTGCCGGGTGATCTGATCCCACTGATAGAATCCGCCGAAGGCGAGACCGCGCCCGGCAGCCGGCTGCATTTGCGGCTCGCGGTGGATTACTCGTCGCGGGACGCTATTTTGAACGCCGCGCGGAATGCCCGCACGCGGGAGGAGTTCACGGCCGTTCTCGGCCCCGACGTGGATCTGCTCATCCGGACCGCCGGAGAGCAGCGTCTGAGTGATTTCCTGCTTTGGGAGTGCGCCTACGCCGAGATGGTGTTTCTGCCGCTGCCATGGCCGGACTTCGGCGAGCAATCTTTGCGGGAGGCTTTGGCGGCCTACGGACGTCGTGTGCGCAAGTTCGGCGCGTTGCCGGAGGCGACGGCCGGGCGAGCGTTAGAATATGCTTCATCATGAAGCTTTCCGCAAGGACTCGTCCTGCCGTTGTCTGCCTGCCGGCGATTATTGCCGCGACATTGCTCGCACAGCCCGGCAAGCGCCCTCTGGCTCATCGCGACTACGATGCCTGGAAGACGATCAGCAGCCAGAAACTCTCGGATGACGGCCGCTGGGTTGCCTACGTCCTGATGCCTCAGGAAGGGGACGGCGAGGTTGTTCTCAAGAACCTCGAGACAGGCTCCGAGCGGAGGGAACCGGCGGGGGCCAAGCCGCCAACCGCGCGCCAGGAAGGCGAGCCGGCGCCCGAGGGCGAAACGGCGAACTCCGGCAACCTGACACTCGCCTTCACCGCCGGCGAGCGCTACCTGGTGTTCACCACCTACCCCGCGAAAGCAGCCGTGGACAAGGTCCGGAAGGAAAAGAAGAAGCCGCAAGAAATGCCGAAAGGCGGGCTGGCGCTGCTCCCCCTCTCGGGTGGCGAGGTTGTGCGCCTCAAGAACATTCGCGGCTTTGAGTTGGCCGAGGAAAACGGTGAATGGCTGGCCTACCAGCGGGAGCCGAAGCCGGAAGCTGATGCGGCAAAGGAAGAATCCACCGCCGGCTCCCGTCCCGGCTCGGAGTTGGTGCTGCGCCGCCTGACGGATCAGTCTGAGAGGAAATTCGAGGATGTGACGGAGTACAGCCTCTCGAAGAACGGCGCGCTCCTGGTCTATGCCGTGTCATCGAAGAATGAAGATCACAACGGGGTCTACGCCGTGGAGACGGCGGGCGGAGATGCAAGGCCGGTAGTCAGTGGCAAGGGCCGGTACCGGCGGCTCGCCTGGGACGACCAGCAGACACGGTTGGCCTTTCTCAGCACCCGAGATGACGCCGCATCGAAGCAGCCGAAGTTCAAACTTTATCTGTGGCCGCGCGGCGGAGGGGAGGCGGCCGCGGTGGTTGATTCCTCTTCGCGCGGTTTGCCCGAAGAATGGCTGCTTGTGGACACCGCCGCACTCCAGTATTCCAAAGATGGCCGGCGGCTGTTCTTCTCCACCGCGCCTTCGCGCCCGCCGCGGCCGGCGGATGGGAGCGGGGAACGGGCTATCGCCGACCTCTGGCATTGGAAGGACGACAATGTGCAGCCGATGCAGAAGGTGCGCGCCGCCCGCGACCGCAATCGCAGCTATCGCGCCGTCTACCACATTCACGAGAGGCGCGCCGTGCAACTGGCGGACCCGGCGATGGGCGGCGTTTCGCTGGACGAACCGGCAGACTCCGCCATCGGCGAGGATGACCGCGACTACCGGAAGCTTGTCGAGTACGACCAACAGTACAGCGACTCCTATCGCATCAGCCTGGCGACGGGCGCGCGCACGCTGCTGTTGCGCAAACATCATGGCGCACTCCTCCAATCGCCTGACGGAAAGCACGCGGTCACGTTCAATGGCCGCGACTGGCTCTGTCTCGACACCTCCACAGGAAGAGCCGTGAACCTTACCCAAGGAATTGGCGTTGCCTTCCACGATGAAGACTTCGACCTGCCGGGTACACCGGCGCCCTACGGCTCCGCAGGTTGGACCAGGGACGGCCGGCACGTGCTGCTTTACGACCGCTACGATATCTGGGAATTCTCCGCCGATGGTGTCTCCGGCCGGAACATCACTCAGGGCATGGGACGCAATGGGAAGATCGCGCTGCGGTATGTCCGGCTTGGGGAGGATCGCACCGGCATCGATCCCGCGGAGCCGCTGCTGCTGCGCGCCGAGAATCTTGAAACACGCGATACGGGATTTTGGGAAACAAGGTTGAATGGAAATGCCGCGCCGCGCAAGCTGATCATGGCGGCGAAAGCCTTTACCAACCCCGTGAAGGCCAAGAAGGCGGACGTGCTGCTGCTTTCGGCAACGCGCTTCGACGAGTTCGGGGACCTGCTGGTGACCGATCGCACGTTCGCGAATCTGCGCAAGGTGAGCGACGCCAATCCGCGGAAGGCGCGGTTCCTTTGGGGCAGCGCGGAACTCATCACGTACCGCAACCAGGATGGGACTCCGCTTCGCGCCGCGGTCTACAAGCCCGAAAACTTCGACCCGCACAAGAAATATCCGCTCATCGTCTACATTTACGAACGCCTGTCACAGACCGTCCACACGTTCCGCGCGCCGGCCCCTCACCATTCCATCAACTTCAGTTATTACGTCAGCAACGGTTACATCATCCTGACGCCGGACATCGTGTATACCACCGGACATCCGGGTCAAAGCGCGCTCAAGTGTGTGCTGCCGGCGGTGCAGGCGCTGGTGGACAAGGGCTTCATCGACGAACAGGCAATCGGCATTCAAGGCCACAGTTGGGGCGGCTATCAGGTCGCATACATGGTGACTCAAACGAACCGTTTTCGCGCGGCCGAAGCAGGCGCGCCGGTGGCGAACATGACCAGCGCCTACGACGGCATCCGCTGGGGATCCGGCTTACCGCGCCAGTTTCAATACGAGCGGTCGCAGAGCCGCATTGGGGGGTCGTTGTGGGAATACCCGCTGCGCTACCTGGACAACTCGCCGTTGTTCCACGCCGACGCGATTCACACTCCGCTCCTGATTCTGCACAATGACGCTGATGACGCGGTGCCGTGGTATCAGGGGATAGAATTTTTTCTCGCCCTCCGCCGGCTGGGCAAGGAGGCTTACCTGTTCAACTACAACGGAGAGCCGCACCACCTGCTGAAACGAGCCAACCAGAAGGACTACACCATGCGCATGCAGCAGTTCTTCGACCACTTTCTGAAAGGGGCTCCCGCTCCGGAGTGGATGGAGCGCGGCATCCCTTATATCGACCGTGAGCAGGAAAAGGACAAGTGGAAGGCGGTTCAGTAGTCTCGCGGGGCTCCTTCAGGGACGGTAGATGTGTTTCAGTTCCTCTTCCGTCTCGTGAAACGGCGGATTGACGCGGGCGATGAGATCAGAGGATAGAGCCTCGGCAAGGTTCCCGGGATTGTCCATGCGATCGCTCCAGGCGAGTTCGAACTGAAACTCGAACGTTCCATGGCTGTCGGCCACGAAATTCGTGTGCCAGCAGTTGTCGAACACGATGGCGAGGATCTTGTGCCGGGCTTCAGGCTCTTCGGTGTGCCGTTCCACAACGTGTGGCGAGCCGATACAGACCAGCGGGGCGTCGCGGGTTACCCACAGCCAGTGGCCTTCGCCGGTAGTGTAGTGTGCCCAGCCGTCAATGGCGAAGTAGTCCCGGCACGCGCCCTTGAGTTGATCGCGATAGGGAGTGAAGGGAACTGCGCCGCTGGATACGACGGGCAAAGGATGGCCGGCCGGGAATGCGAACTCGAGGTGCATGACCTCGGGCGCTAGGGAAGAGAGGCGGTCGAAGCGAACGCGAAGGCGCGCGCGTGGTTCGCGCCTCCACAGTTCGATCTCGCGGGTGGCGTGCATAACGCGCGGGTGCTGGAACTCCTGCCGGACGACGATTGTGTGCGGCGTTTCGCGCGATGTAGCGGGGGAATAGGCGGCTCGCGATTCGCGGAAAGCAGATCTTCGCCTGGCTGGATCGAATTTCGCATGCAGTCCGGTAATGGTACGCCGGTCAGCCGGGGGAACGGTTTGCGTGCAGAGGAAGCCGCCACAAGGGCCGTCGAACAGCGGCTTCGGCATGCCGCTCCAGGAAGCGGCGGCCGGCCAGCCGGAAGAGTCGCGGCGAAGATTGGGCATCGCGGAAGAAGGCGGGACGCTGGTTTTGGGGGCAATGGAATGCGCGTCGAGGCGTTCCACCCAGAACCGCTGCTCTCCCTCGCCCGCCCAGCCGGAGAGGGCCGCGGGCGTGGGATTGATCGCAAACGTGCCGGCGGGCATGGGGTCCACCGTGGCGCGAACGCGGCGCCGGAGCAGAATATCGGAGCTGCCCATCGGCCTGTAGGCAAGATCGCTCTTCTCCGTGTACTGCGCCAGCGAGTCGGCGCTGTAGGGTTCGGATACGCTGCGATGCGATCCCCAGGTGTGTTCGTCGAACAGGCACAAATCGCCAAGGGCATCTTCCACCGCGGCGGCGCCGCGAGCCGGCATGGCGCCGAACACGGAGGAATTCGCCGCCGCCAGAAGCCGCTTGGCCAGGCGGCTGGCGGCGACCTCTCGCGGGCCGGATGCGTCGCCGTTGGCCCACCAGTCCGTCCACTCACCCGTCAGTTCCGGGATGCCCGCTCCCACGGTCTTCTCCATGGTGATGACGGCATCGGCCGCCGTCGTCAGCCGCAGTCGGGGCTGCAATTCGAGACGGTTCCAGGCGGCGATGAACGGCGCAAGAGACGGGAACGGGCCGCCATTGTCGTAGTTCAGAGGGTGGGTGAAGGTGAGGATGAGCCGGTCGAAGGCATAGCCATCGGCTTCGATGCGGGCAATGCGACTGCTGAATTCGGCGTTCGCGGCGCGAACATGCTGCTCATCGTCGAGCATGCGCGTTCCGTCGCGCGCGGCCTTGAGGTAGTTCATCGCGCTGCCGTAATGTTCGCCCAGCCATACGAAAATCCGTCCCCCATCCGGCATCTTCCACCAGAATGCGGACGGCCGGTAGAATGGCGGCCCGCCGCTGTCGGCGTTGATGCCCATCAGCAGATGGTTCACTCCGCGGCCGAGCAGAGCCATTGCGCCCGCTCGCGGGATGCCGTTAACGTCATTCTGCATCGCGACATGGATGTCCAGCCTGCGCCACAACTCCGGCGGAATCCAATTCATCATCCGGCGCCACTGCGCCGCATTGAGAAAAGGGGTCTGGTTAAACGGCATGGCCATTACATCCATGCGGCCGGACCGGACCAAGCTGACCAGTTCGTCGCGCCGCGCGGGGGCGGACCTTCGCCACCAGTTATGCAAGGTCGCCAGGGACTCAACGGTCCAGCGAAAGTCAGGATTGCGTTGGCAGCAGTCGATGGCGGCGTCCAGATAGCGCATTTGGAGGTCGCGGATTACGGACGGTAGTTCGGTGTAGCCGAAATCGGTATGAGTGTGATGGATTATATCGACCACGCGGATTCGGGAGGGGGGCATTGCCTGCGCGCGCCGCAGGATTGCCGTGGCGGCTCCGCCATTCAGCAAGAATCGTCTTCTGTTCATATCACAGCAGCTCCGAACTCAAAGTACTATAGAGACGAGCCCGATGGGGCGCCCTGCCCGCGGACGGGATGAGACCGGCGATGAATTTACAAGAACTGGCAGAGCAGTGGTTAACCGATTACGACAGCCACCAGCCGGGAGCACGTCTCGCGAGTGAAGCGCCGGCGCTCACTGTAGAGGAGGCGTACAGGCTTCAGATGGAAGCCGCGCGCCTGCGGGAAGCACGGGGCGAACCGGTGGCCGGCTACAAGATTGGCTGTCTCAGCGCGGCGATTCAAACGCAGTTTGGCCTGGATCAACCCGTCTTCGGGCACATCTACCAGACCGAGGTTTATCCATCCGGCGTTGTGCTGGATCCCGCGCGGCATGAGAACCTGGCCATCGAAGGAGAGTTCGGGGTGCGGTTGGCGGAGGACATACCGGATTCGGACTGGCTCCGCGCTCACGTAGACCAGGTGCTGGCCACAACCTTTCCGGTGATCGAACTTCACAACTACGTGTTCCGGAACACGCCACATTGCGCACAGGAACTGATTGCCAACAACGCTCTTCACGCGGGCGTCGTATTGCCGCGGTTCGAATCGTCCGCGCGCGACGCCAAGGCTCTGCTCGACGGAGAGATCGTAGTGGTGAGGAACGGCGAGGTGCTCGGCTCGGCAACCGGGCAGGCACTGCCGGAATTTCCCCTTGGCAGCATGATCCGGCTGGCTGACCATCTGGCGCGTTTCGGCCGCGGTCTCCGCCGCGGCCAGTTGATTCTTACGGGCTCGCCCTTGCCTCTCTATCCGGTCTCCGCGGGGGACCGGATAGAGGTGAGTTGCGGGAGTTTCGGAGTAACGGCCACGGTGAAGGTTCCGCCGCTACGAGTAGCTTCGTGAGGGGAAAGAGGATATAACATCAAAATGCAGACAATCATGACTCGCCGGACCCTGATGCGCACGGTTTGTGGCGGCATCGGGGCCGCGGCGGGACTTCCGATTCCGAGTCTTCGCGGCGCCGCGCCCGCCGCCACGGCTTTTGCGCTGTGCGGAGATGAGTCCCACAACTCCGACTATATCCGCACGGCTTTGACGGCGACGCTGGTGGAAGACGGCGGGCTGTCCATCGACTTCACCGACCAGGAAAAGTTGCTCACCTATGAGAACCTTCGAAAATACAAGATTCTCATTATGTTTCGCGACGGCCGCCGGTATAACAACGGCTACTGGCACCAGATCTACTGGAACGAGAAGAAGGAGAAGATTGTCAGCGTGCCGCCCATCCAGCGCAGGATCGGCTCCGGCTACAGCGCCTGGATGACGCAGGAGCAGGGGAAGGCCATCAAGCAGTGGGTCTGGGAAGGCGGCGCGTTGTGGGCTTTTCACAACAATAGCGAGGCCTCGATTTCGAATAAAGACTATCGTGACGTGGAAGGGGCCATCTACGCCGGCCATCCTCCCATCCGGCCGTTCAAGGTCAAAATCGTCAATCCGGACCATCCCATTACACGCGGCGTGAAGGACTTTGTTGTCACGGACGAGCAGCATTATGTCGTGTACGATAAGGACCCCAAGTACGTGCTCGCACGGAGCGTGAATGAGGACGGACTCGATTACACCGATCTCGCCGGGCGGCGCGGCAATACAGCGGAAGCGGTGTGGGCCTATGATTATGGCAAAGGCCGTGTTTGCTTCATGGCGCCGGGACACCTGATCAGCGCGTTGTGGAATCCGGAATACGAAAAGATGCAGCGCAACGCCGCAAAATGGTTACTGCGGGAATCGTGAGGCGAAACCTTTTTATCCGGCCCGGTTCTCGCCTGAGTGGATCGTGCGATTCACCAGCAGGAGATAGGCCGCCGCTCCGGCCAGACTGATCGCCGCGCTCAGCAGCAGCGCTTGTGAAAAACTGCCCGTCCGCGCCACGATGAAGCCGGTAACCGCCGGAGCCAGCGCACCGCCCAGGTAGCCGCCGAAATTCTGAATGGAACCAAGCGAAGCAGTGAAGTGGCCGGGCGCCGCCACCGGCACCGTCGCCCAGGCGGCCGCGGAAGCGATATAGATCAAGAACAGCGACAACGAAATCAGCGCCAGGGCAAGTTCGTTCGATTCCGCGAACACGACGGCCGTCGTGCAGACGGAAATGCCGCACAGCGAGGAAGCCATCAGCACTTTCCGCCCGCCCATCGGAGTCCATCCCCGCCGCGTCAACAGGTCGCAGAGCCATCCGCCGGCCACGGCGCCCACGCACCCGAAGAAGTAAGGGATGGCCGCCACCACTCCCACCTTGGCAATGCTCATGTGCCGCTCATGTTCGAGATAATAAGGCAGCCAGCCCGTGTAGAGCCAAAGCGTGTAGATTGTCCCGAAGAAACCGGCGATCATTCCCCACGTCGTGCGGTGCGCGAATAACTGCCGCCACTCGGCGAATGTCGGCGGTCTCGTCGCCGTGTTCTCGTCGCCCTCGGTCAGGTACCGTTTCTCCTCCGCGGTCAGTTCGACCTCCGCCGGGTCCCGGTGAACCAGCCACCAAATCACCGCCAGCCCAACCCCAAAGACGCCTACAATGATGAACATCCACCGCCAGTTCAGACTCAGCATCAAGAATGTCAACAACGGAATCGCAATAAAATTGCCGAGCGACGATGCCGACTGGCAAAGCCCCGTGGCAAAGCCTCGCTCGTTAATTCCGAACCAGTCTCGCACCACCCGCGCCCCGCCCGGGAACAAAGGAGCCTCTCCAATTCCCAAGGCAACCCGCGCCGCCACGAACGACCCGAAGTTCGTAACAAAGCCGCCCGCCGCCTGCGCAACCGACCAGCTAAACAGCCCGAGGCCCAGCATCCGCCGCGGGCCAAACCGGTCAATCAATCCGCCGACCGGCAGTTGGGCGAAGGCATAAGCCCAGAGGAATGCCGAGAGCAATAGCCCCATGCGGTCCACGGGGATGCCCAGGTCGTCCTGAATCAACTTATTGGCCACCGACAGCGTTGCCCGGTCGACATAGTTCAACGCTCCCCCAACCACGAGAAGGACGATGGACCACCGCTGGATGGAAATAATGCGCGCGGACCGCCCTTGGACGGATCCCGCGTTTACCGACTTCGCCACGCTTGGAATAGCCACATGAGCATACTATCTGTCAGGTCACCCGCCCGGCAAGGAGCATTCACGGCCGGCTCTGAAAAACGATTGTTCACGCATCGGGTCTCGCACACGCACGAGAATCATTATGCGGCCCGCGGGTGGTAGGGGACGAAAGCAGCCCCTGCCCGCCCGCGCGGGCGCGGTCACTGGCATCCTCACAGCCGGCAGTCGTCGGGGTGAATGGGTGGATGTTGTATATGGCGATTGAAAAACCTGCCGTAAGTGAAGCATCAGTTACTCATGCCTTCGAAGCACGAACACCAATCGACACCGGACGGCGTGTTGGACCCTGTTCGGAGGAGTTTTGGGATTTGGAGCCTGGCGACGGGGTTCTGAGGAGGTCGAGTTCTGAAGACTTTGAGTTATTTGGTCGGGCTGCCGGGATTTGAACCAGGGACCGCTTGCACCCCAACGGGCGAAAATCAATTACTTGCAGCGATTGTCCGACTGAAAACACAAGACGTAGCGGCGGCCGTTTTGGTCTCCAATTGGTTTCCAGGGCCACCCGGAAGGCGAAGTGGACTCCGAATTGACTCCAGTTTCGGACCACATCGGCCGAGGGAATCGCCACAGCTTCTGCCCGTGGACCCAGTCCTACTACGCGCGCGCAGTTGTACTCGCCCTCGTGAAGTCTGACAGGATCTTCCTCTCCTATACAGAGCGCCCACGATGCCCACGCATTGACGGAGGCTGTTTTCAGTGGAACAATGATTTTCAGCAAATGCTGAAAACGACAGGTTCGGTGAAAATTTCGGCTCTCGAACGTGACGCCGCCAGCCAACTGATGGCGGTGCTGCGAAAGGTGCCTTTCCTTGAATCCGCCACGTTCCAGCGAGAGAGCACACATGGCGCCGCCGCGTCGTCTTCGCCTGAGCTTCAGCAGGTTCCATCCCTGTAATCAATACGGGTATAAAGGCTTATTCGGGATAGTGCGATCCGTTACTTTAGGCGGTTCATGCCCAATGAAGCCGATACCTGCCGGTAGTTTCCAATCCAGCAGCACGCGAAGGAAGATAGGCCCGACCTCATCAGGTGCGAGGTAATGTTCGTCGGCATCGCGTTCTCCGAGCGGGCGCAGACGGAAACAACGGCGCCCGTCTTCAAGCCGCTGGCGCAGGCAGTACTCCGTTCCCAGGTAGTCGGACAGCAAAGACGGCTTAGGCTTAGGCTCGCCAGGCGTGTGCCGCAAGACCGCGCGGGCGGCGTGCCCCTTCCGATGCTTCACGACGCGAGACACGCGGTCGAGGCTGATCAGGCGGTCGAGCCGCTTCGCATCAATCCACTGAAGGAGTTGGCCGTCGTAGGAGTAGAACGGTATCTCTCGTTCCATGAACACACGCCTGCCGTGGTACTGCGAGATGGTGTTGAGGTCGCTCGGGCGACACCTCACCCGAGCAGGGATGCGGGATGGAGCTTATTCGGACGGTCCCGGTAGTCCGTTATGAACGGCGCGTTGCCGCGCCTGAGAGGGTTGTCTCACGATGAGTGATTGTTGTCAATCTCGGAATCGCGATTGTTCTGCTTGTGCGAGAGCCGCATCAAGCGCGACGAGGAGCGGAGGCAGGTCCTCGACAACCGTCGTCCAGACGATGTCCGAGTCCACGTCGAAGTAGGCGTGGATGAGCCGATGGCGCATCGCTATGATTTGAGCGAACGGAATCGAGGAAAGCTGCGTCCGAGTTTCCGGAGTCACCTTTGAGACGGCCTCGCCCAAGATCTCCAGACATGGGTCAGCGCCATCCTTAGCATTACGTTTTCATCGAGGTCCGCCCGTGTGTGCGAAACCGTCATCTCCTGGGCGTAAGCTGCGGCCTCTCGCATGTGGCGCAACCGGACGACGTCAGGCTTCAGCATAGACGACCATCGCGTCTCGAACTACCTCATCACGGAAGTACCGGCTCAAGTCCATCGGTGTTCGGAGGTCGATCGTCCGGCCGCCGAACAAGCGGCTCAACTCCGCCTGGATATCGGCGAGACGGAAGAAGCCGACCTTCGTGCCAGGCCGGAACTCTACCAGGACATCGATGTCGCTCGATTCCGAGAAGCAGCCGGTCAGCACGGAGCCAAACAGAGCAAGTCTCCTGATGCCCTCCCGCCGGCAGAGGTCGCCGATCCGGGCTTCCGGGATTTCGATGTCCGCGACTGTCATGCCTCTTCAATTATGGCGGACAGAGAGGCGGAAGTGTACCCGCCGGCGGGGCTTCGCATTTGGTGAACGACTGCTCTCGCCTCTTTACCCCGCAGTCGCGAGAGCCATAAAGCGGCCATTCGGGTGGTGGGGGCGCACCCAGCCACCAGGCCTGCCCGGACGCGACACGGCGCGTTCGAGCGCAGCCACTGGCGTCCTCACGCCGGTAGCCGTCGGGGTGGATGTCGTGGACTCCACAGCCGAGGACCTCATCGGCAGAACGCGGGAGTTTGGCATCCGGCATGCTTCGCGCGCGGTTGTACTCGCCTTCGAAAAGTCTGACAGGATTTCCCTCTCTTATACAGAGCGCCCACGATGCCCATGTGGGAGAGAAGGCGGCCATGGACTTACTCCTGCCCATCGGTGTACGATTCGAGCAGCGCCGCGATCTTCACGTAGATGGCCTCCCACAACTTGTGAAGTTTGGGGTCCTTGGCATGATTGGATTCCGCCGCGACGTACCCGGCCAGATCGTCTAATTCATCCAGCGTGTATCGGACTACTGTGGACTGGCCGGGCGGTGAAACGAGTCGCAGCCGGCGTGTGAGGTCTTCTTCGGCGAACGACTGTTTCAGGATCAGATCCCTTTCGCGATCGGTGAGCTCAAGCGGCAGAGTCGAGCCGGGCGCGATCCGCGTCTTCGGAATATCCGGAGGGATGCCGCCTTGCAGGGCTGCGCGGATGAACTGCGCGAGGTGATCCATTTCAGGGTTGGGCTCCACGGCTGGCAACGCCGGCTTTGCCGCGGGACGCCTGTAGAAGCTTCGCTTCAACGAGGCGTTGATTCGATCTAGCGGGAACTCCTCGGGATCGAAGGGGCCACGCCAGGCCAGCAGTTCCGCATGCTCCTCGTGGTCCGGGTCCGACAGGGCTTCGAGATAGCGCGCGTAACCATACGGCCCGCCGGCGTCTTCCGGAGGGCCGTTTCGAGCGCCAGCGATGCAGCGTGGGTAGAAGGCGCCTGGCTCGGGGAGAAGAATCGCCTCGAGCAGGACGTCGTGTTGCCAATCGTCGCCGAAGTCGTAGGAGTAGACGAAAGTGTCGCCGACGCGGTCTACGATGCGGCTCAGCGGCACACCTTTCTCATCGATCACCTTGCGCTCGTTGAGGTCGTCATCCGGATCGGGAACGCTGTAGACTCGCCGCCCGACGACGAAGTCATGGAGGTGGTAGTCCTCCCAGTTGAAAAGCATTTGGAAAACGCGGTGCAACTGCGGAAGCTTGACGTCCTCCCAAACGTGGATGCGCCGCCAGATCGCGGGCTCTATATCGCGGAGACGGACCTGGAGTTGAAAAACGGCGCGGACCTTTTTCGCCTTCATCGAGTTGCACCTCTCAGTTCGCGGACGAGGCCGATCCCCAGCGCCCTATGGCTGTTGGATCGCCGCTCAACTCCGAACCGAAGCCGGCTACGCCTCACTTCCCGCACCCGAAAAACCTCACGCCGGGAGTGCGAATGCAGGCTCATGCACTCTTTCGCTTCAAGGCTTCGTGGAGCAGTTCCTTCATAAGTGTTTGGTACGGCACCCCGGAACGCACCGCGAGCGTCTTGGCCAGTTCCACATCGGCTTCGGCCAGGCGGATGGTTACCGGCTTTGTTCGCCGCAGTTTCAATCCAGGCTTATATTGGCCCTGGGCGATCACGTCCTCGTGGAATTCATCCGCATGCTTGTCCCACCATGCTGCCTCCTCGCGCTCCGAGGCGAAGTCCGGCGCCTGCGACGCTTTCGCTTTAGGCTTCATTACGTCTTTTTTCGATGGCTTTTTCATAATCTCTCCTCATTTTTCGTTTCAATTTGTGCGCGGTTACCGGGCGCGTTTTTCCGCGCCGCATGGTGAATACCACCCGCAACGGCTTGCCATCATCCGTCTTGCCGTAGCATATATAGCGATTCTCGCCACTCGGGTGGGTAGTGATGCCCAACATGAGCAGCCAATCCTCATTCGTCAGGGCCTCCTCGACCTCGGCCAGCGTTATCCCATGCGCGGCTATGTGCCCCTCGTTCCCCTCATCCCACTCGAAGCCAATTCGCGCGCGCCCGCTCATGTAAATACAAGTGTACATACATCTGGTGAAATCCGGCAAGTGGTAGGAAAGCTACCCCGGCGGGCGGTGCGGGTTTCCAACGGTGGCGCGAATCACTGGACAACATCTGTGGCCGGCTGCAGTCCGTCAAGTAGAGCTTCCGGCGCTGCTGGTCCGTGGGGCGCCGTCTCCGGCGGCGGACTCATTGCTTTGTTAGCGGCTTTCGCGAGTTTATCCTGGATGCGGCGGGTCAGCTCGTTTTGGCGTTCCGGGGCAACGAAGGTGTATTCGCCAGTCATCTCCAGATCGGCGTGCCCGGCGATCTTCGACGCCTCGACGGCGCTACCGCCGACTTCCTGCCGCCACGTGATATTGGCGCGGCGAAAGGAGTGCGGCCCGAGACCCGGGAAATCGCAGCCTTCGGCTTGAGCGGCTTGATGGAGAGCGTTCCGCACACCCGAGTCCCATAACGGCTTCTCCGGAGCACGCTTCTGGTGAAACGCCCAGGCCTCCCGCCGGGCATCGTCCCCCGCCGCCTTCTCGCGGAAGCGCGCGGCGAGGTCGCCGATGCCCAGAATACGCCGGCTCTCCTCGCTCTTTGGGCGGCCGACGTCCTGGTGCCACACCCGTTGTTCCACTTTGATGGTGGCGGCGTCGAGGTTCAGGTGTTTCCATTTGAGCCCGAGTACTTCCGAGATGCGCGTGCCCGTGGCAATGCAGGTTTCGATGATCAGCTTGTACGGTTCCTCGATCCGGCTCAGCACGCGCGCGGTCTCGTCGAAGGAGAGAATGCGCCGCTCGTACGAATGCCGCTTCTTCCCGAGTTTCGCCTTGCTGGCGGGGCTGCGCTTGCCCTCTTCCCACAGGCCGTGACCTTCGGCGTAATAGAAAACCCGGCTCATAATCGCGCGCACCCCGTGCATCGTCCACCACGCCTCGAATGTCGTATGGAGCCAGTCTTCTACCGCCTTGGGCTTGATCTCGTTGAGGCGAAACTTCCCCCAGCGCGGCACGAGATAGGTGTCGAGGTAGAACTTCTCTTTGACCCGCGTCCGCTTGCTGATTCGGCGCTCGCGGCCGAGGTAGCCTTCCTCATACATCTTCGCGATTTCACCGAACAGGGCGATCCCGGTCGCGAGAGCTTGTTCGACAGCAGCTTCCGGAGTTGGAGCATTCAACTTCGCGAGAAACTTGTCGCGTTCGATCTCTGCCTGCCGCTTCCCGATGGCGCCCTCGCCGCGGCTGGGCCCGATCGTGTAGAACTTCCGCACGGTCTTGACGGAGCCATCGGGCTGGATCTCGTCGGCGTAGTAGCGGAAGTGCCAGTAGTGGGTTCCGCGGTCCGTCCGCTCGTGGACGCTGGGATGTTGTACCCGCCGTTTCAGAATGACGCCTCCCGTCAGGGCCTGAAGGCTAGCTTCATTCCGAGGCATCGTTCAAGTCCTGTTTTCGCGCCGTCATGCCAGCTTGTACTCCGGAATTACATCGCCCAGTTCCGCATTGCCGCGCTGGTGCTCAGGGATACAGAACACGCATCGCAGGTCGGGGTTGCCGAACAGGCCGGAACCGTTGCGGTAGTCGGCGTAATGGCCGCGGACCCAGAACCGCCGCATTCCCGACTCATCCCGCCCAAGGGCAGCGCGGCCGGCCGTGCGGATCTGCGGCACGTTCGTGACCCGGATCTCGTGCCACACAGTGGCCGGGACAAGATCCCGCTGCTGGCGCCGGGCACTCTTGGGTGGATTGATCGCATGTAGGGCGACGTTGCGGCAATTCAGCCTGGCGAGGCTGTGCCCAATCACCAGAAGGCAGAGCGCGAACCAGTCGCCCTTGGTCGGGTCGCCCTTCTTTTTGCGAAAGAGCACCGGGCCGGCAACATCGCCGCTTTCTTTGCTAATGCAGTAGGCAATCTCTACGAAAGGACCTGCGGCGTCGCCGTTATACTCGGTGAAGAAGAAACAGGACACCGCAAACTGCAACCTTTCAGGGTCGATCCTCGCGCCGTCGCCGACGTGCATGGTTCCAGGAACCAACGCGGGCTCATGCGCATCACCAACGCACCGCTGGGTGCGCCGTCAGGTCCACGAAACTCGGTCCACACTGCCGGGTAGGGCGGCACCGGATGCGCCAACCGGTTCAGTTCTTCGAGCGCCTGGCGAGGCAGGAGCGAGCCGGTTAGTACGTCGTCGGCAACGGACTGGCAATTCAACAGAATGGTGCGACGATCCAAGACCAGCCGCCTGGTCGCCTGTGCCGCCTCCTCAGCGTAGTTTGGAGGCGTGAACGTCCTTCCCTTCTTGATCAATGCCCGGAGGTTCATATCCGCACCGCCATCCCGGTCTCCATCGGGCAGATGTAGAGCGTCTGCCGCGCCCGGGTCATTCCGACGTAGAACTGCCGGATCACGGCATCGCGCGGCGGTCCCGACCGCTGATATTGGCGATCCGCCTCGCCGCTCAGGTCCGGAAACAGGTACACGACATCGGTCTCGCCGCCCTTGACGGAGTGGATCGTTCCGACGACGACACGGGGCACGTCGGTCAATGCCGCCGGACCGTGCGCGCCGGCAATGCCCAGGGGAAACTGAACGCGCTTGAAGACGGAGGCGTTCACCCTCCGGCGCCACCACTCCAACAGGGAGCGGTAGTCGCCCTCGAAAGTCGAAAGCAGTGCCTCAAGCGCCGGCGGCTCGAAGAGGTCGTCGAGCGTTGCGATCGTTACGCCGCCGTTGGGCGGCAGGCTCTGCAGTTTTTTCTTGGAGCCGCGTTTCAGAACTCCTTCCGAGGCGAGCCATTCAGCCCATAGGCCGAGGTCGCCCATCGTCCAGTCCCGCCGCCCGTTACCAAAGCCCGGATGGGCGACCAGCAGCGCGAGGATGCGGCTTGGGGTAGATCCTCGCCCGATGCGCAGCGGGTTCCAGAAGCCGTTCGACTTCCGGTACGGATTGTGGAACGGGATGGCGTTTTTGCGAAGGACTGCCACCAGAGGCTGGAGCATGTAGCCGCACGCGGCGAGGAACATCACGGTCTGGCCGCGCTCCAGATGCTGGAGTGCGCTCTTGAGAATGAAATATTCGGGTGATTTGTAAGTCCCGGTGGAGAGCCGGATGCACTCGCCGTCTGCCGGCCGCGGCAGGTAGTCCTTTTCCTGGCGGCGCGTCACCTGCTTGATGAGCCTCATCGCCGGGGAGTGGATCGCCCTCGGTACGCGATAGCTCTGCTTTAGGATGATCTTGTGGTCCGCGGGGATGTCGGGGTCGAGGACCGCTTCAGGCGTCGCGCCGGTAAAAGAATAGATGGTCTGGTCATCGTCGGCGGCCACGATGAAGTAACTGGCCCGCTCGCCCCACTTGCGGATGAGTGTGAGCTGCATCCGGTTCAAGTCCTGCGCTTCGTCCGCGAAGATCACCGAGGGGCGGTTGGGGGCCATGTAGACGTCGCGGAGGGCCACCTCGATCAAGTCGCAGAAGTCGAGCAGGCCGTGGGCGTCCTTGTACTCGCGCCATCGGTTCGAGAACTCCCGCACCACCGAGGGCCATCCTTCGGGCGAAATCATCATGCCGCGCCAGCGGTTCAGTTGTTCGAGGAAGTCGTCGCCATCTTTGCCCTGCGCACCGCCTTCGTCCTCGCCGGCTTCTTCGCCTTCGAGGCGCCCCTGCTTCTTCTTCGGCGTGATCTGGAGGTGCGGATTGTCCTTGTTCCATTCCTCGACGTTCGATCCGGCGATTTCCGGCCCGCCGAGAGCGTGATAGCAATGCGAGTGCAGCGTACCGATTCGCTCCGGGCTGATGGGCAGATCGCGTCCGGCAAGTTCCGCGGCAGCCGCGCGCGAGAAACTCGTCACCAGGACCGAGTCCGCACCGAAGCGCTCGACTGCGCGCCGGATCTGCCGGGTCAGGTTCGTGGTCTTCCCGGTTCCCGGTGGCCCGAAAATTCGACATTCGGCGGTGATGGAATGATCGAGGGCGCCGATGTCATTGAGGGACCCCGCAGCGACACCATCATGCGCGTGCATCGGGAGCCTCCTCGACGCTGGCAGGCGGCGTGGTGAAATCCGCCGGATCGAACAGGTCTTTGGGCAACAGCCACCGGCTCTGGCCCCGCAGCCGCGCACCCCGAATGCGTACGCTCCTGGCGCCGAAAACGGTAAGCATCTGTGCGATGGCTTTGACGGTGAGACTGAGAAAGAATGCCTTGTTGACGTGCATCTGAAGGTCGCTCGCGGAAATGGCCACATGACCGTCGATCACGGTGGGTTTGCGGATCGACTGAATCGGCTGCGTTTCGATGGAGGGGATGAACGCGCTCTCCGTGAGATACCGAGTCAGGTACATCTTGGCGACTCCGACGGTGTCGGTTTCGTCGCCACCCTCCTGCTCCGTGAGCGCGTCGAGCATGGTCTGCGCCAACCGTTCCCACGCCTTGGGCTTAATGCGAGGAATGAGGCGGTTTACGGCGGCCGCGACGGCGATACGGAGGCTGCCCTGATCGATCAGCTTGCCGACACCCGAGAACTTGATGGTGGCGTTCTCCAGTTCCATCACGTAGGAGCACCCGCACTCCCAACGCCTGCGAGATTCGCTCGCAAAGCATGGCCTTGGCTGCTACCGGATCCGGCTCAGGATTGGGTGGCTTTGGCGAAGCGTCCTTTTGAGGCGGCTGGATTGGATCCACGGCGGCAGACTCGGTAGCGAAAGGATCGGCGCCGCCTTTCCGTTCGGCCGCTCGCGCCAGCGTGCGCTCGAAGTAGTCGGCGCTCCTGCGCGGCCGTTCCCCGTGAAGCCGGCGGTGGTGAATAATCAGATTCACGACCTGCCGCTCGGTAAGCCCGGCATCGACACCGAAGTCAGCGAGAGCCAGATCGTAGCCCGATTGCGTCTGATTCTTGAGATCGTGACGTTGCCGGAGCCATGTGTTTTTGAAGCGCATGTCCGAGGCCATGTAGCGCTCCAGGAGGTCGTCCGGAATTGCGGCGTTCAGGTCGATCGTAATCGGCGAGTCTTCCAGGCGGCCTGCCCACTCGCGGCGCGCTCGCTCTTCGGAGGCGGGATCGGGAATTCGCAGGCCGTCCAGGAACTCGACGAAATCGCTCAAGTTGTAGCGGCGGCCGCCGTTGGAGTGGACCGAGACCGGCTTCGGGTTCTTGGGATCCTTATTGTTCAGCGTTCCCGGAATGCGCAACACCCGCGCCAGGTCCGATAAGCGATCGAAGGCCCACCCCTGGGCAGCGGCGTTCAGGCGAAGCAGCGTCTGCCAGCGCGTGATGAGGCCTGCCGCAGCCCGGCGTTCCTCGCTGGTGTCGAACACTAGGGGCTCCTTGAATAGCCACCAGGCGTGTACGCCGTTGCCGGTAGCGATCACTACCGTTGGCGACATCGCGGACGGGATGACGCTCAAGGCTTCTTCGATAGACGCCGGGAGCTTGGTCTTGACGTGCGCTTCCGATTTCAGGTCAAGGTCCGCCCAAAATCCCGCGAGGCCGAGGACCCGGTCCGACGGCAGCGCCGCGACGGGCCGAAATCCTGCGGAGATAATCCGACCCCGACGTAGATGTCGCGGCCGCGCGCGGATTCGACGAACTCGGCTGCCCGATCGATCTCGCGAAACCAGTGCGAACGCTTGTCGGCCAGCGTCCAGATCAGGACATAAGCTTCATGAGGTTTTTCTGCAAACAGGCTGCGTAAGAAGGTTCGTGGATCTGTCATTGAGGGGTCTCCATTTAGGCCAACGGCGGTCGCGAAGCGCCGGGCTTGCACTGTTGTTTACTGGGCAGGATCGTCATGCGGACCCTCCTTTGCCGCGGGTGCTCGTTCGACGGGGCGCCAGCCGTCGGCCGCCGGACCGTACCAGGCCTCCGCGGTACGAATCGCGTGTTCGAGAAACGGCGAAGCGAAGTCCCTTCGACGGCTCTTCCGCGTTTCGGCAAACATCAGCCAGCGGTCGCCGTCCTTTCGGAGCCAAATTGGCGTTTTGCCACAGATGGCCCGATAGACGGCGGCCTCGGGCAGGGCGGTAGCCGCCGGTATCGGATCCACGGGGATCGGCGCCGTCGCGAGCCACTTCTCTCGTGACACGAACCGCTCGCCGTTCCAGAAGCCGATGACGATGCCGTCATCCATTTCGGCGTCGGCGGGAATGCCGGCCAGGATAGTCGCCGGAGGTGTGCCGGCGGGCTTTCCTGGCCGTTCCTTTTGCTCGCGGAAACGCCGCCATGCATCGAGGCTGTATGCGGGCGCCGCCATCAGTGTGTTGCCTCCGAAATGCCGACTACCTCGAGGGCCTCGGATACGCTGCGCGCCACTCCCACCAGCGCGCCGGATCGCTCCCAATCGCGGAGGCGCGCCCGCTGCAAGTCGGTGACTTCCCCATCGCGGCGCTTCACCTCGATCTCGAAATGCCGCCCCCGGTAGGAGCCGTAGAGGTCTGGGTCTCCGGCGATCGACCAATTGCTGCCGTGGCGTTTTCGAACAATAACCCCCGGCGTAGCCCGGAGCGCCGCGACGATCTGCCGAACCAGCGTGGATTCGCGAGGATTGTTGCGGCGGCTCATCGATCCACCTCGATCCCGGAAGCCATCGCCAATGCGACCGTGATGGTTCGCGGCTTTGAATCGCCGGAGGCGTGGCCGTGCCCCCCGCCGAGTTGAAGCGATACAGCGAAGGCGCCGGCGCCGCTGCGCGACAACGTGTATGCCGCGCGCGCCGTATCCAGGAGCAAAAAGGCATCTTCGAGCCGTTCCAGCGGAGCGAACCGCCACTTCGGAATCCAACTGCGGCTCGGTTTGACGAAGCGGCCGGAGGCCACCTTCCAACCCATCACGCGGCTGGCGAGTTCATCGGTCAGTTGGGCATCGGTCATGGCCGTTTCCCCGCTTCGAGTTCGAGTTGAATGCGGTCCCGCACCTGGCGTTTGTGGAAATAGCCGATCTCCACCGCCTCGCCGGCCGCCCAGAACCAGCGGCCCGCCCGCCGAAGCAGGCGGGCCGCGGAAAGAGTGAGAGGGTGGCGCTTGGGGTCCGTCAGCCAGTGCACGAACCAGAGTGAGAATGCGAGGGCAAGAATCGTAATGAGGTACATGGTGTCCTCCACTTAGAACGGGCCCTGGTCGTTGCTCTGGTCGCGCGCTTCGGGATCGAGGCCGGTCGGCACGCGGACGGCGAGCGTGCGGCAGAGTTCGTGATACTGCTGGGCGCGGCCGGCCTCTTCGGCAGTGAGGCGGCGCACGAATTTGAGCAGCGCTTTGCCGTACTGGATACCTCCGGCGTTCTACGCCTTCTCGAGTTCCATGCCGATCATGGCCTGGTAGTACGGAATGCCCTGTGTGGTCAGCTTCAGGAAGAACTGCCGCGCGCCCTTGAGGCTGGTGGGCGGAAGCGATACGATCTCGGGCAAGAGCAGATCGCCGCGCAACACGAAGATCTGCTTCACTTGTTTGCACGCCTGGCCGGCGCCTTCCTCCGCGCTGCCGTATTCCGCCAGCGCGCATCGCGAGCAGTCACCGCCGGGCTTGCCCTTGCCGGTAATGCCGTCCGACGACGAGCAATCCGGCGGCTGCTTGCCGTTCGATTTGCCGAACGCGGTCTTGTAGTAGACCCGGGTGTCGCGGGCGAAGACGATGACGCCGTCGATGCGCGCCAGGGTCTCTTCGCCTTCGAGCGTGGGGACGATCCAGCGCGGGCTGGCGCCGCCCGAGATCTTCACGCGAGGCAGGTCGAAGTCCGTGATGCCGCCGCCGCTGATGTTGGTGGCGATGGCTTCGTTGATCGAGTCCAGGCTGCTTTCGAGAGCCGAAAGGGCGCGGGGCGTCTGGATCTGAGTCAGTTCAGTAGACATGCTGTGTTTTCTCCTTGTCAGGCTTTCCTGCTGCGCAGGGAATGAACGAACGCGATTTTGAGGGTGTCGCCGAGCGGCGCAGGCAGCGCCACGCGGACTTCTTCCTCGGTGAACAACCGGTCCTGCTGCCGGCACCGCAGCCGCACTTCTTCGGCTACTTCGCGCACGAACGCGCGGAGCGACTGGGTGTTGTAGTTTTCCGAGACGTACTGGCCGAGCTCGGATTGCTTCAGCGCGCCGATCACTTCGGCGCGGCCGTTGGCCGGCGAGGCCTGGATGTCCTGGGCGATGTACACCGTCCGCCCGTCGACCTTCATCGAGGCCACGCCGTCGGAGAGAAACTGCGGCACGAGGGCTTGTTCGAGATCATCGATTCGCGCCGCGATTGCCTTGAGTTCCGAGTCGAGTTCGCGTTTGCGCGTTTCCAAGCACACGAACTCCTTCAACTGCTCCATGTTCATTGCGAGCGTCCTTTTTTCCGGTTAGTTTTTGGTTTCGGCCCCGCCCTGAATCTCGGCTAAGATGGCCGTTACGACTTCGGCGCGCTTTTCGAGTGCGCGCATGATCTTCACATCCACCGTGTTTCGCGCCACCAGGTGGATGTGCTCCACCGGGCGGGTCTGGCCGGGACGGTGAACCCGGCTCAAAGCCTGGTCGTATTCGCCCAGGGAAAAGCTGAGCGAAAAGTAGATGGAATAACTGGCGCGCGTGAGGTCGACACCAACGCCGCCCGCGCTGATCTGCACAGCGAGAACCTGTGCCCCGCCGTCCTGCCACGGCTTCAACTCATCGCGCCGGCCGGAGAGTTCGAGGCTTGTGAAACCGGCGGATTTCGCGGCTTCGTGCACCGCGTCCATGTCCGCGTGAAACCGGCAGAAGACGACGACCGGTTCCTCGGGGCCGATATCCTCCAGGGTGTCGGCGAGCAGCTTCTGCTTGGCCGAATCCACGCGATGATACTGGCCGTCGTCGGTCTTGACCCAGCCGCCGGCGACCTGCTGCAAGCGGAGCAACTTCACCATGGCGTTGCTCGCGGTCACGCGGCCGTCGCGGACTTCGGCGACGAAGTCCTCCTCGAGGTCGCGGTAGACGCGGAGCGCTTCGCGGGAGAGATCGCACTCATAGGTCACGTGCGTTTCAGGCGGCAGGTCAAGGACGTCCTTCGACACGCGGTAGGTGATCGTTCGCATCAGCGCCTCAAGCTCGTCGAGGCACTGGAAGCCGGTCACCTGTTTGCGCTGGAATCCACCCATGACCGCGTATTTCTGGCGGAAGGCCGCAAATGACGGCCCGAATATCGTCTGGTTAAGGAATCGGAATTGCGCGTAGACGTCGAGCGGGCTGTGCGGCATCGGGGTGCCGGTGAGCGCCAGCCGGGCACGCGCGCGCGGGCGCAGCCGCTTGAAAGCCAGGCTCGCCTTGCCGCCAGGAGCCTTCAGGCGATGCGACTCGTCGGCGATGATCAGATCCCATTGCTGCGCTTCCGCCCAGTCCGCAAAGGGACTGCGCCAGACCGAGTCGTAGTTGATGATCACAACCAGCGGCCGTCCGGTTGTTTCGGCCAGCCGGAGTTTCTCCTCAGCGAGTTTCTTCTTGTTGGCCACGCTGCCGGCGTTATCGTCGAGCGTGACGACGATCAGCGGGAGATCGAGGTGCCGCTCGATCTGCAATTCCCAAACCGGCACGACGCGCAGCGGGCAACAGATCAGAATCCGTTTCGCGGCGAGCGCCGCCAGCACCATCAGAGCGACGAGCGTCTTGCCTACGCCCATTTCGAGCGCGAGCAGCGCTGCGCCCGCGCCTCGCAGCAAGCGCTCCATGGTGAACTGGAACGCGGCGATCTGGTGCCGCCATGGCCTGGTTTTGAGTCCCGTGGGAAGCTCAACGGCGGTTTCGGCCGAAGCCGGTGGCGCCGCAGCCGGTTTCACCGGAGCTTTGTCCGCGAGCTTGGAGTTCAGAAGCGCGGCGAACCCATCGCCGAACTGCAGTTGCGGAATCGACGATCGAATCAGGCGGGCGTGCGCCGGAGTCGCCGGATACGCCCACATCCGGCACCTGGCATCCCACGCGCCTCCGGGAATCCGCTTGCAGAGGACGAGATTCGAGAACGGAGTCCGCAGCAGGATGCGGCCGGCATCGACATCGGCGAAGGCGGCTTCAGGCACGGGAGGCCTCCTCGCCCACACCCTCGCCGCCAGCGGGACGGGTGTTC
The DNA here is from genome assembly GCA_026954325.1 of Bryobacterales bacterium. Taxonomy (GTDB): domain Bacteria; phylum Acidobacteriota; class Terriglobia; order Bryobacterales; family Bryobacteraceae; genus CADEFT01. The sequence continues at coordinate 133 of JAIXKK010000136.1, read as the reverse complement.
AGCCAGTCCTGAACGTCGGAAGGCGCGTAGCGTACAAGCTGCCCGACCTTCCGATAACGAGGGCCTTTACCCTCGCCGCGCCAGTAGCGGAGGGTGGCCACGGAGACGCGAATCCAGCGCGCCACGTCGCGCT
>JAIXKK010000021.1 GCA_026954325.1 Bryobacterales bacterium | reverse complement strand
ATACTGACCGGATTGACTGGTGGTTTGTTGAGCACGAACACTCGTATTATCGTTGGTAAGAGTGACATTTGCGCCGGCGACGACGGCGCCGGAAGGATCTTTCACAAGGCCCTGAACGCGGGCCCGGGTATCCTGAGCAAAGGCGGGAACAGCGAGTACGATCAAGAGGAGGACACTTATCATATTTCGTTAACCTCTAAAAAGATTTAGGGGTCATAATATCGCGGCAAGTGGAGCGCGTCAACACAGGAACCCCGCCCCTGTACCGGATGCCGGTGTCAGCGGATGGGACGCAGCGGCTTTGCGGCGGCGTAGACGCCTATCCAGTGGTTTGCAAAATGGAGGAGGGGGGACGGAGCGACGGCAGGCATGTGGCAACTCACGCAAGAGCCTCGAACCTGGGTCTTGTGTTTGGGCTTGTTGTGGCATTGGGAGCAGATTGCATCGTAGCCGGAGGCTACCCGGCTTAGGGGCTGATGCGGGGGGTGGCAGGTAAGGCAGGAAAGTCTGCCGCGGCTCTTGCGGAAACAGGCGCTCTCGGCGAGATAGAGAGGCTGATGACGGGTGTTCCAGGGATTGGCCCAATCGGTGTCGTCGCCGGCGGCGGCGGGCTTACGGTGGCAGGCGCCACAAGACTCGTTCACTTGGGCCGCGGTCATTTTTTTCGGATTTCGCATGGGAAACCCGCGGGCGACATGGTCCTTGCCTGGCCCGTGGCAAACTTCGCATTGCACGCCGGGTTCGAAGGGTCTGATTCTGTCGCCCGGACCAAGCTGCAAAGGTCCGGTGGAATGGCATTGGAAGCAACGGAAGATGGCAATATTCGGATCAAACGTGCGGTATTGCTCGCCTTGAGAGGAGCGGTGTCCTGGGGTCGGAGCCATGGAGTGCGTGGACGCATACCAACTCAGTCCGTGTTCGAGATAGGTATCTTCGTCAATGCGGCTGACAAAAGTGATCGCCTGCAACCCCGCGCCGAACGCCCAGTCTCCAGGCTGAGGAGGCACTGAGACGGCTAGAGCCCTGGCATGTCCGCTCCCGGCATGGCCGGCGTACTCAGCGGGATGGCAGGACCGGCAGGTGTCGCTAGACACAAACTGGCCCGCTGCGAGGCGGGCCAGTGCGAAGAGGAGCAGGAATCTCAACGTTTGCAGGTTACCAGATGATTCTCCCGGTGTACTGAATCTGACGGCCGAAGATTCCGGCGCGCTGGGATGTGATCTGGCCGAACAGCGGGGAGGTTACCGATAGATTCGGGTCCGCCCCGGTGAACGAATTGAGCGTGTTGTAAGCCTCCACGCGCAATTCGAACTTGAACCGCTCGCGGATGGGAAATTCCTTGGCGAGCGTCGCGTCGAAATTCACGAAACGCGGCGCTTTCACATCGGAGTATTGAAGCGGATTCGTTCTGCGGGTGAAGGGAGGCAGAATCTTGAACTTCGAGGTGTCGAACCATTTGGCGCTGGTGGGATTGGAGATGCCAGGGTCGCCGTCGACCAGCATGCCGCCGAAGCGCAGATAAGCCCCGGAGTTGTAGGTGAACAAGCCGCTGGTGCTCCATCCGCCAAGAATGGCGTCCACCACCGGATGCGCGGCCGTCATGAACTTTCGGCCCTTGCCGAAGGGCAGTTCGACGATAGCGGCGCCGGTGAGGCGATGCCGGGAGTTGCTGGCGGGTTGCCAGGTAGGCGAGTTCGTGTAAGAATCCACGTTGTCGTAGAACTCTTGATTGCGCGACTGGTTGTAGTTGTAGCCGGCGATGAAGTTGAACCCGCTGGCGAAGGGCCGTTGGAACTGCATCTGGAGGGACTTATAGCGGTTTCCAAAGCCGCCGCGGAGCGTCTCGTTGAGTGAGCCGTACTGCGGGTAGAGCCGGAGTAATTCCGAGACGGCAATGTTTTTTTGCGTACGCAACTGGCCGGGGAACTTATCCGCGGGCAGAATGTTGTAGAACGGATTCGGCACGGACTGGCTCACCTTGTTGCCGACCGCAAAACCGATGCGCGGGTCAATGGCGTTGAGGTCGTAGGTATAAGGAGCATCCCGGCCCACATTCATGAAGAACGTGATGTCGGCCAGGACCTTGGCGGGCAATTGCCGCTGAAGGCTGACATTGAAGCGGTCGTTGACGGCCGGGTTGAAATTCTGCTGATACCATGTGGTCGGTCCGCCAAGGTTCGTATAGCGTCCCAGACTCTTACCCGAGACGGGTACAAGTCCGCCGGGGAATGGATTGGAGAGGAACTGCTGGGGGATACCCAGCAAGGGGGCGATGGCCGTTGTGGTGGCATCGAAGCCGGGATAGGGCACGCTGCCAAGGATATTGAGACCGTCGGTGAGCGAGGCGGGCACGATGTAACGGGCCCAGCCGGCACGGAGGGCGCTCTGATTGTCGATACGCCACGCCAGACCCAAGCGGGGCATGAACAACGCCTTGGGGGGGTTCCAGGAGCCGCGATTGCTGGAATCGGCAAAGACCCATGCCCCGTTGTAAACGGGGGAGGCGGTGCGTAGAGCGAGCGCCTCGGCGGGCATTTGCGGAGCATTGGCGCCCTGGAACTCGGGAATCGCACTGGTCAGATCGAGGTAGCGGGAGATTCGGTCCGTAGCGTCCCGCATGGGGGTGTAGAACTCATAGCGGAGCCCCAGGTTCAAGGTGAGCCTTTGCGTCAGTTTGAAATCATCCTGCACAAACAGACTGAAATAGTCGACAATCGGTCTCTGGACGGGAATCGAACTGATGCTGGTGTTGTTGTCCAGCGCGCCGATCATCATGGTGGCCCATCCGTCTCCGCTCAACTTCGTGTTGGGACTGAGGTAGGTATTGGCCGTCAAGTCGGGATTGAAGGTAAAGGTCATGGGCCTCGGGCGGGAAGCGTTGACACGGTCCTTGCGGTATTCACCTCCGACCTTGAGGTAATGACGGCCGACATTCTTGGAGATCTTTGATTCGATGTTGAAAGAATTCGGCTGCTGGTACCAGTAGCCGGTTTTCCCGAGGGTGGTCGTACTTCCCTGGTTGACGGTAACGCCGGGGTAGTAGATGTCGGGAAGATCCGCCAGATAGGGGGTATACCAGCTATTGTTGCCCCAGAACCGGCCGAGATCGGAAGGTTTCAGCGTGGCTGCGGGCAGGCCGAAGGAGTCAACGATGGAGTTGTAGGCTCCCCGAATGTTCCATACGGTGGAGGCGTTGAGCGTGTAGACCGCGTCGCCCGAGAAGGTAAGCGCGTGGCGCTTGGAGCCGTCCACGGGTTGGGCGGGCGAGCCGCTGGTAAAGTCGTCCTGCGCCGTGAAGGTGCGGAACTGGTTGTAGCGGCCGAAAACCTTCAGCTTATCGCTGATGTTGTAGTCTACGCGATCGGAGAGGTTCCAGTAGCGGTAGCGGTTGGCGTAGCCGGCGACGAAGTTATTGACATGGGTGGGTCCATCCCCCGGACGGTTCGGTTTCCAGAGATCGCCGAGCATGACTTTGGCGGTGGGGTCGATCCGGCTTGCGGGGATGATGTTGCCGGCAAACGGCTGGCGGGTAACGTTGTTGCCATCGGTCTTGGTGGTGTAGGGGTCGTAGATGGTGCGCGGGGCGCCGGCAGTGTTGAGGGATTGAGAGAAGTCGCCCCCGCGTTCAAGGTCTGTGGGGAGGGTGTTAAAGGAACTCCGCGGCTCAATCTCGCGCCAGCCCTCGTAGGCAAAGAAGTTGAAGATCTTGTTCTTCTTGATGGGATTGCCGGAAGTGACGCCCCAAACGTTCTGGCGCACCAGGTTCTTGGTTTGGGTAACGCGGTCCACCAGCGCGTTAAGGGCCGGATTGCGGCCGATGTAATAAGCGGTGCCGTGAAATTCGTTGGTGCCGGACTTCATCTGCAAGCTGAGGATGCCGCCGGCGCTGTGGCCGAACTCGGCATCCACGGCGTTCTGCTGCAGGTTCACCTCCTGGACGGCGTCCATGGGAGGCGTATAACTTGACTTCTGAGAAGTCATGGAAGGGGAACCGTCGAGGATGATGTCGTTCTTGGTGTTGGTGTTGCCGCCGACATCGAACTGGGAAGCGGCCCAGTGGTGGAAGGGGCTTTGCTCGGTTGTGGATCTCGTGACGGTGGCCGGGTTCAACGACACCAGGAGGAACGGGTTGCGATTGATGATCGGCAGGTTGTTCGTCATCTTGGTGTCGAGGGTCATCGCCATCGATGTCGTGTTGAAGTTGACGGCCACCGGGGTGGCCTCGACTGTGACGACGTCGCGTGTATTTCCCAGTTCGATGGTGGCGTTGACGGTGACGTCGCCCCTCGCCTGAACCAGAACACCCTTCTGGACGAACTCCCGGAAACCTGTCATTTCCACGGAGACGGTATAGGTTCCGGGCAGGACGAAATCAAAGAGGTACTGACCGGACTGGTTAGTGGTTTGTTGGGCGCGGACACCCGTATTGTCATTGGTAAGTGTAACATTGGCGCCCGCTACGACAGCGCCGGAAGGATCCTTCACAAGGCCCTGAACACGGGCTCGAGTGTCTTGCGCAAAGGCGGACACGGCCAGCGCAAACAGGAGAAGCACACGTGGCATATTTCTCTGAACTCCCAGATTAGAGACTGGGAGCGATCATATCCCCGCGGCGGCGTGCGTGTCAATTCAAAAGTTGAAAAATGTTGATTTAGCCAAACCGTACCAGCCGTCGGGCGGGAGCGGGAAGGTTTCAGCGAAGCAGGGAGGACAAGCCGGAGAAAAGAGACACCACCGAGCGGTAGTGGTATCCAGTCAATAAATTCCAAAAACCATATCCGTCCGCTGCCGCAGACTACCTCCGATGGAATCCACCATATTATTCCTTGCGGTTTACTCCCTACTTGCTTTAACTTAGAATCCTGGCGAAACAATTGCTAACCAATTCGTCATAGATGGAAATTTGGGTAGACTCGGTGTCATCGGTGTGAGGGGGTTCTATGGACTTACCCAAGCCGGGCCCCGCTTGCCGTGGGGAGCGTCTTGCCACCGCCCGATTGGGCTTTGGAGATCCCGGCGGGGATTTCCGGCGTGAAGCTCACTTCAAGACCAGTTTATCCGTTTCCCGACGAATCAGTTTCATGCGCCAGTTCATAAGTTTGCTGTTGCTGGTAACGATCGCGGCATGGCCGGCCGGCGGCGCCAAGGAGAAGCTTGGACGGATCTACCAGGAGTTTCTGACCGGGCCGGCATCGTATCTGATTACGAAGAGCGAGCGGGAATCATTCCTACTACTAAAAACCGATCAAGATAGAGATGCGTTTCTGGAGCGATTCTGGGAGATTCGAAATCCAAGACCCGGCACGGGCCAGAACGAATTCAAGGAAGAGTTTTTCCGGCGGGTTGCGTGGGCGAACTCGTTTTATGGGCGCGATGCCGGTACGGACGGGTGGCGAACCGACCGCGGGAAGACCTATATTCTGTTCGGGCGTCCGCAGACGACGATGAGTTGGCCCGGGAACCAGGAACTTTTCCCCACGGAATTGTGGTTCTACTCGAATCCGGGGCTGGCGGAACTCCCCCCCTTCTTCTACGTGCTGTTCTTTGACAAGGACGGAATCGGAGGTTATCGCTTCTACCATCCTTTTGTGGACGGCCCGGACAAACTGATGCGGAGCGGGGGAGCAACGAAGGACGGTGCGTTCCGCTACCTGAAGAACATCAGCGCGGAACTGGCTTACGCGACTTTGTCGCTAATACCAGGCGAACCCATCGACACGGACACTTTTTCGGGGTCCATGGCGTCGGCGACGATTATCAACGGAATCCAGGGATACCGCGAGATGCCGAGTTACGTGTCGACGATCCGGCAAAGGGCGATGCGCATCGAGCAGGTGACATCGCATGTGGAGTACGACCTTCCGCGGAGCAACATGCTCACTTTCCTCGCCTGGGAGAAGGGAGAGACCTGGCTGCACTGGCAGGTACAGGTGCAGGATCCCAAGCAACCGAAGGCAAAGGCGGGTCATGTCAAGTACGATGTGACGGCGCGGCTGTATTCCGGAGACAAACTAGTGGTGGAGCGAACAGATTCGCCGCAATTTCCGGCGCCGCAATCGGCTGAGGAATCGCTGCGCAAACGGCCGTTCATTTACGAAGACCGGATGCCGGTGGTGGAAGGGAAGTTCCGGCTGGTGGTAGGCATTGTAAACACGGCCGCGGGCAAGACCTACGAAACGGAACGGGAGGTGCTTGTGCCGCCCGGAGCCGGGCGGACGCTGATGAGCGACGTGTTGATCGTGTCACGCTTTGAACCGGACAAGAGGCTTCGGCCATTCGAATTTGCAGGCGTCAAGTTTTTCCCATCCCCCACGCCCACTACGACTTCCTCCGCTGGTTTGCGCCTGTTTTATCAGATCACAATTCCCGAGCCGCGTCCGCAGGAGGTTCCGGTCGAATACGTGGTGGGGAATGTTGTAAACAAAGTTCGGAAGACATTCGAAGACAAGCTGGATTTACGAGCAGTAGATGGCTTCGGGTCGCTCATGACTTCGAAGATTCTGCCGCTTGATGAACTCGCGCCCGGCGCCTATCAAGTAGTCGTGCGCGTAAAAGACCCGCGGACCGGCCGCATCACCGCCGGATCCGCGCCATTCACCATCGTCGCCGGAGCGGACGACCTCAAGCCGATCGTCGTTTCGCAGGGACGCGCGGAGACGCCGCAATGGGCCGCGGCGGCTCAATACGAACGCGCGCTCTGCTGGCTGTCACAGGGGAGACAACGGGAAGCCGTTATGGCTCTCGAAGATTCCTACCGGCTGAGTAAGAACCCCGCGGTCGAGGGACTGTTGGAGAAACTGCGGCCGCCCTCCAGGAATAATCAGGAGGGCAGATTACCAAATGGAAAATGATGCATTGAAAGCAGGAGACAAGAGATGAGATTACGATCAACGAGTATTTTGCCAACCATGCTGGTACTCGCTTTGGGTCTGACAGGAACCCTCTTCGGACAGGGCGGAGCCGATACCTCAAAAGGCTCGCTCTCGGTGGAGGTTCAAGACTCTAGCGGCGCTATCGTGCAAAACGCGAACGTCACGCTATCCGGGTCCATGGGCAGCCGTGTCGGCAAATCGGACTCCCGTGGCGTGAGCATTTTTTATAACCTTGTTCCCGGGATCTTTTCGGTGAGGGTGGAAGTTCCAGGATTCCGCGCGGCCGAAATCAGGAATGCAGCGGTGAGCGCAAACGAGCGGACGCCGTTGCGAGTGGTAATGGAGCCGGGCGCGGTAGCGGAGACGGTGCAGGTGACCGAAAGCGCCGCCACGGTGGACACGACATCCACGACAACCGGCAGCACCTTGACTAGCGACATTATTCAAAATATTCCCGTGGCCCGCAACGTGGCGGGATTGTTTGCGCTTGCTCCGGGCGCGGCGCCGGGCGGCGGCACGGATAATAATTCGACTCCGAATCAAACCTACAACCCGTCGATATCCGGCGCTTCGGGACTTGAGAACCAGTACATCATTGATGGCGTGAACGCCACGGACCAGGGCTACGGCGCTTTCGGCGTGTGGTCGAACGTGTATGGCTCGCTGGGCAGCGGCGTCAACTTTGACTTCATCAAAGAAGTGCAGGTGAAGACGGGCGGATTTGAGGCGCAATACGGGCAGGCGATGGGAGGCATTCTGAACATTGTCACCAACAGCGGCGGCAATGAGATGCACGGCTCGGTTTACGCTTACTTCGCCCCAAACGGTCTGGAGGGCGCATACAAGCAGCCGAACGCTATCCGCACATCATCGCCCTCGACGGAAATGCTTGGCCGTTCGAGCTATGACTTTGGCTTTAACGTCGGCGGACCGCTGGTCAAGAATAAACTGTTCTGGTACGGCGGATTCAACCCCAAGTACGCCAGTCTGAACCGGCAGGGGCCTCCCAACTTCGGCTCGCGCGCTCTCGGCGTGCAGGATTGGAAAAGCCGGAACTACAACTGGGTGGGCAAGCTGAACTACGATATCTCGCAGAACCACCGCATTGAAGGCACGGCGTTTGGCGACCCCTCGCGCGACCCGGCGGGCGCGCATCGCGATCTGGTCCGCGATGTAATCGAGAACACCAGTTCCGCGGAGTACGGCACTCGTAACTGGGCCATCAAGTACAGCGGCGTATTAAGCGCCACGACGCTCCTGGCGGGTTCGTTTGCCTGGAATCATTCCTACTTCACGGAAACACCCGCGAACAGCCTGTACTCCGTTCGTGACTATTCCAAGCCGAAACCAAACTCTGCCTACACCAACGCCGGCGGGCTTGGATTCCTCGAAAACAATGACAGCAACAACAAGCAGTTGAATGTGATGCTCACGAAAAACGTGAACGTCTTGGGAGGACACACTTTCGATCTTGGTTATAGCTACAACGACATTGATTATGCCGCGATTCACTTCTATTCCGGGCCGAACTTCCCTGTAGCCGCAGGCAGAGGGATTGCTCCCGCCGATGTAGGGAAGCCGGTGTATGGCGGATTCTTCTACCAATACCCTAATCGTTCCGTCGCGGGAGTGGTCTACCCGGTTGCCTATCGGATGGTGCGTGGCAACTTCAGCAACCCAAGCGTCGGGACCGCGGGAACTTACCATGATTCGTTCCTCCAGGATGCCTGGCAATTGAACCGCTATATCACCATCAAGGCCGGGTTGCGCTGGGAGCAGCAGGACCTGCACGGCAACACTACCCGCTATGTCCTCGGGGGGAACTGGGCGCCGCGCCTCGGCTTCGTGATTGACCCGACCGGACATCGCAAGACCAAGCTTTTCGGCAATTGGGGACGGTTCTTCGAGAAAGTCCCGCAAGATCCCGCCGTGCGCGCAATGTCGACCGAAAGCGGCTATCTGAACCAATACTTCAGCGCCTTGCCTCCTTCGGCTTCCACCCTGATCCCGGGCAGCGTGGCGTCCCCCACCGGCACCGAGCCGACCATCATTTACGGCGGCACGAAGGCCATGTACCAGGAGGAGATCGTCGCCGGCGTCGAGCATGAACTTCCCGGCGGGATCGTCATCAGCGGACGATTCATCCACCGTGATGTGAAGCGCATCGTGGAAGACATTTCCGGTATCACCGTCGAGCAGGCGCTGGCGGGCTCCGGCCAGCAGTACGTCATTGCCAACCCGAGTGCAGCGCTGGACATTTTTCACAATGCCGTGACCTGCACCAGCGGTCCGAACTGCGACACCGAATCAGGTTACACGCTCGATAGCGGCCAACTCGGCTCCGACGGAAAGCCGGACGGCTTCCCCGATGCCCGCCGCTTGTACAAAGCCTTCGAATTCACCGCGGAAAAGCGCTTTGGAAACAACTGGTCGTTGTTCGGCAATTACCGCCTGGCGAAGTTGTTCGGAAATTATGAAGGTCTTTTCCGTAACGATAACGGCCAGTCGGATCCGAACATCACTTCGCTGTTCGACTTCGCCTATAGCCCCGCACTCGCTGATCAGTTCAAGGTTGGCGTGCTGCCGACGGACCGGCGCCACATTGCCAACATCTATGGGAACTACATGTTCGGCAAGAGACTGAACATCGGTCTCGGTTGGAACATCCTCAGCGGCGCGCCCATTTCGAAGCTGTTGGCCCACCCTGCCTACGGCAACGCGGGCGAAATTCCTTCGGGTGGCCGCGGCGCTTTTGGGCGCACGCCGACGCAGAATTACTGGAATGCGCGCGCGGAGTACAGCCTGCCGATCAAGAGCGACACGCATGTGCTGAAGCTTGCCATCGACACGTTCAATCTCTTCAACCGGAAGACCATCACCAACATCGACCAGAATTTTGAACTGAGCGGCGGCCTGCCCAACGGAGATTTTCTGAAAGCATTGTCCTACGCGCGTCCGTTCTATGCGCGCCTGTCGATCCGCTTCCAGTTCTAAGCAACACGGAAACCCATTGAGGCGAGCTGCCGGATTACCCCCGGCAGCCCGCTTTTTCCTTGTCTGGCAGGTTAGCCTGAAAGAACATGGAATCGATCTACTTCGTTGTTAGCTGGCTGTGTCACCGGACGTGTGTACATTGCTATGAAGAGCGCTTTCATCCTTACTACGGAGAGGAGAGGGAGAGGATTCTGGAGGGCCTCCGGCAGACCATTCCGAGGATCATTGAGAACCTGCCGGCACGGATGGTGTACCGGGATCTCCAGCAGCGTGACCTTCCCGAGCAACGCGGCCGCATCATCCTGGCGGGGGGAGAGGTCTTGCTGGAAGGAGTCCGGGAGAAGGTGCTCTATCCGGCTCTCGAACAGATCCAGGCGAAGTATCGCGGACAGGGCGGCGTGGAGATTATCGTCCAGACCACGGGTGATCTGGTTACGGCGCCGATCGTCCGCGAGTTGTTGGAGCATCACACCACGCTGATCTCCGTGGCGGGTCTCGATGCGTACCACCGGGGTTTGGAGGATCAGGAGGAGCGCGATGCACTTCAGGCAAAGCTCACGGGCATTTTTGACGTCCTGGGAATGAAGCCTTGGACGCCCCCGCCGCGATCCGAGTCAGACCGTTATTATCATTTTTTCGGCGCTACTCCCGACCAATGGATCGGGAAGTTGTGGCCGCGCGGACGCGCCTGGCGGAACGGGTTATCCACGGCGGACATCACGGAGAATTTCTGCAATCGCTGGTCGGGCGGCCTGAACTTTCTGCAACAGGGCTTCAGTGGTTCCGAGGTGAGTGTCGACCCGGATGGAAATGTCTATCCATGTTGCCTGAAGACGAAGAAGCCGGTTGGGAATCTGCTGGAGCGCCCGCTCGAGGACATTCTTCGGTCACTCGAAGGGAATCCCGTTTACGAAGCAATCTCCATGGGGCGCCCGGAACGAATGGGGATCCAGTATGGCTGGAGCGTGGAGACGTTTCTCGAGAAATCGAAGGTCGCGCCGGCATCGGGAGGTACATATCAAAATCTGTGCATCGGGTGCGACCGCTTTCACGAAGAGGTGCTGCTTGCGCCGGGACTGGTCACGATAGGCGGTTGAGGTGGAGGTTGGCTGTGCGCTCGGGATCGATTTCGCGAAGGCGTATCAGGCCTTCGACGAAGGTTCCGAGAGTCTGGGGCTCCCAGTTGGGGGCGCTGAGGAGTTCACCGAGCAGATGGTGATCGCGGGAACTGACCATAAGGTGAGCTTCGGATTCCCAGGATGTCACCAACGCGCCGCCGAACTGCCGGTAGAACCCAGGATCCAGGACCGCGAGGAGCATGGCGAAGTCATAATTGCCGTGAACCAGGTTGAGGAAGAAAGCGGTTGCCTCCAGGTGTATCTGGGCACGATGAGCCAGAAGCCACCGGATGGCCGGGTGATGGAGGTAGGAAGGGGAGTTTTCCTCTCCGCCGAAGAGTTCCTCGGCCACTTCGCGCAGGGCGGTGGCCGAGGGTTCGATTGCACCCTGGTGATAGGCCATGGGGACGACACCGTAGCTGCCTGCGGCTTCTCCGACGCGACTTGAGCGCACCTGGAGCGGAAGAACGAAGTCATCTTCACGGGCAAGAGCACACAGCATTTGAACGCCGCCGGCGGTGCGCCGGCTGTGGAAATCGGTGAGGGACTGCACGGTAGGCGCCAGCGTATCCCGCAGGAGCAGGCGGCCTGTCGCCATCTCTTCGCGCATCAGGCCTGCCGTGAGGCGGCAGGAGAAGTAGCGGTCCCACGTGAATGTAGCGTGGAGTGAGTTCCGTGTAAGCCGGACGGAAAGCAGGCGATGGATATCGTCGTCCCAGATCCGGGCGCCCGCGGCGAGAAGGAGAGCGACACATTGAGCCACGTGGTCGAGCGGGACCTTTGGCGGCATCTGCTTTCCGGGCGGCGCGATTTGGGTAACGACTTCGCGCCCGGGGGCAAGCGGGATGCGGAGACCAGTCGCTCCCGCGGGGGAAATGGCGAGTGTCTGGCGTACCGAGTCGCGAAAGGCAAAGGTATAGGGGAGCCAGCCTGCAATCCTGCAAGCCGCCGCCCCGTAGTAGTCCAGGAGGGAGTGATGGGGCAGGGAGTTAGAGGGCGGCCGCGCAGCGGAGACTGCGTGCCGGACTCCAGCCGGCGGGAAGCCGTAGATATCCGAGACAGCCTCCAGAATGGCGTCTACGCGCGGATCCGATCGCGGTGGCGTAGGCACTCCTCGTGAACTTTGCGATATCCATCCACCTCAACGTCCCGCTGGGAGCAGGTCATTATGAGGCCAAAGGTTTCGATACAAAACCTGTTATGGTCTGGCGCCACGTGGGGGACATCCTTTCATTGCTGCCGGCTGGTGGCGGAGAGCGGGGTGGCCTGTCGATACCGCCTCCTCGGCAAGCGCCAGAAACGACCGGGCGACGGTAGCGGCTTCGTACCGGCGCACCATTTGCGCCCCCTGCCCGGCGATCTCGCGGCGGAGACCGGAATCGGCCGCCAGGGCTTCGATGGCGGCGCCGAGTGACGCCGCGGAATCCGGTTCGGCAAACCGGGCGTGGGGAACCACCTCGGGCGCGGCGGCGGCGCGGGCGGCGACAATCGGCTTGCGCGCGGCCATGGCCTCCAGGAACACGATGCCAAAGCCTTCCTGAACACTGGGGTGGCAGAAGAGGTCGCAGTTTCGGAACTCGGCCGCCAGTGCCGCCTGATCGACGTGGCCCAGAAAAACGACGCGGTCACCGAGGCGCAGCCGCTCGTGCAGCGCGCGCAGTCGAGGGCCTTCCGGGCCGTCGCCCACCAAACGCACGCGCAATCCGGGAAGGCGGTGGCGCAGGGCGGCGGCGGATTCAAGCAGCAGACTGGTCCGCTTGCGAGGAAAGAACCGGCCTACCGATAGCACCGTAAACTCTCCTGAAGCCGGGCGCGCGGGAGCCGCGCCGAGCGCCCTTTGCCAGGCTTCAAGATCGATCAACTCCGGCAGCAGGGCCAGCCGCGCCGGCTTTCCGTAAAATTCCTGGATTCTATCCGCCGAATAGCGGCTGGTGGCTAGGACGAGGCCGGCCGAACGAACATGCCGCCGTTCGCATCGAGCCTGGATGGACATGGTCAGCCGCGTTGCGCCCCGCTCGAATCGCATCTCGTCCGCGATGACGCCCTTGATTGAAGCGATGTGCGCTCCCACGGATCCGGCAAGAGTGTAACCGTCCATGTCGAAACCGACGGTGAGGTCGGCGTGAGACGGACGCAGACGGCGGTTGAACAGCAAACGCTCGACGGTAAAGACCGGCAGGCGTAGCGACGGCGTGGTCAGGTCGACCTCGGCGCCGGCGCGGCGCAGGGCGTTCATCAGCGTGGCGATGCCGGCGAACGTACCGCTGCCCTCGGCGGCGTTCATGGGTGTGGCCGTGATGAAGCGGATGCGCATTGATTCCAGTGTACTTGGCACGGCAATGGCACGACGTTTCGGCGTCCGGACCTCCGGCTTACGAATGGGGCGCGGGAGAGCGGCGGTCCGGGGCGCGCCCGGAAGTCGAAACACTCGCCTGCTCGAATGTCGCCATTTCGTGATAAAGGCGGCATGCCGATTGAAGAATCCCCACGGCAAGCGCGGCTCCCGTGCCCTCCCCCAGGCGCATATCCAGATCGAGCAGCGGGCGTGCTTCGAGAAATTCGAGCATCCGCCGGTGCCCCGCCTCGGCCGAACAATGGGAATACAACACGGGCCATCGTGCCTCCGGACTCACCACCAGTGCCGCGGCCGTGCTGATGAACCCGTCGAGGATTACGGGAATCCGCGCTTCCCCCGCGCCTTCGATTACCCCCGCGATTGCCAGAATCTCGAATCCGCCGAAGTTGGCGGCAATCTCCATCCGCCCGCGGGAAGGATGGAACGTCAGAGCCTTACGAATCACTTCGGCTTTGCGCCGCACGCCTTCCTCATTCAACCCGGCGCCCGCGCCTGTAACCTCCGCCGGATCCAGACCCGCGTATGCGCACAGCAAGGCCGTGGCCGCCGTCGTGTTTCCAATCCCCATCTCCCCGCAGAGCACGACGTCGAATTCCCGGGCCGCCTCCAAAGCCAACTGCCGCCCCACACTGATCGCCTGGCGGGCTTGCGCCGCGGTCATCGCCGGTTGGCGCGTGAAGTTCCGGGTGCCCTCCGCGATGCGGCGATCCAGGGCGCCGGCCACCGCGGTCCCCTGGACGCCCATATCGACAATGCGCGGGACAATTCCGAAGTGCCGGCAGAGTACATTGATGGCGGCGCCGCCGGCCACGAAATTGAGCACCATCTGCCGAGTCACCTCGGAGGGCCATGCGCTCACGCCTTCCTCCACCACCCCATGATCGGCGCAGAAGACGAGCGCCGCCGCGCGCAACTCCAGCGGAGGCTCCAGCCCGCGGATCTCCGTGTAACGCAGCAGCACCTCTTCCAGGCGCCCCAGACTGCCCGGAGGCTTCGTCAGCGAATCGAGCCGCCGTTGTGTGTCTTCAGATGTCATAAGTGAGGATCTCGCAATAGCCTTGTACGCACATTTGGGGATCGCTCCCGGTCAACTGCGCGGTAAGCGCGGAATTGATGCCGAGATGCGCCACGACAACAGCCGGAAACGGGCCGGAGCGAATCCGTTCGATGGCCGACGCCGCGCGCGCCGCCACCTGCCGCCACGTCTCCCCGCCCGGAGCAGGAATGTCGAACCACCGCTCGAGCTTGCGCCGCGCCACATCCGGCCAGCGGGCTTCCACCTCCCGCCACTCGAGGCCTTCCCATTCGCCAAGCCCGATCTCCGCCAGCGCGTCGAGGGTGACACGGCGAATCCCGGACGGTAGAAACGCCGCGGTCTCCCGGGCCCGCCGCAAAGGACTGACGTATGCCACGGCGGCGTGTATTCCCGTCAGCGCCGCGCCGGCCGCCAACCGGCCTTCCGCGCTCAAGCCCGGATCACGGCGTCCGAGCAGCGTCCCCTTCTGTTCCGGCTCTCCGTGTCTTACAAGAAACAGTTGCGGCATGAAACGAGCACCATACAGAATGTTTCCACAAGCAGACTGGTCGCCCCCAAACAATCCCCGTTGACTCCGCCGAGCCTGGCATCGAACCAGCGATAGAGCAGCCAGGTGAGGAATACGGCTCCGGATACCAGCACCACCCCTTGCCGCGCGCCTGGAAGAAACGCCGCGCCCAATCCCTCGAACAGCGCCACAACCGCCGTGGGAGTGGACAACCGCGAGGCAAAAGCGGCCCCCAGCCCGTCGCCCAGCGGACGCGATACATACGCCTGCGCCACCAGAGCCGCGCGCGATACCGCCAGGCATGCCGCCAGTTCAATGGCCGGAGCCGTGCCCAGCCGCACAATCGCCTGCCAGCGCACCGCCAGAATCACGATCAGCGCCAGCGCGCCGAACGCGCCTATGCGGCTGTCCTTCAAGATCCCCATCATCTTCGATCGCGAACGGTGCGCGCGCAAAGCGTCGGAAATGTCCGCCAGCCCGTCCTCATGTAAGCCGCCGGTGAGCAGCGCCCATAGCCCCAGGAGCAGGAGCGCGGCAAGCGACGCGCCCAACCGCGGTTCCAGCAGTGAAAACCACTCCCCGCCCAGCCATCCGATCGCCGCGCCCACCAGCGGAAAAAACAGAGCCGCCTCTCCTGGCGCCGCCGCCGCCGTCCGCACCGGGATGATGGTGAGAAACTGAATCGCTCCCAGCAGCCGCCTCATCCCTTCACCTTTAATGCGCAGCCGAAGACCAGCCAGTACACCTCCGCGGCGCGCTCAGCCAGCGTCTGGTTCATCCACCCTGCCTCGTCGCGGAAGCGCCGGGCGAGATCGTTCTCCGGAACGATGCCGCATCCCACTTCATTGGTTACCAGGATCACCTCGGCAGCGCACGCTTGTGCCGCCCCGGCCAGCGCGGCGCCCTCGGCCCGCGTATCCTGCCGTCCGGCATGCAGCAGATTGCTGATCCACAACGTCACGCAATCCACCACCACCGCGTCAAATTCCGCGCCTCTTCGCGCAAGCAACAAGCTGATTTCCAGCGGTTCCTCGAAGGTGACAAACCCGGCCCCGCGTTCCTTGCGATGCGCCTCCGCGCGCTGACGCATCTCGTCATCAAACAACTCCGCCGTGGCCACGTACGCCAACCGCGTCCCGCGCCCGCGCGCGGCCGCGAGCGCAAATCCGGTCTTCCCGCTGCGGCTGCCTCCGCCCACCAGGATCATAGCCAGTACCTCTTCTGCCGGATGCGCAACAGCCACAGGAAGAACGGCCCGCCGAGCATCGCCGTGATCACGCCGACCGGAATATCCACGGGCGACATCACCGTCCGCGCCACCGTGTCGCAGCAGGCCAGAAACGCGCCGCCCAGGAGAAACGACGCGGGCAGCAGAATCCGGTGATCCGCGCCAAACCACAGGCGCAGCGCATGCGGCACAATCAACCCGAGAAACCCGACCGGACCCGTGATCACCGTCACCGTCCCGGTAATCAGCGACCCGGCGAGGAATCCGCTCCACATGAACCGCGAGGCCGCCACACCTCTCGTCGAGGCCCACTCCTCCCCCGCCGCCATCAGGTTCCAACTGCGCGCCCCGCGCCAGGCGTAGATGAGGACCGGCAGCACGATCACCGCCAGCCCGGCAATGGTCGAATATTCCACGGACTCGATGCTCCCCATCAGCCAGCGGTTGATGGCGAATGACTGTCCGAAGCTGGCCACGCTCTGCAACAGCAGAATCACGGCGATCGCGATGGTGTTCACCGTGACTCCGCTCATCAGCAATGAGAAGGAGGAGACTCGCCGCCCATGGGACGCCAGTCCGATCACCATCAGCAGCGCCGCCGATGCGCCCATCAAGGCGGCGATCCACACGGCCGGCAAATGCCCGGCATCACGCCAGCCGAAACAGATGGCCAGCACGGCGCCCAGCGACGCGCCGCTCGAAATGCCGAGCGTGTAGGGATCGGCGAGCGAGTCTCGGAGCAAGGCCTGAAAGATCACTCCCGCCGTCGCCAGCGCCCCGCCGGCGAGCACCGAGAGCAGCACGCGCGTCAGGCGCGCTTGAAAAAAGATCTGTGTATCCGGAGCAATGCCGGCCATTACTTTCCGCGGATCCACGTGCGCCGGGCCGATCCATGGCGCCACCAGCAGCACCATGAGGCAGGCGCCTCCGCACACGGCCAGAATCCGCGCAAACCGCGCCGGCGTCAGCGCGCTACCGCCCATAGGCAATCCATCGGCCGCCGCCGGGTTGAGGAATCATCGTGCATTCCACCTCGAAGATATCGCGGATGACCGCGGGCGTCAGCACTTCGTCCACCGCGCCGCAGGCCCGCTGGCGCCCCCGGTGAAGAATCAGGACCCGGTCGGCGAACGAAGCGGCAAGGTTCAGATCATGCGTCACGGTCACCACCAGCACCCCCTGGTTGCGCAAATCGCGCAGCAGCCCGTAGATCAGCAACTGGTGCTTCAAATCAAGAAACGTCGTCGGCTCATCGAGCAGCAGAACGCGCGGGCGTTGCGCGATCGCGGAGGCGAGCACCACACGTTGCCGCTCTCCACCGCTCAGGGCGCGAAAATCCCGGTTGCGAAACGCGGCGCAGTCCGTCAATTCCATTGCCCTCTCAGCCTCGCGAAAGTCCTCCTCTCTCTCGAACAATCCATCCCCAAAAGGCGCCCTTCCCATCAACACCACCTGTTCGCAAGTGAAGGGAAATTCCATCCGCAGCGATTGCGGCACAAAGGCGGCTTCGCGGGCAAATTCGCGGCGGCTCCAAGCCCGCACCTCCTTGCCCGCGTACAGGCAGGCGCCCTCATAGGACGGCCGCAATCCGGCGCACACGGAGAGCAGTGTCGATTTACCGGCGCCGTTGGGACCCACGATGGCCACCAGTTCGCCGGGCGCCAGCGCCGCGGTTGCGCCCTCGAGCACCCGCGCGCCGTTGTAGGCAAACCCCGTTTCGTGAAACTCGAGAAGCGCCGTCACCACCGCGCCTCCGGATGCAGCAGCCTGGCGAATATCTTCACCGCCTCCACCATCCGCGTCCCGGGAATCACAAAGCGGTCGTCCGCCACCGCATAGACACGGTGGTTGCGGACAGCGCTCAACGCCGGATACCGGTTCCACAGGCGGATCACTTCGCGTTTGTGCTCTTCCGTGATCGTTCCCGCGCCCGTCGAGTCTCCCATGTCGAGAATGATCTCCGGGTTCCGCGCCAGCAGATCCTCGAGCGAAACCTTCGGGTACGCCGCCGGGGAGTCCTCGAAAATATTCTCGCCTCCGGCGCCGGCGAGCAGTTCCATGAGGTAGGAACCCTTCGCGGCGGCAATCAGCCCATCGAGCGTCCCTGGCGTACGGCCGACGAAAAATACCACCCGCTTCTTCGGAAGCTTCGAGGTGGCACGCCTCACTTGATCGAGTTCGCTCCGGATCCGCGCGCTCAACTCCCGGCCCTTCGCCTCAATTCCCACTGTCCGGGCGATCTCCGCGATGGTCTGGTGCACGCCTTCCATCGCCTCCGGATCCACTTCGATCACGCGCAGTCCGACGGCGCGCAACCGTTCCGCCAGCCGCACCGGATTTTTCTGCACAATCACCAGGTCCGGGCGTAAGCCCAGAATCGTCTCAATGCCCGGATCAAGAAAAGTCCCGATCTTCGGAAGACGCCGCGCCTCTTCCGGAAAACGGCAGAACGTCGTCACCCCCACGACACGCGGGCCCAAGCCCAGCGCGAACAGAATTTCGGTGATGCTCGGCGTGGTCGAGATGATACGCTGCTGCGCGAACAAACTCGCCGCCAGAAACAAGCCCGCCGCCACCCTCACAGAAAAAGCTCCTCGAACAGCGCGGTATCGGCGTGCTGCTCGAACCAGTCCGCCAGCCGGCCGTAAGCGGCTTCGCGGTCCGCCGCGGGCGGGGGTGCCTCGCCCAGCAGTTCCCCGAGCACCACCGGGTCCTCCAGCGCGCCGTGTAAATAGGTGCCGGCGCAGCGGCCGTGTCGAATTCCTTCACCCGAGCCGCCCACGTAGGCAAAGGGCTCATGTACTCCTTCGATCGCCGTCACCCCCATGTGAATCTCGTAGGCGCGAAAGTCGTGCCCCGAAGCCATACGCGCATTCACCACGCGCGTCGTCTTCACCGGCGACATCTCCGTCCGCGCCGGAAGCAACCCGAGTCCCGCCGCATTCCGCCCGCCGTCCGCCACGCGCTCGCCCATCATCTGATATCCGCCGCAAATCCCGATCACCCGGGCTCCATGCGCATGCTGCTCCATCACCCACCGGTCGAGGCCGCGCAGCCGCATCCAGCGAAGATCCGAAAGCGTATTCTTCGATCCCGGAAGAATTACCGTCCGGAACCGCCGCGCCGCCGGATGCGATATCCACCGCGCTCCGGGCAGCAGTTGAAAGTCCGTGAAATTCGACATCAGGGGGAACTTGACGATCGCCGCGTCCTGGCCGTACCCGGCCGGAGCCGGCATCGCCTCCAACGCCACGCTGTCTTCCTCGTCGATCCGCACGCCATCAAGATAAGGAAACACTCCCAGGCACCGCCGGCCCGTCCTCTGTTCAAGTGTCCGCACGCCTCCTTCAAACAGCGCCGCGTCCCCGCGGAAGCGGTTAATCGCGAAGGCCCGCACCACGTCGCGCTCCTCCCGCTCGAGAACGCAGAATGTCCCCACCACCGAAGCGAACACTCCGCCCCGGTCGATATCGGCCACCAGCAGCGCTCTGGCGTCCACGCGGCGCGCCAGCCCCAGATTCACCAGGTCCACTTCGCGAAAGTTGATCTCCGCGATGCTGCCCGCCCCCTCCATCACCACGACTTCATAGCGCGCCTCCAGGCGCCGGAACGCCGCCAGCGCCTGCTCCAGCAGAAACGGGAAGTGCGCGTAATAATCCCGCGCCGCGAGATCGCGCCACACCTTTCCGTTCACCACCACCTGGCTTGCCGTATCCGCGTTCGGTTTGAGGAGAATCGGATTCATGTCCGCCGAAGGTTCCACCCCGCACGCCTCGGCCTGCACCGCCTGCGCGCGCCCGATTTCGCCTCCCTCGCGGCAGGGGTACAGATTCAATGACATGTTCTGCGCTTTGAACGGAGCCACTCGCACGCCGCGCCGTCTCAGCCAGCGGCACACCGCGGCAGTCATCCAGCTTTTTCCCGCGTGGGAACCGGTTCCGCCAATGAAAATGGGTCTTGTCATTCCGCGAACGTTCTCCCTCGGAACGTGCCGAACCCGCATCGAAAGCAACCGGTCTCCTGACTATCGGCTGGCTTGCCGGCCTGCCCTTCCCGAGGTTCCTCAGTGGCCAGGTCGCCAACTACGTGCCGCTCACAGTTGCGGGGCAGTGGCGGATTCTCACCGCCTTCCCGTACATTGCTTCCGGTTTGGAGTATAGCAGGACGCCGGGATGCGTGGACAATGCATGCCCCGCCGGCCGCGGCGCTGTTCAAGCCGATCGCTGCGCAGCCGTTGCGGCCGCGGAAATTGCCACCGGGTTCACGGACGAAAGGAAACTCTTCGGCGGGTAATGAATTCTTCAGGCCACCGGCCCGCTCTCACTCATCACGCGTTCACGCAGCATCGGAAGCAGCCGGTTGGAATTCGTGGTGATGAGGTTCGCCATCTCGCTCTCCCCGCACAGCAAGTCTCGAAGCGTGATCTTCTTCAGAACCGAATCCAGCACTTCCTGAATGGTCCCCCAAAGCACGCGGATCGCGCAGTCGGAAGTGTGGGTGCACGTGCGCTCCAAGCCGGCGTGCCGTTCACAGAACTTGCCGCTGAAAAACCTGCCGCCGAGCACCTCCATCACCGCTCCCACGGTAATCTCGTCGGATGGCCGCGCCAGCGTATACCCGCCGGATTGTCCCCGCACCGATACCACCAATTCTCCTAACCGGAGGAGCCGCATCAACTTAGCTACGTTGGGCACCGACAGTCCTTCGGCCCGGCTGATTTCCGGGATACTCAGACTCTGCCCTTCTTCCAATCGAGCCATGTGAAGCAAGCACCGGAGCCCATACTCTTCCTGTGCGCTCAATTTCATGTCTTCATTGTATGCCTGTCGGGGAAGAAGTAAACGGGAAAGTGGACGAAACAGGAAGGATTAAATCGTACATTTTTGTATAGTTTATCGGCCCCCGCAACACGGTCTGCCCCTCTCTGGTATCGTAGGATTTGCTAAATTCGCATGCCGTTCCAAATTCGTCCAGCTAAGGAATTCCTTGTCCTCCCGGCGCTCCCGCCTGTTTTGAGCCGCTTGTCAGAGTTGGCGACCAACCTGATCTGGAGCTGGGATCATCACATTCGCGCCGTCTTTCGACGCCTGGATGGCGCCCTCTGGCGTTCCAGCGGACACAACCCGGTCCTGATGCTTGGCCATATCTCGCAAAGCACTTTGGAGCGGGCGGCTCGCGATCCCCGTTACCTTTCGGTCTATCGCATTGCCTGCGAACTGCACGACACCTACATGAGCCGCCTGAGGATCAGCGACAAACTGGTGGCCTACTTTTCCATGGAATACGGGCTGCTCGATTGCATGCCCATTTATTCCGGCGGTCTCGGCATTCTCTCGGGCGACCATCTCAAGGCGGCAAGCGACGCCGAAATTCCTTTGGTAGGGGTGGGGCTGTTGTACCAGAGAGGATATCTGCAACAGCGCCTCAACCCGGATGGATGGCAGACGGAACGCAACCCGGACAACGACTTCTACACGCTTCCGGTCATTCCGACTCTCGACAACGAGGGCAACGAAGTCAAGGTGACCGTCCGAACGCCCTCCGGGCCCGTGCACATCAAGGTGTGGCACATGAATGTGGGACGGGTGAAGCTCTACCTGCTCGATACCAACATTCCGGAAAACGAACTTGCCGATAATAGAGACATTACGGACATGCTGTATGGAGGCGACATCCATACGCGCATGCGGCAGGAGATTGTGCTCGGCATCGGCGGCATCCGGGCGTTGAAGGCGGTTGGCCTGGAGCCCACGGTGTTCCACATGAACGAGGGGCATTCGGCCTTTCTCGCCATCGAGCGCATCCGGCGCCTGATGATGGAGCACTCCCTCTCCTTCGAAGCCGCGCTCGAGGCCAGCCGGCGCAACAACGTGTTCACCACGCATACGCCGGTGCCGGCCGGCATCGACCTGTTCGACAGCGGACTGATGTACCAGTATTTCAAGGACTACTGCGAGGAGGCGGGAATCAGCTTCGACCAGCTTCTCGCTCTCGGCAAGCGCAATGTGGCGGACGCGGGAGAGCCGTTTTCGATGGCGATCAGCGCGCTCAAGACGTCCAGCTACCGGAACGCCGTGAGCGCCCTGCACCGGATAGTATCGCAACAGATGTGGTCCGACCTCTTCCCCGACCTGCCCACTTGGGAAGTTCCCATCAGCCACGTCACCAACGGGGTTCATCTTCCCACGTGGCTGAATGGCGAACTCGCCAACCTTTATGACCAATATCTGCAACCGGACTGGCGCGACCGCTATGCGGATCCCCGGATATGGGACCTGGTCAAGGAGATTCCCAACACCGAACTATGGGAGATCCGCCGCCGCCGCAAGCGCCTCCTGGTGCAGTTCGCCCGCGAGCGCCTGGTGGCGCAGGCGACGGCGCGTAAGGCGTCCACCGCGGAGTTGAAACGCACGCATGAATTGCTGGATCCGGATGTTCTGACCATTGGATTCGCGCGCCGCTTTGCCACTTACAAGCGCGCCACCCTGCTCTTCCGCGACGTGGAGCGGCTGAAGCGCATTCTCACCAACCCGAAAATGCCGGTGCAGATCCTCTTTGCCGGCAAGGCCCATCCGAAGGACCACGGCGGCAAGGTGCTCATCCGCGAGATCTTTCAGTTGACGCGGGATCCGGAAGTCTCGAAACGCATCGTTTTTCTCGAGGATTACGGCATCGAGGTGGCCCGTGAACTGGTGCAGGGCGTCGACCTTTGGCTCAACAATCCGCGCCGCGGCGAGGAGGCCTGCGGCACCAGCGGCATGAAAGCCGGGCTCAACGGGGTTCTCAACCTCAGCATTCTCGACGGCTGGTTCGACGAAGGTTACGAGGCGTCCGGCGGCTGGGCCATCGGCGACCGCGAAGAGTATTCCAATGACCAGGACGAGATGCACGCCGGAGCGATTTACTCCCTCCTCGAGACCGAAATCGTTCCCATGTACTATGACCGCCGCGATGAAGGCTATCCCGAGGAATGGATGCGCCGGATCAAGCTGTGCCTCACGAATCTGAGCCCGCGGTTCAATTGCGCGCGCATGGTGCAGGAGTACGACCGGCAAATGTACGAACTTTCCCACCGCGGCTGGTTGGATGTTCGCAAGGAGGAATTTGAGGCCGCCCGGCGCAAGGTGCGCTGGAACGCCGAAGTGCGGCGCGTTTGGGACCGCGTGCGTATCATCTCCGCCGGCGCCGGCGCCGACATGCGTGTTCTCAGCGGCCAGCCGATCACGCTGGAGGCGGTGGTGGACCTCGCGGGGCTGCGCCCTTCCGACGTGAAGGTGGAAGCCCTGGTGGGCCGTGTCGGGGCCGAGGGGAACCTCGAGGACACGCAGGTGATGACTCTCGCCCCATCCTCGGAAGCCGCGGCGCACTGGGTTTTCAGCGCCCAATTCCTGCCGGGCAGAACGGGACGGCTCGGCTATGCGATGCGCGTCTCTCCGGATCACTACGAGGATCCGCTGACACGTCCCTGTTACTCCCTCATGCGGTGGGGTTGAGCCGCGGAAGCAGCGAGCGCCGCCGCTGCCGGCTCGCACGTCACATTGTCAATCAGCCGCGTGGCGCCCAGCCAGACAGCGGCCGCGATTCTCACCGGCGCCGCGATTTCCACCACGGGCTGCATCGTCACGGCGTCCACCACCTCGAGATACTCCACGCGAATCGCCGGCTCGGCGGCAAGCTGCCGTAAGGCAGCCTCCTTCACCTGCGCTGCCCGCGTCTCTCCGCCTGCGATGCGCTCCCGCGCCGACTCGAGCGACCGGTACACCACGGGAGCGATGCGCCGTTCCTCGGGCGACAGCCGGCGGTTTCGTGAACTGAGCGCCAGTCCGTCCGCCTCCCTCACCGTGGCCACCGGCGCCACCTTCACCGGAAGATTCAGATCCGACACCATCTGCTCGATGACAGCCAGTTGCTGCGCGTCTTTTTCCCCGAAGTAGGCGATGTCCGGTGAGACGATGTTCAACAGTTTATTCACCACGGTGGCCACGCCGCGGAAGTGCCCCGGGCGGAACTGCCCGCAGAGGAAATCCGACACGCCCGGCGCCTCTACATATGTTCTTGCGCCCGGCTTGTACATCTCGGCGGCGGAGGGGGCGAATACGACATCCACCCCATGCTTCCGGCACGTCTCCAAATCCGCGGTGAGATCAATCGTGTAAGCGCGGTAGTCATCCGGACGGTCAAACTGGATGGGATTCACGAAAATGCTCACGGCTACGTAGTCCGTCTCGCGCCGCGCGCGGTCCATCAGCGCGCAATGCCCGTCGTGTAGGGCGCCCATGGTGGGAACCAGACCGATGGACCGTCCCTCGCGCCGCACTTTCGCCAGATGCTCGCGCATGCCCCGGATCGTGGTCACCAGTTCCGGCATGACCGGAGCGGCCTTCTCGCCCACTGGAAAGCGGCCCTCCCGGACATCGGCGGCATATGCCCTCACCGCCGTGGTCAATTCCGCGCCAAGTTCGGCGTACCGCTTCACAAACTTCGGAGTGAAGCCGGGATACAGCCCCAGCGCGTCGTAGCTCACCAGCACCTGGCCGTCGCACGCGGGTCCGGACCCGATGCCGATGGTGGGGATTCTCAATTCGCGGGTCATTTCCTCCGCCACGCGGCTGGGGATGCATTCCAGCACCAGGGAGAACGCTCCCGCTTCCTCGAGGGCCTTGGCGTCCCTCATCAGGGCTTGCGCCTCATCCTCGGTTTTCCCCACCGCCCGGAACCCTCCCAAGCCGTGGACAAATTGCGGGGTCAATCCCACGTGGCCCATCACCGGAATGCCGGAGGCCACCAGCCGCTGCACGGTAGGCGCGGCCGCAACGCCGCCTTCAATCTTCACCGCCGCCGCGCCGCCCTCCTGAATCAGCCTGCCGGCATTGCGCAGGGCCTCCTCCACGCTGACCTGGTAGGTGAGAAACGGCATGTCGGCCACGATCACGGCTCGCGTGGCGCCCTTCGCCACGGCCCGCGAGTGGTGCAGAATGGCATCCAGCGTGACGGGGATGGTAGTGTCGTGCCCCATGATTACCATCCCGAGGGAATCGCCCACCAGCAGAACATCAATTCCGGCTTCATCGAGCAGTTTCGCCATACTCGCGTCATAGGCGGTGAGCATGGTGATCTTGCGGCCCTGGGCCTTGTACTTCGCCAGATCAGGGATGCGAATTCCCGTGGATAGTTGTGGCATCTCGACGCTGCTTTCAGTGTAGTGCGGATCTGTTCGCCGCGTCGTCTAACGCGCCACGCGCATGAATCTTCCGAGCAACCGCCGCCCGTCTTCGGTGAACGTGGCGCTCACCCCGAGATAGATGGCTCCGTAGGGGATGAGAATCGCCAAACCCCGCACGATGGGGGATGGCGGCAGGGGGACAAAGCGCAGGGCGGTTCCAGCCGCCGCGGCAAGCGCCGCTACAATCCATAACTTCGCCACGAACGGCAAGGTGGACGGGACATCGCCGACACGCCTGTGCATCTCTCCGCGCAGCAGGGCGAATTCGATCCAGCCCGCGGCGCCGGCGGAAGCCGTCAGCCCCGCGACGCCCCACAGCGGGTCAATCCCCAGCCACACCGGCAGCGGCTTCGAACAGATGTAGCCGAGTACGGTAGTGAGCGCCACGCGGATGACGGCGAACCGCAGCGGAGTGCGCGTATCGCGCAAGGCGTAGTATGCCGAGGAATACAAACGGCCCATGGTCGACGCCAGCAGCCCGAGCGATGAACCCGCAAGAATGCCCCACACGTAAACGGCATCGCGATGTGTAAAGCGCCCGGTCTGTAGAAGTCCCCCCGCTATCAGGTCCCCGAAGGCCAAAAACGCCGCCGCCGAAGGAACAATGAAGAACGCCATGTGCCGCAGTCCCGATTCAAGCCGCGCCCGCACCGCCGCCGCGATCTCTTCGCTGGTCCCCGTCGCGCTCGACATTACCGGCAGTTCCGCCGCCGACACCGACATTCCGAACAGGCTCACCGGCAGGACATAGATAATCTGGGCGTTCATGAGCCCCGTCACGGCTCCGGTGGGCAGCAAGCTCGCCAACAGCGCATCCACGTAGGCGCTGATCTGCACCACGCCGCGGCTGACGAACACGGGTCCGAAGTTCTTCACCACTTCCCGCACGTGCGCGGAGTTGCGGTCCAGGTGGAAATAAAGTCCCCGCGCCAGGCGCAACACAACAGGCGCTTGGATGGCGAACTGGAGCAGGCTGCCCGCCACAGAGCCCCATGCCAGCGTCACGGCAAGCTCCGTGGGTGTCGAACGCGCACCGAACAGCAGCATCGCCGCGATCATGGCGCCGCTCCACACCACGGGCGCGGCATAGGGAAGGAACAGCTTGCGGTGCGAATTGAGTATCCCCAGGCACCAGGCGGAAAGCACAAGCAATCCCGCTCCCGGGAACAGCACGCGGACCAACCGGATGGTGAGTTCGCGTTTCTCACCCGTGAAGCCCGGCGCAATCAGGTCAATCAGCAGCGGCGTCATCAGGACGCCGATCAGGCAAATCGCCGAGACAGCCAGCAGCAGCATGGAGCCGACAGCTCCCGCCACCTTGCCGGCCTCCCGCTCATCCCCCTCCGCCAGCAACCGCGCGTACACCGGGATGAAGGATGCCGAGAGCACTCCTTCACCGAAAAGGTTCTGGAGAAAATTCGGGATGCGGAAAGCCTGGTTGAACGCATCGGCGGCGTCCGAGCGGAGACCGAAATAGTGGGAGAACACGCGCAGGCGGATGAGGCCGATGATACGGCTCAACAGAATGCCCGCCGCCACCAGCGAGGCGAGCCGCGCCGTGCTCTCGCGTTTCCCGGGGGAGCCGG
Source organism: Bryobacterales bacterium (assembly GCA_026954325.1). Classification (GTDB taxonomy): domain Bacteria; phylum Acidobacteriota; class Terriglobia; order Bryobacterales; family Bryobacteraceae; genus CADEFT01. The sequence goes on along the minus strand of JAIXKK010000021.1, from coordinate 7,067 downwards.
TCGAAGTCATGAACTCTCATTGTCAGCCATCGGGTTGCTCCCGTGGGTGTTTTTGTGGGATAGGAATAGAGAACCATGCGTCTCTTCTTTTCTCTGCTCCTGCTTGCCTGGTCTCTTCCGGCTCAGAAGAAAACCGTGTTTCTGATCACGGACGCCGAGGGCGTGGGCGGGGTGTGCCGCCAGGATCAGACCGATCCCAAAGACCAGGAAATGCGTCAACTGCTCACCGGCGAAATCAACGCCGCCGTCGACGGCTTCCTTGCCGGCGGGGCGGACGAGGTGCTCGTCTGGGACGGCCACGACGGTAGCCAGACCCTCTCCACCCTCACCATCCATCCCAAGGCGAAGCTCCTCATGGGCGCGATGGGACCCTCGATGCTGATGGAGCGCCGCTTCTCCGCCGTTGCCTATGTCGGCCAGCATGGCAAGGCCAACATCCGCGGCGGCATCATGGCGCACAGTTATAGCTCGCTCGGCATCCAGAACATGCTGCTCAACGGCAAGCCCGTGGGGGAGATCGACGTCATCGCCGCCATGGCCGGCCATTTCGGAACTCCGGTCATCATGCTCAGCGGAGACCGCGCGGCGGCCAACGAACTGCATGAGATCGTGCCGGATGCCGAACTCGCCGTGGTCAAGGAGGGTCTGGGGCGTTATTCGTGCATCAGCCTGTCGGCGCCCGCCGCGCGCGACCTGGTCCGCGAAACCGCCCGCCGCGGCGTCGCCAGGATCGGTTCCATCAAGCCCTACACCGTTCCCGGACCGGTCACGCTGCAAATCGAGTACACCACCCGCAATTCACTTCCGGTGGGCGCCGAACTGCGCGCCGGCGCCGAGGTGCTGGATGACCGCACCATCCGCTTCCAGGGGAAGGATATCCTCGATGCCTGGACCCTTTATCGCGCCCGGTAGCGCCGATCACTGGAGACGTTTGGATATGATCTTCCCTGCCCATGCACTTGGCCCTTACCTGCCCGAAGTACTAAGCCACAATTTTTGTTATGGTTTAGGTGAAGATCGCGCGAAACAGTTTGCTTCCTCCCTGTTTCCGTGGTAATAAGGAAGTAGGTCGTCCTAAACCAGGGGTTGCGGATTCCCTGGAACCGAGTTCCCCGGCCTTCCGTTATTTCCTATAGACCAGTTCGGTGGCGCGGACGCTAGATTTCGCCAACCTCCTCCCAAACTCTGGTTCCCTACGGGACGACAATAACCAAAGGAAACGTCAGTTTGCACGTTTTCCTCGAGGATGGGCCTGCCTGCTCCGCGCCTGGAGCATGGTGGGGTGGGTTCGCCCGAGGGAAGACGTCAGATACAGTTTCCGTGCTACGTGTATTGGGAACGCGTAGGTTTGATCTTTAGTTTCGTTACTGCGAACCAAGGAGGCCTCTACACGGCCATGGATAGTGATCGCAAGTATCGTCAACGCGGCTACCAGGACTCGGAACGCGAACACTCCGTTCGCGACCAAAAACCGAAGGGTCCTCGTCTCCCTATTGACGTAACCGGCCCCCGGTTGCCCCGTATGGTGCAATCCGTAACGGCAGCACGCTGCTGGAACTGCGCCACCACGCTGCCAACCGATGTGGACTTCAAGGGGACTTGCCCAAAATGCAATTCCCCGCTGCACTGCTGCAAACAGTGCGCGCATTTCGAGCCTTCGACGCGCTTCCAGTGTCTGAAGCCTGTTCCGGCTCGCATCGCGTACAAGGATAAACCCAACGAGTGCGAACTCTTCTCGCCTCGAGTCACCGTGGCCCGGGACGCCGCCAGTCCGCAGGCCAACGGCGGCGGATTCACTCCGCCGAAAGTATATGAGCCTCGCTCGCCGAGCGATGCCAGGGCGGCCTTTGACAGCCTCTTCAAGAAGTAGAATAAGAAATAAATGCTAGTTGCTGAACTCGCCGGCACGCGCCAGTTCCGGCTTCACGAACAATCTGTGTGCGATCCCGGTCCCGGTGAGATTCAGGTGGCCGTCAAGTCCGTTGGCATCTGCGGGTCCGATCTCCACTACTACTTTGAAGGCGGCATCGGCGATACGCCTTGCGTCTACCCGATGGTTCTGGGGCACGAACCGGCGGGAGAGGTGCGCCAGGTGGGCGCCGGGGTGACCGGATGGTCCCACGGCGACCGCGCCGTGCTCGAACCGGCTGTCTATTGCTACCACTGTGAATACTGCCTCACAGGCCGGCACAACGTCTGCGCCCATCTGCGATTTCTGAGCACCCCATCCGACCCGGGCTTCTTCCGCCAGGTCCTGAATCTGCCGGCAGGCAACGTCATCCCGCTGCCGCAGGGCCTCAGCTTTGAGGAAGGCACGCTCGCCGAACCGTTGGCCATCGCCCTGCATTCGATGAAGTTCGCCGCCCCTCGTCCGGGCGAGACCGCGGTTGTCTTCGGAGCCGGGCCCATCGGATTGCTGACTCTGGCAGTCCTGAAGATTTCCGGCGCCGGGCGCACCTGGGTGGTCGAACCCGTGGCTCACCGCCGGGAACTGGCTCTCCGCATGGGAGCCGATGCTGTTCTCGACCCGAAAGCGGTGGATGTGGTCAAACAGATCCTCCAGGATACGGGGCGCCGGGGCGTCGACATGGCTATCGATTGCGCCGCCAAGGATGGCGCCATGAACCAGTGCCTCAAGGTCACCCGCAACGCCGCCCGCGTCGTTTACACGGGGATACCCTCGGAAGTCTCCATCGCGCTCGACTTCCACGATGTGCGCCGGAAGGAACTCGTCCTGTACACCGTCCGCCGGTCGAACCATGAGACGGACCTCGCCATCCGTCTTCTGCGCGAGTTGCGGGAACGGTTCTCCCCCGTGCTCACGCACCGCCGCCCGATCGAACAGATCTCGCAGGCGTTCGACATGCTGGAGCACTACGGCGGCAATGCCGGCAAGGTAACCATCTCGCCGGCGTAATTCCCCCTGCCCAACTCCAAGCTGATATCCTATACGCCCTATGCTTCGAAAAATCCTGCTCGCCGCCGTGTGCCTGCTCGGCGCGGGAGCCGCTTATGTCGCCTTCCTGCTTCCTTCCCGCCGTTCTGCTCCGGGCGTGAAGGTTGCCCGCACGGGCGCCCGCCTGGCGCGCGGCAAATACCTCTATGAGCACGTCACCAACTGCGGCGATTGCCATTCGGAAGTGGACGAATCGCGATTCGGCTTTCCCGTGGTTCCCGGCGGGACCGGAAAAGGACGCATCCTGCCCGCGGGCATGGGGCTTCCCGGAACGGTAGTGGCCGCTAACCTCACTCCCGATCCGGAAACGGGGATTGGGTCCCTCACGGATGGCCAGATCATCCGGGCCGTTCGGGAAGGCATCGGTCACGACGGCCGTCCTCTCTTCCCGCTGATGCCCTATGCCGAGTACAGCAGCCTCAGCGATGACGATGTGCAGGCCCTCGTGGCTTACCTGAGAACCCTGCCCGCCGCCCGCAACCAGTTGCCGGCGACGAAAGTCAACTTCCCGATGAACGTGATCATGCGCTTCCTGCCCAAGCCCGTCGACAGCGTCCCGCCCCCGCCGTCTGATCCCGTGAGCCGTGGAAAGTACCTCACCCGGATTGGCGGATGCCGGTTCTGCCACTCTCCCTTCGAAAAAGGCCGGCCCGTGGAAGGCCGCGATTTCTCCGGCAGTCATGAGTTCCAGCTTGCCGTCAATGCGCGCGTCGTCAGCGCCAACCTCACCCCCGATGAAGAAACAGGCATTGGCCGCTGGTCCGAGCAACAATTTATCGATAAATTCACGCAGTTCAAGGATTACGCCGCCGGCACGCCGCCAAAAGTGGACTACCCCTATAACAGCATCATGCCGTGGCTCGGTCTTTCCGGCGCTTCGGAGGATGACCTGAAGGCAGTCTTCGCCTACCTGAAAACGGTGAAACCGGTCCGCAACGCCGTCGTCACCCATCCCGACGCGCCGGAAGAACGGAACATACCCGGTTATAGGAAACGCGCGGGACTCCCGCCCCGCTCAACTCAACTCACCACGATGTCCCAGCCCCAGCCCGGCCGCTCGTGAGGACGCGTATAAATACCTTCGGGTCCTCGCGAGATGACGTACTGCTCCTCGAACATCTTATAGGCCTCTTTTGGACCGCCAGGCGCCGGCATGAACAACTCCGCCCAAGGGGCGTTGACGTTGGCGATGGTCCAGTGAATGGCGCCGTTCAGACCGCCGCCGTGAGGGATCACCGGGATGTCGTAGGCCGCCGCCATCGCGCCGATGCGCCGCAATTCCGTCAGACCGCCGCACCAGTTGAGATCGGGCTGCCAGATGGAGGCGCCCCTGGCCTCGAGCAGGTAGCGGAACCCGTAGCGGCCGTACTCGTGCTCTCCGGTGGCGATGCGCGTCGATTTCAGCGCGGCGTTCAAGCGCCCGAAGCCGGCGTAATCGTGCGGTTGCAACACCTCTTCCATCCAATAGATGCGGTATGGCTCCATCATCTCGGCCATCTCGAGCGTGTATCGCTCCGTCCACGCCATCCAGCAATCGAGCATGATGTCTCCATCCGGCCCCAGCGCCGCCCGCGCCCGCTTCACCAGTTCCACGTTCTTCTTCATCCCCTCGCGCCCATCCGCGGGGCCGTGCGGGATAGCGAGTTTCAGACGCTTATAGCCGAACTCCACGTGCTGCTCGATGTCATTGCCGGTACAGTAGGCCGGGACCCGGTCCTTCACCTCTCCGCCGATCAGCCGGTAGATGGGCATGTCGAGCGCCTTACCGATAATGTCCCACATCGCCACGTCCACACCGCTGATGGCGTTCATCGTCACGCCCATGCGGCCATAGCTCATCGTCGACCGCCAGCAGATATCCCAGTTGCGCTCAATGTCGAATGGATCGCGGCCCATCATGAGTTTCGTCAGGTGTCCCATGACGATCTCACCACCCGCCGGCCCTCCATTACCGTACCCCTTGATCCCCTTGTCCGTCGAGATCTCCACCGTGAACCCCCCGAGTTTGCCGGGATCGGGAAAGAACAGCGAACGGGTCGCCTTGTATTCCGGATAGATCGACATCGGGTTCGCCACCTCGACTCCCTGCGTCGACCAGGAACCCGCTGACGGTGTGTATTGCGGCAGCGGATGGGCCGGACGCGTCTGCACCAGGCGGATGCCTGTAATCTTGAGCCGGCTCTTTTCCCCGGCAAAGGGGAGCGGCGGGGCGGCCTCCGCCTCCGGCATCCACTGCCGGTTGAGGAGCATACCGGCCAGAGGGGCGGTCCGAAGCAACTGTCTGCGATTCATGGGATGGATTTTTCCTCCAGAGCGTAAACCTATTACCTTCTTCAGCCGAAAGTCAAGCGTGGGGTGTCTGCTTTACGGTAGGTTTACAAACCGTAATGATTTTTGACGGAATTTTTTATCGCATTTCCGCATCTATAGGTGTGAGGCCAATTAAAACAGGGCAGTTCCAAGAGAGGCCAGACTAGGAAGGAGGGCGGCCATGAGGAGTATCAAGGAGCGGTTGGAACAGAGCGTCGCCACTCTGGGCACGCTCGACCGCAAGCGGGACGAGATGCGGTCACCGGCACTCGGCAATGATACCGAGTGGTCGTTGATCGAGCGCGAATTGCGCGAGATTGAAGAGGACATTTTGCAGGATCCCGGAGCACTGGAAAAATTCCTCGTTCGCAATAAACGATCGGAGTAGGGCGACCGCGGGGTTCGCTCAAGACAGGCTGGTTGGAGAGCCGCGTTTCCCCCGCACGATGTGCTGCCGACCTTACGGGGAAAGAACGAGACAGCCACGATAAAGGAAGAGGCGCCCGGTGTAAGCAGGCCGCACCCCGCGGCCCACCAGGCATCCTGCAACGCGAGCGCGATTGCCGGGCGCCTCTTCACGATTTCCGTTCCCTTCGAACTTCTCTTCCCCTCCAGGTAAATAGATGATGCCATCCGCCTCCCGTTTCTCGCGTACCTGGATAGAGAGGCAAGTGGAGAACGGCAATGACAAGCATTCAACAGCGGCTGGAACAAAGCGTAGCCATTCTCCGCACGCTCGATCGTAAACGAAACGAAATGAGGTCCCCAGCCCTCGGCCGGGACACGGAGTGGCTATTGATCGAACGCGAACTGAGGGATTTCGAGCAGGACATCCCGCGGAATCCGGGCGCGCTGCGCAGGACAGTCTCTTAAGCCTTCATGCCGGCGAGCACGCCGCGCATGTACGAGAACGAGCGTTGCATGCCGGGCAGCGGATTGTCGGCGTCAATCTCGTACTCGAGCATCACCCCTGCCGTGTACTTCATCTTCTTCAATTGCTTGAAAATCGCCGGGATGGGCAAAGCCCCGTCACCGACAATACACTGGCTTCCTTTTTCCTTCGGATCGCGGAGATCCTTGATGTGCATATCGTGGAGGCGCGATCCCGCTTCGGCAATCGATTCCACGACATCCACGCCCGCGCGCGCCGTGTGCCCAACGTCTATACACAAGCCCATCAGGGGATTCATGTTCCCGATTTCCTTGAGTACGCTCTGCGGGGTGGGAAAGTGCCTGTCCTCGGGGCCATGATTGTGAATCGCCATGCGGATGTTGTACTCGATGGCGAGTTTCTCCACGATCGGCAGTGTTTCCTTCGTGGGCGCGCACACCATCACCGGCATGCCGGCGGCTTTGGCGTATTCGAAATAATGCCGCAGATCGGCCTCGTCGTTCTTCGCCAGGCTGATATTCCCGCCGCCGAGAATGGTCAGGCCGGCTTTTTGAAACTCGGCGCGCGCTTTGGCGATCTCCTCGGGCGTGCTGCGATAGGAGAGATGATACTCCTTGATATTGATATACGGAGTCCCGATCTGCTTGGTCATCTTGATGGCCAGCGACCGGCTGAACTCCCGGAATGAGTAACTGGCGACGCCGAGTTTGAACCCATCGGTGAACGAGCCGGCAACGGACGCGTTCAGTTTCACCGATTGCCCGGCCATCGCGGCGCCGCCCATCGCAAGCAGAGATCTGCGGGAAATCTTCATATGGCGATCATTATTCCATACGGACAAGCCGGTTGGCAGGCCAGAATTGTCCAATACAAGATGATCCTGAAACGGGGGTTGCTTCCACTACAAGA
>JAIXKK010000104.1 GCA_026954325.1 Bryobacterales bacterium | reverse complement strand
GGCATGCACGCCGTGCATATGATTGTCGGGTTGGGCATCATGGCTTGGCTGCTGGTCACGGCGATGAAGGGGCGATACGGACCGAAATACTATAATCCCGTCGAGATCAGCGGGCTCTACTGGCACTTCGTGGACATCGTGTGGATTTTCCTCTTCCCGCTCCTGTACCTGATCGAGAGATGAACATCATGCAGAACGAACTACACGCGGAACACCATATTGCATCGACGAAGATGTATGTCTCGGTTTTTCTGGCGCTGATTGTGGGGACAGTGCTGACCTACCAGGTGTGGAAGATCAACCTGGGGCTACTGAGCGTGATGATTTCGCTGGGGATTGCGGTGTGCAAGGCGACGCTGGTGATCCGGTACTTCATGCACGTGAAGTGGAGCCATGTCTTATCGAAGATGGCGCTGGCGGCGGCGGTTTTGTTTCTGGGGATCATGCTGGCGCTGATGTCGATGGACTACGTGTCGCGAGGATGGCATCCGCCTTCGATGCCGTGGGAACAGCACCAGGTGCTGAATCACTAAGCGGGAGCGTCGAAATTCGCGGAGGTTCCTGATATAGAATTGGGGGGATGAAGCGAACGAATCGACGGCGTGTCCTGCAAATGGGCGCGGGGCTGGGCAGCGGGATATTGGGGAAGGCGGACGAAGGGCGCCCGCCGGGGAGGCCGCTGAGCGGCTACGGGGAGCGGTCGAAGTACGTCAAGCCGGCGCGGACGATGCGGCAGACGAAGACGCCGCAGGCCGGGTCGAGCGCGACTCCTCTTGCCGACATGTACGGCATCATCACACCGTCTTCGCTGCACTATGAGCGGCATCACGCGGGAGTTCCGGACATTGATCCGGACGAGCACAGGTTATTGATTGACGGCCTGGTGGAGCGGCCGCTGTTGCTGACGATGGGGGACATCCGGCGGCTTCCTTCGGTATCGCAAATTCATTTCCTCGAGTGCGGGGGCAACAGCGGGGGCGAGTGGCAGGACAAGACCGGCCCCGACGCGCAGCGGTCGTACGGGCTGGCAAGTTGCAGCGAATGGACGGGAGTTCCGCTGCGGCTGGTGCTGAGGGAAGCGGGCGTGAAACGGGAAGCGAAGTGGATGATTGCGGAGGGGGCGGACGCCTGCCGGATGCAGCGGAGCGTGCCTCTGGTGAAGGATCTGGACGAGGCCCTGCTGGCGTACGGGCAGAATGGCGAACCGCTGCGCCCCGAGCAGGGTTTTCCCTTGAGGCTGTTGACGCCGGGATGGGAGGGGAACGTCCAGGTGAAGTGGCTGCGGCGGTTGTTTCTGACCGAGACGCCGCATTACACGCGGGACGAAACGGCGAAGTACAGCGACCTGATGCCGGATGGGAAGACGCGGATATTCACGCTGACCCAGGAGGCGAAATCGGTGGTGACTTTTCCCTCCGGCGGACAGAAGTTGGCGGGCGCGGGCTGGTATGAGATCACGGGGCTTGCGTGGACGGGGCGCGGGCGGATTACGCGAGTGGAAGTGACGCTGGACGGAGGGCGCGAGTGGCGGGAGGCGCGTTTGGACCAACCGGTGCTTTACAAGGCGTTCACGCGGTTCCGGCTGCCGTGGAAATGGAATGGAAGGGCGGCGGAGGTTGCTTCCCGCGCGACCGATGAGAGCGGGTACGTTCAGCCCACGCGGGAGGAGTTGATCGCGGTGCGCGGCAGGAACTCGGGCTACCATTTCAATGGGATCAAGGTGTGGCGGATTCAGGCGGACGGGAGCGTGACGAATGGAGACGCGTAGTATTGCGGCTGCCGTCTGCCTGTGGATGGCCGGGGTGTTGGGCGCACAGGCTCCGAAGTATGGCGTGGGCAGGGTGATGAGCGCGGAAGAAACGCGGAACTACGGGATCATGGTGGGGCCGGACGGGAAGGGATTGCCGGCGGGTTCCGGCACGGCGGTGGAGGGGCAAGCGGTGTACGCGGCGAAGTGCCGGAGTTGCCACGGGAGTAAAGGCGAGGGCGGCACCGGACCCTTGTTAGTGGGCGGCCAGGGAACACTGGCGACGGGGAAGCCCGTGAAGACGGTGGGGAGCCACTGGCCGTACGCGACCACGGTTTGGGATTACATCTATCGCGCGATGCCGTTTGACCGGGCGGGGACGCTGAAGCATGACGAGGCGTACGGCGTGGTGGCGTATGTGCTTTACCTGAATGGAATCGTGGAGGAGAAGCAGGTGATGAACGCGTCCACGCTGCCGAAGGTGCGGATGCCGAACCGGGACGGGTTTGTGCCCGATCCGCGGCCGGATGTGGGGAGGACGGCTGGGGCGAAAGAATAACCGGAAGCTCACGGAAGTGGTTCGTCGAGCAGGAAGCGCCTGGTTTCGCGAAGGAACAGATCGAGCTGATCGTGGTGGACCCAGTGGCCGGCTCCTTCGACGCGGATGAGCTTGTAGTTCTGGAGGGTTCCGGTGCGGCCGTCCTGTTCGGGACCGGGCGCCCAACTCTGATTTCCCCAGAAGATGAGGACGGGGCAGGAGATGCGGCCCATGGTTTCCTTGAGGTCGTCGAGGTCATGGCCGAAGGGCGGGAAGATGCGGGCGTAGTTGTCGAACTTCCAGACGAGGGAGCCGCCGGCTTGCCGGTTGGCGCCATGGAGGGTGAGGTGGCGGGCGACTTCGTCCGAGAGGTGGGGGTTGGCCTCCTTCATGCGGTTGACGGCTTCGTCGAGGGTCTTGTAGCCGCGGGGTTCGCGCTGTTCGGCTTTGCGGATGGCCTCGATCCATCCACGGAGACGCTCGGAGGGAGCTTTGTGGATTTTGTGGTTGGGCGGAAAACCGAGGCCTTCGATGGTGATGGCTTTACGGACGCGATCGGGATAGACGCCGGAGTAGATCATGGTGACGATGCCTCCGAGGGAGTGGCCGATGAGGGTGACGGGGAAGCCGCCGATGACGTCGAGGAGCGCGGAGAGATCGAGAACATGTTCGGCGACGCTATAGAGGGCTCCAGGGGCGCCGGCGCTGTTGCCGTGTCCGCGGAGGTCGAGGGCGTAGACGTGGAAATGTTCGCGGAGGGAGCGGGCGACCCAATCCCAGCTACGCGCGTGGTCAAGGCCGCCATGGATGAGGACGAGGGTGGGCTTGCCCTGCCGGCCCCAGTCCCAAAACTGGAGCTTGAGACGGTGGGAGTAATAGAAGTGGGAAATGGGCTCCATGGCGGTTAGCGCAGTGCGCTCTTCTCGCGGGCGGAAAGGAACTCGTCACCTTTGCGCCAGGTGGGCATTGTCTGGCTTTCGGCCACGTCCAGGCCGATGGTGAAGCCGAATTTAGCCATTTCTTCCATGCCGGAGAAGTCCCAGGAGGGGTTGTATTCGTCGGAGGGCTGGTGATAGTGCTTGCTGTTGTATTCTTCGAAGATCTTCTCGCCGTAACCGGCGGGCTTGCCGGCGAATTGGGTTCCCATGTTGATGGAAAAGGCGGGGACGCCGGCGCGGGCGAGAGCGAAGTGATCGGAGCGGTAGAAATGTCCGGCTTCGGGGTGGGGGTCGGACTGGATGGAGAGGCGGAAGCGCCGCGCCACGTTTTCGACGACAGGCCAGACGGTGGTGCGCTCGGCTCCGGTGACGACGACATCGGTGGTGCGGCCGAAGGGGTAGAATGCGTCGAAGTTGAGGTTGAGCGCGGTTTTTCCGGCGGGAATGAAGGGGTGTGCCGCGTAGTATTCGGCGCCGCGTAGACCGTTCTCCTCGGCGGTGACGAAGAGGAAGAGGGCCGAGCGGCGGGGCTTGTGGGGAAGGGCCTGCCAGGCGCGGGCGATTTCGAGGACCATGCCGCAGCCGGTGGCATTGTCGACGGCACCGTTGTAGATACGATCGCCGTTTACAGGCTCGCCGATTCCGAGGTGATCCCAGTGGGCGGTGAAGATGACTGCCTGATCCTGGAAGCGGGGGTCACTGCCGGGGAGGATGCCGGCGACGTTGCGGGATTCCACGGATCGCACCTTGGCGGGGAAGCCGCCGCGGAAGTGAACGGGCAGCGGGACGGCGCGGAAGCCGGGAGTATCAGCGAGTTTCAACATCTGCCCGGAGGACTTACCGATGGAGGAGAAGATACGATCGCCGATTTGCCGGGTGACCCAGCCCGCGAATTGGAGAGCAGGGGCTCCGGGCTCCAGCTTGACCTGCATGTCTTCGCGTCCCCACGAACTTCTGACGACGTCCCAGCCGTAGCTGGCAGTGGGGGAGGTGTGGATGATGATGCAGGCGGCGGCACCGCGGCGGGTGGCTTCTTCGTACTTGTAGGTCCAGCGGCCGTAGTAGGTGAGGGCTTTGCCGGCGAAGAAATTCGGATCATCGGAGGGCGGCTCGTTGGTGAAGAGGACGACGGCTTTGCCGCGGACATCGATTCCTTTGTAGTCGTCCCAGCCGTATTCCGGCGCGGTGATGCCGTGACCCACGAAGACGGCGTCCGCATCGAGGGTGGAGGACTCATTCTGCCTCCGGGTGAGACCGACGAAATCATCGAGCCAGCGAAGCGGGAGGGGGTTTCCCTGGATTGTGGCGGAGAGAGTGGCGGAGGGGAGCGGATGGACGCCGACGAGGGGGACACGCTGAAAGAAGGAACCATGATCGCCGGCGGGCTTGGCTCCGGCCAAGGCGAGTTGAGCGGCGATGTATTCGGCCGCGAGATCACCGCCCCGAGTTGCGACGCCGCGTCCTTCGAGCAGATCGCCAGCCAGGAACTTCACGTGGGCCCTGATGCGGGCTCCGGCAATATCCCGCGCGGGGGCGAAAGAGGCGCAGAGGGCCAGCAGACAGAACATCCTCATCTAGTTCGAGTGTAGCGCGGGCTATGTTTTGAGCAGGGAAAAGGCCTTTTGCATGGCGGCAAGGGAGACAGATAGGGCCTGGCCGCTGGGCATCTTACGGAGGGCTTCGTTGAAGGGTTCGGGACGGACGGGGCCGTCGTAGCCGATGGTTTGCAGGGCGTTGAGGAAGGCCGCTGCATCGATGACGCCGGTGGCGCAGGGCAGTTCACGGACGGAATCGATCTGCTGATCGACGGGGATGCCGGCGGGCGCATCGTTCAGATCGACGGAAACGACATCCTTGTTGACGAGCGACAGGATGTCTTCGCCGGTTTCATGGGCGGTGTACCAGTGCCAGCTATCGAGGACGAAGCCGGCATTGTTCGCGCCGATGGCGGCGATGAGTTCCCTGGTTTCGGCCATGGTGTGAATGAACGGATAACGCCGGGAAGCCCACAGAGTTTTTGGGGCAACATATTCGAAGCCGAGGCGGATGTTGTGTTGCGCCAGGACGCCAGCGATGGCGCGGAGACGTTTGACGTGGAGATCGAAGTTCCGGCGGGAGGTGAGTGAATCGTGGGAAGGATTGAGCCATGTTCCCATGCGGGTGACTCCGGCCTGCTCGAGAGCTTTTGCCTGGGCAGGCAGCGCGTTCAAGCCTTCGGTAAATTTTTCGTCCGTGAAGCGGAAATCGACGGGAAGGGATGCGGAGCCCCAAACCAGGTGGCGGGAGGCGAGGAAATCTTTGACGCGGCGAATCCGGTCGAGCGAGATGCTTGCGAGGTAGGCAGGCTGCGGTTCGACAGCCTCGTAGCCGTAGTAGTGGGCGAGTTCGAGGGTCTCCATCTGGTCTGCCTTGACGCCGATGGCGCCTGGGGTGAGATGGATGGTCATCTTGCGAGTAGGCGGCGGCATGGGGAGATCTCAGGTCTCTTTACAGCGTACAACCATGACGAGGGCACAGGGGCTGAACAGTGTTCTGAACATAACGGGGCACAACCGGAAGAAATCTTTGGCGAGGGTGGAACGAAACCGTTTCAGGATTCGTCTACATGTATAACAAACGAGAACGCCTCCCTGCGATACCCTTTCCCCAACACACCAACCTCGCAAGGAGGCGTTATCCATCAGTGCGCACTGTTCGGTCTGAACAGTGATCCCTATTCTACACCTGTTTCGTTTTGATGCAAGCGTTTTCTTTTGCTGCGTTTTGGCGGTTAGAGGTCTCCGAGCGGGTCCCTGGCGCGTTTTCCGATTAACGGTAGATTGAGAAACTCGACAAAGGGCGCCATGGCCTGAAACCGTTTGACGAGTTCAGGAAGAAGTTGGGGAGTGATGACGAGGGCGGGATCGAGGCGCGTATCGAACAGGGTCCAGTGCTTGTATCGAATGAGGCCGGCAGCGGGGTGGTCCGGCGAAAAACCTTTGGGGACGCGGGAGAGTTGTTGCGCCCACAAGCCGCCCATCAACTTGCGCAGGGTTGCCGCGCGGAGAATTTCGCGGAACTCTTCGTGGTGTTCGGCGAGGTGGTTGCGGATGGAGCGTAGTTCCCCGGGTCCGGGCATGTAGACGCCGGCGGCGACTTCGATCTCATCGGGAGCGACGCTGAAGTAAAAGCCCGCGCTGAGATGTCTTTCCATGCCGGCGCGGGAAAATGAGGCAGCGATGTGGGTTTTGTAGGGAGTCTTATCCTTGCTGAAGCGGGTATCGCGGTAGATCCGGTAGACGGCCTTTTTGGGGTCAGTGATATAGTGCGGGGCGAAACGGACGAAGCGGGCGTTGATGGCATCCACGAGTTGCTCCATGGGAGCTTTCACTTGGCTGCCGAAGATCTCTTTACGAGGTTGAAACCACTCGCGTTTATTGTTTTTCTTCAATCCGCGCAGGAAGATGATACCCTCCCGAGGAAATCCTGGAAAGTTCTTTCCCACAGTGAATGGCTCCTATAATCAAAAAGAATGCCCATCACGCAAGCGGCGCTGGAGGCGCTAGGCGCGCTACCGCGGACAGACGTAAGACAGCACGTTCCCTTGAGCCAGTATACGAGGTTTGGAATCGGCGGCCCGGCCTGTATTGTTTGTGATTGCGCGGAGGAGGCTGCGTTCGTAGAGGCGCTGGAAATCGCGCGGGCGAGCGGGGTGGAGTTCGCGGTGCTGGGTCAGGGATCGAACGTGATTGTGAGTGACCGTGGTTTTCCGGGGATCATTTTGCGCTACACGGCGGGCGGGATGGGCATGGACCAGGACTCCCTTTGGGTGGAGGCGGGCGCGGTGCTGCAGCGGCTGGTGAATTTCAGCATGGAACAGGGACTGGAAGGGCTGCACAGCATGACCGGGATACCGGGCTGGGTGGGCGCCGCGATCTACGGAAACGCCGGGGCCTATGGGCATTCGATCTCGGAATTCGTTCGCCGCGTGCGGTATTTCGACGGCCGCCTGGTGAGCGAAATGGATGAAGGGGGGTGCCAGTTTGCCTATCGGGAGAGCATTTTCAAGCGGCGGAAAGAGTGGGTGATCCTGTCGGCGGTGCTGCAACTGCCGGGTGGGGACAGAGAGAGGCTGCGCGCGAGGGCGGCGGAGATTCTGGAGATGCGAAACGCGAAGTATCCGCCCACGATGAAATGCGCGGGGAGCATTTTCAAGAACCTGCTGATGCGAGAGTTGCCGGCCCAGGCGCGGGCGCAGGTTCCGGATTCGGTGGCGCGGGAGGGGAAGGCTCCCGCGGCATGGTTTCTGGAGCAGGTGGGGGCGAAGGGGATGCGCCGCGGAGGCATACAGGTTGCGGCTTACCACGCCAATCTTATCTATAACGACGGGCAGGGGAGTTCGACCGATCTGGTGGCGGTGATCAGCGAGTTGAAAGAGCGGGTGGCGGCGAGGTTTGGGCTGCGACTGGAGGAAGAGGTGCAATACCTGGGGTTCGAGCGGGCAGAAGGGCCTTTCCCCTACGAGCCAGCAACATAATTATCCTTCCCGGGACTGGCCCCGCCATACAACACTCCCATCACAAGGTGAATCAGAATCATCTTCACCGCCCCCGGCCCCGACGGCGATCCGTAAGGAGGCTGCGCCGCCGACGCCTGAATCGAATGCCCCAGACTCGACAGCCTCGGTCCGACGCGATCCGCCAGGAACCGCGGCATCGCCACCCCATTCCCGGGACTTTGCGGATACATCGGCGCGCGAAAGTTCCAAGTCATCGCGCACGGGGCTTCCGGCGCCTGCCGACGATTACCGCTACTACTCAGTGGAGAAGAAAGTCCACTTCCCCGGCCTGCACGCCACCGTCCTCCACCTGCTGGGGTTCGATCACAAGCGCCTCACCTACAAGTACGCCGGCCGCGATTTCCGCCTCACCGACGTGCACGGCGAGGTGGTGGAATCATCTCCCAAGACTCTTGATTCGTGGCGACAGGCACTTGCCCGGCACTTGCCTGCCGTCAAGAAACTTATCCCGGCGCACCTCCGCGGATCACTTTCCCCTGGGATTGAAGATCACACCGGAGATCCTGGTCTGCACATTTCCGCTCGGGCCAGCAGGGGTGCAGGGTGGCGGCGGATTCACTGACGCTTCCACCTCCTGCAAGTACAATCGTATCTGCTGGCCTTCCAGATCGCCTGTCCCATGCCCCACGGCAATTCCCACGGCTTTCCCGTTTACGATCCGGAAGACTCCCATCCCCTGCCAAGCGCCGTTGATACCGTCTGGCGAGAGTTGAAAATTCGCAGTGGCGGCGCCCTGGCCGTTGACAAGGTTGAGGATTACGCTAATGATGGCCGCATTGTCCCCATTCATCCGCGGCTCGTTCGATTGCACCTTGTTGTGGTGCAACTGGCCCCGAATGTGCAGCGTTTGCCCGTCGTTGGTGACCCACGTCTTTCCAGGCGTCACCGCGCAGATTGTTTCAGTGGCTTCGACTATTGTGATTCCGGGCTGTGCCCAGGCGAGATTGGCGGCCAGCGCGAACAAGGCGCCTGCCGCCGGAAATGCGTGGCGATGATAGGAACGTTTCATTGACTTCTTCCTTCCTCCCGCTGTCAGGCAGGTTCGCCCATCATGCGCCGCCAGTCACTCTGCTTCGATGCACGGCGGGTAAATCTTTTCTGAACAGCATCTGAACAGGCAATCTCACGCGCGTGTATAATCATCGCCAGTAATGCAAGGCACGGCAGAGCGAGCCATTGTTCGCTTCGGAGAATTCGAGGTGGACCTTGCCTCGGGAGAACTTCGCCGTGACGGCCGAAGAGTCAAACTTCAGGACCAGCCCTTTCGCCTTCTGTGTTTTCTGCTCCAAAGGCCGGGTGAAGTAGTGGGCCGGGAAGAACTGCAGGCTCACCTGTGGCCCGCGGGCACGGTTGTCGAGTTCGAGCACAGCATCAACACGGCGCTCAAGAAGATCCGTCAGGCACTTGGGGATTCCCCCGCCGATTCCCAGTTCGTGGAAACGATCCCCCGGCGGGGCTACCGCTTCAAAGCGACCCTCAAACAAATTCCGGACGGGATCAGGTCCCTGGCAGTCCTCCCCATGGAGAACTTATCCGGAAATTCCGATCAGGAACACTTTTGCGATGGTATGACGGAAGCGTTGATCAGTCACCTCGGCTCCATCAGCGTGCCGCGAGTGATCTCGCGTACATCCGTCATGCGATATAAGGGCGCCAGGCGAGCGCTGCCCGAAATCGCCGGTGAGTTGAATGTGGATGCCGTCATCGAGGGGTCTGCCTTTCCGGCGGGAGACAAGGTTCGCATCACGGTTCAGCTCCTCGATGCCCGCGCTGACCGCCATCTTTGGTCAGGCAGCTACGAACGCGACTTGCGGGATGTGCTCGATTTGCAGAGGGAAGTGGCCCAGGCTGTGGCGCAGGAAATCCGTGTCACCCTCACGGTCCGGCAGAAATCGCGGCTCACCCGGCCGCTGTCCATCTCACCGGATGCGCAGGAGGCATATCTCAAGGGCCGCTACCATTTCAACCGGCGCTGGGAGATGAAGCAGGCATTACAGTGCTTCCAGCGGGCCATTGAGTTGGATCCGTCGTACGCCCTGGCCTATGCCGGCGTCGCCGATTGCTACAGGAAACTGGGGGAGAACCACATCTTCCCCCCCGCGGAGGCGCTTCCAAGAGCGAAGGCAGCGGCCATCCAGGCTCTGGAGGTGGATGAAGAACTCGTTGAAGCGCACGTCGCGCTGGGATCTGCTCTTACGAATCTTGACTGGGACTGGCATGCCGCGGAAAGAGAGTTTCGCCGGGCTCTTCAGCTAAATCCAAGCCATGCAGAAGCCCACGAGGAATTCGCCTGGTATCTGTCCGTCATGGGCCGTTCCCAGGAGGCTGTCGCCGAGGCGGATATGGCCCTGCAATTGGACCCTTTCTCACCCTTGAGGCGTGCTCATCTGGGGATGGCACTCTACTTTGCGCGCAGATACGATCAGGCGATCGAGGAACTTCGCCGCTCAGTAGATAGTCTTTCCGAATCGTTACATTCTGCTCCGATCCGTTCAAATTTCCTCGCGTTTGCATATGCTCAGACCGGGAGGCATGAGGAAAGCATCGCAAACCTTAGCAAACTCCGATCGGCTGGAAACAACAGTCCGGATCTTCTGTTTTCCCTGGGTTATGCCTATGCCTGGTCGGGAAAACGGATCATGGCCGAAGAAATGATTCTAGAAATTGAGAGGGCGGCCCAGGAATCATACGTTCTACCGTACTCTCTGGCTATGATCTACGCCGGGTTGCGAGATTGGGAGAAAGCGCTCAATTATCTCGAACGCGCCTTCAAGGAACGCGTTTGGGTTGCCGCGCTGATTAACTCGGAACCCTCTTTCGAACCGCTTCGTGGCAATTCACGATTTCAGGCAGTACTCCAACAAATGAACTTTACGAACTGCTCGTCTCCGGGACGGAAAGATGGCCAAGCTGTTGCAGCCCTGTAAGGTTATCCCAAATAACCCACACTTCGGCAATCTTCCCATCAAGGATGCGAAACATGCCGCTCAGGTCGAGTTCCAGGCGTTTCCCGGACGGCGGGAAGGGTCCCCACTGTCCGGTCTGTGTGCCCACATACTGCGCAAAGACGCCAACCATATCCCCCTCGGCAACCAAGTGCCGCATGGTGATGCGCGAATCGGGAATCGCCGCCCAATCCTCCTGCAAGAACCGCGTGAAATCCGCACAGCTTCGCACGCTCACTTCCGGAGTTGCCTGGCAGTGGCGGACTACATCCGGCGCAAGCACTTCTTCCAATGCCAGAAGGTCACGGCTGTTCGAGGCGTCCACAAATCGTCTCACGATAGTTTTGTTGTGTTCCAACTGGTCCATACATAACCTCCTCTGTTGGCTCACGATCTGGCGCAACGGCAAGCCGCTACGTTCTATACAGAGCCGTTCCCACTAATTTCGGATCATACGGTACGAACTGTCCTCTTTGCCGGTACTCCTCGTGATACCGGGCGACCTTGTCCTCATCCACCTCAATGCCCAACCCGCTCCCTGCCGGCACCCCCCAGTTCGCCCCACCGGCAATAGGGACCGCCGTGTTCAGAATATCGTCCGCCATCATGTGCGCCGTCTGCTGGTTCCCATCGACAATATTCGGCAGAGTCAACAAGATGTGATGGGCCGCCGCAGCCGTGATCCCCAACTCGCCGTGCGTATGCTTGCACACGCGCAACCCCTCGAGTTCCGCCACGCGCGCAAGCCGCTGGAACTGCGCCAGCGACCCCGTGAAGTAAGGGCTGAAACAGTACACATCGGCCGTCCGCGAAGTCATCTGCCGGTACGCATCGGCCGCTGTCCACAACCCCTCATTCGCCGACAGCGCCACGGCCGACCGCGACCGCACCTCCATCATATTGCTCGCCGGATCCTGGCTCACGGGTTGCTCGATGAAGTCGATCCGGTACCGGTCAAGCAGCGCCAGGTTCCGCAGCGCTTCGTTCACCGTCCAGGCCCCATTGGCGTCCAGCCGGATCTTCCGATCCGGCCCGATGATCTCCCGCACCGTCCGCACCATCTCCAACTCGGCCGCAACATCGATGCCCACCTTGAGGTAGAACACGTGAAATCCGCGGGAAATTCCTTCTCTGCAATCCGCCGCAAGCCGTTCCAGCGGCCCTTGCGAGAGGTAATAGAAGTAATTGGCGCTGTCGCGCACCTTGCCCCCAAACAGATTGTAAAGAGGCTGGCCACAGGCCTTGCCGCAAATATCCCACAGCGCCATGTCAATTCCCGGATAAGCGAAGCAAGCCGTGGGCTGCCTCCATAACCAGATGCCGCGCCGCCACAATTCCGCGCGGATCGCCTCGCTTTCCCACGGATTGCGTCCTATCACAAACGGCGCCATCCCTCGCAGCGTTTCGAGCACCGATTCGACATTCGCCCCGCTGCAACTTTCCCCCCACCCAATCAGCCCATCGTCCGTGTACGCCTTCACGATGACATCGGTGACCCCGTCCCGATTGATCCGGGAACTGACCTCCCGGTGCGTGTAGGCAATGCTGATGGGAATAAATTCAAGCCGTGCAATCTTCATCGTCTCCTCCGGGCGATCTCCTTGAATTCCACTTCGCCGTGAAATCCCTCCCGTTCAAACCCGCCCCACGCAACTCCCGTCTCCCGGCTCGTGGGGCCGGCCCTCATGCCGGCGCCCGAGGTTTCCAGGAGTGAGCCGGTCTTGTCCGCGGTTGCCGGATGCTTCATGCCAGTCACGCGGTGTCAGATCACCCGCGCAATATCCACCAGGTCGCTGAACAGCCCGTACGCCGTCTGCTCCACTCCAGGGTTGTTTTCAAACACTCCCAGCGTGCCCATCAGATCCGTCTCGAGCAGAAGGAAACTCGACGTGCCTCGCGCCGCCGCCAGCGTATCCGCGGCATCCAGCACTTCCGCCCGGACCCGCATCTTCAATCCCTCCTTGCCCCGATGCGTCCGGCTCACCAGGCGCACCGTCTTGCCCTTCGCCTTCAACTCCGCCAGTTTCTCCGGTGTCTGCCGCCGGATACCCCGCGTCTCCACGTCGAGCGGCGTCACCCGCCCGTCCATCAGCACATTGGCGAGGGCAGCCGTCTTCGCCGCCGCATCCCAGCCGTCCAGGTCGTAGCTGACATCGGTCTCGGCGATCCCCAGGCGGCGCGCCGTCTCCACGCCCTCCTCGAGGGTCCTGCCCGCCTCCATCGCCTCGAGCACGATGTTCGTCGTGGAATTCAGCACTCCCGCGAAGCCCAGTATCTCCACCCCAGGCAGCGTCTCACGGACGAGGTTGAACACGGGCGCCCCGTCCATCACCGTCGATTCGAACCGGAATTGAACGCCGGCGCGCAGCGCCTCATCCCGAAGGCCGGCATAGGCATGAGCCACCGGGCCCTTGTTTGCCGTCACCACGTGCATGCTGCGCGCAAACGCCGCGCGGATGTGGCTCATCGCCGGTTCACCCGTGGAGGGATTGAGCGGCGTCAGTTCGAATACCACCTCCGCTCCCGAACGGTCCAGAAACTCGTCAATCGAGGCCGCGGACGGCCCGAAGGACGGATCGACATCGAGCCCGCGCGCATCCATCGCCGTGCCGTGCCGCGCGGTATGAACGCCCACGATACGAAAGGGAAATTGCGCATGCTTCCGCGCGAGCAGGCGCGCAAATGCCTTGCCTACGTTGCCGTATCCAATCAGTGCGAGGTTCAAAATTCCATCTTCTCAATTAGAGAATTCAACTCCTGTTCCCGCGAGGACTTCTGCTTGCGCAACTCGCTCAACCCGTCGCGCATCCCGGCCAGCTTTCCCTCCTGTTCGGCAAGCTGGCGGGCGTATTTGTTCACCTGCTCGGTCTGGCCCGCGACGTTGTTCAAGCTCGAGAGATTCTGCCGGATACGGTCCTGATCCCGCACCAGGTCATTGATCTCCTGCTCCTGCTCCCGCGCCGCCCGGTCCGTCTGCGCGATCTGGCGCTTCCCGGCGGCGATCGCCTCCAGTTGCCGCCGCCCTTCCGCCGTCAGCGCTTTATTCCGGATGTAGACAAGCAGTTGGTCCGGGGTGAGGCTGGTGATGCTCAGTCCCTGGTCGTAGACCCGTTCTTCGCGAACAGGGAACTTCTCCGTTCCGTCCGGCGCCAGTTTCACTTCGAAGCGGTAAGCCGTGGCCGTGGTTTCGACCGGCTTCACATCGAGCAGCTTGTATTGTGGGCGGATGGGGTGCTCGATGATCAGCGTCTTCGCTTTCGCGTCCACGTTCCTGATGGTGTAGGTGAGCGTTTCCTCCATCGCGGTTTTCAGCGTCAATATTCCCCTTCCGGCGTGGATTTCGCGCACCAGGCTCCGCGACGAATCGAGCGCCGTCGTGATTCGCGTTCCCAGATCGACCCCGTACGTGATCAGGCGCTTGTCCCCAGCCTTCACCGTCTGCATCAGAGCCTCTCCCGCGTAGGCGCCGCCTTCGTAGACCGTTATCGGTCCGCCATCCAGCGTCTTTCCGCTGCTGTTCGTAATTTCGGAGGCGGTCATCGGATTTTCGAGCGACCGGTTGGAATAGATCAGCAGCTTCCGCGCATCGATTTTTTGTTGCAGAAACGGCAGCATCGCGGACTGTCCCTTGGGAACAGTGACGGCCGCCGGGAAGTGATATTCGAAGAGGTCGCCTAATTCGCGCCCCCTCGCTTCCACGGCTACAGTGCTCGTCATCTCGCTGCGCAGAGGTTCGGCGGCGATTACCGACATCGTCTGGGCAGTCATTTCCATCATCCGCCTCGGCCCGGCCAAACCCGCCTTCGCCGCCGGCTCCGCCGCCACCACTCCCGTATCCACCACGGGCGCCACGGCGCGGTTTTCCGCCAACTCCAACACCGGCCGGGTCACATACTTCGGCTCATACAAATTACTGACAAAGGAAATCGGCCGGCCGGAAACCAGAGACAGATTCACCTTCGTCCAGTCCTCGCCGGTGGTATTGTCCACAATCGCCCATCCCTCCAGCACCGCTGCCGCCGCGTTCCACACCAGCCGGTAACTCGATTTCCACACCGGCGCCGGGATCATATAGCCGGCCGCGATCTGCCGCGCCCGGGCGTCGGAGGAATCGATGTAGACGCTGCGCTTTTCCTTCGACCGCGCCACCGCCAGCGTCGCCAGGTAGGCCTTGAGCTGGCGCTGCAGCGCCTCATCGGCGAGCCTCACTTCGTTGATGGCCGCCAGATCATACGACCGCAAGTCGCCGGAATCGAGCAGCAGCGTCAGCACCTGCTTCTGCCGGGCCTTCTCTCCCATCATGACGATGCCGGAACTGAAGATCGACCCCACCACCGGTTCCCCGGCCCCCGCGCGGATTTCAAGCCGCGCCCCTTTCAACTGGTCCAGAAACAGGCTCAGCGGCTGCTGGTCGCCCAATTGAAACGGATAGTCCTCCAACCGCTTGGCGAGCGGTTCGCTCGCGTCGTAGCGCAGCCCGGTGATTTTCGCGCCGCCTTTATCTTCAATGGTAAGCGACTTCAACACGTCATTCATGTCAGACGCGTTGAAATCGAGCCGCGCGGATTCACCTGCTCTCAACTCGCCCCCGCGCTCGAAATAGCCTACCCCGTTCTTGTAGAGAATCACCGTGCGCACCGGCAGATCGGCCGCCAGACACGCACAAACAGACGCCGCCGCGATCAGCAGTTTCCTCATGAGTCGCGTCCTTCCCTTGGGGCGTTCTTTATTCGCCCATCGCTTTAATAATGACGCGTTTCGGGCGCTGCCCGTCGAACTCCGCGTAGTAGATCTGCTGCCACGGCCCCAAATCGAGCTTGCCGGCAGTTACAGGAACCATCACCTGGTGATGAACCAGCAGGCTTTTCAAGTGGGAATCTCCGTTATCCTCGCCCGTGGCGTGGTGCTGGTAGTTCCTCTTGTACGGCGCCAGGCGCTCCAGCCATTCATCGATATCGGCGAGCAGCCCGTCCTCGGCGTCGTTCACCCACACCCCCGCGGTGATGTGCATCGCCGAGACCAGGATCATCCCCTCCTGAATCCCGCTCTTCTTCAACGCGGCGTTCACTTTGTCCGTAATGTTGATGTATTCCCGGTGCTTTTCCGTGCGGAAGGTCAGATACTCCGTGTGCGCCTTCATACCACCAGTTTCCACGGTTTGCGGTATTCGCGCGTCATGAATTTACGCGCTTCGGGCTGCTTGATGGTTTCCCCGTCCCAATCGAGCCGCAGCCTGCCGCGGAGCGCGATATTCGCCAGCAGGCACGTCGCCGTCGAGCGGTAGCACTTCTCGATGTCGGAAACCGGCCGCTGCCGCGTGCGCACGCACTCGAGAAAATTCGCCCAGTGCGCCATGTTGCTGTTGTTCGACGACTTCACTATTTCTTCCTTGAGATCCGATCCCTTTTCCGGAATCACCCGGTACTCGCCGCGGTCCACGAACAGCGTCCCTTTGTCGCCGAAAAACAGGATTCCGCCGTTCTTGTCGAACATCGATTGCGCGTTCCCGTAGCGGTTCTCATACGTACCGCAGAACCCCGGATACTCGTACGATGCGTGGATCGTGTCCGGTGTCTCCCGGTTGTCCTTCAGCCGGAATTTCCCGCCCACGCAGGCAATCGACGCGGGCATCTTCTCATCGAACGCCATCTGCACAATGTCCAGCCAGTGCACGCCCCAGTCCGTCATCATGCCCCCGGCATAATCCCAAAACCAGCGAAAATGGCTAAAGGCTTTCGGATCGACGCCGAAGCGGTTGGCGTTGAACGGGCGTTTCGGCGCGGGTCCCAGCCACATGTCCCAATCGAGATCCGCCGGCGGCTGCGTGTCCGGCGGATTGCCGATGCCCTCGACATCCATCAGCCCGACATTCCATGTGTGCACCATGGTGACATCGCCCAGTTTGCCTGACCGCACGATCCCGGCCGCCTGTTGGAAATGGATCCCCGAACGCTGCATCGTGCCCGCCTGCACCACCCGCTTGTACTTCCGCGCGGCCTCCACCATCTTCTTGCCCTCATCGATCACCACGCAGACGGGCTTCTCGACATATACGTCCTTGCCCGCCTTGCAGGCTTCCACCGTCATATAGGCATGCCAGTGGTCAGGAGTGGCGATGCAGACGATGTCAATGCTCTTGTCCGCCAGGATTTCGCGGAAATCGCGCACGCCTTTCGCCTTCCCGCGGGTCATGTCCACAGCCAGATCCAGGTTGGGCTTGTAGACGTCGCAGACGTGAGTGACGTTGACCCCGTCCTGCTTCATGGCGAACCCGAGATTCGCCCGGCCCATGCGGCCCATGCCGATGAAGGCCGCGTTCACCGTATCGTTGGCTCCTTTCAGGTTGCCGGTAAAGATCTGTGTGGTGAGCGCGGCCGAGGCCGCTTTCAGGAAATCTCTGCGCGGATTTTGGTCAGGCATCAACCAGGATTTTACCACCCGGGGGTGAAAGCCTACGCCTTGCCGATCTTCCCGATCTCTTCCATGTACACGCGCCGGCCTTCGTCCATCGCGATGTTCGAGAGGATCACCGCCGTCGAATCCGCCAGCCCTACTTCGATGTCCGCCTTGGGCCGCTTCCCCGCGCGGACGCAATCGAGGAACTCCTCCAATTGCACGTCCACCGGATTCTTCGTCTCCTCCGGCATCATTACGCCCTTCGAATAGAGCCACCGGCGGGCGAACTTCATCTCCTTCGAAAGGAAGCCGTCATTGGCGCCGATCTGGTCCTTGGCAAGCAGAATGGGAAGCGGTCTCCCGCCTTTTCCCGTACTCAGCAGCGAAGCCGAGGCGGGCGCGGGGCCTTCTTTCTTTTTGGCCGCCGCCTCCACCTTCGGACCGGGTTCGTAATACCACAATCCGATGGCCGGTTCGTTGTCCGTGCCCACCGTGATTTCGATGGTTCCCTGCGTCCCCATGATCCGCTCGCCGAACTCGGTCCGCTCGCCCTGGAACATCGAGAGATGATTGTTCGTGCTGATCGAACTGTACATCAGCTTCTGGCCCTTGGGGTACTTGAAGATAAGTTGGATGTTGTCGTAAACGGTGCGGCCATCCTTCCAATAGTCAATGCCGCCGACCCCAACGACAAACTCAGGATGCGCACCGAACATCCAGTCCGCCACGTCGATCTGGTGCGAAGCCAGTTCCGCGGTCAACCCGCCCGAGTATTCCTTGAACAGCCGCCACGCCGTCTTCTTAAACACCCATCCGGGATTGCGGTTCCACTGGGCGTACATGTGCGTGACGTCGCCAATCATGCCCTTGGCGATCATCTGCTTTGCCGTCTGGTAAAACTCGCTATAGCGGCGCTGCAAGCCCACCTGCATGACCTGCCTGGGCCGCTCGGCCACCAAGGCACGCAGCGCGTGAACCTCATCGGCCTTGAACACCAGGCTTTTTTCGCAAAACACGTGCTTGCCGGCGAGCAGCGAATCCCTGGTGATGGGGAAATGCGTGTAGAGCGGGGTTGCAATCTGAACCGCGTCGATATCCTTGCGCGACAGCACTTCGCGGTAGTCTTTGTAGGTTTGCGGCTTGCCCGGCGCCTCGGGGAGGGCTTTCTTCAGGGCCTCATCGCTAATGTCGCAGATGGCAATGCACTGTGAATTATCGATATTCTTCCAATGCTTCAGGTGATATGTTCCGCGGCTGCCTGTTCCAATCACCGCGTAGTTCACTACGCTGTTGGCGGCCCTTACTTTCTGAATTCTCGGAAATTCCACGGCGCCAACCAGTGCCGCCGCCGTCACGGCGGCTCCCGCTGCCTGCACGGCCTCGCGGCGGGTCAAATCATTGTTGTCAGCCTTACGGCCGGGGGCATCAGACGGAGAAACCTTCTTAGGCATGGCTGCTTTGAGTCTATCGAACCCCAAATTGGACGTGCAATGGGGTGGGCGTATGTGGAACCTTGGTTCCCGTCTTGGCGCCGTGGCTAAGCATGGGCCAAAGCGATTGGAATCTCCGAATACGGCGTTCCCTCTATTTTTGTGAAGCGGCTGTCATGACACACTCAGGCCATGCTGCCACTCATAGGATGGCCGCTGCTGGCGTTGGCCGCCGCGGCCGAGCCCCGGCATGCACTGCTCATCTCGAACACCAACCATCCCTTCTCGAAGTCCGATTCCCAAGCCATGCGGGCCAGGCTCGAGCAGTTCCACTTCACCGTGGACGCCCGCGAAAACCCCAATGCCGAAGATCTGCGTTCCACCGTGGCCGCCCTCGCTAAACAGACAGGGACTGTTCTGTTCTACTACTCGGGCAAGAGCGCCGATTACGGCAGCGACGTTCAGTTGCTGCCCGCGGATTACTCCGGCGGGAAGCCCGACCAGAAATCCGCGGTCCCACTGACGGAGTTGATACACATCCTGGAAGCCGGCGGCGCCGCCACCCGCATCCTGTTCATCGAGGGGGGATTCGTGAAGAGCGGACAATCGGTCTACCTCACCAACCTTTACGGCGCCGCAGGCACGTTTCTCGCCTTCGCCGCTTCCCAAACCGAGTGCGGCGAGACAGCCTGGAAGGGTCCGAATTCACCGTTCACCACGAAGTTGCTTGCTGCTCTCGGCACGCATTCGAGCCTCGAGGAGGCATATCTCGAAGCTCGCCATCAGACCATGCGCGACCCGGCGGCGAAGCAGACGCCTTGGGCAGGCGATTCACTCACGGAAGATTTCCACTTCGACGGGCCAAAGCAGGCGGCTCTTTCCGATTCCGAAGCGGCCGCCGGGCACAAGGCCTGGCTGGAGGTTCAACAGAGCAGCGGCGCGGAGCCCCCGCGCGCCTTCCTCAAGCAGCACCCCAAAGGGTTGCACGCGTTTCAAGCCCGGCGCCTGCTGGCGGCAAGAGAGGGCAGGCCCTACCAGGAGACTACCTTCACCGCGCGTCCCGAAAAAGGAATTCCCAAGGCCGCCGAAAAATTCTTCCGGGAAGCCGCGGCGAAAGAGGACGCGGGCGACAGACCCGCCGCCGCCGCCGCGTATTCCGAGGCCATCGCGGTCAAGCCCGATTACGTGCTCGCCCTTTGCAGCCGCGCGCGCCTGCTGGCCGCCTCGAACGAGTTGCCGAAAGCCGTGCAAGATGTGGAAGCCGCCCTCGCCAAAGATCCCCAGAGCGGCTTCTGTCTCACCGCCGCCGGGCAGGTGTACCGCGCCCTGGGCCGCAATGACGACGCCTTCCGTGTCCTCAGTTCGGGCATTCAGGTCCATCCCTGGTGGCAAGCCTTCAATGAGCGCGGCCTCCTGCTTGAAAACCTCGGTGAACTCGACCTTGCTCTCGCCGACTACCAGCAGGCGATTCAACTGAGCCCTTCCACAGTGGCGGCGCGCGTCAACGCGTGCAACGTCCACAACAGCAAGGGACAGCCGGCGCAGGCTCTGAAATTCTGCAACGACGCTCTCGCGCTCGATTCACGCGACGCCCGCGCCCACAACAACCGCGGCATGTCTTACATCATGCTCGGCCAGTTCGACAAAGCGCTCGCGGACCTGGACCTCGCGGTGGAACTCGCCCCCGACATGTCTTCGGGTTACACCAACCGAGGCTTTGTCCTCATGCAACTCCGCCGCATGCAGGATGCCTTGCGCGACCTCGACCGCGCGGCGTTCCTCGCTCCCGGCAATGTCACGCCCTTTCTCTATCGCGCGACGCTGAAGATCAATGCCGGCGATGAGATCAGCGCTCAGGCCGACCTCGACCGCGCCGAGCGCTTGCAGCCCGGCATCGTCAAGCGCAGCCTGGCGCGTAAATAGCCGGCGCCTCAAGCATGCCGGTTCCATGCCCGCTCCGCCTCCCGCCTCACCGCCGAAAGCAGCAAGCGCCGGATAAGGCGGATGCCCAGGGAAGCCCATCGCCAGTACCGCCGGAACTTTCGCCGGGCCGGCGCATCCGTCGCCGCCGCGCGCGTCTCGACCGTCAGCCGGGTCTTTGTGGGAGCCAGAGCCTCCACCTCTAACGTCCAGGCAATCTTCACCTCGTCCGCCTGCAGGTACGCCGCGAACTGATCCGCCGGAATGGGGCAGAAGACCACGTTCCCCCGCCACGGCCGGCAGGCCGCTCCCGCGGTGTAATACCGTCCCGGGTCTTCCGCCAGCTTTCCCCAACCCATCGCCAGCGTGTCTTCGATAATTCCAGCCGGGCGTCTCTTCTTCCCCGCTGCCGCTCCCAAAATTCTTCCCCGCAGCCAGATGATGGCGCGGACCATTACCGGCGACTCCAGGTCGAAATTACAAGCAGTGCGGAAAACGAACTCCGCAGGCGCGGCCACCACAATCTCGTGTATGTCACGCACGTCCGGCCGTGGAATGAAGGGATCGAGAAGTTGGGACATTCCGCTAAGGCTGCGTCAAGGTATCCGCCTGCTCCGCTTCCGCTTTCACCTCGATGCCGTGCCGCGCCGCCCATTCCGCCCCCGCCAGCACCAGCATCGAAGCCAGAAACGACCAGGACACCATGATTGCCGAGTACTCGAACGGGCCGTATTCGAGGTAAAACTTATCGTTGATCGGCTCCCACAGTAACACGGTCAACGACTTCAGAACCTCGATCGCGATCCCGACAAGAATCGCAACCGGCAGCACTCGCGACGGTGAGATCTTGGTATTCGGCAGCAGCCAGTAGATCAGGAACAGGACGAACATGGTCACCGGAAGCGCTGAAATGCGGAAAAACGCGCTCGCCATCCACGACGTGGCCACCCAGTCCGGGGGCAGCGCCTTGGCCAGAAACAGGCGGTTCGCCGCCGTCAGGATCAGAGACAAAAGGATGAGCGATCCGCACGCGAAGATCAGCCCCAGGCTCACGAGCTGATTCCGCAGAAAACTGCGGTTCGTCTTCACGTTCCAAATGCGGTTCAGCGCCACTTCGAGCGGTTCGAACACCCCGTTGGCCGTAAAAAAGAGCACAAGCACCGAAATATACTGAAACGGTCCCCGCTTGGCGACGACGAACGCCAGGTTGCGGACAAGAAATTCACTCAACTGGCCGGGAAAAATATCCCGCAGCGCAAAATACAGCGCGTCCACCGCCGCCGGCCAGTGCAACACGTACTTGCACAGGCTCACCATCACGATAAGAAAGGGAAAAAACGACAGCAACACGTTGGCCGCGATCGAGAACCCGTAGACATGCACCTCCGTCTGCGCCCAATAGCTGACGGTAGGGCCGAACTGCCGCTTGAGGTAGGTCTTTCTCACAGTTTCCCATCAGTGGCCGGAGTCTTCGAATCGTAGCTCATGCCGGGTGAGCCCGTCTTGGGCAGGAAAGCCGCGCTCGAGGAATACATGCTTTCAGGATAAATCACGGTATCGTGTGAGTTGGACAATTCGCGCAACTCGAACGGCGCCCTCCCGCCCTCCTGGCTGTTCGGCTCCGCCATATTTCTCGGCGCATTCCTCCTCTTTCAGATTCAACCCCTGATCGCCAGGTTCATCCTCCCGTGGTTCGGAGGCGGCGCGGGCGTCTGGTCAGCTTCTCTGATGTTCTTCCAGGCCGTCCTTCTCGGCGGATATTTCTATGCCCACCGCCTCCGGCGCCGCGAGATCCACGTGCTCCTGCTCGGTGTAAGCCTGCTGCTGCTGCCGGTCATCCCGGCCGCCCGCTGGAAGCCGGCGGGCGGGGAAGAGCCGGTCTCCCACATTCTGCTCGTGCTCGCCACCACGGTGGGGCTGCAATATCTGCTGCTGGCCAGCACGAGCCCGCTTCTACAGGCCGTCTGGCGAGGATGGAGCGGGGGCGAGGGCCGTTATCACTGGTATGCCCTCTCGAACGCGGGATCCCTGCTTGGCCTGCTCACGTATCCCGTGCTCGTGGAGCCGTACCTCGGCCGGCGCGCGCAAGCCTGGCTGTGGTCCATCGGCTACCTCCTCTATGCGGGCCTCGTGGCGGCAGTCTTTCTCGCGCGGCCGGGCAGATGGGAGCCTGATGGAGGCAGCAGGGCGCCTATCCGCGAATTCACGTCGCGCATCGCGGTATGGATAGCCGCCCCCGCCGCCGCTTCCGTTCTCCTGCTTGCGGCCACCGAGCACATCTCGGAGGAGATCATTCCCGTTCCTCTCATCTGGGTGCTTCCCTTGAGCCTTTACCTGCTGAGCTTCATCGTGAGCTTCGGCGGGTGGTACCGGAGACGGCTGTTCGTACCCCTCGCCATGCTCGGCCTTCTGGGAATGGCGGCGCTGCTCGAGTGGCCCTCACTGGCTTTCGATGCGAAGGCCGCAACCGCGTGCGTCAGCCTCGGAGTCTTTCTGGCGGGCTCCTATTGCCATGGAGAAGTCTTTCTGCGGCGTCCCGATCCACAACACCTCACCCGCTTTTATCTCTGCGTGGCGGCCGGGGGCTCTCTTGGCGGAATTCTCGTCACCATCGCCGCTCCTCTCGCGCTTCCCGTCGCGGGAGACTTCGCGGTGGCGCTTACGCTCTGCGCGGTGCTGCTCGTGGCGCTCGAGTTCCGCCGCCAGGCGTGGTGGCGCGCGATACCCGCCGCCGCCTGCCTCGCGGCCGTCGCCTACGCCGCCGTCATGTATACCGGCGCTCTCGCCGTGGATAGCGTGGCGCTCGTCCGGAATTTCTATGGAGCGCTACGGGTGACCGAAGAGCATACCGCGAACCCGAAGCTGAAGGCGCTGGTCCTCACGCACGGCATCATCGAGCACGGCTCACAACTGATGGACCCCGTGCTGCGGCGTCAACCCACCATGTACTACGCGAAAGGGAGCGGCATCCAGTTGGCCGTCGAGCATTCGCGCCCGCGGCGGGTGGGTGTGATCGGATTGGGCACCGGAACCATGGCCGCGTTCAGCCGTCCGGGAGATGTCTACCGCTTCTACGAGATCGATCCGCAGGTGGTGCGGCTGGCGACGAACACATTCTCGTACCTCAGTGACAGCGAGGCTCGCGTGCAGGTGGTGCTGGGCGACGCCCGGCTGGCGCTGGAGCGAGAGCAGCCGCAACATTACGACCTGCTCGTGCTCGACGCCTTTTCGGGCGACGTCATTCCGGCCCACTTGCTCACGCGCGAGGCGATGACGCTTTACCTGCGCCATCTCAATCAGGGCGGCATGCTTGCATTCCATACTTCGAGCAAGGTGCTGCGCCTGGTACCCGTGGCAGGCGCGCTGGCCAAGGATTTCGGGCTGGCCGGGCTCGTGATCGACACGGGGGATGACCCCGCCGTCTACCGCCGGCGCGCGACCTGGGTTCTGCTTTCCCGCGATGCCCGTATTTTTCTCACCAGCGGCCCCGGCGGATTCTTCGGCAAGGGTATCCCGCCCTGGACGCGGCCCGATGTCCCCGCCTGGACGGACGATTACAGCAACATCTGGAGACTGATGCGATAGCCTCCGTTCCGGTTGGGCCAGAACATGCGGCCCTGGCTACTGATATCGCAGCGCCGCCATCGGATGAACCCGGACCGCCCTCCGCGCCGGTATCCAGCACGCCGCCATCCCCGCCACAAGCACCAGCAAGACCACCGCCGCCATCGTCAGTGGGTCGAATGGCGACAGGTTCCACAGTTCACTGCGCAACACCCGCAGAACCACGGCCGAAATAACCAGTCCGGCGGCGATGCCCAAGCCAATCAACCGCATTCCCATTCCAAACACCATTTTGAGAACATCCGCATTCCGCGCTCCCAGCGCCATCCGGATGCCGATCTCCTGCGTCTGCCGCGATATCGTATAGGCGAGCGTGCTGTAGATCCCGATCAGCACCAGCGCGAGCCCCATCACCGCGAAGACAACCAGGAAAATCAAGGTGAAACGCGGCGCGGCGAATGTGAATTTCTTCATGAATTCGGTGAGCGGCCCGGCGAATGTAACCGCCACATTCGGATCAAGCGCCCAAACCTCACTCCGCAGCGTCCGGACAAACGCGGCAGGATTGCCCGCCGTCCGCACCAAAACCCCGCGCTCGAAGGCCGCCGTCACCGTGAATGGGACCCAAAGTTCGCTTGCAATGGGTTCTTGCACCCCCTGATTCACCGCATCCGCCACCACGCCCACCACCTCGAATTCCGGATTGTCGACACTCCCATCCAAACCGGTCTGCAGCCTGGTCAGCCGCACGGGCCTCCCAATAGGATTCTCACCTCCGAAATATTTCGAAACAAAAGTCTCATTGATCACGGCTACATGCCGCGCCTGGTTCACGTCTAACTCCGTCAGCAGCCGTCCCCGCAAGAGCCGTAATCCCACCGTCCGGAAGTATCCTTCGCTGCACAGTTGCAGAATTGCCTGCCAGCTCTCGCTATGAGTCCTGCCGGGAATGTCGATTTCCGTGTCGATTCCCCCGTACAGGGGAATCGACGTGGTCTCGGAGGCCGCCACCACGCCCGGCAGCGACTGCAGGCGGTCGACCACGCTTCGGAAGAATCTGGTCTTCTTCCCGGCCTCCTGGTATTCGCCGCGGGGTAAAGGCAGACGCGCCACCACGATATTTTCCGGATTAAATCCAAGGTTCATGCTCTCGAGCGCGACGAAACTTCGCATCAGCAGCCCGGCCGTGGACAGCAACACGAGCGAAAAAGCCACCTCCGCCACCACCAGGGCGTTCCGCAGCCGCGCGCGGCGAAATCCTCCGCTCATGCCTTTTCCGGAATCCCGCAGCGGCTCCACGAAATCCCGCCGCGCCGTTTGCAGGGCGGGCGCCAGACCGAACAGAAACGTGGTCACAATGGCCGTGCCCAGGCTGAACAGCAGGACAGGCAGG
This sequence comes from Bryobacterales bacterium, assembly GCA_026954325.1. Lineage (GTDB taxonomy): Bacteria > Acidobacteriota > Terriglobia > Bryobacterales > Bryobacteraceae > CADEFT01. Next base: position 8,635 of record JAIXKK010000104.1, on the reverse strand, counting down.
TTGAGTTCAATTACCGCTTCGCGCGGAACGACTCCCGGGGGAAGAAGCGCATCCATGGCGGCGATGCACCCGAAGGCGTAAAGGCCGCCAATCGCTGTCCCGCCCAAGGCGAGCAGCAGGCTCTCGATCAGGAGCAGACGTACAATTTGCCACCGGCCGGCCCCCACCGAGCAGCGGATCGCCATCTCCTTTTCCCGCGCGGTTGCCCGCGCCAGCAGCATGTTCGCGACATTGCCGCAGGCAATCAACAACAACAAGCCTACCGCCCCCGCGATGGTATAGATCTTGGTCCGGTACAGCTTGACCCGAGCCCGGCGAACGCTTGCGTCCGCCAGTCGGACCACCTGGACCGAAAAACTCTTCGGATAGAGGGCGGGATACGTCCGCGCCACCGGGCGCGAGATAACCTGCAATTCAGCCTCCGCCTGCCCCGCGCTGACTCCAGGCTTCAGTTTCGCTCGAAACAGCCAGAAGCGCCGCGTCAGGCGTGGATCCGCCGGGCTGAGGGCCTCCGTACGCCACACGTCAGCCGCCCGGTCATTGAAGCGCCGGGACATAATTCCGACAAGCGTTGCGGGCACGCTATTTAGAACGAACGTTCTTCCGAGAATGGAGGGGTCCTTGTCAAACCTCTTGCTCCATGTGTCATAACTCATGGCAAACACCGGCGACGCGCCGGGCTTTGCGTCCGCCTCTGTCAGCCCGCGGCCCAAAAGCGGCGGAACTCCCAGAAAACGAAACGTGTTCGGAGTCACAATGGCGCCCGCAAACTGCTCCATTCCGGTTCCGTTAAAATACAGTACATCCTCGTACGCCGCCCCGATTACATCGCTGAAGACATGAGCCCGAGCCGCATAGTCCAGAAATTCTCCGGTCTGGAGGTAGATCCGGTTGTCGTCCGAGGGGCGGGCGAGGTCACGAACCTGCACGTGGACAATACGATCCGCATCCTTATAAGGAAACGGGTACAGCAGTACACCGTAAATCACGCTAAAAATGGAAGTGGCCGCCCCAATACCGAACGCTAAAGTCAAGATTGCCAGGGCGGCAAAGGCGGGTTGCCTGCGCATCCCGCGCCATCCGTAGGCCAGATCTTGCCAGACCGAACTCATTTCGAATAGTTCAATAATACCCGGAATTGAGGTAAAATAAAGCACCCGGATACGAAGTTTCGCGTTACGATTCGCCGCCGCCCGCCGAGCGGAGCGGAAGGGGGGCTCAACGCGAGCCTTCCGAATCCTCCATCCCCATCTGGGACAAACGGTATCGCAGCGCGTTGCGGGTGATTCCGAGCAATCGCGCCGCCTGGCTTTTGTTTCCCCCCGCGCGCCGCAGCGCTTCCCGGATGATCGACTTTTCAAAATCATCGAGGGACATGCCTTCCGGCAGAAAGCCGCCGGCGGACGCGCCTCTACCGCGGGGCTCGGCGTCCAACTTCACGTCACCGGCATCCAAAACCTTGTGCGGGCACAGCACCAGGCTCCGCTCGATGATGTTCTCCAGTTCCCGTACGTTTCCCGGCCAGTGATACTCCATCAATTTCTCAATTGCGGCGTCGCTGATGGATTCGGCGGCCGCGCCCAGGTCAGAGGAGAGTTTCGCGACGAAGTGCCGCGCCAGAAACGGAATGTCTCCCTTCCGCTCGCGCAGCGGCGGGATGTTGATGGGAACCACGTTCAGCCGGTAGTAGAGATCTTCGCGGAATGTTCCCTGTTCCAGTGCGGCGCGAAGGTCGACATTGGTCGCGGCGATCACGCGCACGTCGATGCGCAGCGTCTTGTTGCTTCCCAGGCGTTCGAACTCGCGTTCCTGGAGTATCCGCAGCAGCTTCACCTGAACGGCGGGGGGGACGTCGCCGATTTCGTCCAGCATCACCGTCCCCGTGTCAGCCTGTTCGAACTTGCCCGGCTTGCTCGCGTTCGCCCCCGTGAAGGCTCCCTTCTCGTAGCCGAACAACTCGCTCTCCATCAGGTTCTCGGGCAGCGCCGTGCAATCGATCTTGACGAACGGCCGTTCCCGCCGGGCCGAATGGTAATGGATGGCGCGGGCAATCAGGTCCTTCCCTACTCCGCTCTCCCCCGCCAGCAGCACGGTGGCCCGTGTGGGAGCCACACGGACGATGGTGGCGAAGATCTCCTGCATCGCCCGCGAGTGCCCCACGATATTTTCAAACTGATAGCGGCGGCCGAGTTCCTCCCGCAGCTTGCGGTTCTCATCCCGGAGGGCGCTGAACTCGAGCGACTTGCGCACCACCTGCATCAGATGGTCGAGGGAAAACGGCTTCGGGATGAAATCGTAGGCGCCGGCTTTCATCGCCTCCACCGCGTTCTCCACCGATCCGAATGCCGTCAGCAGGATGACCGGCAGATTCGCGTTCTGCCGGTGCGCGATCGAAAGCAGGTCCTGCCCGCTCATGCCCGGCAGCTTCAAATCGGTCAGGACCAGGTCCGCCCGGTCAAGGAACGGAATCGCCTGCTCCGCCGTGGCGGCCTGATCCACTTCATACCCCGCCGAAGCTAGCTGGAGTTGCATCACGCGGCGCAGTTTGTCTTCGTCTTCGACAACCAGGATGTGCTTTTTCATGCGGCGGGTTCCACGGGGCCGGTGGGCAGCAGAACACGAAACACGCTTCCCACGGCGGCCTCACTCTCTACGCTAATCTTACCGCCGTGTTCATCCACGATCTTGGCGACAATGGCGAGCCCCAAGCCCACGCCCTCGGGTTTCGTCGTGAAGAACGGGTTGAAGATGCTCTCGCGGTCCCTGGTATCGATCCCCGACCCGCGATCGATTACCGAAAATTCCGCATATCCGTCCAACCGCCGCGTCTTCACGGTGATCGCCGCGTCGGGAGCGCTCGCCTGCGCCGCGTTCAACAACAGATTGTACGCCACCCGCTCGATCATCTCCCCGTCGAAGTGGAACGGCCGGATGTCCGGAGAATAGTTCTTGTAGACCGTCACGGGAAACGGCGGGTTGTGCCGCTCCAGTTGCGCGACCGCCCGGTCCAGCACCTCGCTCAAGTCGTTCTCGGCGTCCAGCAATTGCAGGGGTTTCGCGAAATCGAGAAACCGGGAGATGAGCGAGTTCAACCGGTCCACCTCGCTGGTGATAAAGCCGGCTAGTTCCTTGCCCACTTCGTTGCCGGCGGCAATGCTCTTACCCAGCATTTCCGCCGAAGCCTTCACCGTTCCCAGAGGATTGCGCAACTCGTGGGCCAATCCCGCGCTCATCTGGCCCAGCGCCGCCAACCGCTCCGATCGCCTCATCGCCGCCTCCGCCTCCCGCAGGCTCCGGTTGGCCTCCGCAAGCTGCATGGCCGCCGCACGGTAGCGTCTGGCCGCCTCCCGGTTCGATTCCGCCAGTTGGTTCGTCAGGAACCCTACCACCGGAAGAAAGATCACTCGAAGGCTCAGGATCTTCAATCCTTCCCGGGTGACCTCATAGATGCTTGGGTCGAGAAAATAGGGATGCAGGAAGATCAGGTACGAACCGCAGGCGAGCAGCGTAAAGATGGTGGAGCCAAGCATCCCGAGCGATGTCGCCGCCGATATTACCGGGAACAGGGTGATCAGGTAATAACTACTCTGAATGCCGCCAGTGAAGCCTATGAGGAGAAAACCAAGAATCAGCTTAATGGCGTTTGCGGTGATGATGCCGCGCGCCGTGGAGAAGAACGCCACCCTGGGCTCGGCAAGCTGAAAAACAGCGAGCGCCGAAAGAAGCTCCAACTCGCTGCTGCCGCGGCTGGGACTCGCAAACGCAAGCCCTCCGAACAACAGCAGCCATATGAAATCCTGGGGCCGCACGAACGCCGGTTTGCTATCAGGCATGTCCAAACTGATTGTGCCAAAATATAAGTTTCGTTATTCCCCCATGAGTTTTTCGAACACTTCCGATCCGGTCCGGGAAGAGCAGGTTGCCTCCACCGAGACGTCCACCTTCGGCGACATCCTCTCGCAGTTCGAGCAGGACCACAAAGCGGCGGAATCCGCGGCGGAAGCCTTGCCGGGCACCGTCGTCGCGATCAATGCGGATGCCATCGTGGTCGACATCGGCCGCAAGATGGAAGGCGTCCTCAATCCGGCTCAATTTCAGGATGCCTCCGGCAATATCCTTCTCAAGGCCGGCGAAACTCTCGCGGTCCTCATCACGGGCCGCAATTCGGAAGGCTACTACGAACTCTCCACCCTGAAAGTGAAGCGGCCCACCGATTGGACAGAGTTCGAAAAGGCCTTCGCGGACAAAAGCGTCATTGCCGGGAGGGTGACGGAAATGGTGAAGGGCGGCCTGCGCGTGGACGTGGGCGTCCGCGCTTTCATGCCGGCCTCGCGCAGCGGAGCCAAAGACCCCATCGAACTTGAGAAACTCGTCGGCCAGGAGATCCGCTGCCGCATCACCAAACTCGACACCGCCAGCGAAGACGTCGTTGTGGACCGCAGGGTTGTGATGGAAGAGGAAGCAGCCCAGAAGAAGGAGCAGGTCTTTCAGGCCCTCGCCGAAGGCAGCGTGGTTCACGGAACCGTCCGCACCGTCACCGAGTACGGCGCCTTCGTCGACCTCGGCGGCGTGGATGGCTTGCTCCACATCGGCGATATGTCATGGAACCGCATCGCCAAGGCGTCCGACCTGGTTTCCGTGGGCGATTCGGTGGAAGTCAAAATCCTCAAGGTGGATGCCGCCACGCGCAAGATCTCCCTGGGAATGAAGCAGCTCACTGCCGACCCGTGGACCGTGGCCACCCAAAACCTCAAGGTGGGTGACCGCGTGAAGGGCAAAGTTGTCCGGTTGGCCGATTTCGGCGCCTTCATCGAGATCTTCCCTGGCGTGGACGGCCTCATTCACCTTTCCTCCCTCGCGTGGGGCAAGCGCGTCCGCAAGCCTTCCGACGTCGTCAAGGTGGGCGATGCGGTCGAGGCCGTGGTGCTCGATCTCAAGCCATCCGACAAACGCATCTCGTTGAGCTTGAAGGAAGCGCTGGGAGATCCCTGGGATGATGCCGACAAGAAGTTTCCCGCCGGCACGGTACTCGAAGGCGTGCCCATCACCAACATCGCCAAGTTCGGAGCGTTCGTCGATCTGGGCGGTGGCCTGGAGGGCATGATCCACATCGCCGACATCACCAATGAAAAGCGGCTCGACCATCCCAAGGACATGCTCGCCACCGGGCAGAAAGTGCGCGCCCTGGTCCTTGAAGTGGACAAGGAGAAGCATCGTATCCGCCTGGGAATGAAGCAATTGGAGCCGACGGTGGTGGACCAGTTCATCACCTCCCATCAGGTGGGCGATGCGGTGAGCGGCCGCGTGCTTTCCACCGATGCGCATGTCGCCAGGGTTCAGGTGGCCGAGGGCGTCACCGCTATTTGCCGTCTGCCCAAGGACGAACCGGCGCCGCAATCGCAACCTACGCCCGAGCAGTTGAAGGCGGGGCTCTCCGAACTTTCCGCCATGCTCAGCGCCCGCTGGAAATCCGGTCCCGCCGAATCAGCCCAGCACGCCGACAAACTGCGCGCTGGCGAGGTCCGTTCCTTCAAAATCTCGGGCTTGGACCCGAACCGCAAGACCGTCGAAGTGGAAATCCAATAGCGGCGTTACGTTTTCTTCCCTCCTCCGTCCTTAGCTATGTTGACTGGAAAGGGTGAGGCAGCTACGGCATTTGTCCCGGCGCGGACCGCTTTGGCCGAGGCGGATCTGATCCGCGCGGCGCAGCGAGGAGACCAGAGCGCCTTTGAATCGTTGGTGCAGGCTCACGACCAGGGGGTCCTCCGATTGGCGTGTAATCTCTTGCGCAGCGAGCAGGATGCCTTCGACATCTACCAGGAGACGTTCCTTCGCGTCTACCGCAATCTGCACACCTTCCGGTTCGATTGCAGCTTCCGCACCTGGCTCTACCGCATCGTTACCAACCTATGCCTGGACCACCTGCGAAAGCGCAAGGTGCGCAAGGAGGAATCCGCCACCCTTTCCACCAGCGGCGGCGAGGTCGACCGCGCCTCCGTCCTCCCCGAGGAAAATCCCCACGGCGACCCCCAGCGCAACCTCATGAGTCAGGAGTTGCGCGGCCGCATCGAGCGTGTCCTCAAGGATCTCACCCCTCGCGAGCGGATGGTTTTCGAAATGCGCCATTACCACGGCATGCGATTGCGCGCCATCGGCGAGTCGTTGGGCACCACCGAGGAAGCCGCGAAAAATTGCCTGTTTCGCGCCACTCAGAAAATGAGAACGGCGCTGGGAGATTTCGTATGACTTGCGCGGAGGTAACCGGGAACATTCCCTTCTATCTCTACGGGGAGCTGGATTTTCTCGAGGAAGAGGCCGTCAGTGCCCACTTGGATCAGTGCCAGCCCTGCCGCGGGGAATTGGAGAAACAGCGGGCCGTTCTGTGCGCAATGGACTCTCACGAATGGCAGCCTGGCCCACAACTGCTCGATGCCTGCCGCCGCGAACTGCATTCCCGTGCCGCCCCTGTAGCCGCCGGACGCCGTTCCGCGCGGGTCCGCCTGCTCGATTGGGCGCGCTCCGGTTTACCGGTCATGTGGACGTGGCGGCCACTCGCCGCCATGGCGCTGCTCGCCGCTGGGTTCTGCGGTGGAAGGCTGTTCGACGCCGCGGCCCGGGGCTTTGAACCCGCCGTATTGCGTGTGCGCGATCTCACTCAGAATCCCGGGGGCGGGGTCCGGCTCGTCCTCGAAGAGGTTCGCGTAAAGACGCTCACGGGCCCCGTGGACGATAGCAGGATCAAGGGCATGCTGTTGGCCGCCGCCAATGATCCGGCGAACCCAGGCTTGCGCGCCCGCACCCTTGACATCCTCAAAGATCGCTGCCAGCAGACCGATGTCCGGCATACTCTGCTTCATGCACTTCGCGAAGACCCCAACCCCGGCGTGCGGCTGAAAGCCATCGAGGGCTTGAAGCCTTTCGCCCGCGCACCCGAGATACGCAGGGTCCTCTCCCAGGTTGTGCTCGCCGACGAAAACCCGGGCGTCCGCACGATGGCTGTCGACATGCTTGTCGAAGATATGCAGACGGAGGTGATCGGCACTCTTCAGGAACTGATTCTGCGCGAGAACAATCCCTACATCCGGCAGAAGAGTCTGAACGCCCTGCGCGAGGTGAACGCCTCGCTTGAGACCTTCTGAAGGAGACGCCGGCATGATGCTCCTCCTGTGCCAATTTGCCCTTGGGATCATGCCGGCAGCCGCGCAGGAGTACAAAATCATCAGGGAGGGTCCTTATTGGGTGCGTGTGGACGTCGGCGTTCTTCCTCCGCCCGTTGGAGGGCGGTTGCGCGTGGACAGCCCCGGAACCGTGCTGGCTCGCGGAGAGGAGCGCGACGATTTGGGCTACCTCGTTCGCCGGAAGGTCCGGGCGTCCAATCTGGCGGCGGCGAAGCGTTTGTTGAGCGGACCTCCGGTTTCCTACTCGAGTGCCCGCGGCCAGGAAACACTGCATGCGGCCCCGGGGTGGGAGCGGCAGTTCCCGCCGGAACTCATTCTTCACCTGCCTCGGCGGCTGCGGCATCTTTCTTTGAATGTGCGGGACGGTACCTCCACCGCACTGGATATGGACGGATCCGTCGCGGTGAAGGCCAAGGCAGGTTCCATCGTAATGGACCGAATTCAATCGTCCGTTGCCGCGCAGACCGGCGGAGGGGAGATTCGCCTCGGCCGCATCCGAGGCGCTATTCGCTGCCTGTCGGGCGGCGGCGGCATCTCCGTCGACGCTGCCGGGGACCAGGCAGTCCTCGAGACAGCCGGCGGGGAGGTCTTCATTCGCGAAGCTTCGGGACCCGTGTTTGCCGCCACCGGCGGAGGCAACATCGAAATTCAACGCGCTGTCTCCTTGGTGAATGCCCGCACCAACGGCGGTCTGGTGAGCGTCAACCAGGCTCTGGGTATGGTCCGGGCCAACACCTCGGGTGGGGCCATCCGCATCGGCGCCGCAAAAGGCGTCCACTGCGAATCCGCCGCGGGCGCCATTGAACTTCAATCCGTCTCCGGGGCGCTCCGCGCTTCCACACTGATGGGCAGCATCCTTGCCAACATCCAGGATGGCCGCTTCGAGGACTCTTTCCTCAATACCAGTGCGGGTGACATCACCGTCTTTCTTCCGTCTAATCTGGCAGTGACGGTTCAGGCCGACAATGAAATGTCCGGAGCGATCGGCCGCATCCTGTCGGAATTTCCCGAGATTCGCGTCTATCGCGCCATCTGGTCGGGCGGCAGGCCCATCCAGGCTCAGGGCGCCCTCAACGGCGGGGGTCCCATCTTGAAACTGGCCACAGCCGGTGGAATCATTTCCCTGAAACGCCAGAAGTAATTGTGTTGCAAGGATAAAAGTATGGTTCTGGCAAGAGGTTCCGTTAGCTTTCTCTGTGCGTCGATCACCATCTTTGGGTTGGCGCCCCCCCCAGCGATGGCGCAAAAGGAAAACAAGCGCCCCGCGCCGGTGATATACGCCGGCTCGACACCCCGCAGTTTTCTCGGTGTGGCCGTCGTCGAGATCAACGCCGAGCGCGCCAAAGCGCTCAAACTCACCGAAGAGCACGGCGTGGAAGTGACTCGTGTCGAGGAAGACAGCCCCGCCTCGCGTGCCGGTCTTAAAGTTCAGGATGACGTCCTCGAATATCAGGGGC
>JAIXKK010000128.1 GCA_026954325.1 Bryobacterales bacterium | reverse complement strand
TGCTTGACAACAGTTTAACTTCAATCCTATCATGAGGTTTGCCGTCGTAGCGGTTCTTTCCGTTGTTTTGGCCGCGTGCTCGATGGCGGGAGGTGTGCATTGATCAAGCTGGACATCATCAATGAAGTCGTGAACCGTACCGGCATCACCAAAACAAAAGCGGAGATGGCCGTGGAGACCGTCTTCGAATGCATGAAACGCGCGCTTGGCAACGGCGAGCGCATCGAACTGCGCGGATTTGGCATCTTCAACGTGCGCCCGCGCAAGACCGGCATCGGCCGCAACCCTCGCACGGGGGCCGAAGTCGCGATTCCTCCGGGGAAAGCGGTTCGCTTCAAGCCCGGCAAGGAGTTGCAGACTCTGCAATAGTCACTCGTGGCCTCGCAGGATTATCCGCCGTTTGCCCTGCCGCGCGGCGCCTCCGGCGGAGCGGGTGGTTGGGCACAGACCTGGAGCCTGCTCACCGCCCGCCAGCGTCTCTGGCTGCACATTCTTCTCTTTCTGCTCACCATCTGCACAACCACGTTCGTGGGTTCGCGGATGGTGGAGAACTTTGAGCATAACCGGCCTGCCTTTGAACTCGACCAGGACGTCGCGGCCTATATGGAAATCTGGAAAAATCCGCGCAGAATGGCGCAGGGCCTGCTGTTTTCCGGACCGCTGCTGCTCATCCTGCTGGCCCACGAATTCGGCCACTACCTGGCGTGCGTGCACTACCGTCTGGATGCCAGCCTGCCGTACTTCCTTCCGGCTCCGACGTTCATTGGGACCCTGGGCGCGTTCATTCGCATCCGTTCGCCCATTTACGCCCGCCGCCAGTTGTTTGATGTGGGGATTGCGGGGCCTCTCGCGGGATTCGTCTTCCTGATTCCAGCCCTCGGCATCGGACTGGCCTATTCGAAGATCGTGCCGGGCATTGCCGAGCAGGGAGACCTGGTGTTCGGCTCGCCGCTGCTGGTGCGCGCGCTCGAGGCGGTGATCTTTCCCGGGGTTCCTGGCGCCGACATCTATCTGCACCCGGTGGCGCGCGCGGCGTGGGTGGGAATCTTCGCCACCGCGCTCAACCTTCTGCCCTTCGGGCAACTCGATGGAGGGCATATTCTCTACTCGGTGGCGGATTATCGCTTCCGGCTGCTCTCCAGGATCTTCTGGGTGGCCCTCCTTCCGCTCGGATTTTTGTATTGGCCGTGGTGGGCCTGGGCGGTGGTGTTGTTTTTCTTCGGACTCCGCCACCCTCCCATCTATGATCCCGTGCCGCTCAGCAAAGGCCGTAGGCGCCTTGCCTGGGTGAGCCTGGTTGTGTTCGTCATCTGCTTCATGCCTGCTCCCGTCGCCACCGCCGCGCTTTGACTGGACCCCATGAAGATTTCCGCCACCATCATCGCGCGAGACGAGGAACGCAACATTGCCAGGGCCATTGAGAGCCTGCGCTGCTGTGACGAGATTGTCGTGGTGGACAGCGGATCCATAGATCGCACCATGGAGATTGCGCGCGAACTGGGCGCGCGCGTGATCGAATCGCCGTGGCGCGGGTATGCCGGGCAGAAGAACTACGCCACCGAGCAGGCGCGCTACGACTGGATCCTCTCCATCGACGCCGATGAAGCGCTCAGCGAGTCGCTCGAGGCCGATATCTGGCTTCTCAAAAAGAACGGACCCGAGTATGACGCCTACACCATGCCCCGCCTGGCCCAATATCTGGGCAAGTGGATCCTGCACGGAGGCTGGTATCCGGACCGCAAGATCCGCCTCTACCGCCGTGACAAAGCCTGTTGGACGGGCGAATATGTCCATGAAAGCGTAACGGTCACGGGGACGCTGGGTCATCTCAATTCGAACCTGCTGCATTACACCTGCCAATCGTTTACCGAACACCTGCGCACGATGGACCGCTACACGACGCTTGCGGCAGAAGAGGTGGTGGCGCGCGGCAAGAGTATCACATGGCGCCACTTGCTGCTCGACCCCATGTGGACGTTCTTCCGAACGTACTTCGTGCGGCGCGGGTATCTCGACGGCATGGAAGGCATGGCGATCGCCTATATGGCGATGCTCTATAGTTTCCTGAAATACGCGAAGGCCCGTAACATGAGCCCCGGGCGGCAGGCATGAGGGTGCTGCATGTCGATAGCGGCAGGGAAATGCGTGGAGGCCAGTGGCAGGCTCTCTATCTGATGGTGGGCCAGAAGACGCTGGGGTGGGAGCCAATGCTGCTGGCGCCCGGAGCGTCACCGCTCGCGGCCGAGGCGGCAAAGCGCGGGGTTCCCTTCCGCGGGCTATCCCTGCGGGCGCTGGCCGCCGAGTCGAAGTCCGCGGCGATTACCCATGCGCACGATGCGCGCAGCCACACCCTGGCCGCCATTGCCGCGCGCGGCCCCTTCGTTGTCTCGCGCCGCGTGGCGTTCCCCATCAGGCAAGGACTGCTCTCGCGCTGGAAGTACCGCCAGGCGGCCCGTTACCTGGCGATCTCCGCCTACGTGGCGCGCCAGTTGGTCGCTTCGGGGGTCCCCGAAGAAAAGGTGGCCATTGTGTTTGATGGAGTGCCCGTGGAAGGGCGTACGGGCGGCATCGGCGACTGCCTGTTGACCCCCGCCTGGAACGATCCGCGCAAGTGCGGCGCACTCGGCAGGGAAGCGGCCAGGCGCGCTCAGGTGGAACTGCGCGCTTCCTCGCGGTTGCCGGAGGACCTCCCCACGGCCCGCGCCCTGCTTTACCTGAGCGAACTCGAGGGACTTGGCTCCGCCGCGCTGCTCGCGCTTTCATTTGGCGTTCCCGTCATCGCCAGCGAGGTGGGCGGATTGCCCGAAATCGTGCATCAGGGCGTCACCGGCCTGCTGGTGCGTAATGATCCCGCGGAAATTGCCGCCGCCATCCGCATGCTCATGGACAACCGGGAACTCGCCGCCCGCCTGGGCAGCCAGGGACGGGAAATGGTGAAGGGCGGCTTCACGCTGGCGCACCTTGCCCTGCGAACCGTTCACGAATACAAGAAGGTGCTGGCATGATGGAAGCCCTCGCCGCGGGTTTTTTCGGCCTGTTGATCGGCAGTTTTCTCAATGTCTGCATCTACCGCCTGCCGCGCGATTTGAGTGTCGTCAGGCCCCGCTCGCATTGCACGTCTTGTGAACGCATCATCGCCTGGTATGACAACATTCCCGTGGTCAGCTACATTCTGCTCGGCGGCAAGTGCCGTCATTGCCATGCGGCCTTTTCCATGCGCTATCCGCTGGTCGAACTGCTTACGGGCGCGCTCTTCTTCTGGAGCGTTTACAGCCGCGGTTGGAATCCCGTGGGACTGAAACTGTGCGTGTTCAGCGCCATTATGGTGGATCTCATCTTCACGGATCTCGCTGACCGGATCCTGCCGGATGAGTTCACGCTCGGAGGCGCTGCCGCCGGCGTTCTGCTTGCCGCCTTTACGCCACCGGTATCGGCCGTGACGCTGCTCTTCCTTCCGCCCGCGCTCCCTGTATGGGTTCACTCGGTGGCGGAAGCCGCCGTTGGTTCTGCCGCCTGCGCGGGGCTGCTGTGGCTGACGGGGCAAATCTACAAACTTGTCCGGCGGCGAGAGGGGCTTGGATTCGGTGACGTGAAGATGTTACTCACGGTGGGGGCGTTTCTCGGATTACCCGGCTCGTTGTTGACCGTGTTCATCGGGTCGGTTCTTGGAGCGGTAATCGGGGGTCTGTTTATCTATTTGTCAAAGGAGGACATGACTTACGAGTTGCCGTTCGGGAGTTTCCTGGGGATCGCGGCGCTGGTGGTCGGGCAGTTCGGGGAGCAGATCATGGCGTGGTATTGGAAGTTTGGCTAGGGGCCTTGGCGCGCAACTTCCAGGCGCCCACCTCCGAGGCGAAGCGGAAACTGCTCGCCAGGGGTGAAAGGAGAAGCCGGCGGCGGCCGCCACGAACTCTTCAAATCGACGAAGGCATTCGACGGACGGCGCCACCGGCGGCAGCATGGCTTCGCGCCGGAGCCGGCTGGTAAGCTATTCCGCGCGGGCAAACTTCCGCTTGCCGAACACCATGGCGGCGATGCCGATAGTGAGGTAGCCGATGGTGGTGGCTTCGGGCGTTTCCTGCTCTTGGCTGGCGCTAATGCCCCAGGAGTAGTTGTCGAGAACGACGCGGCCGGCGTACGGATGGACATCTCCTTTGCGCACTCCCGTGGTAGTGATTTCGATGTGGTCAATCTTATCGTCCGACGTATACCCGAAGAAGATAGCCGGATTGGATGTGCTGAGGGTGTTGACCGAGTAGATCGCCGGCGACGATGGCTGCCCTACGCTGTAGACCTTGATCTCGATGGGCTGAGCTTGGTCGTCAAATGTCCACAGGTTGACGCCGAAAGCCGTATCGAGGCCGGAGGTATGTGTCACGTTAAGGCCGCGCCTGCCTGTGCCGAAGTCATCCGCGATGAGATAACTGCCGGAGCCCGCCGGTCCCCAACCGCTCCCCACAGCCATCCACACCACACCCAACCCCGCCAAGTTCACCTGGTCGGGCGCCGTCCCGAAGGTCAGCGAGCCGTACGAGCCGTTGCTCAATGAATCAAAATTCACATCCGTCCGGTTCGTCACCGCGCTATTCCAGATAGCGCGATCCGTATAAGTCAAAGTAGCCGCCGGCGCCGCCGGCACGACGGCCAGCGCACCCCACAATGCCGCGAATGAAAGCGTTTGGACAACGCGCATGGTTCCTCCCCTGATGCCGCGCAAAAACAAATCAAGCAAACTCTGTTTGGAGCTTCAGGAGAGTAGTTGTCTCAGGCGGACGCCTGTCTCAGGTGGAAATCACATTTAATTTAGGGGATAGGTGTATCCGTACGGGGAATAGAACGCCGGCCCGTCAGTGCCTAAGAGATTCGCTGATCCTGGCTTGGTACTCACTCACCTTTCGAGCGATCTCCACACTGTCCAGCGTCAGCACTCTCCGGTTCCGCACAATCTCGCGTCCGTTCACCATCACATCATTCACATTGGCCCCCTTGAGCGCGTAAACCATCTGGGGCATCACGTGGTACATGGGAATCGCATTCGGCGCGTTCACCATCACCGTGATCATGTCCGCACGCTTGCCGGGCTCGAGCGAGCCGATTTCTTTCTCCAACCCCAGGGCGCGCGCACCCGTGATAGTCGCCATCTCCAGCGCCTGCGTGGCCGGCAGCAAGACCGGGTTGAGGTTCGTCACCTTTTGCAGCTTGGCGGCCAGGTCCATCTCCTCGAACAGATTCGCGTCGTTGTTGCTGCCGGCGAAGCCATCGGTTCCCAGCCCCATGGGGATGCCCATCTCGAGGATTCTCGGTACGCGCGCGACGCCGCTGGCGAGTTTGGAATTGCTCGAGGGGCAATGCGCCAGGCCCGTGCCGTGTTCCTTCAGAATGCGCAGGTCGTTGTCATCAAGCCAGACTCCGTGCGCGCCCAGCGTGCGCCCGTTCAGGGCTCCCAGGAAATCCAGCACCGCGGTGGGAGTCATCTTCCGTTTCGCAAGCGAATCAGCGTTCTCACGCTTCGTCTCGGAAAGATGGATCAGCATCGGCGCGCCGTACTTGTTTGCCAGCGCGCGGGAGGCCTTCAACACCTCATCGGGCGTGGTGTAGATGGCATGCGGCGCCACGGCGGGAACAATCAGCGGGTCGTTGCGGTACTGCCCGATGAACCGTTCCGCGCGAACCAGGGCATCCCACGGCGTTCTGGCGTCCGGGGCAGGGAACCCGATCACGGTCTGTCCCAGCACTCCCCGCAAGCCCGCGCGCTTCGTCTCGGCCGCGACCACCTCCTCGAAGTAGTACATGTCGGTGTACGTGGTGGTCCCGCTCAGCACCATTTCGAGGCATGCCAGGCGAGTGCCCCACTTGACGAACTCCGCATCCACGTTCTTCGCCTCGGCCGGGAAGATGTATTTCTCGAGCCACTCCTGAAGCCGCAGGTCGTCGGCGAGGCCGCGGAACAGGGACATGGGCGCGTGCGTATGGGTATCGATGAGCCCTGGCGCGATCAGGGATTGCGGCCGCGCCAGGCGGCGCCGGGCCTTGTATCGGCGTTCGATTTCAGACCTCTTCCCCACGGCCACGATGCGTTCGCCGCGTACCGCCACGGCCCCGTCTTCAATCACCCGCCGCCCGGCGTCCATCGTAACGACCCATTTCGCCGACCAGATGAAATCCACGGGCTCGGCCGCCCTTAAACAGAAGGCGGCCAGCAACAGCAAGACAACACGCATCATTTGAGGCTGTTCCTATCGAAGGCATCCGGCAGCAGTTCCGCCATGCGCCATGTTTTCTCCGCTCCGCCGGCATTCCGCGCCGTCACCGGGATGTCGCCGCAGAACTCCCACAGCAGTTGGCGGCAGGCTCCGCAAGGGGGCGTCACCTCAGATGCAGTGGTGTAAATCACGATAGCCGTGAATTCGCGTGCTCCTTCGGAGAGCGCTTTGAACAGGGCCACTCGCTCCGCGCAAACGGTGAGGCCATAGGTGGCGTTTTCGACATTGCAGCCGCTGAAGACCGCGGCTGCTCCGTTCACCACGGCCTGTAATCCCGCGCCCACGCGGAACCCGGAATAGGGGGCAACGGCATTCTCCCAACCCCTCACCGCCGCCGCCAGCAATGCGTCCATTTCAGGCCTCCAACCGCGGGAGGACTTTCTTGAGCAAGCGCAGCAGCGTGTCCCGAACCTTTGCCCCGGTCTCCAGCACTTCCTCGTGATCGATCTTCCGCGGCAGCATGCCCGCCGCCATGTTGGTAACGCAACTGATGGCGAGGACCTTCATTCCCATGTGGTTTGCCGCGATCACTTCGGGGACCGTCGACATTCCGACAAGGTCCGCGCCAATCGCGCGCAGATAACGGATCTCGGCCGGCGTCTCATAGCTCGGGCCCAACAGCGCGGCGTAGACACCCTCGGCCACGGTGATGTGCAGCTCCGCGGCCACCAGTTTCGTGATGTAGCGGTAGTGCTCGCAGTAGGCCTCTGACATGTCCGGAAAACGAGGCCCCAGCGCATCGTCGTTCGGCCCCACCAGTGGATTTACGCCTTGCAGGTTGATGTGGTCGCTGATGAGGACCAACTCCCCCTGCTCGAAAGCGGGGTTGATTCCGCCGGCGGCATTGGTCAGCACAAGCGACCGCACTCCCAGCATCCCCAATACGCGGATGGCAAAGGCGGCTTCCCGCGGCGTGTAGCCTTCATAGAGATGCGCCCGCCCGGAAAGGCAGAGCAGATCGAGATCTCCCAACTGTCCCAGAATCAGCTTGCCCGCATGTCCCACGGCAGTGGAACGCGGCCAGTGCGGCAGGTCCGAATAAGGAATCTCCCCGCGGTGGGAAAGCTCATCGGCAAACACCCCCAGGCCGCTGCCCAACACGATGGCCATCTTCGGGATTTTGGGCAGGTGGCCCCGTACAGTAGCGACTGTTTCTTCGAGATCGGTCATAGCAACATTCCCGCGATACAGGCGGACATGAAGTTGGCCATGGTTCCCGCGGCGACCGCTTTGAGGCCCATCCGCGCCAGGTCCGATTTACGGCCAGGCGCCAGCGCCCCGATGCCGCCGATCTGGATGGCGATGGAACTGAAGTTCGCAAACCCGCACAACGCGTACGTGGCGATGGTGAACGAGCGCGGATCCAATTGCGTCTTCATCGGACCAAGCTGAAGGAAGGCCACAAACTCATTTAACACCAGCCGGGTCCCCAGCAGGTTCCCCACCGCCCGCGCATCTTTCCAACTCACGCCCATCACCCAGGCTACGGGAGAGAAGAGCCATCCGAAAATCTGTTCGAGCGACTGCGGCATCCAGCCGAGCAGCGGCAGGTGGTGAAAGCCGTTGAGAATTCCGTTGACGAGGGCAATCAAAGCGAGAAAGGCGATGAGCATCCCGCCGATATTCAGCGCCAGATGGAGCCCTTCCCCGGCGCCGCGAGCGGCCGCGTCGATCACGTTCACGCCCGGTTTCTCGATCTCGATCTTGACGGTGCCCTTGGTTTCCGGGTCGCCCGTTTCCGGCGTCAGCATCTTCGCCAGCATGATGGTGGCGGGCGCCGTCATGATGACGGCGGTCAACAGGTGCTGGATTTCCACCCCCGCGATCTTCACATACGCGGCCATCACGGCCCCCGAGACATGCGCCATGCCGCTCACCATGACGGTGAACAATTCGGACTCGGTCATCTTCGGCAGGAACGGCCGGATGGTGAGCGGGGCCTCGGTTTGTCCCATGAAGATGCTGGCCGCGACGTTGGTGCTCTCGGCGCCGCTTGCGCCCATGATGCGCAGCATCAGCCAGGCCATGCCCTTGATGACATACTGCATGACGCCGAAGTAGTAGAGGATGGAAAACAGCGAGGCAATGAAAATGACGATGGGCAGCACCTGGAAGGCGAACACCACTCCGAATTTCACTTCGGCTCCCGCTACGCCTCCCCCGGATACCGCTACCCCCGCGTTCTTCGCTCCCAGCGGCCCGAACACGAACTGGCTGCCCGCCTCCGCGTATTCGAGCAACGCGTTCACGGCATAACTGGCCGCCTGGAATACCGTGCCCAACTCAGTCTTCAGCACGAGGAAGGCGAAAAGGAATTGGAGCCCCAAACCCCAGCCGAGAATCTTGAACTGGATTGCCCTGCGGTTGGTGGAGAAGAGCCAAGCCGCTCCCAGAATGATGATCAGGCCCAGCAATCCCGTGAATCGGCCCACGGCTCCCCCTTTGTTGCGAATGGCGGCCGAACGCTATCCCACCACCTCGAGAATAAGCTCGCGGTCCTCGGGAGTCTGCTGGGAGATCCGGAACGCATCCTCCACCAGTTCGGCTGCTTCGTCGACGTGATCCTCGTGCGTATAGTAGATGCGGCAAAGCACTCCGCCGGACTCCACCTTCTGCCCGGTCTTCACCTCGAGAATGACGCCCACCGCCGGATCGATGGCATCGTCCTTCAGATCCCGCCCGGCGCCGATCATCGTGCTCGCCTGGCCGATTGACTCCGCCTCGATGGCGCTCACATAGCCGGCGCGCGGGGAGTAGATCTCCCGCATGCCGGTGGCGTTGGGCAGCAGTTCAAAGCGATCCATCACTTGCGGATTGCCGCCTTGCGCCGCGATCACTTCCTTGAACTTGCGGTAGCCGGATCCATCGAGCAGGCGCGCCTGTGCGACCTCGCGGGCTTCCTCGAGCGTTTCCGTGATCTTACCCAAATGAATCATGCGCGCGGCGAGTTCGAGCGACAGCCTGGTGAGATCCACGGGGCCGGCGTTTTGCAGCGTCTGCGAAACCTCCATGATCTCCAGCGCGTTCCCGATGGCGAAGCCAAGCGGCTGGTTCATGTCCGTGATCAGCGCCTGAACCTTCTTGTCCATCCTGCGCCCGATGCCCACCATCATCTGGGCCAGCCTGCGCGCGTCGATCTGCCGTTTCATGAAGGCCCCGGAGCCTACTTTGACATCCAGCACGATGGCGTCCAGGCCGACGGCCAGCTTCTTCGACATGATGGAGGAGGCAATCAGCGGAATCGACTCGACGGTGGCCGTGGAATCGCGTAGGGCGTATAGCTTTCCATCAGCCGGAGCCACTTGCGTGGTCTGCCCGATGAAGGCGAGTTTGTGCTGCTGCAACTGCGCCAGGAAGGCTTCGATGGTGAGGTTTGTCTGGAACCCGGGTATCGCCTCCAGCTTGTCGAGGGTCCCGCCGGTGTAGCCGAGCCCGCGGCCGGAAATCATCGGAACCACGGCGCCGGCTGAGGCAGCGAGCGGAGCCGCGATAAGGCTGGTCTTGTCGCCTACGCCGCCGGTGGAGTGCTTGTCGACTTTCGTTCCAGGAACCGCTGAGAGATCAACGCGCTCTCCGGAATGGAGCATGCATTCAGTGAGAGCCGACACTTCGCGGTCAGTCATTCCCTGCCAGCAGACGGCCATTAAAAAAGCGGACATCTGGTAGTCGGGAATCTCGCCGCGCGTGTATCCGTTTACGAGGAGTGTGATCTCCTCGGGCGAGAGTTCTTCCCCCTCGCGCTTGCGGTGGATGAGGTCGACGGTTCGCATTATGAGTTATTTAGCGTATCATCTTATGTAGTTGGAAGTAAAGACGAAGACTGGAGCACGGTCTCTTTCGCTTCCCCCGAAAACCATTACCTCGAAACCCTTCATGCCCGAAAGAACATTTGAAATTGCCGTGCTCGCCGGTGACGGGATCGGCCCTGATGTGACGAAGGAAGCCCTCAAGGCCCTTGCCGCGGTGGTACGCGGGATTCCGTCCACAGAGTACTATTTTACGGAGTACCCTGCCGGAGCCGGTGAATATCTGCTCAACGGGAATCCTCTTCCCGGCGCCACGCTCGAAGCCTGCCGCAAGGCTGACGCCACTCTGCTGGGGGCCATGGGGCTGCCCGGCGTGCGCCGGCCCAATGGAACGGAAATGACTCCGCAAATCGATTTGCGAGAGGTGCTCGACCTCTACGCCGGGCTGCGTCCCATCCGTCTTTACAATCCCGCGCATTCTCCGCTCCGGCCGCTTTCCGGACCGCTGGATTTCGTCATCTACCGCGAGAACACCGAAGGGCTGTTCGCCTCCCGCAAGAATTCGGCCGACTTCACCGCCTCCGAGGCCCGCGACACATTGTTGGTTACGCGCCGCGCCACCGCGCGCATCTGCCGCGCGGCCTTTCAAATGGCATCCCGCCGGCGCCGCCACGTCACGCTGGTGGACAAAGCGAACGTGCTTCCTTCCATGGCCTACTTTCGTTCGGTGTTCGACCAGGTGGCCGCTGAATTCCCTGGCGTCTCCACCAGCCGCTTCTACGTGGACGCCGCCGCGCTCTACCTGGTCAAGGATCCCTGCCGCTTTGACGTGATGGTGATGGAGAACATGTTTGGGGACATCCTTTCCGATCTCGCCGCGGGTCTGGTGGGCGGGATGGGCATGGCCCCGAGCGCGGATATCGGCGATGAGCATGCCGTCTTCCAGCCCTCGCACGGCTCTGCCCCGGACATCGCCGGGAAGGGAATTGCCAACCCCATCGCCACCATCCTTTCCGCCGCCTTGATGCTCGAATGGCTGGACACCCCGGATTCGCTTCGCGGCGCAAAGCTCATCCACCGCGCCGTCGAACTTGTCTGCGCGGACCCCGCCAACGCCACCCCCGATATCGGAGGGGCGCTTTCCACAAGCGAACTCGGCGACCGCATTGCCCGCCAGATCGAGGAGTGCCCCGATTGAAGGATGGCTTCCGCCTGTATGACACGCATGCCCACCTCGGGCGCGCCCGCCATGGCGGCCGCGGCCAGGATGCGGACTTGCTGCTCCGTTCCTGGACCGCGCCGGGCATGACCGGATCGCCGCGGCCGTCAAAGCGTACCCCGACCGCTTCGCCGGGGCGGCCTGTCTCAATCCGTTCCTTCCCGAGCAGGAGTTCCATGAGGAGCTCAAACGCCGCGCGGAGTAACTCGGGATGCGCGCTGAAGTTGCAGCCCCAGTATCAGCCTTTGAACCCGGTGTCCGGATGCGCGCGGCCTTCTCGATGGCGCGGAAAATTTCCGCGTGCTCCTATTCGTCCACCGGCTGCATGGCAATGCCCCATTGCGACGGCTCGCCCGTCACGGGTTCCCCACTCAGGTACTGGCGGATGGAAGCGGCGGCGATGCGTCCCGCCGCAACCGCCCGCACCGCCAGGCCGGCTCCCAGCAGTGCGTCTCCGCCGGCAAAGACCCCGGGAATGTTCGTCGCCAGCGTGCGTTCATCCGCGGCGATTCCCCATGTCGTCACCCGTAAGCCCTCGCGCTCGGCAAGAGTGCGTTCCACCGATTGTCCCGTGGCGGCGATGACGGTGGAGCATTCCAGGGAGAAATCGGAGCCCTCCACCGGCGCCGGGATCCGCCGCCCCGAGGCATCGGGCTCGCCCGGCTTCATGCGGCGGCAGGTCAACAGAATCCGGCGGCCGTCCGTCGACTCCAGGCGCACCGGCGAAGCAAGAAAATCGAACTCCACGCCTTCTGCTTCGGCGCCCTCCACCTCTTCCATCAGGCACGGCATCTCATTCCGCGTGCGCCGGTAGAGCACCCTCACGCTACATCCGCCAAGCCGCATGGCCGAACGGGCGCATTCCCTTTGAGCGAGTCCCAGCCTGTTCAAGTTCTTTACCGCGACCTTATTCCAACCTGATCCGGATCGCAAGGGGAGAGGGTAAAGTCAAGAATTCCGTCCCTTACCTGGCCTTTGCCGCTGCCCGCGGCATCGCATCCACACCGCATAGTCCGGCGTGCGGGAGTGCGGCTTGCGGCTGATGCCGCTCGCGTGTTCCTGCCCCCGGGTCACCCATTTCACGGCCTCGCCCAGCAATTCGAGCGCGGGCTTATCCGCGTCCCCGGCGTGGCTGGCCGTCCGCCGAATCATTGTGAGCGGTTCGAAATCCTCGATTCCGCCGCGCGACGCCTCCCACCAGCGAATAGACGGCGATGCGCCCGCTCGCCGCCCGCGCCCGAATCGCGCTTCCCCACGGCAGAGCCGCCAGCCGCCATGACAGTATTATCCAGCCGTTCCTTATGCCTTCAAGTCTGCCGTACAACCCGGTGTTTGAGGCGTCCGGTAGACTCCCGCTTCCACCACGGCCGGATGCAAAAAATGCTCCCGCATATGAGGAATGTATTCCAGAAACAACGCCTCCAACCCGAGCGCGATGTGATTGAACAGCACCAGGTGCTGATGGATCTGGCCCATGTCTCGCACGTGAGGCACAAGCGGCAGATCGTACTTGCGGGCCAGCATGCTCACCGCGAGAAACTCCGAAATCCCCGCCAAGCGCGTGCAATCGGCTTGTACGAAATGCACGGCGCCACGCGAGAGGAAATTCTTGAACATCACCCGGTTGGGAACATGCTCCCCCAGCGCGATGCGCATCGGCGCGATGCGCCGCGCCAGCGCCGCATGGGCCTCGATATCGTCCGGATGCGTGGGCTCTTCAATCCAGTACGGATCCAGCCCGCGCACGGCGCCGCAGAAACTCTCGGCCTGCGCCAAAGTCCATTGCTGATTCGCATCAAACATGATCCGGCAATCCGCGCCGGCCAGTTCCCTCAGCATCGCCGCGCGTCGCAGGTCGCGGGCGGCATCCTTCGCCCCCACCTTCAGCTTGAATGCCCGGAAGCCGTTCTCCAGCGCCTGCCTGGCGTTCTCCCGCACCATCGCGTCCTCATATTGGAACCATCCAACGGAAGTGTCGTAGCCCGGGTAACCTCTGACGAGGATCTCTTCACGCGATGCCCGCCGGGCTTCCTCTTCCTCGATCATCTGAAGCGCCTCGGCCCGCGTCAACGCGTCTTCGAGATAGCTCAGATCCAGCAGATTCACCACCGCCGCCGCGGGAAGAGCCAGCAGAAGTCCCCACAAGGGTACCCCTCGCGCCTTCGCCCAAAGATCGAAGCAGGCATTCGTCAACGACGCCAGCGCCAGATGGATCACGCCCTTGTGCGGACCGAGCCAGCGCAGTTCCGCATGGTCCGCCAGTTGCCGGCTGACGGAGCCGAAATCCGCCATCAGTTCCTCGATTTCACGGCCGGCGAGCGGTTCGGCAAGCATCTCGATCGCCCGGCAAACCAGATCGTTGCCGCGCCCCAGCGTGAGCACAATGCCGCACCCCTGTACCTCCTCTCCGGTAAGGAGCCGTGTCTCGGCGAACGCATACTCCGTCACCACATGCACGGCGTCAGTCCCGGCGCCGGCGTGGAGCGGGAATCGCCTGTCTCTTGCTTCCGCCTTGCGGATTGTGAATGATCTCATCGTTCTATATCCCAGTTCGGGCTACGCTTTCGGCCGCCGGCCGTCACCCTTCGTATGCGCCTCCACGGACCCGCCCTCATTTCCCCAAACCTCATAAGCGGAAGCCACGAACCGCGTGACGGAATGCCGCACGTACTGTCCCGCCAGTTCAGGATTCCCCTCGCGGATCACCTCGATCATTCTTCGATGCCGGGGCAGGTCGTCGCGCCAGGCTTCCGGACCTTGCCCGCTCTTCAGCACCCGAATCAGGATGAATGCGAACAGCGGCCCCAGGAGACGGCGAACGGCGTCCACCAGCACCGCGTTGCCCGAAGTCTCGGCCATGGCCATGTGGAAGCGCTGGTCGCTAAGAAGCAGACTCCTCATGTCCCCTCTTTCCACCGACTCCGTC
The DNA here is from genome assembly GCA_026954325.1 of Bryobacterales bacterium. Taxonomy (GTDB): domain Bacteria; phylum Acidobacteriota; class Terriglobia; order Bryobacterales; family Bryobacteraceae; genus CADEFT01. The sequence goes on along the minus strand of JAIXKK010000128.1, from coordinate 19,923 downwards.
ATCTGATTCAGCGCCGCTTCCATTGCCGACAGGTCCGCACCGGCCGCGCAGGCCAGTTGCGCGGCCAGTCCTTCCAGCGCGCCCCGTACCTCATAGATTCTCGCCACGTCCGATTCCTGGTACTCGACGACGCGCGCGCTGCGCCCGGAATCCTTCACCAGAAAGCCTTCGGATATCAAGATATTAATACTCTCACGTACGGAAGCTTGTGCGGCGCCGAACTCCTTGGCCCACTTCGCCTCCACTACACGCTCCCCCGGCGCCAGCCGGCCTTCCATAATCGCCTGCTTCAAGGCGGACGCCAGACTCTCTTTTAGCAGCGAACTCGATGCCGCCTCATTGGAAACTGTCGACATAAGCGCTCGGAACTCTTTATAGCACCCATTGGAACGCGAAACAATCGGTAACTGGACGAAATTGAGCGCTTGACACCGGCTCCAAACAATCATAAGATCGTAAGCACTTGTTGGAGGGACAGAGAATAATGCGTTTAGTCTATCAAAGGCTTGTCCTGCCTTCTTGGCGGACAAGGGTTCTTTCGTTACTGACACTTGCCGCGTTTGGCGTGCTTACGGGGCCGGCTCACGCCCAAATTTCCACTGCTTCGGTTACCGGCGTGGTTCGGGATCCTTCCGGCAGCGTCGTCGCCGGAGTGAAACTCGCCCTGACGAACGTCGAAACAACCGTTCGGCGCGAGGCGGAATCCAACACAGCCGGCAATTACGTTTTTCTCAACATCACCCCCGGGAACTATTCCCTCGAGGCGACCGCCCCTGGATTTCAGACAGTCCAGATCCCGCGCATCACCCTCGCGGTTAACCAAACGGCCACCGTGGACGTTTCCCTCCAGGTGGGTACTGTCCAGCAGACCATGACCGTGGAAGCCTCCGGCGAACTGGTGCAACAGTCCACCGCCGAACTCGGCGCCGTCGTCGCCGCCAAGCAGGTGGTGGATCTCCCGCTCAACGGCCGCAACTTCACTCAGCTTCTTTCGCTGTCTCCCGGTGTGGCGCCCGTCAGCGTCTCGCAGAACTCCGGGGGATTCGGCAACGTCGCCTCCGGCACGCAGTTCGTCTTCCCCGCCGTCAACGGCCAGACGAACCGCAGCAACATGTTCTTCACCGACGGTCTCAACAACCAGGGCGCTTTACAGAGCACCTACGCCGTTCCCCCCATCATTGACTCCATCGCCGAATTCAAGGTGAACTCCCACAATGATCTGGCCGAGTTGGGAGGAGCCCTCGGCGGGATGATCAACGTCGCCACCAAGTCCGGCACCAATGAGTTCCACGGCACCGCCTGGGAGTATCTGCGCAACAACGAGTTCAACGCCCGCAATACGTTCCTGGCGAATCCCACCGTGTTCCGGCAGAACCAGTTCGGAGCCTCCGCCGGAGGACCGGTCCTCATCCCCAAACTCTACAACGGCAAGAACAAGACGTTCTTCTTCGCGGCTTACGAAGGGTTCCGCTATTCACGCGCCGCGGCATCCTACAAGCACTTGCCGAATGACGCCGAACTAAGCGGCAATCTCGCCGGCGAGGCGCAGGCATTCGATCCGTTCTCAACCCGTCTCGACCCGAACAAGCCCGGCGGCTTCCTCCGCGATGCGTTCCCCGGCAATCAGATTCCCGCCAACAGGATTGACCAGCGCCTGGTGGGGTTGGCCAAGCAAATCCGGCCGCCGCTGTACAACACGGGCGTCGGCAACAACAACGCGCTGGACAATACGCCGTTCCGCCAGCACCAGAACCAGTTCACGGCTCGCATTGACCAGACTCTGGGCAACAAGGACTTCGTCTGGTTCCGCTACAGCGCGCTTTACTACGACACCGCCGGTTCCGGCGGCCTCCCCAACGTTACGCAGACCGTCACCGACAATCCCGCCCAGAACTTCGGCGGCAGTTGGGTGCATACCTTCAGCCCAAGCCTGGTCCTGCAGGCGCAGTACGGCCGTTCCCACCAGGAAACGAATTCTTCCACCCTCTATCCGGGTCTCGCGCAAAGCGCCATCGACGCGCTCGGATATGACGCGAACTTCGCCGGTAATTTCATTGGCGGGTTTACGCTGCTGCCGTCGACCGGCCTCAGCGGGTTCAGCAACCCCATCGTCGGAATCAGTAAATCGCTCAATCCGAACGAAACCAATGTCCACCAGTGGAAGGCCAATGTCTCGAAGATCATCGGCTCGCACACCTTGCGCTTCGGCGGCGAGTTGAACAGCAGCACCTTCGAATCCCTATACAACAGCGCCAACGCCGGGTACGCTCTCCAGCAGACCTCCGACCCCTCCGCGCCGAACGTCAACCCCGGCAACGCCATCGCCTCGTTCCTGCTCAACGTCCCCGATAGCGCCGGCCGCCGCAACGTGCATGAAACCACCCGCTGGGGCGGCGTCATGGGCTTCTATTTCCAGGATTCCTGGAAGGTCACTCCCAGGTTCACCATGAACCTCGGACTCCGCTACGACCGCACGTTCATCCCGCCCTACGGCCGTGAGGATACCGTGGGCCAGAACGGCGGCATCGAGGCCGGTTCCATCAATTTCAACGATGGAACCTACATCGTGCAGAAACTGCCGCCCTCCTGCGCCGAACGCGGCCATGCACCCTGCATCCCCGGTGACGGAAAGCTTCCTGCAAACGTGGTGGTCTCCCCCACCGGCAAGATCTATCACGACACCACCACGAACTGGGGCCCCCGTCTCGGCTTGGCCTACAGGGTCACCCAGACGACGGCGGTCCGCGCGGGTTTCGGCGTCTACTACGACAACTGGGCGGCCGTGACACAGACCTCCCAGAACTACGAAGGCACCTGGCCCGACATCGGCCAGCAACTTGCCAACAACCTGAACGTTCCCGTTCCCTCCCAGTTGACCCCCGTTGTGAAGGGACAGAACCCGTTCGCCACCGGCGGCGGAGCCTTCCCGGCGCCTACTCCCTTCCAACAGGTGCAGTGGTATATGGATCCTTACGCCAAGAACCCCTACTCCATGCAGTGGAACTTCGGCGTTGCCAAACAGTTGAACAATTCCACCACGGTATCGATGGACTACGTCGGTTCCGGCAGCCGCAGATTGGACCTGGGCGGCTACTACAACGTCGCGCTCACCCCCGGCCCCGGCGACCCGACGCCCCGCCAACCGTACCCCTACATCCACCCCACCTACTATGACCGCAGCATCGGCCGCGGCAACTATAACGCGTTCCAGTTCCTCTTCAATAAGCGTTATTCGGGCGGCCTTGCCTACCAGGTTTCCTACACCTACTCGAAATCCATCGACATCGGCTCTTCCGGCTGGTATGGCGTCGAAGGCCAATCGGTGCAGGATCCCTACCACTTCAATAATGACCGCAGCGTCTCCGGCTTCGACCTCACCCAGGTCCTGAGCGTCAACGTGGTTTGGGACGTGCCCTTCGGCAAGGGCAAGAGATTCTCCAGTTCCAATGCCGCCGCGAATTACATTCTGGGTGGCTGGCAGTTGAACACCATTACCACGGCGCGTTCCGGACTTCCGTATAACATCACGGTTCCCGGCGACAGCGCCAACACCGGAAACACGGGATACTTACGAGCCAACCTGGTGGGGAACCCCACACTCTCGAATCCCACCGCGCAAGCATGGTTCAACACCGCTGCCTTCGCGCCACCCGCGGTCTATACGTTCGGGAACCTCGGCCGCTACGCCATGCGCTCCTCGGCGTTCTGGAACCTCGACTTCTCCATCTTCCGGAGGTTCCCCTTCAAGGAAAGCCGGTCCGTGGAGTTCCGCGCCGAATCGTTCAACCTTCCGAATACGGTGATTCTCGGCACGCCCAACGGCAACGTCCTCGATCCCAACTTCGGCAAGATCACCGGCACCGCCAACTCGGAAAGGACCCTGCAACTCGGCCTGAAGGTGATCTTTTAGCCGGGCGCCGGTTATGACGCCCGTTATGAGATGATGCGAGCAGTAGTGCGCTCCCCATCCATCTCACTCGCTCTCTACATTGGCTTCGTCTATTGTGCGTCCGCTCAGGCGCCGCGGGGTTGTGAGCTGCCCAAGGAGATCGCCGCCCCTCTGGCCGGCAACGCCGCCGGGGCGTGGTTTGCCCGTCACGGAAATAACCGCTGCGCGATTTCCTCCTTTGAAGCGGTATTGAAAGCTGATCCGTCTTCCGGCGAGGCGCGCTACAACCTCGGCCTGGCGCTCTTGCAGGACGGCCAGGTCAAACGGGCCGCCGTCGAATTGGGCGTGCTCGTCAAACAGGCGCCCGCCTCCGCTCCCGCCCACCTTGCCATGGGATTGGCGCTGGCGGACCAGGGCGATCTCCCCGCCGCGGAAGCCGAACTCCGCACGGCAGTCAAACTCGACCCCAAATCCGCCGCCGCGCTCCACCAACTCGGCGAAGTGCTGCGCAACCAGAAACGCTACACTGCCGCCATCCCCTACCTGCGACAGGCCGCGGATCTGGACCCGCGGGACCCCGCGCACGCCGTGGCCCTCGCCGAGGCCCTCTACGACAACGGCAATTCCGAAGAAGGGATCGCCGTGTTGAAGAAAGCCGTCGCCGCCCAGCCAAATTCCGCCTTGGCGCAATCGAACCTCGGCACGCTCTACGCGCGCCTCAAGCGCTACAACGAAGCCGCCGGTCACTTCCGCGCCGCCATCTCCGCCGATCCCTCCGATGACGTTACCCGCCTCTCGCTCGCCAAAGCTCTCATCGGCCTCGACCGCCAGGCCGACGCTCTGCCCGTCCTCAACGAAGCCCTCGGGCGCCATCCGCGCGATGCCGAAGGCCGCTTCCTGCGCGGCCTCACCTATCGCGGCCTGGCCGAGTACGAAAAGGCCGAAGCCGATCTCCGCATCGCCGTCGAAGGCAACCCCAACCATTACCTCTCCCAGTACAACCTCGGCTTCGTGCTCGCCCGCAACGGAAAATTCGAGGAAGCCCGGCAGCACCTCGAGAAAGCCCGTCAGATCCAGCCCGATTCGCAGGAAGCGCAGTTCCAGCTCGCCAACGTCCTGCGGCGCCTCCATCAGAACGAGGCCGCCCAAAAAGAACTCGCCGAATTCGAGCAGCGCAAGAAACAGGACCAGCTCGAGAACATCGCCGGCACTACAGCCAGCCGCGCCAATCAGTCGCTTCTCGAAGGCAATCCACGGGCGGCTATCGATGGCTACCAGCAGGCGCTGAAGCTCGATCCCAACAACGCCAAGACCTACTACAACCTCGCCCTCGCTCAGCAGAAGACGGCCGACCTGAACGGAGCCATCGCATCCCTCGAGAAATCGGTAGCCCTCGATCCCAAGTTCGCTCCGGCCGGAAACCAGCTCGGCCTCCTCTACATGGGGCGCGGGCGGAACAAGCAAGCCGAGAGCCGGTTCCGCGCCGCCCTCGCCAACGATCCGCAATGCTCGGAATGTCAGAACAACCTCGGCGTGCTCTACGGCCAGCTAGGCGATTCTTCCCGCGCCGAGGCTCTCTTCCATCAGGCGATCGAAAACAACCCCCGCTACGCGCAGGCGCGCGTCAACCTCGCGCTGGTCATCGCGGGCCGCGGCGATTTCAGCCAGGCGCGCCAGGAACTCGAACGCGCCCTCTCAGCCGAACCGGACAGCGTCAAGGCGCTCACTGCCCTCGGCATGGTGCAGGGCCGCACCGGCGACCCCGCATCCATCGCCACCTTCCGCAAGGTGACCACGCTCGAACCTCGCTCCCCCGACGCCCATCTCAACCTCGGCATCGCCCTCGCCGATCAGCACCAGACCGAAGCCGCCCTCACCGAATTCTCCGAAGCAGTGAAGCTTGCCCCCCAGCAGGCCGCTCCTCATTACAACAAGGGCCGCGTCCTCGGCGATCTTCGCCGCTACGAAGAGGCGCTTCCCGAACTCCGCGAGGCCTCTAAGCTCGATCCCAATGTTCCCGACGCCTGGTACCGCCTCGGCATCGCCGAGCGCGAGCAGCAGCATTACAGTGAAGCCGTACAGGCGCTGCGCCAGGCCTTGAAACTCTCCCCGAACAACGCCGATGCCGCCTTTCTTCTCGGGCAGGCTCTCCAGAGTTCGGGGAAGAGCAGGGAAGCCATCGACGCCTGGGAATCCACCCTGCGCATCGATCCCAACCATTCCCAAGCTCTCTACAGCCTCACGCGCGCCATGGCCAAATCGAATCCGGAACAGGCCCGCCAGTATCAGTCCCGCCTCGAATCCGTGAAGAAGCAAAGTGGAGACGCCGACCGCGCCCGCACCTTGAGCAATTTCGCCATCGCCGCCGCCAAGGACGGCAAGTGGGACCAGGCCATCGCTCAACTCCGCGAAGCCATTCAGGTGTGCGGCGCATGCGAAGTGAAAGCCGCGCTGCGCAAGAACCTCGGCCTCACTGAATGCCAGGCCGGCCGCTTCGATCAATGCGAAAAGGACCTCCGCCTGGCCCTCCAGGATCTGCCGGGCGATCCCGAAATCCTCAAGGCCCTCGAAATTCTCGCCGGCATGCGCGCCAGGTCCAGGTGATCCTCTACGGCTCCTGTATCCGGATCACCCGGTCTCCCGCGAGGTCCTCCATTCGCTGCACCTTCCCGCTGGGCCACGTGATTTCGAGCAGCTTCACGCGATTACTTCTTCCCAAGCCGAAGTGCGCCCGCTTGTCGTTCGAAGAAAGATAGCTCGAGGCCGTCGAAACCGTCGCATACTGCTCCCCGCCGCTCTCCCCCACCACTCGCACCCGCGCTCCGATCCCGTCACGGTTGCCGCGCGTCCCCACCGTATCGACCATCACCCAGTGGTTCCCGCCCACACGCTGGTTTTCCAGGATCACCGCCGGCTCGTTGTTACAGTTCATCACCACATCCAGCCACCCGTCGTTGTTCAAGTCGCCAAACGCAACCCCGCGCGCCGCTCGAGGCGTGCGAAACGCCGGACCCGCCTCGCCGGACACATCCACGAACTTCCCCCGGCCATTCCGCAACAGCAGCGGAGGCTCCAGGTAACGCAGGTGCGGCTCGGTCAGTTGGATGTTGTCCATCACGTGCCCCTGCCCTACGAAGATGTCCTTCCACCCGTCGTTGTCGTAGTCGAAAAACTTCAGCCCCCACCCTGAATGCAGCATGCTTGCCGAGCCCACCCCAGACGCGTCCGAGACGTAATCGAATGCGCCCTTCGTATTGCGGAAGATCGAATAGCGCTGCGTCGCCAGCGCATCCGCGAGCAGATCCGGCCATCCGTCATTATCATAATCAGCAAAATCCGTCCCCATGCCCGAAAAACTCCGCCCGTCGGAATCGTAGGCCGCGCCCTTGTCCAGCGCCACCTCCTCGAAGGCGCCGTCCCCCCGGTTGCGAAACAACTGCTGCGGCACGGAGTCGTTCGCCACAAAAATATCCGGCCAACCGTCCCGGTCGAAATCCTCCATCGCGACGCCCAGTCCCTTCCCCGGAAAGCGGGTGATGTGCGATTCAGCCGAAACATCCCGGAAACGCCCGTTGCCCTCGTTGTGAAACAGCAGGTGCGTCACCGGCTGAAACTGGTCCGGATGGCAATACGCCCGGTGCCCCGCCTTCCTCTCTCCGCACCAGATATCCATCGAAAAGTCCCACTTCACATACCGCGACACGAACAGATCCAGCCGCCCGTCCCGATCGTAGTCGATGAAGAGCGCCCCAGCGGACCACCCGCTCGCGCCCACACCCGCCTCCGCCGCCACCTCCCGGAACGTGCCGTCCCCGTTGTTGTGATACAGCAGGTTGCCGTTCAGATTGGTGACATACAAATCCGTGTGGCCGTCATTGTCGTAGTCCGCCGCAATCGCCCCCATCCCGTAACCGCGCCCCCGCACCCCGGCCTTCCTGGTGACGTCCGTGAACGTGCCGTTGCCGTTGTTGCGGTACAACCGGTTCCAGAAGCGCGGCTCCGATTTATCCGGCTGCGCCCCCGCCGCCATCGGATCCCGAAGCGCCGCCCCGTTCACCAGAAAAATATCGAGCCACCCGTCTCCGTCATAATCAAACACCGCCGCCCCGCCGGTCATCGACTCGATCAGATACTTGCGCGGCGTCGGATTGGACTGGTTGACGAACCCCACTCCCGCCCGCGACGTCACATCCGCAAACAGCGCCGCCTTCTCCGGTTCCCCCCGCAGCGCCATCCACGAGGCCGCCCCCATCCCGGCAAACGCTATTGCTGCAACCGCCCGGCCCCTCATCACAGATTTCAGAATATCAGTGCGAGAGTCCGCGCCCCGCCGTCAGCCGGTACGCCCCCGCCGGTTCCCCCGGAAACGCCGAATCTTGCCCTGCCAGCCATGGAAGCGGACTCAGAAGTTCTGGACAAAGCGCCGGATCGCGGCTCTGCACCCGGTCAACGGCGCTTCCAGGTGATTCGGAACACATACCTGTCCGCTCCACCCTTTGAATCGTCCACGCGCACCTTCAAGGTCTGGCCGTTGGCATCCGATGGCTCCTCCGCGATCTTCACGTTCCCGCGCCCGGATTTCTTCTCCACCGCCCACTGGATTCCGAAGCCGGAGGGAATGGGGCCGCTGAATTGCTGCTGCTGATCCTTGACCGCTTGTCCACTCAGGATCTCCGGCGATACGGTCTCTCCCCAGATATGGAAGATCACGGACGCATCCACGGTGGCCGTGATATCCACCCATCCTTCGCCGGCGGCCGCCGCGGCGGAGGGAGCAGCGGTTCCAATGTTCGGCAGAACAGTAACTCCGGTGGACGGCGCCGGGGCGGACGATGGTTGAGCGGGAGGAACCGTCGCTTCCGGGGGGCCGGCGACAGGGGTCCCCGCGGTGATCACGGCGCCTCCCGCGGCCTGAGTGTCACCTGCAATTCCCAGGTACGGGTTGTTCGTGTAGTCCAGCGAGAACGCCATGCCCGAGGGAAACGACAGATCACGTGTCACCCCATAGGCCGGATCTAATCCCCATTCACCCGGAGCCAGCACCCCCGCCTTCAGGGTACGGTTGTCGTGCCATCCCCAAAACGGCTTGGCTTTGTTCGCCGCTTCCTTGCGGCCGTAGAACGTGTGGCCCATCTTGCTTACCTTGATTCCAGGCCGGTTTCCGAACGGCTGGTAGGGACCGAATTCATCGAACATCCGCTGGTTCGGCGCGTTGCTCTCCACGTACGGCCACCATTTCGTCAGAATCGGCAGCAACTCATAGCCCACGTTGCGGTCGTTGGCGTGCTTGGCGCGCTCGGCTACCCCTTTGTAGATGAAGGTGTTTCCAGTCCCCGCCGTAAACTCGTCCTTTGCCACGTTATAGCGGCTGGCTTTGGCGTACGATGAGCCATAAATTCCATGCCCGCCTGATTCGACAAAAATAATCGGGTGGGAACCGTCATGGAAATCGATCTTACCGTCTATGTCGTGGATACCATTGCCAATCGATCCGTCATTCACGAACGAATAAATGTTGTCATGCGCCAGCGTCTCCATCACCAGCAGTTTGCCGAACCGTGAGCCGTCCTTCTGAATCGTGAGGATGATACCTTCATTGTCGTTTTCGTGGCAACTGCCGGCCACGCATTTGTCGGAGTAATCGCGCGGGTGAAAGAGATTGTAGATGATGAACCAGTGCGTCGATGTCTCCATGACGGCGTAATGCACGTACGCCTGCGAGGTGCCCTTATCAAGGTCGTCCCAGTTGTTGTCTCCCAGCAGATCATTGTCGTAATCGAAGCGCGTCGGGATGTCGGCTTTCGGCGTCCACCAGGTTTCCTGCGCCACCATCGGCGCGTGGTGTTCCACCAGCGGGCGGTAAGGCTCGGTGGATCTGTCCTCCGGCCCGAAGTTCACCTCCTCCGCTTTCTTTCGCGACGGCGCGTTCGCATCCACGGTGATCTTCACCTCGCCTGTGACGCCTTCCGTATCATCGGTGAGACTGTAGGTCCCCGGCGTCTCGGGCGCCGTGTAAAGAAACGAGTCCGCCACGATGTAATCGCCCGCCATCTTCGCGAAGATGCCGGCAAACGTTCCTCCGCCCGTGTCAATGTATCCACCCGGGTCGGAGCCCTGGAACTTGAACGGCTTCGAAACCCAGCCCCCGTTCGCGCTCGAAACCTTCAACTGCCCCGGTGTGCGATGGAGCCGCCCTTTCCGGGTTTCGCCGTTCGAAACCGTCAACTCGCCGTCCACCAGCACCTGCACCACCAGTGTCTCGAACGGCCGCACCCGGCAATCGGAAGGGTCGCAATGGAACCGCAGCCCGGTAATCCTGGCGTTCTTCTCCGCCTGCCGGCTGGCGCCGGCGAGAATGCCGCTCAGGTCCTGAGCCAAGGCGGGGAAGATCGTCTGACCAAACCCGGCAAAGAGGAAGCAAAGAACACGGGCCTTCATGACAACATCTATCCTTGAAATCCGATTCCTTTCGGCGGTGAAGCGGATAAGGCCGCTTCCAGGTCACCCGCGAACCGCCGCATCGTCTCCACCTGTTCCAGAGTGGCAGCCACTTCGTATCCCTTGGCGGTGAATACGTGCCCGTTCCCCCGCTGCACGAGAACAGCCATTCCGCGTTCGGTCCATAAGCCGGGAGCCCCGATGTTTCCGAACCCGCCCTCTATTGTTCGCTCCACCAGGGAAATAAATCCATCGCGTTCAAACACCCAGTGCCTTTCCAATTGCGTCAGCGGCAGCAGTTGGATCCTGGCCGCGGCCAGGCGTTCGAGAATTTCCTGCATGCGGATCTACATCTTGTAGCGGCCGAGATCCTCGTCGCTCAATCCCTCGAGCCAGCGGCGCAACTCCTCGTTGTTCACGCGGTCGGACATGGCGTTGGCCATCTTCGAGGATTTCAGCACCGACTCGTCTACATAAATCGGGCAATCGAGGCGCAGCGCCAGCGCCAGCGCATCGGATGGGCGCGAATCCACCGTAATCAACTCCCCGTCCTTCTCCAGCCAGATCAGAGCGTAGAAGGTGTCGTCCTTGAGTTCGTTCACCACAACCTTGTGCACCGCCGTCTCCAGCCCCAGAAGCAGCGTTTTGATGAGGTCGTGGGTCATCGGCCGCGGCGTGGAGACTTTCTCGATTTCAAGCGCAATGGCGTTCGCTTCGTAGATTCCCACCCAGATAGGGAGGATAGTGTTGCCGTTGTTGTCCTTGAGGATGACGATCGGCATATTGGTGACCGGATCCATCATCAGACCGCGGATTTTCATTTCAACTTCCATGCTTGCGCTCCTTTTTTCAACCGCGTTCCATCAGTTCAGACTCTCCCCCACGAGAGAATTCGGCCCTGCACGCAACACGCGCACGGGCAGGTACCTGCCAATCAACGTATCACTTACCGGCTCCGGAGTGGTGAAGTTCAGCGTCTTGTTCTGCGACGTGCGCCCGATCCACTGCGCCGTGGACTTCTGAAAGCCTTCCACCATCACCTCCTGCGCCATGCCGACGTATTCCGCGTTCCGCCGGATCTGGATGCCGCGCTGTTTTTCCTGCAGGATGGTCAGCCGGCGCCCTTTTTCTTCCTCCGGAATCTGATCCGTTAGCTGCAACGCGGGCGTGTTCGGCCGCGGCGAGTACTTGAAGCTGAAGATCGAGTCGTACTCCACTTCATCAAGCAGCCGGAGCGTCTCTTCGAAGTCCTGCTCCGTCTCGCCGGGAAACCCCACAATGATGTCCGTCGAGAGCGCGATGTTGCGCGGCGATTTTTTCAGCCACTCGACCCGCCGCATGTACTCATCGCGCGTGTAGAGCCTCTGCATTGCCTGAAGCACGCGCGAACTGCCGGACTGCACCGGCAAATGAACGAAGTTGCACAAGACCGCATTGCCGTCGATGGCGTCCACAATGTCTTTCCCGAAATCGCGCGGATGCGAAGTGGTGAACCGGACGCGGCGCAGTCCCGGGACCTCCGCCGCGCGGCTCAACAATTGGGCGAAGTTGAACCCGGCGGGTGACGGGTCGAGGTAGCTGTTTACGTTCTGCCCCAGCAACTGGATCTCGGTGTAACCCATCTCCGCCAGTTCGCGAGCTTCCCGCAGCACGCTTTCCGAGGTGCGGCTGCGCTCGGGCCCGCGTGTGAACGGAACGACGCAATAAGCGCAGGATTTGTCGCAGCCCTCGATGATGGTGATATAGGCGCGATGGGGGTTGTCGCGCCGCGTGAGGGGCGTTTCGAAAGTGTCTTCCGTATCCAGGCTCAGTCCCGTGACGCGCTTGTTTCCGGCATCGAGTTGCACCAGCATTTCCGGAAGACGGTTGTAGCTTGCCGAACCGCACACCATGCTGACGTGGGGAGCCTTCTCGAAGATCCGCTCACCTTCCTGCTGCGCCACGCAGCCGAGCACGGCGAAGGTCTTGCCTTTGTTCCTGCGCTTGAACTCCTGCAACCGGCTGAACACCTTCTGTTCGGCCTTATCGCGGATGCTGCAGGTGTTGTAGAAGACAAGGTCGGCGGCCTCCGGTGTCTCTACCTGTTCGTAGCCGCTCGACAGAAGCGTTCCGATCACTTTCTCGGAGTCATGCGCGTTCATCTGACAGCCGAACGTCTCGATATAGAACTTCTTCATTTGCCCCTGAATTCATTATAGAGGGCGGGGAACCGCCGTCCCAGCCGGCTGCCACAGGACGAGGATAATCACCAGCGAGTGAACGATGGAAGCGGCCAGCGCGCGCTGCCCCACTTTGCGCAGCGGTTCCTTGAGCGCCTCCGGCTTCCTCAACCGGAGCAGGGATTGGACGTGAATCAGCACGGAAAGGAACACCGGAACCGCCACCCAACCCGCCAGGACCGCCAAAGCCGCTCCAATCGCGGCGTTCACGGCTTCCAATCGCCACGCATGGGAGGCGGCCTTTTGCGCCTGTTTGCCCAATTTTTCCGGGTTGCGCTGGGCGCCCATCGCGTCAAGCCGCGCGTGCACCGCGAAGATGCCGCTCTGGCTGTGCAGCGCGTGCAGAATCCACACCCACCAGATCCACGGCGCTGTCATTGAGCCAGCCGCCAGATACCCCACAAGCAGCGAGGAGGCGCTCAACCCGGCCGCGCTTACCAGTTGCAGCAATACCGACCGCTGCCGGTTCTTCAATGTCATCCACAATGCCGCGGCGGTGAGCAGCAATGCCATCCCGCCAAGTCCCGCCATCCAGGGAAGGGAAACCCGCCGCAGTAACAGCAGCCCGCATCCCGCCAGTACCGGCAACTCCCACCACAGCGTACGGCGCGCCGCTTCCGTTTCCGGATGCGGCTCCCGCCACACCCACCGCTGCCGGGCCAGCACAAGCAGCGGTTCACGCATCGCGAAGACAATCAGCACGGCCAGCAGCGAAACAGCCAGCAGCCAACTCCAACTCCGTCCGATGATTGCCGCCGCGGCGAACGGTTGCAGCAGCATCCCCCATGCGCCGTGCTCGCGCGGCAGCAGCAATCCGCGTTTCGTCATGCAGGCTCGCGACGAGGCTTCCTTTCGCCGGTCTCGGCCAGACCGGCGGCCGCAAGGATACGCCTGCCCATCTCCGGCCGCCGTGCATCCGGTGATGCGGCGTGACGGCGGCGCGACTCTCCAGGTTTCATCACAGGCTCATGATACCCTTGCCGCGGCGCGCGCCGCTGTAACCGCGGTCACGCCGTGTGTGTCAAAATCGAGATTCGCCCTCATGCACGCGCATCAAGTATTCTCTTCTATCGATTTGTTCCACGGGCTGCCGGATGAGGAAGTGCAGGCGCTGGTAGGAATCGCCATCAGCAAACGTTACCAGGCGGGTGAGCATATCTTCTTCGAGGGCGATGCATGCACCGGTTTGTGGATACTTGCCGAAGGGGCGGCGAAAGTGGTCAAGATGACTCCGGCGGGACGCCAGATCGTTCTCGCCACTCAGCACGCGCCCTCCTCGGTGGCGGAAGTTCCCGTATTTGACGGCGGCCCCTATCCGGCCAGTCTCACCGCCATGGAGACCTGCACGGCGCTGCTGCTGCGCAAGGAGGATTTCCTCCAGCTTTGCCGCCGCAATCCCGATCTCACACTGAAATTCCTTGCGATCTTCGGCGCGCGCCTGCGCCACCTCGTGAATCTCGTCGAGAGAATCACGTTCGGCAGCATCCGCCAGCGCCTGGCGCAGGAACTGCTCAATTTTGCCGGGGAAAGCGACAGCGAACGATTTCTCCTCCCCGAAACACACGAAGAACTGGCGACACGCCTGGGCACGGTGCGCGAGGTCGTTTCGCGCAACCTGAGCCGATTTCAGGCGGAGGGCATGCTGCGCATCCAGCGCCGCGAGGTCGAAATCCTCGGCCGTGATGCTCTCCTCGCGGAGGCCAACACGGAGATGTGACGGCGAGTTCTATCAGCCTGCAATTCCCCATAAACTAAGTACATGGGCAGCTATATTTTTGTGCCGAACCTCGCCGGACACGGCCAGGTGCCCGAGCAGAGCATCCTCAGCAGCACGATCCAGAACGACGACCGTTCGAAGGTGATTCTCTTTCGCTTCGCCGCCGGGCAGGAGCTTTCCGCGCATACCGCTCCCTTCCCCGCGCTGATTCAAATCATCTCCGGCGAAGTCACCTTGCGCCTGGGCGAGGATGTGAAGGAAGCCTCGGGCGGCGCATTCGCCTACATGCCCCCCAAACTCGAGCACGGAATCCACGCCAAAACCGAAACGGTGATGCTGCTGACGTTGCTCAAGAACCCGGCGTGATCCGTTGGCGGCTATTCCACCACCAGGTGCTTCCTGAGACCTGCCAGCGTGAATTCGGAACTGCGTACATAGTCGAGCAATTGCCCTTCCCGCGACCGTACGCTATCCACCATCTCCTGAATCAGGTCCCGCTTTTCCTTCGGCACCAGCGCCAAGCCGTTCTCGTCCCCGTGCAGCAGGTCGCCCGGTTGGATGGCCAACCCCATGATCTGCACGGGAACTCCCACGCGCGCAATCCGGTAATTGGCATGGCTCGCCGTTACCCCGCGCGCGAAATAATGAAAACCGATCCGCCGCACCTCGGGAATATCGCGCACGCCGCAATCACTCACCAGCCCCACGGCGCCCAGACGGTGGAAGATGGTGCACATCACTTCGCCCGCGTGCGCCGCGAAGCTTCCCATCCCGCCAATCTCCTGTAACACAATCACTCCCGGCTTCGGACTCTTGTCCAGCAGTTCATAGAGATCAAGAAACAGACGGTTGTCGCGCGGCGCCATCTCGGTCACGGTCTCCACCTGCGCCGTTACGGCGTAGCCCGCCATGCGGCCGAATTCCGGAAACAGGCACCGTAACTCGAGCGGCGTGAAGCCTTCGTGGTGCATTCGCACCCCCAGCAGTTCAATCGCGTTGCAGAGCGTCGGCGTATCCACCGTCTTCAGGTATTCGATAAAGTTCGCTTCGGACATCCCCTACATCTTGCCACTATCAGGCGCCCGGAAGTGGCGGCGCCCCTACCGCAGCAGATCCTCCAACTGGATCTTCGTATCCGTCTTCGCATCCCGGTACTTCACAATCACGGGCGTGTATAGTGAGATGCCCCAATCCTTACCCGGCCCGTTCGTCACAGCTCGCGAGCCCGCCACCACCACCGCGCCTTCCGGCACAATCAGCGGCCTGTCGTCGCTCGCGCTGATGACCTTGCCGTTCACCAGGTCATAGAGCGGTGTCGAACGGTTCAGAATGGTTCCCGTCCCAAGTACAGACCGCCGCTTCACGATAGTGCCTTCGTAGACGCCGCAGTTGCCGCCCACCAGCACTTCATCCTCGAGAATCACCGGCATCGCGCCCACCGGCTCCAGCACCCCGCCGATCTGCGCCGCCGCCGAGATGTGACAATTCTTCCCCACCTGCGCGCAACTGCCCACCAGGGCATGCGAATCCACCATCGTGCCGTCATCCACCCATGCACCCACGTTGATGTACATGGGAGGCATGCAGGTCACGCCCTTTCCCACATAGCAGCCGTCACGAATGCTCGATCCGCCCGGCACAATGCGGATTCCGCTCGATGCAGTAAACTGCTTCACCGGATAGGTGGCCTTGTCGAAATAGGGCTGCCGCGCCGCCTGCACCGACATGTCCACCACGCTCCCCATGCGGAACCCGAGCAGCACGCCTTTCTTTACCCAGGCGTTCACCCGCCACCCGCTGGCTGCGCCGGCGTCCGGTTCCGCCGAGCGCAACTCGCCCCGGTTCAACGCCTCTTTGAAGCGCTCAAACAACCGGAAATCTGCTTCTGTGTAGGTCTTCGGTGGATTGTCAAAAAGTTGTTCAATCGCGGTTTGCAGCATGCACGCTCCTGCCGGCGAGTAAATTCAGATCGGCGAGCACCGCCTCGATTTTTCGTAGGTTCGCCGGCGCCGGCGGCACCAGGGGCAGCCGCCACACTGGCTCGAGCAGGCCCATCAGGGACATTGCCGCCTTCACCGGAATGGGGTTCGATTCGACGAAGTTCACCTCCATCAGAGGCAGGTACTTGCGCTGCAACGCCCGCCCCTTCGCGTAATCGCCCGCCAGGCACGCCTGCGCCAGTTGCGTCATCTGGGCTGGAATCTCGTTCGAAACCACACTGATGACACCCTTCCCGCCCAGAGCCATCAGCGGCAGGGTGATGGAATCGTCCCCGCTCAGCACCAGGAATTTCTCCGGCGCTTCATGAATCACCCTCGCCTGCTGCGCGATGTTTCCGCTTGCTTCCTTCACCCCGATGATGTTGTCTATCTCGGCAAGCCGCTTGACCGTCGAGGGCTCCACGTTCACTCCCGTGCGTCCCTGGACGCTGTACACAATGATGGGCAAGGAGATGGATGAGGCGATCGCCTTGTAGTGCTGATAAAGCCCCTCTTGCGTCGGCTTGTTGTAGTACGGCGTAACCGACAGGATGCCGTCCACGCCCATCGTCTCCAACTCGCGCGCCAGTTCAATCACTTCACCCGTGTTGTACCCGCCGGCGCCGCCAAGCACCG
Source organism: Bryobacterales bacterium (assembly GCA_026954325.1). GTDB lineage: Bacteria > Acidobacteriota > Terriglobia > Bryobacterales > Bryobacteraceae > CADEFT01. Next base: position 3,045 of record JAIXKK010000128.1, on the reverse strand, counting down.
GCACAATCCCCTTCGCCTCTTCCAGCGTGATCTCCACCACGCGCAAATGTTCCGCCCGCTCGAGCGTCGGGCTTTCTCCCGTCGTCCCGCAGGGCACCAGAAAGTTGATTCCCGCCTCGATCTGCCGCCGCACCAGGTCGCGCAGCGTATTCTCATCGAGCGTTCGGTCCGCCGTGAACGGCGTCACCAGCGCTGTCCCGCATCCTGTAAACATATCCTTGCTCCTAATTCCTCAACGGCTTTCCTGTCTTCAACATATACTGCATGCGTTCCTGTGTCTTCTGCGTCCCGCACAGGCTCAGGAATGCCTCGCGCTCCAGATCGAGCAGATACTGTTCCCCCACCGCCTGCTCTCCCGTCAACCGCCCCCCCGAAAGCACATGGGCAATCTTTTCACCAATCAACTGATCGTGGTCACTGATGAAGTTCCCCTGCCGCATCGACCATGCGTAGAGTTTCAGCGCCGCGTACACGCTTTCGCCTCCCACCTTTACGTCCTGCCTCGGAACTCCGGGCGCGTAGTTGGGCGCCAGCGAAAGCGCCAGCGCCTTGGCATCGGCAATCAGCCGCTCCTGGTTCATCGAGACGAGATCGGCTTTGTTCAGCAATCCAAGGTTCTTCGCATCTTCCGCGCTCGTCGATACCTTGGCGAGCCCCGCCAGTTCAAATACCTTCTGCGGATTCTTCAGCCGCAGCAGCAGTTCCTTGCAGCCGCCGCCTCCCGGAATGACGCCCACCCCCACTTCCACCAGCCCGAGGTATAGTTCCGCTGACGCCTGGCAGCGCGCCGAGTGCAGCGTGATTTCGCACCCGCCTCCCAGCGTGCGCCCGAACGGCGCTGAAACCACCGGCTTGGGCGCGTACTTGATGGCCATGTTCGCCTGCTGGAAGCGGTGGATCGCCGCGTTCAACTCGTCCCATTCGCCATCCTGCGCCGCCAGCAGCACCAGCACGAGGTTCGCTCCGGCGCTGAAATCCTGCCCCTGGTTGGCGATCACCATGGCCTCGAAATTCTTCGCGGTTTCCTCAATCCCCGCGTAGATCATGCCGATCTGATCTTCGCCTAGAATATTCATCTTGCTATGAAATTCCAGGCACAGTGCGCCGTCGCCCAGGTCCACCAATGACGCTCCGGCATTCGATTTCACCACGCCCCGGGCCCGCTTCACATCCGCAATCACCGTGATGCCGGGCCGCTCCTCGAGAGTTCGATATGCTCCGCCGCCCAGGTCGAAATACGCCGTATGAGGCGCGCCGCCTGTGTCCGCGGCGCGGTAGAACGATGCCGCTCCCTTTCGACGCATGCTTACCACGCTCTCCGGCAGAGCCAGACCCTCGGCTTCCATCCGCGCCGACGTTGCCTCGAATCCCAGCGCGTCCCACAGCTCGAACGGGCCCAGCTTGTGCGCATAGCCCCAGCGCATGGCGCGGTCAATTTCGATAATCCGATCCGAAATTTCCGGAACCATCGATGCCGAGTACGCCGCGTAATCCCGGAACAGCTTCCACAGAAACTCCCCTACGCGATCCTTGCCCGCCGCCAACGCCCGTAGCCTTGCCCCCAGATCCTCGATCTGCCTCGCCTGCTCCACGCTCGGGAATGAGACCTTGCGGGCGGGGTGATACTCGAACGTCTTCCAGTCGATGGCATGGATGTCTCTCTTCGGTCCCACCCGCTTGAAGAATCCCTGCCCCGTCTTATCCCCAAGCCACTTGTTTTCCACCAGTTTCGTCAGAACTTCCGAAGGCTGGAACCGCTCGCGCCATGGATCGTGCGGCACGGCATCATACAGATTGCGATTCACGTAATACATCACATCGACGCCGACGATATCGAGCAGACGGTAACTGGCGCTGTTCGGCAACCCGATCAGTGGTCCGGTAATCGCATCCACCTCCTCGATTGCCCAGTCATCCTCAAAGGTGAACTTGCCGATCGTGCACCCGAAAAAACTGCCCAGGCGGTTGGCGATGAAGTTCGGGGTGTCTTTGCACCGCACTACCCCTTTTCCGAGTCGCCGGTCACAAAACTCGGCGGCGAACTCCAGCACTCCCCGTTCCGTTTCCGCTCCCGGAATCAACTCCATCAGGTGCAGATAACGCGGCGGATTGAAAAAATGCGTGCCTAGAAAATGCTTCCGGAAATCCAGGGAAAACCCCTCGCTGATGCGCGCCAGCGGGATGCCGCTGGTGTTCGTGCTGACAATGGCATCGGGACTGCGCAGCGGTTCCACCTTCTTCCAGAGGTCTCGCTTCAGCTCCAGATTTTCCACCACCGCCTCGAGAATCCAATCGCAGTCCCGCACTTTATCGAGATGATCCTCGAAGTTGCCCGGCGTCACCAGCGAAACCGCCGAATCCGTAAAGAATCCGCCTGGCTTCTGCTTCAGCGCGGCGTCCACGCCTCTCTTTGCCGCCGCGCTGCGGTCCGGCAGGTCCGGCGGCACGATGTCCAGCAGTAGGGCCGGGATTCCGGCGTTTGCAAAGTGCGCGGCGATACGGGAGCCCATGGTGCCGGCGCCGAGGACGGCCACACGTCGAAGTGGTTTCATTGGATGATCCTGTCAGGATACAAGAACGATTGAGATAATCTGCGCAGAGTGTGCGTGAACCGCAACCACGATTATATGATGGTTGTGTGAGTGCATGGGTGTCATTGAGGCCGACAGGCAACGCGTGAAAATTCCGTCCTGGGTGGCCCCCACCATCGTTTATGCCATTTCCATTGGCTGCCTGATCTGGGTTTATCGGGACTTCGACTGGCATCACCAATTGCCGCGGCTCAAGCGTATCCATTGGATGTGGATTCTGCTCGCCGCCTCCACCGACATCCTCGTGTATGTCAGCCAGGCCTGGCGTTGGAACCTGCTCCTCAAGCCGGTTGCGGATGTGCCGATCGGACGCAGCGTGCAGGCAATCTACATTGGCCTGTTCGCCAACGAACTCCTAACCTTGAGGAGCGGCGAAGCCATTCGCTGCTATCTGCAATCTCACTGGAGCAGCATATCCTTCCCCGTGGCTTTGTCCAGCGCTTTGATCGAGCGC
>JAIXKK010000069.1 GCA_026954325.1 Bryobacterales bacterium | reverse complement strand
CTTCCACCGAGTTCGTTGACTGTGTGGTGACGTCCAGGCCGGACCCGACATTGTTGAATTCGATCGGAACCCGCAACTGCCGCAGCGTGACTCCCGCGGTGAAGAAAAACAGACTCCAGACGACGGCGGCCAGTCCGATAGCCGAGAACTTGAGGTGTAGATTGGTGGAAAACATTTGCAGCGCCTGGCGCGGGAGTGAGGTGCGCTCCGGAGACGTGTTCCGGGACAGCCACCCGGAGACTGCCGCTTCCGCGCTCGCGTGAAACCGCTCCTGCTGCCGGAGACAGGTCACTTCACCCCGTTCCTCGGAAACCACGATGACGCGTGCGTCGCTGCGGTCGGCCAGGCCAATTGCCGCCCTGTGCCGCGTTCCATAAAATGGCGGTAAATCGGTTCGTTGTGAGAGGGGAAGCAGGGCGCCTGCCCGCTGGATGTGCTCCTGATCGATGACAACCGCGCCGTCGTGCAAGGGAGAATCCTTCTGGAAGAGAGCCACCAGCAGATCCTCGGAGACGCGGGCATCCAACCCGACACCGCCTCCGCAGAGTTCTTCAATCGAGTTGTTGCCCACCACCACGATGAGCGCTCCGATACGGGTCTTGGCGAGCGTCAGGACCGCTCGCGCGATGGCGCGGGCACTCGCCTCCCTTTCGGCGTCGGGCCGCACGCGGCCGCGGAGCCGGTCTTCAATATGCATGACCATGCGGCGCAACTCGTGCTGAAAAGAGATCAGAAGCAACCCGGTCATGATCCAGGCGGACGCCTCGATCACCCATGCGGTGATCACCAGGTCCAGACGGCGGGAGAGATTGGCGGCGGCAAACAACGCGACGATGCTGAGCGAAAGCCGCATCGCCCTTGCCTGCGCGCTCCACTTGAGCAATAGGTACAAGGCTGTGGACAACACGGCGAAGTCAACAATGTTTTGCCAACGCACTGGGATGATGTGCTCAATCACGCAAGGAAATACCCGATGGCCGACGGCCCCGGCGGACACAGTTACGTATGCCGGGAGAAGTCCAGCGCCCCTCCCGTCATTGCGCGGAGAATTCGTTCACTCTTCTTCATCATAGGACCAACGGGAGATGCGGGTGAATCCTGCCCTCATGGTATTTCCGCGACGGTGGATACGCGGGCGCCGCGGCGGCTGGGGAGGGCAGTGCCGCGGCGGGAGAATGGTATGATGCGAACGAACAATGAGCACTCGTCTTGCGTTTCTTCATACGGGCCATGTCCTCATTCCGGTTTTCGGCCAACTGGCCAGGGAACAACTGCCCGGCGTTGAGGTTTTTCACATGCTGGATGAGTCTCTCATCCGGAATACGATTGCTTCCGGTTCCATGACGAAGCTCACTCTTCGAAGACTGCTCGGGCACATCGAATCAGCCCGCGAAGGCGGCGCGGATGCGGTGATGGTAACCTGCTCGTCGATTGGGGAGGGAGTTCCCGTCGCCCGGCAGGTGTTCGATTTCCCGGTGCTTCGAGTGGATGAGGCGATGGCCGAGGCCGCGGTGGAAGCGGGGCGCCGCATCGGAGTCGCGGCCACTTTGAAGACCACGCTGGAGCCTACCGTGGCTCTGTTGCGCGAAACCGCCGCTCGCGCGGGACGCGCCGTCGAAATTGTGCCGCAACTTGCGGAAGGCGCGTTCGAATGCTTGATGGCGGGCGATGCCTCACGGCACGACGAAATGCTCGCCTCCTCGCTGGCGGAACTTCGGCCGAGAGTGGATGTTGTCGTGCTCGCGCAGGCATCCATGGCGCGCATTGCCGCCCGCTTCACGGACGCGGGACCGCGGATGCTCTCGAGCCCCCAAATGGCGATGTGTAGCGCGCGGGCGGTGCTCCTTCCGGAAACCGTGTCCGTCCGCGCATAACCACTGTTGCCGCTTCGGCTGACCGGAATGCGGCGCTGAGTCCGCGGGAACATGCGAGCAATCCAGTTGCCCGAAGGGCCTGGACAATGCTCAGGTCTCGGGTGATGTCTTCGCCGCAAAAGCGCGTGACGGCGTGATCCGCAGCCCACGCCGATCCTTTTTTGGGATAACATGTCCCGCATGCATATGGGATCTCTTATTGCTGTTGTTGCACTGTTGGCCTCCCACTCCATGGCTCAAGAGTTTCGCGCCACCTTGCAAGGAACCATCACGGACCCGACGAGCGCCGCGATTGTGGGAGCTTCGTTGACCCTGAAAAATACCGATACGGGCGTGGAACGGGAGGCGGCCGCCGATTCCGCGGGGCATTACATCTTTCAATTCCTGCCTCCGGGAAAGTATGTCCTAACCACGAAGGCTTCGGGGTTCAAGACCGACCAGCGCGAAGACATCATTCTCAGCCTGGGCGACAACTCGAGACTCGACATCGAGTTGTCGCTTGGCCAGGCTACGGAAACCGTGACTGTAGCGGGAGAAGTGGCAACGGTGCAATCCGAATCGAGTTCGCTCGGATCGGTCCTGAACCGCAAAGTGGTGGATACGCTGCCGCTGAAAGGACACAGCAGTCTGTTCATGTTTACCCTGGCGACGGGAGTGGTGAACAACCGTTACGGGGAAGACACGCGGCCCAACGACACGATCACCAACGTTTCCTACTCGTCTAACGGATCGCCTGTCGCCTCCGGCGACGTGTCGGTGGACGGAGTGGCGAACACCGTCAACGTCAATCGCGGAGTCAACATCTCGCAGTGGGTGCCGCAAGTGGACGCAGTAGCGGAATTCAAGCTCCAGACCGGAACCCTGCCCGCGGAATATGGCCGCTCGGGCGGCAGCATCATGAACATCGTCATTCGCAGCGGCACGAACAACCTGCATGGCTCCGTCTATGAATACCTGCGCAACGCGGCGCTCGATTCAAACCTCTTCTTCAACAATACGGCGGGCAGACGTCTGGCGCGCTACGGTTCGAACACGTACGGGTTCAGCGTCGGCGGTCCGGTATGGCTCGGGAAATTCTACGACGGGCGCAATCGAACGTTCTTCTTTTTCAATTTCGAAGGTTCCCGCGAAGGCAACGGCATCAGCCCTGTTCTCAACGTGCCTACCGCCAGGATGCGCAGCGGCGATTTCTCCGAATTCTCCGGCGCCATCTACGATCCCTTATCTCCTGACCTATGCACAGAATGTGAGGTTGCGCTGAGCGGTTGAGCGGACCGACCACCTGGAGACCCTGGAAAATCTGCGTTAAAACAGAAGAACCGCGAAGTGTGTGCTTCGCCAATTCCATTTTCCAGGAGTCACCCAGATGGTGAAACACGTTCCAGAGGATATCGCGAAAAAGCCCGCAAAACAAGGGGTCCAGACCAGTAATCGGGAGCCTAATGAAATCGGGGCTTCCACGCCTTATGACTTCGACAGTAAGAACTTGACTGCCTACGGCGGCCTTCTCCCGGTTGCCACCATGCTCGAACGCCTGAAGTTCCAGGAACTGGTGGAAGAGACAGTGACCGTGAAGCGTCTGACACGGTCGATGCAGCCATACCAGTTCGTGTTGGGTATGGTCCTGGCTTGCTACGTCGGCTTCTCGCGGCTCAATCATCTGCGCTTCCTGGAGCGCGAGCCGATGCTGACGGGGATTCTGAAGGTGCTGCGGCTGCCGCTGCAATGCACCTTCTGGCGCTTTCTGGCATCGCTGCATTTGACGGTCGCAGGACAGTTGCTGAAAGTGCAGCAGGCGATGCGCAATCGAGTGTGGGAAGCGGCCCACGTGCAATTAACCGCAGTCACCCTGGATACCGACACGACAGTGCATACCGTGTTCGGCCACCAGATGGGAGCGCGCAAAGGCTACAACCCCAAGAACCGCGGCAAGAAGAGCTACCAGCCGATTCTGACGTTCCTGGCCGAAACACGAGAATACATTGGCGGGGAGTTGCTCAAGGGCGACCGGCCGACGGGCAAGCAGATCGCGCAGCATCTGAGCGGTGTGTTCGCCGGGCTGCCACCGGGCGTCCAGACGGTGTACGCGCGAGCCGACTCGGGCTTTTATTGCTGGGCGGCGGTGCAGGCCTATGAGGGCAAGGGGTGTCTCTTCGTGATATCGGTCCGCAAGACGCCTCGGTTGCTCGATGAACTGAAAGCGGCGCGCTGGACCGGATCGCCACGCACCGACGCCGACGGGCAATGCGAGTTCCGCTATCAGCCGGAAGGATGGGGGAAAGCCTATCGGTTCGTCGCCCTGCGCTACGTCAAGACACCCAAGGCCGCCGAACCAGGCCAGCCCGAGCAATACCAGTTGTTCGACACGCCCGAGTACAGCTACCGCGTATTCGTCACGAACATGGATGCGCCGATCGATGCGCTGGTCGGCTTCTACCGGCAGCGGGCCACGTCCGAGAACCTGATCAAAGAAGCGAACAATGACGCGGGACTGGCTGCGCATCCGTCGAGGCGCTGGGCGATGAACTGTGTCCACTTTCAGATCGCCATGCTGGCTTACAACCTGAACTGCTGGCTAATGCTCTTCCATCGTGAAGAGAACATCACCGTCAGCGAACTTCCGCACACCACGCTGGCCACGACACGCCTACGATTCCTATTCCTGGCCGCCAAGATCTGGCGTCACGCCGGTCGTGCCGGCGTCAGCTACAGCGACCACTATGCCGAGCAGGGCATCTTCCGGCGGCTGATGGATCGCGTGCGGTCCATCACCTTCACTGGCACTGCTTTGTCGCCGGTATTGGCCACCGCAATTCGCAACTGAACCAGGAAGCGCATAGGATTCTATGCACAGGTGGCTGAAGGAAATCAGCATCTTACAGGAGGGGGTACAAAAAGCGCAGAAACTACCGCGTGACAGGCTCGCGCTCAACTACCTCGAAGCCAACGTCGGCCTCGGCAGCACGCTCCATCTGCGTGCACTGCTGTGCAAATTAGCCTCATCGCTGAGACGCCGGTGTTGCAAGGCTTGGAGATAAGCTCCGCCTGGGCATCCTGACGGATTCCTGGTTGGGTCTGCCATTCTGGGTTGGTGTTATCGGTTCTGCCGCCCCTTGCTATCCAAGTTGAACTTCATTCTGCCCTGCATTGCCCGCCTTTTCCTGGATTCCTGCCGATGTGCTTTCCAAATTACAGCCCCAATGCCAACTGTTCGGCCGCCACCAGGGGCGGCGGGGCCTGGTAGGGGTCGTTCAGCCACGTCCACAGATCCCGATAGACGAACAGTTGTTGCCGCAGCAGGGCGACCATATTGGACAGACTCCAGCCGAAGGTACTCTTCAATTGCAGGTACTTCAGAACCAGGATGGCGATCAGGGCGGTCCAGATTTGAATCTGCACCGCGTTTTCACTGGTGCCGACGAAGGTCTTGACCTTCAGACCCTGCTTCAGCGCCTTGAAGAAAAGTTCCACCTGCCATCGGTCGCGGTAAATTCGCGCGATGGTACTGGCCGCCAGTTTCAGGTTGTTGGTGAGCAAGACCATCGTCTCCTCCTTCTCCTCCACCCACAACTCAATGCGCCGCAGCCGCGCTTCGGGTCCGATCTCCTGTTGGCTGGTAAGCAGAATCACTTCGTCGCGTATGATGTTGGTGCCCTCCACCACCGGCCGGCACTCTACAATGCCATAGCGGGCGCTGTCTTTGAGCCGGGTGACGAAGTGCACATCCGATCGCGTCAGTTTCAGCCACCAGTCGTAGTCGCTATAGCCGCGGTCAAACACTACCAGCGTGCCCGGTGCGAAGTCGATCGTCCGTGCGACGGTGACGTCGGCTGTCTTGCCCTCGGTGATTACCGCGTAGCAAGGCAGGAACCCGTCGTGATCGAGCACCAGATGGAGTTTGAGTGCCCCCTTGGTGCGCTTGTACTGAGCCCAGTCAAAGACCTCCGCGCACAACTCCACCATGCTGGAATCCAGGCTCAGGAGTTTGTGTTTGAACCGGAACCGGCGTTTGGTGCGCGCCGCTGCTTCGGCCTGGCAGCGGGCCAGGGTTTGCTCAAACAGGGCCCGATACAACTGCCAGGGCCGATGCGCGTTGGCGTAAGACAGCGTGGTGGTCTTGGGGCAATCCATGACCCCGAGATGACGCAGTTTGCCCTCCAAAGCCGCCAACCCGCCGCAGATCTCACGCAGGCTCTGCGCGTAGGCCAGTTGACAAAACAGCATGGCTACGAACTGCTGCCAGCAGGTGAAACCGCGGGCGTGGCGCTCGGCGGCATGCTTGCGGACTAACGCCTCAAACTCCAGACGCGGGAAAAATTGCAACAACTGGCTGAAAATGCTGGATACTCGAATCATGGCGGGGGACTCCTCGTTGAGTGGGTTTCAGTTTCTTGGCGAAACCTGAGTCAACCCTACCAGACCGGGTGCCCCGCCGTCCCCGCCACCCCTCGGATACACCTCAGCATGGCGGATGAAAGCTAATTTGCACAGGAGTGATCTGCGTGCATAATTCAGGTATCTGTAAAGACAATCAACGGCACTCCAACTCGCCAGCCCTTCCCCGGCAACATCGTGCCTCAGCAGGCGCAGGATGCGGTAGCGCGGAACATCATGAAATACTGGCCGGAGGCCAACCAGGTGGGCCCGGACGCGCGCCGCCCGTACGTGCAGAACTTCAGCCAATCGTTCAAGTGGCCTCGCGATTACGACGCCACCGTCATCAAGATTGACCATCAGTTCAGCCCAAGTCATCAGGCATTTGTGCGCATGAACAAAGGCGAGGGGCGGCTTGTCTTTCCATATCAATTCGAAGGCATCGCCACAGGCGGGCGGAACAATGTGAAGCGGCCGAATTTCGGCGTGGCCATCGGCGATACACTCATCCTGAGCCCTTCCACAACACTGGATGTCCGGCTAGGCTATGCGCGCGGCATTGAGAACAACCGCCCATGGTCCGATGGCTTCGATCTCCCATCGCTGGGCTTTCCCACGGCCTACACAAAACTTGTGCAGAGCTTCGCTTTCCCCACTATCTCCGTGTCGGATTTCGAAGGGCTGGCGGGGAGCCCGTATATTTTCGATCCCGGCGACACGTGGTCCCTGCAGCCGAGCATGACCATGCAGCGCAGCAAGCATCTCTTTAAGTTCGGCGGGGAAACACGGCTGCTGCGCGGCAACTACTTCCGCAATCTGAGCCCGTCCGGAACGTTCTCCTTCGGACCGAATCAAACAGGAGGCCCAAATGCGGCTCTACCCTCGGGTGGATTCGGCCTTGCCTCCTTCCTTGTAGGTTTCGGCAGCGGCAATGTGCCCTTTAACACCGGGCTGTCGATTCAGAATGTCTACTACGCGCTTTACTTCCAGGACGACTTCCGTGTGACGCCGCGGCTGACGTTGAATCTGGGACTGCGCTGGGAATACGAATCGCCGCGCACCGAACGATATGACCGCACCACGCGCGGATTTGACTACGGCGCCGTCTCGCCGGTAAAGGCGCCGGGCCTCAATCTTCGAGGTGGCTTGCTCTATGCCGGAGTGAACGGCGCTTCGCGCGGTTTGTACAATCCGGACCGGAACAACTTTGCTCCACGCATCGGATTCGCGTTCAGCCTCAACAAGAAGACCGTGCTGCGCGGCGGTTATGCGCTGAGCTATATCCCGGTGGTTGGTTCGGTGCTGGCAACGGGCTACAGCAACGATACGCCGTGGGTAAGTTCCACCGATGGAGGAATCACGGTGAAGGACCGGTTGAGCAACCCGCTGCCCAACGGCCTTCTGCCGCCCATCGGAAACTCCCAGGGTCTTGCAACGCTGGTGGGACAAGCCGTTTCCTTCGTCGAGCCGGCCGACATTTACCCGAAGTTCCACAATTGGCAGTTCAATATCCAGCGCGAGATTCCAGGACAGGCGCTGCTCGAAGTGGGCTATGTCGGAACGCGAGGCATTAACCTGATTGCTCCTGATGAAACATTGAATCAGCTCCCTACACAGTACCTGTCCATGGGTGCGCAACTCGCCCAGACCGTGGAGAATCCCTTCTTCGGAATCCTCACCGGGCCGCTCGGCGGGAGCACCATCCAACGACAGCAATTGCTGCGGCCTTATCCGCAATTCACATCAGTGAGCCGCGTTACCCCGGCCTACGGAAACAGCGTGTATCACTCCATGCAGGTGAAGCTGGAGAAGCGGCTCTCCCAAGGGCTGACCGGGCTGATTTCCTACACGATTTCAAAGAACATCAGCGATCTGAATTCGCCGCAGGATTCCTACAATCGCCGTGTGGAGCGCGCGGTGAGCGACTTCGATGTGCCGCAGAGGCTGACCATTGGCGGCGCGTGGGATATGCCTGTAGGCCGCAACAGGCGCTATCTCAACAATGCTTCGCGAGCCTTGGATCTGCTGGTGGGACAGTGGCAGCTATCCACGTTCCAAACTTTCCAGGGCGGCTTCCCTACCGCGTTTGGCGTGCAAGGCGGCACGGGAGTTCCCGGCGCGGCGCGCCGAGGTCCGGATGTGGTGGGCGACCCCACATCTGGCGTTTCGGGCAGCCACAGCGAGCGGCTGGGACGCTACTTCAACACCGCGGCGTTTGCGAGGCCGGCTGATTTCGCCATCGGGAATTTGGCGCCCAGACTACACACCGTTCGCACGCCCGGCATGAACAACATCAACCTGACTCTGACCAAGGCATTCCAGATTGTGGAGAAGGTGAAACTGGAGTTCCGCGCCTCTTCCTACAACCTGTTCAACCACCCGGTCTTCGGCGGGCCAAACACGACAGTGGGAAATGCCAGCTTCGGACGGATTTCGTCTCAAGCGAATCTCAGCCGGCAGACGGAATTCGCCTTGCGCCTTCAGTTCTGAGCACTGAAACGAACCGGAGCCTTGCATCACTACCTCATAGAAGAGGGATGTGATGCCTCGCTTCATGAGCCTCCCGCTGTTGGATGGCACGTTCGACTGCCGGGCGATGGGCGCCGCGGCCATACGCTGGATTACGCTTTTCGGACTGGTCTGCTTTGGGCAGACCCCATACAAGAAAGCGCCGCCCAGTCCGCGGGATCTGTTTGTGAATGCGGAATCGAACGCGGCCCCAACCAGCGCTCCGCTGAGCATCCTTTACGGATTGCTTCGCCGGCAGCCTGACGGCACGTTTGCCGGCGTGGATCCGAAAGCGGCCGTGTTTCACGCGGGCGACCGCGTCCGCCTTCGCATCCAAGCCAGTCAGGAGGCATACGTCGCGGTCCTGCAGCGCGGTTCGAGCGGAACGTGGGGAGTTCTTTATCCCCGCGCAGCCGCGCCCATCGAGCCGTTGGGTGCTTTCGAGGTATGTAGCATTCCGGATTCCACGGGGTCTTTCGCCTTTGACACGACGCCGGGAGAGGAGCGTCTGGTCCTGATCGTCTCGCGAACTTCAGTATCCGCCCGCGCCATTGTCGATCGTCTCAACCTGGAGCCGATGGAAGGGCAGGCGTCTCCGTCCCCACGACGCAAGGGGGAGGGCCTCGTCGCGAGAGACCTGGTGTACCAGCAGGTGGAGGACGACAAGCGGTCCAGTTTTTCGGGAACCGCCGTCTATGTGGCGGGCGGAGCGAAGGATGATGCCCCGCTGCTTGTGGAGATCCTCCTGCGGCATTTGAAATGACACGGCCGCCTCCACCCTTGTCGCCGCCGTAGGCATCCAGTATCATTCCCTCGATGACCACCGACGAGAATCGCCGCAAGTTTGTAGGAACCGCGGCCGCGGCAACGGCCGCATTCACCATCGTCCCCAGGCACGCATTGGGAGGACCCGGAGTTGTCGCTCCCAGCGACAAAATTACGCTCGCCTACATCGGCATCGGCACGCAGGGAATCCGCGAGATGCTCACGTTGCTCGCGGTTCCGGACATCCGGATCATTGCGGTTTGCGATCCGAGCCAATACGCCACCGGATATCGCGACTGGTCGAAGGACGGGCTCCTTCGTAGCGTGCGGCGCGCTCTCGAGACGCCGGAGTGGAGTCCGGGTGGGCAAGAAATCATTCCCGGCGGACGCGAAGCAGGCAAGAACATCGTCGAGACATACTACTCCTCGAAACGCTCCGGCGAAAAGGCGCGGGGATGCACCGCCTATGCGGACTTCCGCGAACTGTTGGACAAGGAGAAGGATCTCAATGCCGTCAAAGTGATGACGCCCGATCACCTCCATGCGGTGATCAGCATCGCGGCAATGAAAAAGGGCAAGCACGTGATCATGCACAAGCCCATTTCGAACCGGTTGAAAGAGGCCAAACGGGTCATCGACACCGCGCGGGAGCGCGGGGTGGCCACTCATTTCATGCCGTGGGACAGCAACGGCTCGATGGAGCCGGTGATGGCGTGGATCAAGGAAGGCGCCATCGGCACTTTGCGTGAGATCCATAATTGGACCAACCGCCCCGTGTGGCCGCAATATGCCACCCTGCCCTCCGATACGCCACCCGTGCCGCGAGGCTTCGACTGGGACCTGTGGCTTGGCCCGGAAGCAGACCGTCCTTATCATCCCAACTACACCCACATGGTGTTTCGCGGATGGTATGACTTTGGCGGCGGCTCCATGGCGGACATGGGCCACTACAGTTTGTGGACCGTATTCAACGCGCTCGAATTGAGTTCTCCCACAAGTGTGGAGCCGATGTTGAGTCACGAATGTCTCTTGAAGGATGGCGTCTCCACCACCATCAGGAACGATTTCTCCTTCCCCTCCGCCAGTGCCGTGCGCTTCAAGTTTCCGGCCCGCGGACAGAGGCCGCCCGTGGATCTCATCTGGTACGAGGGAGGGTTCAAGCCGCCCACTCCCGAAGAACTCGAAGAGGACGGGAAGGAGTTTCCCGCCGAAGGCATGATGTTCGTCGGCGACAAGGGGAAGATTGTATCGGGCTTCCGGGTCGAAAGCCCGCGTCTCATTCCGGAGCGGCGCATGCGCGGTTACCAGGCGGCGGAAACCCCGCGGCGGCGGCAGCGCGAACCGGGGGAAATCTCGCCTGGCTTGCGGCAGTGGATCTCCGCCTGCAAGGGCGGGCAACAATCCGGAGGCAATTTCCTCAACGCATGGCCTATTTCGGAGGCTGTGAACCTCTATGCCGCTGCTTTGCGGACACGCCGCAAACTGCTCTATGATGCTTCGACGATGACCATTACGAATGTGGCCGAAGCGAACCAATACCTGGCGCGGGAATACCGCAAGGGCTGGGATCCGGGCTCGCTTTGAGGCATCCACGTCAGAAGAACGGCATCGCCGCCAGGGAAGGCGCCTCGATCTCCGCGCACAGCAACGCGAGTCCCACGTCGCCTTTGTACAGGCTGAACGGCAGTTCTTCGCCGCGGCTCCGCGAAGATGCCTGCACGCCCTCGATCGCTTTCCCGCGCGCCGCATCCAGCCACCGCTGCTCGCCCGTGTGATTGTGAAGCGCCAGCAGCGCATAGCCTTGGCCGGCCGCCCCGCAGCACAGGCTTGCAACACCGCCGGGCGCCGCGGCGCACTCTTCCGCTGATTGCTCCGCCAACCGCAGCAGCCATTCCTGGCGGTAGACTCGATGCGCCAGCGTCCACAGTTGCAGGAAGCCCGCGGTTCCATTGCACCAGCCGCCCATATGCCGCGCGGCTCCCCGCGCTTCCAGGTGGAACGGCCAACGCATTCCTTTGCGATGCGGTTCGCCCAAGGCAGCCAGTTCGTGCAGGCGGCTCTCGACGTCTTCCGGCGGGCGGCAACCCTTCGCGCTTGCCCATCGCAGCGCGGTGTACAGGAATCCGGCCCACCCGTGCGCGATGCCAAGGTAGGGCTCCTGCCTGCATGTCGCGATAGGCCCCATTCTTTCCACTTGCGCCCAGGCTTCGGCAAAGCGCCGGCTGCCCTCTTTCGACAGCAGATGCTTGCCCTCGCCATCCGGGACCACATCCATCAGCATCGTCAATCCGATCACGGTACTGAAGTGCCCAAGGGTGAGATCCAGCTTGTCGCAAGGCTCGCTGGAGGCGGCAAGATAGGCTTCGATGGAAACACCTAAGGAAAGATGGTCATCCATTGCCGCCGCGATCAGGGCTTGCACGGCGTGGACACCGCTCGCGGTGTGATAAGGCGAAGCGCGGCCCACTGTCTCCGGACTGATCTTCACATCCGGGTGATAGAACGCGTCCGCATCCGCGGCATGCGCGGCGGCCGTGATGGCCCACTGGTCGGCAAGTGACAGCAGTCCGGCGCCACCCCGCACGCAGGCCAACCGGTAAAGCATGTAAGCGATCCCGGCGGCGCCATACGTTACGGACACGGAAGGGCTCCGCGGTCCGCGGTATTCGAACGTTGTCCGCGGCTGGTCGAGTTCGCGCAGAACCTCGTCGAGTTTTGCCGCTATCAATGCCTGGGGAGCCTGGCCCCGCGGCATCTTCGCGCTTCCCTGGATCGCGCCTCGGAACGCCGCCGCGAATTCGCCGGTGGAGGCGAAGCGATGCGCGGGATTTTTCTCCAAAGCCCGGAACACGGCGCGTTCCACCGCATCCGGCACGCTTGCGCCTCTCATTGCGAACGGAACCGGCGGATCCTCCGCGATCGCGCGCATCATCTCCCGCTTCTCCCCTGGAAAATCGAGATAGTGTTCTCCGGAGATCAGCAGATAGCAGAGCGCACCCAGGGCGTACTGATCGCTCGCCTTCGTTGCCTTGGGAGGCGCCGCATTCGCCAGCACTGCCCGCGCATACTCGGGCTCGAAGAAATATCCGATTCCCGCCCGCGGCGCATGTCCCTTCTCACCCGATTCGTCCTCGACGACGGAAACACCGAAGTCCAGCAACCGGACGATGTCACCGTCAACCTGTATGTTGCGCGGATGCACGTCGCCATGCACGATGTTCGCTCCATGCAGCCTGCTGTAGGCTTCGAGGATCCGCCCGCACAGGTCCCATGCCGTCGCGGCGCCTTGTCCTCTCGCTTCCGCCGCCGCGGATGCCGCATCGATGCCGGGGCAATACTCCATGACGAGAAACGCTTTCCCATCGAGTTCGCCGCGATCCAACAATGCCGGAAGCACGCCCGTGGCCTGTCCGTGTTCGAGGATCCCGGCTTCGCGTTTCAGCAGATAGCGAATAGACGGGTCCGCGGTGCGCCCGATCTTCAAGACTGCTTCCCCGTCGCTGGTCCGCCCGCGATAGAGTTCCGTGTCGGAGATGACCGCGAGCACCTCTTCGACGAACACGCCG
Source organism: Bryobacterales bacterium (assembly GCA_026954325.1). Classification (GTDB taxonomy): domain Bacteria; phylum Acidobacteriota; class Terriglobia; order Bryobacterales; family Bryobacteraceae; genus CADEFT01. Next base: position 21,126 of record JAIXKK010000069.1, on the reverse strand, counting down.
GCCACCTGCTGCCCAACCGAATGAGCGGCTTCAACCCGCTGCGCTTCCACGGAGTCCGGATCGACCAGCAACTTGCTCTCGAAGAAGCTCCGCAGCAGGGGAAATGCATCGTCCAGAACCTGCTCCGCGCGCAGTTTCCGTTGTTTGCTGAACCGTAGGACCGCCTGAACAATCGTATTCGGCTTCTCGAATTCCTTGAGGAGCGCATAGGTCTCGGGGTCAACGACTTTCGAAGGAGCGCGGGAGTGAGGACGAGTCACGGTGAGGTCGCCGTCCCCGGCGCCGATCTTTCGGCGAATTTCCTCGCTTAGCTCCATAGCCGGGATAAACCGGATGTCCGGCGGCAATATCAGATTCCCTTCCATGACTTTCTCCTTTCCGTGGTTCACTTACTCGCCCGGTTTCCAGATGCCCGGCGCGGGCGTCCAGATGGATGTGTCCACTGCCTCCAGCCGCATCCTCTCCAGGGCAAACTTCACGGGATCTACGGCGGGACGCGCCGTGCTGCCTGCTTTGATATGAACCGCCAGCCTCTTGGTGACCCAAAGACGCCAGCTCTCCCGCCGCTCCCATTCCTCCGCCGGAGGATCGATGCCCCAGGAAACGAGGAGCGAATCTCCGGAGGGTGCCGTAAATGGGACGCCCTGAGCCGGGCAGCCCGCAAGTCCGCATTCCAGCCGGGCCGCTGCATCATCGAGGTCCTCTTTGGAATGGAAATAGGCCACCAGTTTGTCGGGCCGCAGCAGCGCTCCTGCGTCACTGCCGGCTTTGAAATTCAGGCAGCCGGCTCCGGAAATGGCGCTTACAAATGCACGAAATGCTTCAGTTAGATGATCCGGCCGTGGACTCAAATACAGTTTATAAGTCTGCCCGTCCACGGGGACGTTCCATTGAGACCGGCGGCGCCAGGAAATCCATGCATTGTTTTCCGGATCCGCGGGCAATTCCATCCAATCCCGCCGCAGAACCGGGTTGTCCTTCGCGCCGAGATGGGCGAGCACCGCTTCCTTCGTGGCATACAGGGTTCGCCATCGGGCAGTCAGCGGGATGCGGTTATAGAAATACAGCCGCGCGGCGATCTGGCCGGCGTCCAGTGAATCGAGGGACGCGCCATAGCGGACTGCATCCGCGGAAAGACCGGCAAGCGGGTGTCTGGAAGCCTCCGCCTTCGTTTCCGGAAAAATGCGTGATGCCGCGGCGGGACCGGTGAAGAACTCTCCGTTCGCTTCTATCTCCAGGATTCCATCCAGCACGAGTTGGGCAATCGTCCGGTTCGCTTCGCCGTTACCCGCGTGGACCGCGAAGGCTGGCAAGACACCCGCTGACTGCATGGTAAAGAAGAGAAGCGCTGTGTCCCGGCAGGCGGATTTCATGCGGCAGGCTGAACCTTCGCGAGGCAGCAGCAACCCGAAAAAAGACGGGTCGCGCGCAAGTTCTTTCCATTGTTCCCGCTGCCCGGCCGGGAGGCGCTCAAACGGGATCAGTTGATATTCGGGATTTGCCCGGAAGCGGGCTCCGAGGATGTTGCGGATCTGTGTGTCCTGGCTCGTCACAAGTGCATTGACCATAGTCGCCGGCATCGCTCGGCCCCCCTTCCGGTTTGGAACTACCCTTTCTTCTTCAGTTCTTCCCGGCGCCGGCCCAAGTCAGCCAGTGCTTCCTTCAACTTCCCTTCGAGCAAATCCACCTGCTCGAGGGTCTGCGGTTTCATCGCCTCGGCCGCCGTTTCCTCGGCAGCCTGCGCCGCCGCCAGTTGCGCCTTCAGCCGCTCCCGAATCGCCTCCGGCGTCAGGGGGCCGGGATCGATCAGGGAACCGCCGCAGGCAATGGAACCACCCGGGCACTGAATGGAACCGCCGGGGCAGACGATGGAGCCCTGGGGGCAATACGAGATCAGATGCGAGCAATGGAATCCGCATGTGATCCAGGTCGGATAGAAATGACACGTCGGCTGAATGGTGCAGCCGAAGTGGCAGATGCTGTGCACGAACGTACATTGGAAGTGGCACGGGATAATCGTGTGCTGCGGACAAGGTTGGGGTTGAAGTACATCGATGAGGATGTCTTTCACGCGAAAGGGCATGGGTAGCCTCCTTGGTTGAGAGTTACGCCCTGAATGTGGGTCCGTCCGTAGGTACGCCGGACAGACCAAATGTTGATCGCCGCGGACACGCTGCCTCTGGTAAGAGGCCGGCGCCCGCGGCCCGCGGAACGGTTTGATCTACAGGCTGCGAGCAATTTCGGCCCACAACCAGGGTCAATATTCTAGTGAATTTCAATTAGGAATCGTTGCGCCGGTCGTGAGGAAATTTCACGAAAACCTCACGCGCGGCTCCAGGCATTTCATTCGGATAATGCCTTGCCGGCCAGGCTTTGGGTGAATATCGCCAGGCAATATCAATTGGCCGCGCGAGGAAATCTATCTCATGGCCAGCCGCCGGTGTTCCTTCAAAATGCACCGGTCCATCACCACCAGCAGACCCGCTGCCCTTGCCTGTTCCGCGGCTCCTTCATGCGCCACTCCTTCCTGCATCCAGACGCATTTCGCTCCCATGCGGATGGCGGAGTCCACCAGCGGCGGAACAAACTCCGGGCGCCGGAAGATGTTCACAATGTCCACCTTCTCCCGTACATCCTCGAGCGAGGCGTAGCATCGCTCGCCCAGAATTTCGGTCTCGTTCGGATTCACTGGAATGATGCGGAACCCTTGCGCCTGCATGTACTCAGAGACGCCGTAGCTTGGGCGAAAGCGGCTTGGCGAGAGGCCTACCACGGCGATCACACGGCCCTCTTGCAGCAGTTCCTCGACAGTCACTATAAAATCACTCCATCTTGTTCTGGCGCCGGCGCGGCGGCCCTGCTTTGAGCTTTCTCCGGAATCGCTCCACTTCCTCCGGTTCCAGATGGCGGGACTTGCCCGGACGGAGCGAGCCTAGTTCGAGAAAACCGATCTTGACCCGTTTCAACTTCTCCACCAGCAATCCGAAGTGGCGGAACATGAGCTTGATCTGGTTCTGCCGTCCTTCTATCAGCTTCACTTCGTACCACGGATTTTGTCCCCGCTGCAGCAGCCGGAGTTCCGCCGGCGCCGTGGGGCGGCCATGGAGCGGCACACCCGCGCGGAACATGTTCTCCTGTTCCGGAGTCAACATGCCTTTCACCTTCACCACGTAAACCTTTTGCACCTGGCTCTTGGCGTGGGTAATCAGGTTGGCGAAGTCTCCATCGTTGGTGAGCAGCAGCAGGCCCTCGCTATCGTAATCGAGACGGCCCACCGGGTAGACCCGCTCCTTCACTCCGTGGATCAGGTCCATCACCGTCTTACGGCCCTCGGGGTCGGTCAGCGTCGTCACACACCCTTTGGGTTTGTGAAGCATGAGATACACGTGATGGCGAGCCGGATGGACCAGCTTCCCCTTCACCTTGATGTGATCCACCGCCAGGTCCGCTTTCGAACCCAGTTCGGTCACCACCTGCCCGTTCACGGTAACCAGGCCTTGCAGAATCAACTCCTCCGCCTTGCGCCGGCTGGTCACTCCGGCGCCGGACAGAATTTTCTGAATACGTTCGAGTGCCATTTATTCCGCTTCGGTTGGGGACGCTTCCACGGGCGGTTCCGCGGGTGGCGCCTCTCCCGCCGCTGGGCTTGCCGCCGCGGCGGCAGACGGCTCCTGAGGAGCCTCCTCCACGTCACTGAACGCCAGACGCCGCAGTTCCTCAAATTCCTTGAGAGTCGGCAATTCGGCAAGATCCTTCAATCCGAACTGAAGCAGGAAGTCCTTGGTTGTTTTGTAGAGAACGGGCTTGCCTACCACCTGCTTGCGCCCCGCGGGGACAATCAGCTTCCGGTCAAGCAGCGTCTTCAAAACGCTGGCGCCTTGCACGCCGCGGATTTCCATGATCTCCGGCGATGTGATGGGCTGCTTGTAAGCAATGACGGCCAGAGTCTCGAGCGCCGCCATCGACAACTTCAGCGGCGGCTTCAGGCGCTTGACAAAGGCGCGAACGGCATCGTGATGCTCCGGCTTGGTGCCCATCTTGTAGCCGCCGGCCACCTCACGAATACTGATGCCTCGTTCCGGCCGCGCATGGCCGGCGATCAGTTGCTCCAGAGCCGCCGCAATGCGCTCCTTGGGCTGCTCCAGGGCAGCCGCGATCTGCTCTAACGTCAGCGGCTCCTCGGTCACATAGATAACCGCTTCCACAACCGCCCGCAGGTCTGCTTCCGCCATGCTCTCGGCGGAGGGCTGCTCCTCCGAACTGGCTTCAAGAAATTGGGCCGCATCCTCCACGGGATCAGCTTCCGGCGCCGCATCGCCGCCCGGTTGCTGTTCTTCTTCGTCCTGCTCCGGTTGCGTCCGCCGCGCCTCTTCCGCGGGTTCGCTTGTCGCGGGAGCGGTCCCGGCGCCGGTTCCGGTTTCCACCGGCTCTTCTTGCATGGGCAATTCACTCGGATTCATCACTGCTCGCGTCGAACTTCCTACTTGTATTCTTCCTGGAGCTTATCGAGCGACTCGGGGCCGAGAAATGTTTCCTCCACGGGCCGCTCCTTGGAGACGTCAATGTCGCCGTACAGTTCACTTTGTTGCAGCGTGATCGCCTGGCGCTTCACCAGTTCCAACAGGGCCAGAAAGAGACAGATTATGGCGCGGCGGCTGCGCTGCGACTCGAACAATTGCCGCGTCGAGAGGCGATGCCCCTTGGGCTTGCCGTCGAGCATCGTCTTCATGTACTGAATCATGTCCGGCACCGTGACGTCTTCCTTTTCAATCTGGTAGACAGGACGGTTCTTCGCCCTCTCCAGTACTTCCTGGAAGACCTTCACCAGATCGAACAGGGTCACATCCAGACCCGGGTCCTCATCAGCCGCCTGGAAGTGGCCGATTTGAGGATTCGACCAGACTGCTTCTTCAATCATCCGCTTCTGTTGCAGCATCTCCGCGGCGTTCTTGAAGCGCTCATGCTCCAGCAGGCGGTCCACCAGATCCTTGCGAGGGTCTTCCTCGGGGGAGATCTTCTCCAGTTCCGGATCCCGCGGCAGAAGAGTCTTGCTCTTGATATGGATGAGAGTCGCCGCCATGAAAATGAACTCCGCCCCCAACTCGATATCGAGCGCGGTGGCCTGTTCCATATACTCCAGGTATTGCTGTGTAATCTGGGCGATCGGGATGTCGTAGATATTGATCTGCTGCTTGCGGATCAGATCTAGCAACAGGTCGAGCGGCCCTTCATATTGCTGGAGTCGAAAGTTCAACGGCGGCGAAGACACTTCTATCCAACATAGCACGCGCGATGTCCGCTCCGGCTGAGCGGAACGCCTTATGAAATTGCGCTATGGAAGGCGCAGCGTATGGATCGCGCCCCCGCCTTCCCACGCCGCCAATACCGCCCCGTCCGCAAGCGCCACGAGACTTGCAAAACCTCCGGCGCCTGCCGCCCGCGGAGCGGCGTCGCGTGGAGTCTTCACCCACACTGCCCCTTCCTTCGTCCAGGCGAGATATATCCCGTCCTTTCCGCGCGCTATGGCCACATCCTTCCCGAACCCTAAACTCTGTTCCGGCCGGCCGGGCTCCAGCAGGAAAATCTCCTCGCCGCGCCGCCAAGCCGACGTCACTGCGCCCTCATTCGAGACCACGAAGCCCCCGCCGTCCATCGGACACGCGTTGATCTTCCACGTTCCTCCGCCCAGTTTGCGCGCGGGCTCGAAATGGATTCCGTCGGCGGAACGAGTCATGTATAAATCGCGCGAGCCGTCCACGGCATTCCGCCACATCACCCGCATCCCGCTGCCGTCGAATGCCAGGGAAGGATGGCAGCACTGGCAAATCGCGCCATCGGGCGATGAGTACACCAGCACGTTCTTCGACCACGTAAGCCCGCCGTCTTTCGACCGCGCCCCGTAGAGTTGCGTTCCTTTGCCGCGCAGATCGAGCCAGACCGCGAAGAGTGTGCCGTCCGGTCCGGCCGCGATGGCATGCAGACCCTCACGAGCCGCCCCCGGCACATCGTTGATCACGCCGGCGCGGGTCCATGCCGCGCCGTTTCCCGATGATCGCCACACGGCCAGATCGCCGTTTTCCGGCAGGCCATGTGCGTGAGGCCCCGGCGCAACTGAGCGCCCCGCCACGGCCGTGATCACCAGGGAATCGCGCAGAATCACCAGCCTCGGCCCGCGATGCCGCCCCAATGCCAAAGCACCCACGGTATCCACCTTCACGGGGGCATCGAACGAACGCCCTCCATCCGGCGAGAAGGCGAAGTAGATGGAGGAACCCGCTCCATACGTCATCGCCGCCATCCCGGGCGATGCAGCCGGTTGCGGCTGACGCGGAGGAACGCCATCCTGCGCCGGTTGGATACTGATTGCAAACAGCAGGAAAGGAATCATCACCGCTCCTTTAGAATCGCAGCCGTAAGGCGAACTGCATCGATCTTGGATCATTCACCGCCGTCACCCGTCCGAAACCGGCGGCCGGCGCCGATGGGTAGGCGCCGGACCCGAACACCCCATTCCTGGTCAGGTTGTTCCGATGGTTCAGTGCGTTGAAGGCCTCGGCCATTAATTCCATCTTCAGATGTTCCGTCACGGGAAACACCCGGCTGGTCCGCAGGCTCACGCCGAAAAAGTCCGATCCGGTCCCGGCGTTTCGCTGTAAGTATTCGCCGTCCACCAGGGGGCGCGCCGCTGTTCCCTGGATCGTCGTCGAGCCGGTGGTGATATTCAATGGAAGCGCGGAATAGTATTGCAGCATTCCGCTCAATTGGAACCCGAAGCTCAGCTTCTGCCATGACGACCGCGCTGGCCGCATGGGCGAATTGAGGGCTCCGTCGAACACCACGCGATGGCGCTGGTCATCGTCGGACCGTCCGTAATCGCGCCAGATGTTGTAGGGATCAATCGGCGAACTGAAGAAGAACTCCCCTACGTTGTTCATCGCTTTCGAGAGCGCATACGAGATCCGGAAACTCCCAAACCTGACCGGGCGCTGCAGATAGGAAACATGCAGCCCGTTATAGACCGAATCGCCTTGCGAGCGGTACTGGCTATTATTTGCATAGTTCGGATTCGGCCTGCAGCCGTTGTTTCCGCCCGCCGCCACGCAGGTTGGCGCATTCTGATTCATCGATACGATCAGGTGGAGTCCGCGCAAGTGCTCGTAGCCCACGCTCAACGTCCCGCGTTGCCCAATCTGGTGCTCCACTTCGACGTTCCCCTGCGTCGAATAGGCATTCTGCATCCGTCGATCCATCGTCGAATAATTCATCAGCGCCCCCGAGGGGAGAGCGGGGAGAATATTCGGGAACACAGGTGCGCCCGTCTGCGCCGGCGACAAGTTGACACTCACCTGGCTCGCGCTTGTCAGTGTAGTCGTGTTGTTGCTCGAGAGCAGCGCGTTGGCCAATGCGCGCAGCGGAACCCGGTCATAGAACAAGCCGAAACCGCCGCGCACCACCGTGCGCCGCGAAGCGAAGGGCGTCCAGGCAAATCCGGCCCGCGGCGATACGTTGTTCGTATCCGTCTCTATGGTGTCCAGAAATTGCAGGTCGTACCGGATGCCCGCATTCAGCGTCAGCGACGGCGCGGCCTTCCATTCATCCTGCGCGAAGAAGCCGATATTCGGATTCGTCTGCCCCGCCACGGTATTGCCGAACGTCTGCGTGTAGCCGGCATTATTGTAGAGCCCAAGCTGGAAATTCACGAGCGAGGAGAAGGAGTAGCCTCCCTTCACGGCGCGCGGAAACGTGATGGCGGTGTCGTTGTACAGGAGGTTCGCCCCCATCCGGATCGCGTGCGCGCCCACCTGGTGCGAGAGATTGTCCGCGATCTCATACAGATTGTTCAAGCGCCCCGCCGGCGACCCGGAGAGCCGCCCGAAAGCCGCCACTCCGGCAATGCTCACCGAAGGACCGGCGGGGTCGCTGGGCAGAGCGAGCAGGTTGCCGCGCGCGAATTGCCCCCTTGTTTCATTCACTGTCCGGGGCGACAGCGTAAGTATGTTACTCACGGCGATGGTTTGATCCGTGCTGTCTAATCCAGCCGACGCCGTGACTGCATTCAAGCCTCCGGCGCCGCGCGAGTTGCCGCTGTTGGCGTCATACAGGCTGTAGCGCACCGCAAGTTGATCACGCGCCGCAAGGGAATGGTCGACTTTCGCTAGCAGATTCGTGAGATGAACGGGATTCGGGTAGATGCCGGTCGAAATACGCTGTCCTTGAAAGCCGATCGCATCCAACCGCGAGTTGATGGCAGCCGCGTTGGCGGGCGATATCGTGACCAGGCCGCTCTGATTCAAGTCCCGGCGTTCGAAATTCCCGAAGTAGAAGGTGCGGTCGCGCGCCATGGGTCCGCCCAGGCTCGCTCCATATTGGGCTTGTGTCATCGGCAGTGTGTCGTTCGATAGCGGGTTAGCGGCATTGAAGCGCTGGTTGCGGAAGTAGCCGTAGAGATCGCCATGCACGGTGTTGGTTCCGCTCTTGATAACCACGTTCACAAAGCCTCCCAGCGCCCGGCCGAATTCGGCTTGCCCGCCGGAAGTCACCACCTGGAGTTCCTGCACGGTGTCAAGGCCGTAGAAGACCCCGCTCAAGCCTGCCGCGTCATCGTTCGCCGAAAGGCCATCCACGATGAAGTTGTTCGAAAAGTTTCTCTGGCTGCCGGTCGAGATACCCTGTCCGGGCACTGCCGACGTCTCCGCAAAGAGTTGATTGCTTCCCGTGTTGGTGGGCGATACTCCGGGAATCAGGAGAGCCAGATCGAGAAAGCTGCGTCCATTGAGAGGAAGAATGCGAATCTCGTGCTCCACAACGCTGCCGGCAATCTGGCTGCGCGCCGCCTCCAGCACCGTGGCTTCGCCACTCACGTTGACGCTGGTTCTCTGGTCGCCTACCGTTAACCGAAGGCTGAGGTCGTAGGCGCCCCCGGCGTTCAACCGCAGCCCTTGCGCCATGTCGATGAAGCCCGGTTTGCGCACGGTGACATCATATGGCCCGGCCTTCAGGTACGAAAAGCGGAAACGTCCCTCGCCATCAGTTGAGGTGGCGCCTGTGAAATTCGTCTCCGTCTGCCTCGCTGTTACAATTGCCCCTTGCACAACCGCGCCCGAGGCATCCGTCACCCGGCCGCTGATGCTCGCGTGGTATATCGCTTCCTGTGCGCTCGCCGCGCCGGCGAGCAGCCCCAGAAATGTCCAGATAGTAAACATCTCCCCTCCGGCAATATCCCTCCTCCCACGCCGCTCCGCGCCACATGGGAGGTGAAGTCAAAATGAACGTGAAGGATATTCAGGAGATGGAAGGAGGACCGCGCTTCAGGCATGACCGGCCCAGGGAGATCCGGTATCCGGCTTCCGTCTGCTCCACCTTGGCGGTCAAACCGGAAACAAGAGTGATAACGGCGCCTACGGGAGTGAATGTCCCTGTCTTGGCTGCCGTCGATGGATCCTTAGCCGCGGGATACATCGAACATTTCGCCGCTGTGATTCCCGGCGCGTCGCTTGCATCCGAACGCGTCATGGCGCATCGATGAGAACCCGTCCTCCGGCAGCACTCGGGAAGCTCGGACGCAGTGCGCGCGGCCAGCAGCGGGCTCACCAGCCCGAAGGCAGTGGAGAGAAGAAGCAGGATGGCGCTTGCCCGGCGCAAGTAATCAGTGTATCGCACCCGCCAGATTCGCGCAAGCCAGGGGGGTTATAATACTCACACCAAACATGATGCTGACTCGCCGGGAGGCGCTGCGGATTGGCGGAGTTTCCCTGTCATCCTACCGCGTCTCTCCCCTGTTACGGCCGAATAACGTCCGTGCCGCGTCAAAGGTGAGCCCGCGCGGGACGGCGAAGTTCTGCATTTTCCTCATGCTCGATGGCGGACAGAGCCATGTGGATGCCTGGGACCTCAAGGAGGGGAAATGGACGCCGCCGGATTTCGAAGTCAAGCAGATCCACCCCGGGCTGAAGTGGCCCACCGCGCTCTACCCGCGCCTGGCCAAGCAATTCGACAGGTTCGCTCTGTTGCGTTCGGTAGAGGCGAGGGATAGCGTCCACGGACGCGCTCAATATTACGTACAGGCGGGGCGCGCATTGAATCCGGCGCTGCAAAGGGAAATCCCGCCCGTCGGCGCCGTAGTGGCCATGGAGTACGCCGCGCGCCGCCGGGATTCGGACACCTTGCCGCCCTACGTGGCTATGAACGTGACAGAGAGTCAGGCTGGCCCGCTTACCTCCGGGTTCCTTCCCGCCGCCTGCTCACCCTTCCACATCGATGCTTCGGTGAGCCTCTCGTCCTCCAGGTTGGCCCCCAGCACGGCGCCTGTCTTCGAGGTCTCCCCCGAAGAGCACCAGCGCTACGGCTCCACGATTACGGGAGACGCCGCTGTCATCGCCAGAAATCTCGTGGAAGCCGGCGCGGGAACGCACTTCATCTTCCTCCAGCAGAACGGCTGGGATCATCACAAGGATATCTACCACCGCAAGAATCACTATCAGCATTCCTGGGATCTCGATGCCGCGCTTTCATCGCTGCTCGAAGACCTCGCCGGACGCAAGCGCAAAGACGGACAGTCTCTTCTCGACCAGACCATGGTGATCTGCATGGGCGAATTCGGACGCACTCCCGGAGACGTCACATCCTTGAAGGGCCGGGATCACTATCCGCATGCGTTCACCGTTCTCGCGGCGGGCGGCGGCATCAAGGGCGGCCAGATCATCGGCAAGACCGATGAGACCGGCTCCGGAGTAATCGACGGCGGATGGGATGCGGGACGTTCCATCTTCATGGAAGACATCGCCGCCACCATCTACTCCGCAATGGGCATCGACTGGTCGAAAACCATCGAGACCACACCCTCCGGGCGTCGCTTCCATTACGTCGAGCCGTTCGCCGCGCCGCAAGCTATTGCAAGCCGGGAGATCTCCGCTCTCTTCGGCCGGGCGTAGCCGGGGCCTCCGCCGAAAAATAGAGCGTCACTTCCGCGGCGCCGCTCTGCTCGTCGGTCTTCACCTCAGCCTTTGTCTTGCCCAGATTTTCGAACACGCCCTCTTCCCGCAGACGCGCCAGGAACGCATCGGGGTAGTCCGGATTGAAAGGCTCGCCTTCCTTGAGAGCCCAGGCTTTGCGGATCTGCGGCTCGGAGAGAATATCAAGGCCTTTGATAGTCAACCTGGAGAACACAAAACGCTTGCCCGGATCAATGTGGACGGTCAGGTTCACCTTCTTATGGGCGTCATCCAGTTGGCGTTCCACGGTGGCCTTCGCCAGCAGGTAGCCATGGCGTCTTACCATGCTCTTCATGCGCTCGATACCCGCGTTGATCTCCTTGAAGTTGGCGATGTCATCCGTCTTGAGATCGGCCGCGCGAAGCAAGTCCCTTGCCGGCAGCGCCTCGGTCGTCACCCTGACATCGCCCAAAGTGAACGTGTCTCCTTCGGAAACCTCCACCGTTACACGCAACCCGTTCACGTCCTTCAGCGGTTCCGTCGTAATCTTCGGAAAAGCCACCCGCGGCCGCCCTCGCGCTTCATACAGCGGCCGGATGCTCGCCTCCAGAATCTGCCGGAACTTCGTTTCTTCGTACACCGTGCCGACCGCGGCGCCCGCCACCGCATTCCGCAATGCCGAGGCCGGCAGCACCGAGTTCTTCACAAACTCCACTTCGGCGACCGAAGGCGGCATCCGCGCCGGCTGAAAGACGATCCGCAGTGCCCCATCCGGACCCGGCATCACCCGCCCAACGATGCGCTCCCCGGCAACGGGTTCCAGGATCTTGGCGTACCTGTCGAGAATTTGCTTCGTCCCCGGCGTCTGATCCCCGAACAACGGGTCCGCTTTGCGAAGTATGTCCCGCAGTTCCTTCTCCGGCTTGGCGATCCTCTCGAAGTGCACGGGATACGATTGCTGCACTTCTTTCACCTGGAACGAGGCTGCGTATCCGGTCCCATCCGCGGAGGGGCCATACTTGTAACCCACGGTCTCAAAGAACCCACAGTTCACCAACCGGTTTCTGGCGGCCTCGAAGGCGGCCTCATTCGCCTCTTCGCCCAAACGAATTCCAGCAACCGCCAGAATCTGGTCCGTGTGGAAGATTCGATTGCCGTCCACCTGCAAGGAAACAATGGGAAACTTAGGCTTCTCCTCGGCCTTGGGCTGCGACGCCTTCACCGGGGCCGGGGTCTTGCCTTTAGGACGCGGCCTCGCTTTCTGGGTCTGTCCGGCCAGCGTCAGCGCCAGAATCCACATCAGGGCGAAACGGGTCATACGGATTTTTTCAGGATCTCGGGGTTCATCACCGCGATGTAGTCCAGGTTCCGGTATAGCTGCTTGTAATCCAGTCCGCAACCGATGACGAAATGATCGCCGATCTCAAAGCAGCGAAAGTCCACGGGAACCTGCACAATTCGACGCGACGTCCGGTCGAGAAGGGTACACAGGCCCATCGAGTTCGGCCCGCGCCCGGCCAGCGTCTGGAGCAGATAGCGGATGGTGAATCCCGTGTCGATGATGTCTTCCACCAGCAGTACGTCTTCGCCCTCGATGCTATCGTCCAGATCTTTGGCGATGCGCACCACCCCGGCGGACCCGCTCTTGCTCGAAAAGCTCGAGATCGAGAGAAAGTCAATCTTCACGGGAATCTCGATGGCGCGCGCCAGTTGCGTGAGGAAAAACACCGACCCTTTCAGCACGCCGACCAGTTTCAACTCCCGCCCCTGATAGCGCTCGCTGATCTCCGCGGCCACTCGCCGCACCCGCTCATGAATCTGTTCTTCCGTGAACAGGACTCGCTCCACGCCGGCCGGAAGGGGAAGACTCATACGTTTACGGCCCGGTCCGCGAGCCCGTACTTGAAGATCAGATTACGGAAATCTTTCTGATAGAACACCTGGATATTGATATGAGGATACATGGCTCGCAGCAGCTTCACCTTGCGGTTTTTCTTGGTCACATGCGCTTGTTTCATGGTGGTCAGTTCCACATACAGATCGAACTCCGGCAGGTAGAAATCCGGAGTAAACGCCTCCAGTACGCGGCCGTCCTTATCCCATTGAATCGGAAAACTGCGGGGCTCATACTCCCAGGCGATGCGGTAAAAGTCGAGCAGGTTGGCGAATATCTGCTCACTCGGATTCGCAAAAGCCTTCCGCTTCAAGGCCACCTTGCCGGGAGGGCTGATTCCGAATTTTGCCAGTTGCAGGCGCGTTTGAAACTGGATCTGCGCCTCGGCGCCGGGGTTCAATCGCGGCTCCACAAGCAAGCCCTTCAACCGCGCGGCCTGGTCCAGCAGTTCCGCAATGGCCTCGCTGTCCAACTGTCCGGCGTTGAACGCGAGGTCATAGGTAGAGGAAGGCAGGTTCACCCTTCCAAACCTCAGTCTTCTCGTCTCCTTCCACTGCCGCTCCAGTTGCCGCAGCAATTGCTTTGCCCCAACGCGGTCCAGGCGGTGTTCCAGCATTAACAATCCCACTCTTCGCGCCTCTGACGCCACCACGAAAGTCCGCAACACCCCGGGGATGTCATGAAACAGCAGTTCCGCTCCCGGCACACAGACAACGAGCGGCGCTTCCATGGCCAGGTGAGCGAGCATGCTGGTAGCCACGGCTGCCCATGCTTTTTCCGGAATCCCTTCCGATCCAAACTCCCCGGCGATCAATTCACGCAGCCGCGATTCCGTGACAACCTCGAATTGGAGGCGCTGCGCGGTCACCCGGGCGATCTCTTCCACGCGGCAGCCAGGCTCGCCCGAGACGGTGAGAAATGCCATCTGGGGACATCATAACAAGGCTGAATCGCGGAATCGTTTTCGTCATGATAAAGTGGCTTGCAGATCGCGCACATGGGCAAGTATCCGATGCGGGCAGTTTTTCGGGCGTTGGCCGTTCTCGCGCCGGGCATTCAGCGTTGGGCTGTAACCGGCTCCACTCTGAATTCCGGACGGGTATGCCCGATAGATGCCGGCGCCTCCTATCCCCGCCGCCGCGCGGCTGCCGTGCGATTGAGTTGGGTCTTTGCATCCGGCAATGCGCTGCTTGGGGGGGCGCACAAAGCCTGATGCCACCGCGCCTGAAAGTTGTCCTCATGGTCGATGATGAACCGGATCACGTGGAATTGGTGCGCCGCGCCTTCCGCATCAAAATGCCGGAAACGGACTTCTTTGCCGTGCCCAGTTTTACCGACGCGGTGGACCTTCTGAGGAGCGGGATCCTCCCGCAGGTCATTCTGGCGGACTGGCGCCTGCCCGACGGCGAAGGCGCCGGCGCCAGCCTGTTGGATCTGAAGGCGCCTTGCCCCGTAATTCTCTTCACCGCCTTCGGCAGTGAACGATTGGCGGTCGAGGCAATGAAACGGGGAGCCACCGATTATGTCGTGAAGTCGGAAGCGGCGCTGTCCGACATGCCCCATATCGCGGAAAGGGCTCTTGATCAATGGAAGACGACGCAGCAAAAAGAATCCGTCGAACAAGCCCTGCGCGAGAGCGAGGAACGCTTCGCCCTTGCCGCCAACGGTTCGAACGACGTCGTTTGGGACTGGGACATTGCCTCCGGCCTCCTCTTTCTGTCGGCGCGGTGGATTGCCATGTTCGGCCAGGAAGGCGTCCCGCAGCCCCGGACCATGGAGGAGTGGTTCACGCTGGTCCATCCGCGGGATGTGCGAAGGTTGAGGGCCGGCCTTCTCTCCCACCTTCAGGGCGAAAGCCCTCATTTCGAACATGAGCACCGCATTCGATCCCCCCGCGGGGACTACCGGTGGGCACTGACCCGCGGGTTGGCGGTACGCCGGGCCGGCCGCGCCCCATACCGCATGGCGGGATCGCTGACGGAAATCACGCTGCGAAAAAACATGGAGGAGCAGATGGTCTTCAATGCCTTCCATGATACGCTGACCGGTCTTTATAACCGGGCGATTTTTCTCGAGCGTCTCGATCATCGCACAAGAGTGTGGCGTAATCAGCGCGGCCACCCGTTCGCCCTCCTGCTGCTCGATGTGGACCGCTTCAAGTTCATCAACGATTCCTTCGGGCAGGCCGCCGGCGACACGTTCCTTCAAGTGACGGCCGGACGCATGTCTAAGAGACTACGCCCCACCGACACGATTGCGCGCTTCGGCGGGGACGATTTTGCGATTCTGCTCGATCCCGTCAACGGGATGGAGGATGCCCTCAAGTTTGCGTCGGACATGCGGCACGATTTATGCGAGCCCTTGTTCCTCGGCTCCCAGGCGGTCTATCCCAGCGTAACCATCGGTGTCGCCCTGAGTGGAGAGCACGACTCCCGCGCCCAGGATCTCGTGCAATCCGCCGACAGCGCCCTGTATGAAGCCAAGTCCAAAGGCAGCCCGCGCATCGCCGCCTCCCAGGATACGGCATCCTCCACAACCCGTGGCCGGTTGAAACTCGAACACGATATTCGCCGCGCGATCGCCTGCCGTGAGTTCGCCATCGCCTACCAGCCCGTGGCCTGTCTTCCAGGTGGGGAAATCAAACACTGGGAGTGCTTGTTGCGCTGGCGCCGTTCAAACGGTGAGTGGGCTCCCGCTTCCGAATTCATTCCCCTGCCGAGGATGTCGGCCTGGTGGCGGAACTGGATCAACTCGCGCTGACGCTTGTTGCCGAACAGCAGCGGCGCTGGCGCGGATCGCTCGGTATGGACGTCAAACTGAGCGTCAACCTGTCGGCGGCGTTTCTGTCCAGGCCGTCGCTGATCGAGAGCCTCAAGGAAACCTTGGACCTTGCCGGGCCCCCGGAACAGTGGCTCAGCATTGAAATCACCGAGCGGTCTCTCATCGGCTGCCTGAGCCTGATCGAGCATGCAGTCCCGAAGTTGAGCGAACTCAACATCGGCGTATGGCTGGATGATTTCGGCGCCGGCTATTCTTCACTCAACTACCTGGCCAGCCTGCCGGTTCAAATGCTGAAGATCGACAGTTCTTTTACGTCCAGAATGCTCGAATCGCCGAGAAGCCAGGCCGTGGTGAAGGCGATATTGTCCATGGCCGGGAGCCTCGATATCCCGGTGGTTGCCGAAGGGGTGGAAACCCGCCGGCAGGCAGAAAGACTGGCGGAACTGGGGTGTCCGTTTGGACAAGGCTATCACCTCCATCCGCCTGTCTTCGCGGAGAATGTGGAGTCCGTCTTCCGCCAAAACCCTTCCGGCGTTAAGTAGACCCCGAATACGAACGCTCACTCCACCACCAGCAGCAGGTCTTTCGGCTCCACGCTCTGCCCCACCTTGGCGCTCACCTTCTTCACCTGCCCCGCCATGGGAGCGTAAACTGTCGTCTGCATTTTCATCGCATCCATCACCAACACGCGTTCGCCTTTTTCCACTCGCTGGCCAAGTTCCACCGCGATGCTGCTGATCACTCCCGGAATGGGCGCGCCGATATGTCCTGAATTATTCGGGTCGGCTTTCTCCCTTGCCGCGGTGGTCACTTGCAGAGTTTTGTCGCGAACATTCACCTCCCGGGGTTGCCCGTTGAGTTCGAAGAACACCGTCCGCGACCCGTCCGGATGAGCCTCGCTCACCGCCAGGAACTTGATGATCAGCGCTTTGCCGGGTTCGATCTCCACGGAGATCTCCATGCCTTTCTCCATGCCGTAGAAGAATTGCGCCGTGGGCAGTACTTCAATGTCACCCCACGCCTGGCGGTTCCTGGCAAACTTGAGAAACACCTCCGGATACAGGAGGTAGCTCATGAGATCCGTCCGGCTCGGCGCGTGCCCGGTCTTCTTTTCCAGCGTTTCGGAGGCCTCGGCCAGGTTAACAGCGGGCAGGTGCGCTCCCGGACGGCCTTTGCGAGGCTTGCCGCCTTTCAGCACCACCTCCACGATCTTCTTCGGCCACCCGCCTTCGGGTTCGCCCAGATCGCCGGAAATCATTTCGATCACCGAATTCGGCAGCGTGAGCGAATGATTCGGACCGAGATTCAGCAGATCGTGAACCGTCAATCCGTGGCTCACCAGGAAGATGGCGAGGTCTCCTACAACCTTGCTCGAAGGAGTCACTTTGACGATATCGCCGAAGGCCATGTTCACGTCCGCGTACGCCCGCGCGATTTGCGGCCACTTTTCCCCAAGGCCCATCGAGGAGGCCTGCTCCTTCAGATTGGTGTATTGCCCGCCTGGCATCTCGTGCAAGTACACCTCGGCGGTTCCCGATTTCGGCGCGCTGTCAAAGGGAAGGTACCACGTGCGCACAGTCTCCCAATAGTCCGCGCAGATATTGAGCGCCTCGATGTCCAATCCGGTCTGACGCTTCGTATTCGCCAGCGCGGCCACCACGGAGTTCAGATTGGGCTGCGACGTAGTGCCGCTCATGGATGCGATCGCCCCGTCGGCGGCGTCGACGCCGGCATCGGCTGCCTTCAGAATCGATGAGGCGTTGACGCCGCTCGTGTCGTGCGTATGGAAGTGAACGGGCAATCCTATCTCTTCGCGCAGCACCCTTACCAGTTTCCCGGCGGCATAGGGTTTGCACAGTCCCGCCATATCCTTGATGGCAAGCACGTGCGCGCCCATCCGTTCCAATTCCTTTGCCATCTTCACGTAATAAGCGAGCGGGTACTTGTCGCGCTTCGGGTCCAGAATATCGCCCGTGTAGCAGATTGCCGCCTCGCAAACGCTCTTCGTTTTCCGGACGGCGTCCATCGAAACCTTCAGGTTGGGCAGCCAGTTCAGCGAATCAAACACGCGGAAGATATCGATACCCTGATCGGCCGCCTCAAAAATAAATTCCCGGACCACGTTGTCCGGATAGGCTGTATAACCCACGGCGTTGGAAGCTCGCAGCAACATCTGGAAACAGATGTTCGGAATCGCATCCCGCAGCCGTGCCAGCCGTACCCAAGGGTCCTCATGCAGAAATCTCAGCGCCACATCGAACGTGGCGCCGCCCCACATCTCCAGACTGTACAGATTGTGCAGATGATGCGAAACGTAATTGGCAATCCGCATCATGTCATACGTGCGAACACGCGTCGCCATCAATGACTGATGCGCATCACGGAAGGTTGTGTCCGTGAGCAGCAGCCTCTTCTGTTTGCGCGTCCATTCCGCGAACTTCTCCGCGCCCACCCGCAGCAGCAACTGGCGCGTCCCTTCCGGCGGCGTCAGCGGATTGCGCGCCGGGGCGGCCGCTTCCTTGATAACGGCAGGCCTGGTTTTTTTCGCCACCTCCGGGTTGCCGTTGACGATGACATCACCCAGATAGGTAAGAAGCCGTGTGGCGCGGTCACGCCGGGGAGTAAAGCGAAACAGTTCCTTGTGCTCGTCCAGAAAGCCCGTGGTGACTTCGCCGCGCTCGAACTTCGGATGATTGACGACGTTCTCAAGGAACGGGATGTTCGTCTTGATACCCCGGATGCGAAACTCGCGCAACGCCCGGTCCATGCGCTGGCAGGCCACGGGAAACTCGCGCCCCCACGCTGTCATCTTCACCAGCAGCGAATCATAGTACGGAGTAATGACTGCCCCGCCGTAGGCCGACGCCCCATCCAGGCGGATGCCGAATCCAGCCGGCGAGCGGTACGTATGAATCTTGCCGTAATCCGGGATGAAGTTATTCTCCGGATCCTCCGTCGTTACCCTGCATTGCAGCGCGTAGCCGTGGAGCGGGATGCCCTCCTGGCGGGGAAGCATCATCTCACTCCCGTGAAGCGTGCATCCCCGGGCCACCTGGATCTGCGCGCGCACAATGTCGATGCCCGTCACCATCTCCGTGACGGTGTGCTCCACCTGGATACGCGGGTTCACTTCAATAAAAAACCATTCGCCCGTATCCACGTCGACGAGAAACTCCACCGTGCCGGCGTTATAGTAATCCGCCGCGCGCGCCAGCGAAACCGCGGCTTCGGCCAGTTCCCGCCGGATGGATTCTTTCAACCCCACTGCCGGGGCCACTTCCACCACCTTCTGGTGCCGCCGCTGCACGGAACAATCACGCTCATAGAGGTGAAGAATGTTGCCGTGCGTGTCCCCCAGAATCTGCACCTCCACGTGCCGCGCGCGGCGAATGTAGCGTTCCATGAAGAGCGCATCGTTGCCGAACGCGTTACCCGCCTCGAGCCGCGCCTCTTCGAAACGCGCGGGCAGGTCCGTGGCCTTCTCCACCACCCGCATCCCGCGTCCGCCGCCGCCGAAAGCGGCTTTGATGATCAGCGGAAACCCGATCTGCCCCGCGATGGTGAGCGCGGATTCCACCTTGTTCAGCGGTTGCTCAGTGCCTGGAACCACGGGGATCCCCGCCTTTTGCGCCAACTGGCGGGCCGCCCGCTTGTCTCCCAGCAGGTCCAGCAAGTCGGGGCTGGGCCCGATGAATGTGATGCCGGAAGCCGCACAGGCGCGGGGCAGGGCGGGGTTTTCAGAGAGGAAGCCATATCCGGGGTGGATGGCGTCGACGCCCTTCTCGACAGCGAGCGCGACAATGCCATCCACATCCAGGTATGCTTGGACCGGGCCCATTCCTTCGCCAATCAAGTACGCTTCGTCAGCCTTAAAACGGTGCAGGCTCAGCCGGTCTTCCTTCGAATAGACGGCTACCGTGCGGATTCGTAACTCGTTGGCTGCGCGGAAGATGCGAATGGCGATCTCTCCGCGGTTGAGTGCAAGCAGTTTCTTCATGTAAGAACTTCAGGGTGGGAATACTTTTTTGAGCGTAACATGGAACGTTCACCCCGCTGAAACCGTATTAACAGGGAAACGAGACTACACGTCCGTGAGGTGAAACCATGAACCAGCTTGCAGGAAGCGTCATCCTGGCAACATGCCTCGTTCTCACCGGCTGCGATATCGAAGGATTCGATGGCGGCATCCGCGAGAAAGAGGACTTTCATTACAGCTACGATCTGAAACCCGGCGGCAGGCTTGAGTTGGAAAGCTTCAACGGAAGCATCGAGATCGCCGGTTGGGACAAAAATACTGTCGAGATCAACGGAACCAAGCAGGCTGCTACACGCGACCTGCTGAACGAGATCAAAATCGATATCGTCTCTTCGCCCGAGTCTCTTCGCGTGCGGACCGTCCGCCCTCTCGGCCGCCACGGCAGCATGGGTGTAAAGTTTGTCCTCAGTGTGCCCCGCAAAGTGATTCTCGAGCGCATCGCCAGCTCGAACGGAAGCATTCGGGTTCGGGACCTCGAAGGAAGCGCGCGGCTGAAAACCTCCAACGGCAGTGTGCACGCCGCCAATCTCAAGGGCGACATCGACGCAGGCACATCCAACGGAGGCGTGGAGCTTGCCGATTTCACCGGAGGGGCCACGCTCCATACCTCGAACGGCAGTATTCACGCCACCGGAGTGCGCGGCTTCTTTGAAGCCACCACATCCAACGGCGCCATCGACGCGCAGGTGGTGGAAGCCAGCGGAAGACCCATCAAGGCCGACAGTTCCAACGGGAGAATCAACCTTACTGTCGAATCCCTCAAAGGGAGCGACGTGCAGGCATCCACCAGCAATTCCTCCATCACCGTCCGCCTGCCCTCATCAATCAATGCCCGCCTCAAGGCGAGCACTTCGAATTCCAGCATCAACAGCGAATTCGATCTCACCGTCCACGGCAGCCTCTCGAAGAACCGCCTCGATGGAACCATCGGTTCCGGCGGACCCCTCATCAACCTTTCGAGTTCGAACGGCGCCATCCGCATTCAGAAGCTTTGAAGGGATTATTTCCCTCGTACCCGCTCCATCACTTGAAAGCCTTGCGGTAATTGAAATGAACCGCTTGGAGGCTCTGCGCTAATTCTTAAGTTGGATCGCTCCTCAATAGACAGAAATCGGGCGGCATTGCGCATGCTTCCTTCCATCTCAAGACCAGACAAAAATATTCAATTCGGGGAGAACGCAACTTGTGCTCCGGTTCGTGGCCAACAGCCGGTCCACCACCAGAAATTGGACTCCGTTGACGTTCGAGTACGCTTTTTCGAACCGGGGGTCCGGCTTCATAAGCGGAATGGACCGAAGCCGCAGGACGATGGTAGCTTCGCCAAGGGCATAATTACGACCACCCGCGCCACGCCCACTGTTTTTGATGACTTCGCGCGGGTCATTCGGGCGGCGAAGAGGGGGTGGCCTGGGCCGGAGGGGCAGCATCGCGGGTAAAGACCGAGAGCCAGGAGAAGAATTCGGGGAAATAGAAAGTGAAGGGCG
>JAIXKK010000024.1 GCA_026954325.1 Bryobacterales bacterium | reverse complement strand
GTGTAGGAAAGACCGGCGGGACCAGGCACGGGCGTAACACCACCCGGGATCGAGATCCAATCGGGATTCGGAGCCGGAGTCCAAGAGCACCCGGCCCCTGTGTTGACGGTGACCTGGGAACTACTTCCAGCCGAACCCACGGTCGCGGTTTGAGCACTCAGGCTGAAGGTGCAGCCCGCGGCGGCCTGGATTACGGTCAGAGTTTGTCCCGCAACCGTCACGGCGCCGGCTCGGGGCAGGGAAGTGCTGTTCATCTCCGCGGTGATTCGTACGGTAGCGCTGCCTTGCCCGTTTCCTGGCGTCACTGAAAGCCACGCCGCACCCGTCTGCCCGGTCAGAGCATACGGGCCGATGCCGAAACGGACACGGCAAGGACGTCTCCGGCCGCGGCGGCCGGCAGTGAATTGCGGTTCACGGAGTAGCTGCAGGAAGGACTGACGCCGCCTGCCAGGTTCAAAAATACCGCGGCATAAGCGGACGCGGATGAGTCGGCGTTCCCGGAAACGAAGTCCGGGCGCCCATCGCCGTTGAGATCGGCGGCGGCAAGGCTGCCCGGAGAGGAGCCCGCGGCGAAATGCACCTCGGGCTGGAACGTTCCGTTGCCGTTGCCGAGCAGATAGGTCATGTCCGTATCGCCGCAACAGTGGGAGACGATCAGATCCTTCTTGCCATCCCCATTGAAGTCCCCGATGAGGATGTCATGGGGGCCGAAATCGGTGGGAACAAACGTGGCTTGCTGGAAAGTACCATTGCCGTTGCCGATCAGAATTCCTAATTGATAGGATCCGGCCATCGATCTGCTGGTAGCCACGACGAGATCAGGCTTCCCGTCGCCATTCAGGTCTCCGATGGTGATCGCGGCCGGATTCACGCCAACGGCGTAGCTGATCGCGGTTTGGAAAGTCCCATTCCCGTTGCCCAACAGGACAGCCACGCCGCCGTTATCGGACGGTGTACCATAGGAGCCATTGTTCACGGCGGCAAGGTCGAGTTTGCCGTCGCCGTTCAGATCGGCCAGCGCCACGGCGGCCGGATTGACGCCGGTGGTATATGGCACGGGGGCGGCGAATCCTCCGGCCCCATTACCAAGCAGGGCAACGACAGTTGTTTGGCCGCTGTTTGTGAAGAGGGAACCCTGTGCCGAGACGAGGTCGAGTTTTGCATCGTTGTTGAGATCTCCCGCGGCCAGCGCGCCAGGGTGGCTTCCCGCATCGAATTGGACCGGAGCCTGGAATGTGCCGTTACCGTTTCCCCGAAAGAGATAGCCAGTCCCGGCAATGTCTGATTTTCCGTCGCGGTTGAAGTCTCCGGCGACGATTGAGGGCAGGGAGACCCGGGTGTTGAATTGATCGAGGGCGTCATAGTGAACCGCGGCGGCCAACACGCCGCCGCCTTGGCCCATGAGGACATCCACTCCCCGGTTTGACATGGCGAAATCGGGCTTCCCATCGCCATTGAAATCCGCGGCGATAATCGCGGTTGGAGAGCCGCTCAGGGAATACGCGGGAGCTCCGTAAAAGGTCCCGTCTCCATTGCCGAGCAGCGCGGTGACATAATAGTCGCCGTATGCGGTCGCGCTCAGTCCGTCCGGGTGGCCTCCCGCCACCACGATGTCCAGCTTGCCGTCGCGGTCAAAATCAGTGGCAAAGACATTCTGGAGATTATTGCGTACGGCGTAACTGCTCTTGGGCGTGAATGTCCCATTGTTCGCCCCCAGCAGCAGGCTGATCCGGCCGGCGTTGCTGTCCGCCACCACGAGGTCGAGCTTTCCGTCACGGTTGAAGTCTCCGGTGGCCAGGGCAAAGGGATTCAGGTCGGGCGTGATGATTGCGGGCGCCTGAAACGTGCCGTTGCCGTTGCCGCGCAGAATCAACAGGGAAGTAAACGTTGTGGCGAGAATATCCCCTTTGCCATCGCCGGTTACATCGGCCGCTACGATGGCTTTTACGCTGTTCCCGCTGACCGGCACGGTAGCGGCGGGTTGGAAAGTGCCGTCGGCGTTGGCGAGCAAGATCGTGATGTTCTGGGAACTGCCGTTGGCAACCGCGAGATCCGGATGTCCGTCCCCGTTGAAGTCATATGCCGTCATTACGGAGGGATACGATCCGGCTGGATAGGTGACCGGTGGTTTCAACGTCCCATCGCCGTTGCCGAGCAGAACAGATACGAAGCCTGATTTCGAATTGTGCACCACCGCGACGTCGCGTTTGCCGTCGGAATTGAAATCGGCAACCAGTAGGGTCCAACCGTCAGGCTGCAATGCGTAGGTGGTCGCCGGCGCGTTCGGCGCGCTGGGATTGGGAAAGTGCACCGACAGATTGTTACCTGTGAACAGGCCCACCACCGCAGGCGTCCCGTTACCCTTGAGGTCTGTAATCACCGGGTTACCTGAGGCAATGCCTGACAGATCGCCATAGAAGGGCCCGGACGCGGGAGAGGGAGTCCGGCTGCTAAGGCTGGTACATTGCAGCATCGTGTCGAGAATTCCGGAAGTAGTGCCCAGAAACTGATACGGGGAATAGTACTTATAACGCTGTTCCATCAGTGATCCGTCCGTCTGGCGGCCAAGCCCGGCTACGGCGGATTGAGAAGGCAGATAGACTTGCCGTTCCGGCGCGGCCAGGAACCGGATATCCGGGCACGGCTGCCCCGCCAGTGCAACGGCTGTAGCGGCCAAGAGAAGACCAGGCTTCATGTTCATCAGGTGTGTGCTCTCCATGATATTGTGAGCGCCCAGGGCCGAACATCACGCAAGAAAATCTCAATGGATGTTCACTTCGGCCTGCTGAATTGTAGTGCTGAAGGCGACGCTGGAATCCAGGCCGGCGGCGGGAATTTTGCGGAAGTCCTTCTCGGGCAGGCTGATGAGATGGATGGCGCCTCCCTCTCCGGCCGGCAGCAGCCGTAGCAAATACGAAGGAACCGCGAAATGCCGCTGCTCGGCGGAAGCGATGCAATAGCACATGGATCCCCCGTTGGAAACGAGGATTGCCATCGCGTATCCCGGCCCTGGCCCTCTCCATTCCACCGGCAGGGTTCGCCCCCGGTCCACCTGTCGCAAGGCATCGCGGTTTGTCCATTCGAATGGGGCCGGCGGCGGTTGGGAGAATACGAAAGTGCCCACGCCGGATCCTCCACCGGCGATCCGCAGGTCTCCCGAGTTCAAGAACAGCGGCAAGCGGCGGCGTCCGGCCTCAGGCCGGCTGTTACCCAGACTGGCCTTGTAGACACCTGGAACTCCCATGGCGGCCGGAACGCTGCGCAGCGTTTTTCCCGACGCTGCCGTTACGCGAATGCCTGCGTTGAGCCCGCGGCCCGGTAATTCCCCCAGCAAGGCGGAGGCAAAAGAAGCGCCAAGGGGAGCTTCGGAATCGACGGCGGACTGGTAGGATGCGCAGGTCCCGTGCGGCGGCAGATAAACTAGCGGTCCGGAAGGAGCCTTCGTCGAGCGCAAATCAAGAAAGGCTGCCAGGGCATCGTCTTCCGTGTAATCCGGATGAATCGTGCGCGACAGCACCACCAGCCCAACTCGCTTCCCCGCCCATGTGGCGAGCGGAAAGTACGGTGGCGTTTGGCAGGGGCCTCGCGTGGACACCGGCATGCTGACTGTATTGCTGGCTTGCTCGTGTCCCGTTAGCACCTGTACCGGTACCCAGCAACTCTGAGGCGCGTTCCGAGGTATGGCGAACGTGATCTCATCCTTCTCGCCGCGACGCACCAGCAGCACATGCGCGCGGATTCCGCCCACCAGCACCCGAATGGCGCCGCCGGCGCCAAGGCCGGTGCCGGAGAGAACGGCGGTTCCGTTGCCGGAAAGAGCAATCGCGCCCGGCCCCCAGCCAAGGCCGTTTGCGCTGTAGATTCCGAAGCTGCTTGAGGTGATGCGAACCGCAGCGGCGCGGCTGGCTTGGCCCGCCGCGGAGACCGTTAGGGTGGCGTCGCCAAGAGGAACGTTCGAGGGCATTCGCGTCTCGATGAGCCGGCTGGTTGCCGCGAGTATGGGGGCCATCACGGCGCGCGAACCGGCCACGATCCTCACCTGCAGTGGACCGTGGAAGTTCGCCCCCTCCACCACGAACAGCGAGCCGGGCGCGATGGCGGCAGGCAGCCGGCTGGCTGCGTTCCGGATTCCGTAGCCGCCTATCACCGGTTCTCGCGCATGGGCGGCGGCGGCGGAGGCCAGCAGCAGAGTGACGAAAACCATCAACGCATCCTGCATTATAATGCAGTGTGGCGGAGCGGATGTTCCTGCGGCTTACGTGGCGCCTGGCCTGGCGCGATGTACGGTTTTCGCCCCGCCGTTCGCTGGCCGCCGTGCTCGCCGTGGCCGCCGGGGTAGCGTCGATGAGTGGCGCCCGAGGGCTGAGTGCGCGCATGCGGGATGCGCTCGGAGCCGATGCGCGGCAGTGGATCGGGGGAGACGTCGCGGTCAGCATCAAAGAGCCGCCTTCGGAAGAAGAAACGGCGCGGATCGAAAGCCTGAGGCGTGCCGGAGTACAAATGACCGTGGTCACCGAAACCTACGCCATGGCGGCTTCGGAGACGGCGGCGGATCCGGTTGCGGTGTATGTGAAGGCCGTGGACCCGGCCGCTTATCCGCTCTATGGAAGGATCGGCCTGGCGGCGGGTGAGAGCCTGGCCGAAGTCCTGCGAGATGATACCGTGGCGGCCACGCCGGAGTTGCTCGACCGGCTGCATGTTCGAGCCGGAGATACCATCCGGATCAACCGGGCCGAGTTCCGGGTAGCGGCGGCGATCACATCCGAACCGGATCGCTTCGCCGGGTTCCCGGCGCCCTTTCCCCGTCTGATCCTTTCCAACAGCGCGTTCGAGCGAACAGGAATCGCTCTCCAGGGCAGCACGGAGACATTCCATCTTCGATTCCGGTCGCCTCCAGACGTTCCCGTGAACCAATTGCGCGAGCGGGTGGAGCGGATATTTCCGTACGGGGATGTTACCGGCTACCAGGATTCCGATCCGCGCGCGGTGAATAGCTTTGACGCCGCAAGCTCTTTTCTGAATCTCACCGGATGGCTGGCGCTCGCCTTGGGGGCGCTCGGTATTGCCACCACCGCCTATTTGCACATCGAGGAGCGGCTCGATACGGTAGCCGGTTTGAAAGCGCTGGGAGCGACAGCGCCGTGGGTGCTCTCGATTCACGTCTTGGAGATGATTGCTCTCTCCGGCGTGGGAGCAGGGGCCGGCACGTTGCTGGGACTGGTGGTGGAGGCGGTGCTGCTGCGATTCGCGGGGAGCCAACTGGGCCTGCCTTCCACTGGAGGAATCAATTGGCGAATCATGGCCGAATCCATTGCTCTCGGCTTAGTCTCGGCACTGGCCCTGGCAATAGGGCCGCTGTGGCGCGCGGTGCAGACGCCGCCGTGGCTCACTCTGCGGCGATGGGTGGAGCCCCGGCGCCGCCTTTCGCGGAAGGCGACTGTGTCAGGGGCCATGGTGCTGACAGGCACACTCTTGTGGGTGACTCAATCCATTCGCTTGAGTGCATGGCTTCTTGCGGGCCTGTTGATCCTCGGCGCCGGCGTGGCGGCGGCAATGCTCATGATTCGATGGACGATTCAGGTTCTGCTCGCGCGGCGCCTGCGTCTCCCGATGGCGGTTCGCTACGGTTTGCGCAACCTTACCCGGGCGGAAAGCCGTTCCGCGCCGATGCTTCTTGTTCTTCTGCTGGGCACGCTGCTGCTCGCCGCGGCCTGGGTTGGGCAGGATGGAGTTGGCGAAGAAGTCGCGCTGGCGATTCCCACGCCCGGCGCCACACACTATGTGCTGGCGGTGAAGGAAAGCGAGTTGGCGCCGGTGAGGCGCTTTCTCGAGGAGAATCCGGGCGTCGTCAAGCCTGTCCGCGCAGCGCCGTTCGCCTGGCTCCGCCTGTCGACGCCGCAAGGAGGGCGCATGTATTTCGTTACGTGCCTCGACGCCCCACCGGCGGCGGGCAGAATGGTCGACGGAGGTTGGTGGCGTCATGCCCGGTCGCCGGCCGAGGCCGTCATCTCGCAAGAGGTGGCGCGGTTGGCCGGGGTCCGTGCCGGCGGGTTCATCCGCTTTCAACTGCCGTCCGGCACACTCACCGCGCGGGTCTCCGGCATACGTGAACTGGACCGTGTGGATAATGCCGCGCACGCCATCACCCTTCCCTGCGAGGCTATGAAGGACATGCGGGTCTTTTATCACATCGCCTTCACTGCCGCGCCGGGCCGCCGGAAGGAAGTGGAAAGGGAGTTGGCCGCCCGCTTCCCTTTGGCGCCCGTGGTGAGCCGCGACGCCTTTGCGTCGATGCTGAGGGAGGTATCCGGGCGGGCTTTGTCCATGCTGCGGATTCTTGCTGGGCTGGTGCTGGCGGGCGGCTTGATTCTGCTCGCCTTGCTGATTGCTTCCACCCGCAATGCGCGGCGCCGGGAGGCGGCTGTCTGGAAGGCTCTCGGTGCGCGGCCGGGCGTCCTCTGGCTGGCGTTGTTCACGGAACTCGGGATGTCGGGTCTCGCAGCCGGGCTACTCGGAGGCGCACTGGGTAATGCGCTTGCCGGCGTGCTGCTGAGCATCGCCATCGGAAGGCCGGTGTGGAGGCTTGACGTGTCCGCGATTACAACCTGTGCGCTGCTGGATGCGACGCTTGCCTGCTGTGCTGGTTTCGTCGCGAGCCGGCGGACTTTTCGTCGTGGTGCGATGGAGGTGTTGCGGGAGCCGTGAGGGAAGAGCAGGTGGGTGATTACAGGAACGGAGACCGGGAGTGGCGGCCCGGTTGTTCTCCTTCATCACCCGGAACTGGCGGGGCAAGCCGCTGGTGAGCCACGAAGTAATCGTCAATTTGATCGCGGCCACGAAGACCAGGAGCGGTCTGCATGTGATAAGCCGCCTGGACACCAAAGTGTCCCAAAGGGCTCAAGGCCTGTCTCCGCCGCCGCCCGTGGCCGATCACGGCGCACCGGTCGCGGGAAGGACACTGCCGCGGCAGCCAATCCCCGTCATGGTCGGAGGCGCGCCTCGGAGCCGGCGCCGGCCAAGGCACACGGCTCCCATGGCTCGTCTCCCCTCCTAAATATCAGAATCTACTCTGAAAAAGAAGCCACCCCCTCTTCGCTGGGAGATTGTCGCCGGTTCACGCGCTTCCCGGCTTTATTTTTCTCCTGATTTCAATCACTTCCCTCTAATAGCACTGCGAGAGTCAAAACCCCGCATTACCCTGAAGCCGGGCAAAGGCCACCGGCCTTCTCCCATACCCCAAGGAGATCTTTCCATGCTCGGCTCTTTGTTTAACAAATTCCGCACGCGCGCATGCATCAACCGCGAGAACGCGCAAAAATCCACCGGCCCCAAGACCCCCGCCGGCAAAGCCGCTTCCAGCCGCAACGCGCTCAAGGAAGGCTTCTCCGCCTCCTTCGCCATCGTCGCCCCCGAAGACCGGCAATGCTACGACGAATTCCTTACCGGGCTCCGCGAGGAACTCCAACCACGGGGTGTCCAGGAGGAGGACCTCTTCCGCCGCATCAGCCTCGCCTCCTGGAATATCCGCCGCATCGAAAAACTCACCTGCGCCCTCTACGAAGACCAGGGCGTCGACCCGCTTGCTTCCGGCGACCCCGCCACCATCACCAAACTCGAACGCTACACCCGGTGCCAAACTCTCAATGAACGCTCCTACTACCGCGGCGTGAAACAACTCCGGCTCCTTCAGGATTCCCGCCCTTCCACCCTCTCATCTACCCCGGAAAGCGCCCCCGTCCAAACCGCCCTGGAACCTGAGGCGGAACAAAGACAGCCCCCCTCCGAGCCCCTGCAACACACAGATTCTCAAAGCGACAAAACGAAGCCTGCCGAATCCCTGGACTCCCCCCTTCAAAATCAGCCGGCGAACCAGGAAAACCCCGAACCTGCCCCCGAGGAATCCCGCCCCGGCCTCGGCCCAACCGCCTCTACCTCGTCCTCCGATGAAACCACCCACGCTGAAGCCCGAATTCCCCCTCCCCTGTTATCATCTAATCAAGCCTGCACGTAGGATGATCGTTGAAACTCAGTCCGTTCAATTCAATTCCATCACTCTGGACAGCGGCGCTGTCATCGCTCCCGTGGATGTTGCCTTTGAAACTTATGGAGTGTTGAACGCCGGCAAGTCGAATGCTGTCCTCATCGTTCATGCCTTCACCGGCGATGCCCACGCTGCCGGCGTCGGCAAGGAAGACGGTAAGCCCGGCTGGTGGGACAACATGATCGGCCCCGGTAAAGCTTTCGACACCAATCGCTACTTCGTCCTCTGCATCAATGTCCTCGGCGGCTGCCGTGGGACCACGGGCCCCTCCTCCATCAACCCGGAAACCGGCGCCCCCTATGCCATGAGCTTTCCCATGATCACCATCGGCGACATGGTGCGCCTCCAGAAAATGGTGGTCGATCACCTCGGCATCAGCCGTCTCCTCGCCGTCGCCGGCGGCTCCATGGGAGGCATGCAAGTCCTCGAATGGGCCGTGCGCTACCCCGATTGTGTTGCCGCCGCCTTCCCCATTGCCACCACAGCCCGGCACTCCGCGCAGCAGATTGCCTTCAACGAAGTCGGCCGCCAGGCCATCATGGCCGATCCCGATTGGAACAACGGTAACTACTACGGCTTCAAGCCGCCGGCACGCGGGCTTTCCGTCGCCCGCATGGTCGGTCACATTACCTACATGAGTGACGACTCGATGAAGGAAAAGTTCGGCCGCCGCTTCCGCAACAAAGGCGCCGCGGCCTTCACCTTCGACGACGAGTTCGAGGTCGAAAGCTACCTCCGTTATCGCGGAAATCAGTTCGTCGATCGCTTCGACGCAAACTCCTACCTCTACATTACGAAGGCCATGGATGTCTTCGATCTCGCGCAGGGCTATCCGTCCCTCGCCCAGGCCCTCGAACAGGCTCACTCCCGCTTCCTTGTCATCAGCTTCACCTCCGATTGGCTCTATCCAAGCGACCAGTCCCTCGAAATCGTCAGCGCCCTCCGCAGCCGCAACCGCGATGTGGCCTATTGCGAACTGTCCTCCAACTACGGCCATGACGCGTTCCTCGTCGAGGTCGGGGAGCAGACTGACCTCATCCGCGGTTTCCTCGCCCGAGTCTACAAGGAGGCTGCCTGAGCATGGCCACTGACTCCGCTCCCCTGCCCGCGCGCCGCCTCATCAAAGAAGTCCTCGGCCGCGGCGACTACGCCATCATCGGCGAGATTGTCGAACCTCGTTCCAAGGTGCTCGACCTCGGCTGTGGCGAAGGAGAACTCCTCGAGTGGCTCATGGACCACAAGCAGGTCACAGGGGCCGGAGTCGAGATCTCCCGCGAACGCGTCCAACTCGCCATTGCCCGAGGCGTCTCCGTCTACCAGGGCGACATCGACCAGGGCCTCGCCGATTATCCTGACCAGGCCTTCGATTACGTCATCCTCAGCCAGACCTTGCAGCAAACCCTCAAGCCCCTAAAAGTGCTGCGCGAAATGCTCCGCGTCGGACGCCGCGTCATTGTGGCCTTCCCCAATTTCGGCCACTGGCGTGTCCGCTGGGCCCACCTCGTTTCCGGCCGCGCTCCGCGCACCGGCCTCTTCCCCTACGAGTGGTACGATTCGCCGAACGTCCACTTCCTCACCATCCAGGACTTCGAGGCGTTTTGCGTCGAGCAGAATTGGGTCGTCGAGCGCCACTACTTCCTTTCCGGTAACCACCGGGTCAAGTCCATGCCGAACCTGAGGGCCGAAGTGGCGGTCTACCTTGTACGCGCAAAGCACCCCTGACCCCGCTCATGGCTTAGCCTGAATGTCGAAGCAGTACAAATTGTCCTGCTCCCGCGGGTAGAGCTTCCCATTCGCGATCACCGGCGGCGTCCACGTGTTGAACTCGCCGGGAGGCATGCGGAAATTGCTCACCTGCTTGTATGCCTCGAGCGTTGCTTCCGCCAGCGCCGCTTTAACCTGTTCGCTGCAGGCATACAGGCGTCCGCCGGCGTACGTCACGGACCCTTTGCCCACCGAGCGGTCCCGCCAGGCCGCCTGCCCGGCCAGAAAGTCCATCGCCGTCAAAATCTGGCTGGAGCCAGACCGGCCTGCCGTCGCTCTTGTCCAAAGCCACCACCGCCGCATTCCACCCTCCCGGAGCGTTCCACAATGTTGTAACCCCACATCTGCTCGCCCGTCGCCGCGCCGTTCCCGGAACGAACCGCCCGCCGCTGTCCCGCTGCCCTTGCGTGTACAGCCGTCCCCTGACTACGGCGAACGAGGAAAACCCCTCGCCCCGCCCCGTCGCCTTTCAGGCCAGTTTCGGCCCCGCCGCGGGCCACGATTTCAGCAGGCCCGTCTCCGGCGGGATTCCATCGCGGTGAATTCCTCGCCGCTGCGGCCAATCGGCCCCCAGCGCGCAGCCACAGGCCACCAGGATGAGAATTCCTTTCATCTTGCTAGAGATATCACACCCCCACCGCCCACTATCTCCTTTATGAGACTCCTCTGTCTCCTTCTTGCATTAGTTGCTTCCTTGCTCTCCGCGGAAGGCCCCCCAAAAGCGCCTGACGGGAAGAGTGTCACCGCGATT
The DNA here is from genome assembly GCA_026954325.1 of Bryobacterales bacterium. Classification (GTDB taxonomy): domain Bacteria; phylum Acidobacteriota; class Terriglobia; order Bryobacterales; family Bryobacteraceae; genus CADEFT01. The sequence goes on along the minus strand of JAIXKK010000024.1, from coordinate 23,786 downwards.
GCCCGGCAGACCCCCTCTCTTTCCGATGCCGGCATCGAAAAAGCCATCCGGGCGCGGTTTGCCCGGTCCAGGATCTCTGCCGACAACTTCCAGGTCAAGGTGCAATCGGGCGTCGCCATCCTCGAAGGCTCCACAAACATCATCCAGCGCAAGGGCACGGCCACGCGCCTGGCGAAACTGGCCGGCGCACGCGCCGTCCAGAACAACATCCGCATCTCGGAAGCCGCCCGCCAGAAGGCTGCTCGGCAGTTGAGCGGCGTCCGGCGCGCCACCGTCAAAACCGAGCAATAAAAAATGCCCTCCCTATGACGGAAAACTCCCCCGCTTTGCGCCTGTCTGATTAGAAGCGCCCTCACGGAGAAGAGGCACTTTCGAAAACAGGGTGAGGGCGGTCGGGATCGTATCTCGGAGGAGGAAGCTCCGGCCGCACCTCTCTAATGACGGAGCACCGGAGGAGGGGCAAGTGAATACACTGTCCGCGCGATGCCTGAAAGGGTTCGCTGACGGTTTTGGAGGAGGAGTCCTCGGCGGCTTGGCATACTGGATGATTGCCGGCCTGCTCGGGGCAGGTGGCTTGCCCTTCCCCACGGTCAAAGTCGCGGCCATCGCCGTCGGCTTTGGCATCTTCGAATCCTGGCGCGTTTCCCGTAAGTTCTTCCCGCTCGAAGCCCGCCCACGATAGAATAGCAATCCCCCCTTAAGGAGGATTGCATGAATCGGATCAACGTCGCGTCTGCAACTGCCCTGCTTTTGCTCCCCGTACCTTCTCTCTTTGCAGGACGGTTCGCAATCGCTTCCGGCGCCGCGGATAACCAGGTGTTTCAGCGCGACTCGCGTGGCCACGCCGCCGTTTCCCTCACGGGAACAGCCGCGGGGATCGATGGCCGCGCCGTCGAAATCCGTGCCCTGGGTAACAACGGCCCCCTACCCAACCTCGATTGGCGCACAGCCGGCAGGATTCAGGGTTCCAGGTGGTCGGCCTCCATCGCTCTGCCTACAGGCGGCCCCTACCGCGTCGAACTGCGCGCGGGCGACGAAGCTCAAGCCCTCACCAATCTTCTGGTGGGAGATCTCTGGATCCTCGCCGGACAGTCCAACATGGAAGGCGTCGGCGATCTGGCGAATGTGGAACTCCCCAATGGCCTCGTCCACAGCTTCGATCAGGCGGACCGCTGGGTGCTGGCCGAGGAGCCTCTCCACCTGCTGGCGGGCGCCGCCGACCGCGTCCACTGGCGCAAGAATGCCCAAGGGGCGCCTGAGAGGCTCGAGGGAGACAAACTCGCCGCCTACATTGCCGCGCGCAAGAAAGGTGCCGGATTAGGGCTGCCCTTCGCCGTCGAGATGGTCCGGCGAACCGGCGTGCCCGTAGGGTTGCTGCCCTGCGCCCATGGCGGCACTTCCATGGACCAGTGGAGCCCCTCTCTGCTCGACCAGGGCGGCGATTCCCTCTACGGCGCAACCATCCGCCGCGTCAAATTGGCCGGCGGGAAGGTCGCCGGAATCCTGTGGTACCAGGGGGAATCGGACGCCAATCCGAAGGCCGCCCCCCAGTTCCAGTCAAAGTTCGAGAACCTCGTGGCGGCTTTCCGCGCCGGCCTGGGCGAAGCGGAACTCCCCTTCTACTACGTGCAGATCGGGCGGCACGTCAATAACACCAACGTCGCCGAGTGGAACCAGGTGCAGGAGATGCAGCGCCTCGCGCTGCGCGCCATCCCCCACTCAGGGATGGTCCCCGCGGTCGATTTCTCCCTCGATGACGGCATCCACGTCGGCACGCAGGATCACAAGCGCCTGGGCCGCCGCCTCGCCGGCCTCGCGCTCGGAGGGCATGGCATCGCCCCCGTCTCGGCGAGGATGGAAGGCAGCACGGTACGCGTAGTCTTCTCCGGCGTGAACGGCAGGCTTCAGAGCCGCGGCAGAATCTCCGGCTTCACCATTCATGACGCCTCCGGAACCGTTCTCCCGGCCATCTTCCGCGCCGATTTTGATCCGTCAGCGCCCGATGCCGTCGTGCTCCACATCTCCGGAAAGCTTCCGGACGGGGCCACCCTGCACTACGGAGCCGGAAAGGATCCCTACTGCAATGTCGTCGATCAGAAGGACATGGCGCTGCCCGTGTTCGGACCCATGACGATTGCTCGTTGAGCTTGCCGCCGTCAACGAATCCGCACACGGGCAACCGATGCGCGCACTCTGCCCGGATTGTAACCTCCCTTCTCCACCTCGCGCTGCAAGGCTTCGCTGGGCTCGTGCAAAGGAGTGAGATCGACAAACTTGTGCCAGTCCGAGGGCTTGGTCGGGTTGTTGTCAAGCGAGCCGTACTCGGCTTCCACCGGTCCCAGGTATCCGAAGTAAGTACACTGCGTGTAACCCTTGTCCCGTAGGATGTCAGCCCCGCGCTTTGCAATGGATGTGGAGGTAGGCATCTTCAGTTCCTTCTGCCGGAGGTACTCCCGCTGGGCGGGAGAGTCCTGCTGATCCGTCATCTTCCGCAACGCGGCCTGGCCTCTGGCCAGTTTCTCCTTGTTCTTGGCAATCTCCGCGCTGTTCCACTGCCGTGCCAACCAGCCCGTGTCCAACTCGTTGATCCTCGCCTGTGTCGTCTGGTTTCTCAGTTTCTGATCGGCGGCCGATTGCTGTTGCGCCGTTCTTGTCGCGTCCAGCCACTTATGGAGATCACGCTGCTTCGGCTCCAGCACTTCCGGCTTAAACACCGTGGCGCTGTGGCAACTGTGAAACTTGATGGAACCGGCGAACTTCGGATCGAGCCCCATTTCTTCCAGACGGCCACAAACGTCTTCCAGCGGCAGGGAAATCTGGTCGTCGCCGACCTTGGTGACCAGGGCCAGCGCCCCGGCGCTGCCGTGCCCGCGAATGTACACCGAGCCGTTCGGATCCGCGCTTACCCTCTTGAGCGCGCCGGAAGCCGCGCCCGGCTGATAGTAAACAATCTCGTACTTGTCCTCCTTGACGTGGTTCCATTGTTCGGTCTTTTGCGTCCATTCCTGGGCTTCCGGAGAGCCTTGCTCCCAGGGAATAAAGACAACGCGCACCTTGCCGGGATGTTCCTCCTGCGATTCGGGAGGAGCGTAGTCACTATGCGGTTCAACGATTTCGTCGGGCATTTGCTAGTCCTCGGTCTTAACAAATTAAATTCCGGTTTTCGATGGCCGGTGGACATCAGTATACCCCCGCGGTTATTTGGACAATTGTGAGAAGGAAATCCGGTTTTTGCGGGGATTAGAAGCGAAAACGAAGAACCATTTGAAGAGACCGGGGGCCTCCGGTTTGCAGAACGGGAGTCAGCCCGCTCCCCGGGCTTCCGGACCCAAGCATGAGGTTGAGCATGGATTGCGGCTGGCCGAAGAGAGTACTCGAGAGATACCGCGCCGGATCGCCAAAGGCAGGATGATTGAAAAGGTTGAACGCCTCCACGCGCAGTTGCAGCGAGCGCTGGTCGCGGAACGGAAACTCGCGCCGCAAGGCAAGGTCTGTCTGCCACATGCCAAACCCGTAGATGGAGTTGCGGCCGAGGTTTCCCTGGCCGCTGCCCGCGAGGAAGGCCGCGCGATTCAGGCTCTTGCCGCCGGGCGCGTTGCCGTCCGGAAGCCACAACGGAACTCCCGGCAGCAGGCTTGGACGGTAGGCGTTGGCAAAGCTCAGCCCCATCAGATTCTCCGAATTCAGAACCGTCAGCGGAAACCCCGAGCGTGCGCGCAGGATGCCGTCCAGCGCCCAGTTCCTTGCGAGCGGGGCGACCCGCGAGCCCTTCCATAGGGCAGGAACAGAGTACGCAACAGCTCCGGTAAAGACGTGGCGGACATCGAAATCGGAAGCGCCGCGATCCGTGTATGCCGAGAGTCCGGCTCCGGCTAGCTGAAGGGCTGCGTCGCTCGAACTGTCGTCAATCGAATGCGACCAGGAATAGGAAAGAATGCTCTGAAACCGCTCCGACAGCCGGCCGCGATACTGCAGTTGCAGCCCGTGATAGTACGAGTTCCCGTGGTTGGTGGCAAGCAGCAGTTGAAGCGTATCAACGTCCTCCAACTGCCCGCCGAGTTCCCGGCGGATGAGGTTGCGGCCCCGCGAGCCAACATAACCGGCCGAGAAGACGTGTGCATTCCCGATGGAGTGTTCCACCGAGCCGCTCCATTCCTGCACGGAGGGCAGCCTCAAACCCGGCAGGAAGCCGTAGCTCAGCAAGGTGGCGACGAATCCGTTGCGCGGGCTGCTGTAGTGGGAGAGGCTGAAGGGGCCGCTGTTCACGGGGTCGGTGGCGACGCTGAGGCTCGAGTTGTAGTAAAGACCCCACCCGGCGCGGAGCACGGTCTTTCCGCTCGAGGAGGGCCGGAAGGCAATGCCCAATCGTGGACCGAGGTTGCTCAGGCGGTGAGACCAGATCTGTCTCCGGACCGGAATCAGAATGTTAGGAACGTCGGAATCGTCGGGGAGGCGATATTGCGCGGAGGGGGTGTATTCCCATCGAACCCCGAGGGCGCCGGTGAGGCGGGGATGGATGCGCCAGGTGTCCTGGACGAATGCGGAGACCTCCTTCAGCACTCCAGTGGCCTGTTGAGGGTTGGCGCGCGCGATCCACAGATTGCTGTTCAGGATCAAGTCCTGAAGGCTGTCGGCGATGACGGCAAAGCTGTTCGTATAATCGCGGCGCCACGGGGAGAGCCGACGGTAGTCCACCCCGAATCGCACCTGGTGGTTCCCGAGGTTGAGCAGAAAGGAAGGCAGGAACTGGAGTTGGCGCTGGCGGCGGCTGCTTTCCCGGCCGGTTGTGACCGAGCCCACGCCGGCGATATTGAGTCTCAGCAGATAATCGCACATGCCGGGCAGCCGGACGAAATACTCCGCCACCGGCGCCAGGGCGCACGGAGGAAGTGAGTTGGCTCCGGCCGGATGCCAGTTCGATTCCGCCGCCGCGCGGGACCAATTCCAGCGCAAGTCAAGAATCGCGTTCGGCCGGATGCGCAGGTTGAGGCCGCCGGTGATGCTCCTCGAACGGACGGTGAGTTCGCTGATCTGGGTGTTGCCGAACGCGTTGAACGAAGGTGTCTCGCTGTAGCGGGCGAAGAAAGCGAGGCGGGACGTAAGGGCATGATCAGTGCGCGCGCTGCCGGAGTCGAATCCGGAGGGACGGTTGTTCCGTCCTGTCCACTCGGCGAGTCCCGGACCGAGCGCCGGGCCGTTGGGGAGCGGGAAGAGATCGAGAACGGTCCGCACCCCCTCGGGAGTGTCCTGGCGGATCTCAGCTGTGGGAACGGGCGAGCGCCAGGCGAAGGGCTGCCGGAGCCGCATCCCCTCGTAGGAGAGGAAGAAGAACGTGCGGTTGCGTTTGACCGGACCGCCGAGAGATCCGCCGTAATCATTCATGCGGAGCGGAGCGCGAGCGTCGCCGATGCGGTTGGCGAACCAGTCATTGGCATCGAGACGTTCGTGGCGGAAGTATTCAAACAGCGAGCCATGCAGTTCGTTAGAACCGGACCGGCTGCTGAGCGACACCTGGGCTCCGGAGAGGCGTCCAAATTCGGGAGTGGTGGTAGCGGTCTGGACACGGAACTCGTCGAGGGCTTCGAGCGAGACGAGGTTATGGAAGCTGCCGATAGCCGTCATGCCGGGCAGGGCGCCGCCGTTGACTTGCGCTGGCAGTCCGCCTCCGCTCACCCCGGTGTTCACGCTGACGCCATCCACGGTGAAGTAGTTCGTATTGGGCCGCTGGCCATTGGCTGTGAACTGGCCCGCCTCGCCGCGCGTGGCGGGGGTGACCACGGTTCCGGGCGCCAGTTCCAGAAGGCTGAGCAGCCCACGTCCGTTCAGCGGGAGTTTCTCCACGAAGTCGTGTGTGACCAGGGTTCCGACCGACGCGTCCTCGGTATGAAGGGGTGCCCGTGAGCCTTCCACGGTGATGGTTTCCTGCATGCTCCCGAGCGGGAGGGCGAAATCGACGCGGGCAGGCTGCGCCACATCGAGCTTCACCCCAAGTTGAACCACGGTGCGGAACCCCTCCTTGCGGACCGTGATCTTGTACATGCCTGGCTGGAGGGAGGCAACCACGTATCCTCCATCCGGCCGGGAAACCGTGCTACGGCGGAAGCCGGTTTCATCGTTCACCACAATGACGGAAGCCGCGGGCACGGCGGCATCCGACGGGTCGCGGATAAGACCGGAGAGGTGTGTATACTGCTGTGCGGCAAGCGGAATAGCGAGGAGGAGGACCGCGGGAAGCAACGCCGTATGGTACGGCGCACGCAGGGCGTACGGAAAACAGACCAATGGATGGAGACACGCCGCAAGACACCGGCGAGACTGCAAGGACGCCCCCTTATCGCGCGGCGGCTGTCAGATTCCGGTAAGCTTCGGCCTCGGCTCGCAGCAGAGTCAGGCTGGTGAGCACCTGCGAGGGAAGATCGGGAGCGACGGAGTTGCTGGCCGCTCCTCCAAGGATAACAGCGAGCAGAGTCTCTCCGGCGCGGGCCTGCTGGAACAGTTCCTCGGTGGCCTGCTGCCAGACGGGGCTGAGAGTTGTGGAGAGTGGGCCGGGCTTCGCTCCGATAGCGGCGAGGACGGGGGCGAGATTCTTTTCCATCTCGACAGATCTCTCCCAAAGCGCCTGGGCATGCTCGCGGCGGATGCCGGCGAGAACGGCGCGGTCGCCGGCGGAGAGTCGAGCCTCCACCCGAGGAGGAAAGCGCTCCGCGAGACGGCGCAGCGCGTGGGCTCGGGAGAGCAACGCCTCGTTCCTGTCGAGAACCTGATCGGCGAAATGCTCGAAGGAAGCGCGCCCGCCGAGTTCCACCTCGATGCGGGACTGAATCCGGGCCACTTCCGGATTGACAGTGGCCACCGTGGAGGACCCGGCGATGTTCGGCGGAACCGCTCCTGAAGGGTCGGAGAACTGAACTTCGACGCCTTCGAGCGAGGCGAGTCCGGAAGAGAGCTGCTGGCGGCGGCCGGGAGGAATCCCCACGCCGCTGACGAGGATGTGGGATCCGGAAGACTTCACCTCGATGGGTTCCCCGAGATCAGCATTCAGGCGGCGCAAGGCCGCGAACACCTTCAGTTCTTCCGCCGGGCTGACTGACTCCGGAGCGCGCGGGAGTACGCGCTCCGGAGCCGGGGAAGAAGAAGGAGCAGTCACGGGAGATTTCGAGGTCAGACTGGCGACGGGAGGCGCCGCGGCCGGCGGCTCGACAGGCAGTTCGCGAATTTCGACTGGATCCGAACCGCGGAACAGAAGAGTGCTTTCGACAGGGCGCAGGTCCTGGACGGTGAGCTTGAGCGAAGCCGAGGACAACTCGCCGGCCGGAGTTGTGGTTCGGATCTGATAGCAATCGTGCACGGGGGATTGGGCATCCCGGATCAGCGTCACCTGATCGCGCTTCTCGGACAGTCTGTCGCGCCAGGAGGCATAAGCATGCGCACTGAGGGGATCGTCCCAATCGTACCCGGCGGTTCGGAATTGCGCTTCCATCACGGCATAGACGGGCTCCGGGCCGCTCAGTTGGGCAAGCCGCGCGGCGTGGACCGTTCGCGTCAGGCGCTTCGAGCCGGACCGGATTTCGATGCGCCGCGGCTGGGCCGGCTTAACCTCCGAAGCGGCCACCGCCTTCTGAAGCAGTTCAGCCGCTTGCACGGAGGGAGCGTAGCGCAGTTCGTAGAACAGGAGGGAAACAATCAACAGACTCGCCGTCACGGGAGCCCACCTGCGTGGTGTAACGGCAAACGACCGGATTGCCCCCCTCACCCTATGGAGGAAAGAAACGCTCCCTGGGGCGGCATCCATCTCAGCGAACTTTCGATAGATGTCACACCAGGGAGCGGGTGGAGAAGGGAAACAGTCTTCGGTCGTCTTTTGATATCGAACACAATCCGAGATGACGCCGTGGATCTGGTCGAGTTCGGTGCGGCACTGCCAGCAGGCGGCCAGATGGGCGCGCACCTGGTTCATTTCGGGGACGTTCAGTTCCCCGTCGGAAAAGCGGAGCAACTGGCCGTCGTCGGGATGGCGCGCCATGACGTCAGGCATGGCCTGCCCTCCGCAACCGGTTCATGGCCCGGCGCAGGAATTCGCCCACGGCCGAAGCGCTGATCCCCAACACCTCGCCGATTTCCGGATAGCGAAGTCCCTGAAGGCGCAGGTCGAGACAACGGCGCTGCTGCTCAGAAAGTCCCGCCATGGCCTGATGAACCTGCATCACACGTTCCCGATCGAGCAAACTCTGCTCCGGATTCCGATCCGGATGACGTAGCCGCGACTCCAGGTCCGGGTCGAAGGGCTGCGAACTCTGCTGAGCCCGAACCTTGAGCCCCAGATTATGAGCAACCCGGAAAATCCACGCCCGGTGATTGCGAATCTCTTCCTTGCGCTTCAATGTGACATACAGCCGGAGAAACACCTCCTGGGTAGCTTCCTGCGCCTGAGGCGGGTGGAGACCCAAGGTCAATAAGTACCGGTACACATCGTCACGCGTTTCTTCAAATAGCCGCGCCACCTCGTCCTGGAGAGTCACGCCTCCGCGCTCCGATCGAAGCAGACCTGTCAGTTCCTGGCGAAAGGAGTCGGATGGCATAATTTCCGAGGCGGCAACCAGCTACTTTCACTTTAGTGTCTACCCATAAAGACCCTGGAGGCGAAATTTACACTACACCCCAGGAAAAAATATTTGCAGGCAATTTGTTGAGGCGGTGTAGTGGAAACCGCGCCCGGCGGGTCTTAGCAATTGAAAATACACAACATGCCCGGCTCTGTCACTGTTTCCATCGTCACCTTCAACAGCCGGCGCTACATCCGCCGCTGTCTGGAGTCCCTGCTCGAGCAGACGCACCGGCCGGCGGCCGTGGTGGTGGTGGACAACGCATCCCTGGACGGTACACGGCTGATTCTTGGGGAGTTCCAGGGCAGGATCCGGCTGATTCAAAACGAACGGAACGCCGGATTTGCCGCCGGACAGAACCAGGCGATCGCGGCCTCCCGGAGCGAATGGGTGCTGACGTTGAATCCCGATGTGTTGCTGAAGCCCCGGTTTCTGGAGCAACTGGTTTACGCCGGAGAGCAGGACCGGAAGACCGGCACAGTCTGCGGTAAGCTGCTGCGAATCGGGCAGGACTTCGAACCGTTGCCGGACCGCCGCATTGACTCAGCGGGCATTTACTTTGTTCCGAACCTGCGCCATTTCGACCGCGGGTGGAATGAGCCGGATGATGGGCGGTTTTCGCGCCCCGAGTTGGTGTTCGGGGCGAGCGCGGCGGCGGCGCTCTACCGGAGGGAGATGATCCGCGACGTTTCGCTGACGGGAGCGTTCTTCGACCCGGAGTTCTTCACTTACCGCGAGGATGCCGACGTGGCATGGAGAGCGCAATTGATGGGATGGCAGTGTCTGTACACTCCGGACGCGATGGCCTACCATGTGCGAAGAGTAGTGCCGGGCAGCAGACGGCCCAACCCGGCCGTTCTCAATATGCACTCGGTGAAGAATCGCTTTCTGATGCGGATCAACAACCTCACGGGAGACTTGTTCCAGCGGCACTGGTGGCCGATTCTCTCGCGGGACCTGCTGATAGCAGGGGGCTGTCTGTTCAGCGAACCGGCATCGTTGCCGGCGTTCTGGCGCCTGGCGCGGTGCCTTCCGAAGGCGATCGATAAGCGGCGCCAAATCATGCGGCGGCGCAGAGTGAGCGATGAGTACCTGGCCAATTGGTTTCAGCCGGAGCCGTCGGCGCAGCCTGTGGCCGAATACGCTCTTCGCTAAGAGTCCTTCCACCTAAATCAGGGAGAAGTGTGTGATGCGATTTCCATCGCCAAAGGCGTGGTGTGCCTTTGCGGCGCTGTATGCGGGTATGCTGTTCGCTTTGATGGGGCTCCGGCCCTTGTGGCTCGACGAAATTCTGCAACTGTTGGGGACCACGGAGCGCAGCGCGGGCAAACTGCTCGAATGGGTGGCGTTGAATCCGGGAGGGGCTCCATTGGGATACCTGGGGCAATGGGTAACCTTACGGGCATTGGGGTATTCGGTGGAGGCGGCGCGGTTGCTGCCGGCCTGCTGCGGTGCAGGCGCCTCTCTGGCTTTGCTCGGTCTCTCGAGGCGGCTACGGCTGCGGTGGGGGTTGGCGGCCATGGCGCTGTTCGCAATCATGCCGCTGCAATTCCGTTATGCGCTGGAGGCCCGGCCTTATTCGCAGGGGATGCTGCTGAGCGTGCTGGCCACGATAGGGGCAGTGGCCCTGAGCCGGCGTCCCGACTGGCGGCGCGGGACGGCGTACGCCGCGGCAGTGACGGCGGGTCTGTTCACGCAGCCATACACGTTGTTTGTCGCGATGGGGCACCTGTTGTGGTTCGCCTGTTGGGACGGACCGCGGTGCGTGAAGGCGCGGTGGTGCGCAACTGCCGCCGTGGCGGGCGCGGCGGCGCTGGCGGCGCCGTGGTTCCTGTACGCGCAGTCATCATGGAGCGCGCAACTCAAGTACACGATTCCTCCTCGGACCTTGCTGCCGGCGCTAAGGGAGATGAGCGGCGGCGGATACGTCCTGACGGTGCTGGTGCTGCTGTTGGCATTGGCGGGGATGCGGTCCGCGGCCGTCCACTACAAGACGCGCCTGCTGCTGTTCTGCTGCACGGTGATGCCCGCGCTGGGAGCGTTCGCCGCGGATGCGGCGTTCGGGTATTTCTTTGCGATCCGGCAGTTCCTGTTTCTGCTGCCGGGGCTGGTGTTGCTGGCGGTGGAGGGATTGCGGTGTTTGTATAAGAGGGATGTGTGGCGGGCGCGGGTGGCGGGAACGGCTATGTTGTGCCTGGCGATATGGAACGACGCCGCGCTGTTCCATAAGCCGCGCGAGGACTGGGCCTCGGCGGCGCGAGTGATGGAGCGGGCGGAGGTGAATTGCGTGACGGTGGTTCCGGAGTCCTCGCTGGCACTCTATCGCTTTTTCGCTCCGTCCCTGCGAAGGTGTACGGCGGAGAGGGAGTGGCGGAGCATGGCGATGGCGGTGACGCCCTACAGTTCCTTGGCCGACGACAGGCGGATGTTGGATGAGTATCTGGGGCAGGGTTTCCGGGTGACGCGGGTAGAGTATGTAGGGCGGAGTTGGATCCGGATACTGGAGTGGGAGACGGCGGATACCCGGAGGCGAGGCGGCTCACCGGGAAACAGCGGCGGGCGAGCGGATTCAGCGGGCCAGACGGTGAGGAGGACATCGGCGGTGTGGGTCACCGGCGGATCCCCATGCAGAACGGATCGCGAGGGTCGAGGAGGAGGGTGGACTCCGCGTTCACATAGGCGGAGCCTTTGATGGTAGGCGCCACATGGCCATCGGCGGCGCGGCGGTAGGAGGCTTCGAAGAGGCTGCCGACGATGCTTTCCTGACGCCAGACTTCGCCTTCGCCGAGTCTGCCGTCGGCGGCGAGGCAGGCGAGTTTGGCGCTGGTTCCGGTGCCGCAGGGAGAGCGGTCGTAGGCGAGGCCGGGGCAGAGGACAAAGTTCTTGCTATCCGCGCCGGGTAGTTGCGGAGGGCCGAAGAGTTCGATGTGGTCAATGGGGCCGCCGTTCGCGGCGGTGATGTGGTTGCGCTCGAGCGCGTGGCGGATGCGCGTTGCGCAGTGCGTGAGGCGTTCGACGTTGTCGAGGGCGATCCGCTGACGATGATCGTTGACGAGGAAGAACCAGTTGCCGCCCCAGGCCACGTCGCCTGTGATGGGGCCGTAGTCTTCGACCTCGATGGAGACACCGGTGGCGCCGCGATAGCTGGGCACGTTGACGACGCTGACTTCGCCTGATTCGTGGAGGACGGCTCGGACAACGCCGGCGGGGGTTTCGATGACGTGCTCGCCGGGGCGGATGCGGTTGAGGTGAGCGAGGGTGACGATGAGGCCGATGGTCCCGTGGCCGCACATGCCGAGGTAGCCGACGTTGTTGAAAAAGATGACCCCGGCGGCGCTGCGCGGATCGACGGGCCGGCAGAGAATAGCGCCGACGGTGACATCGGAGCCGCGGGGTTCGTTGACGACGGCGGAACGGAACTCGTCGTGATGGGTGCGGAAACGCCGGAGGCGTTCGGCCATGGGGCCGGCGCCGAGATCCGGTCCGCCGGCGATGACGATTCGAGTGGGTTCGCCTCCGGTGTGGGAATCGACGACAGAGACGCGTTGCATGGCGGCGCTCAGCGGGCGGCGGTTGCGAGGTTGGGCCGGGTGGCGAGGGCGCGCGGATGATGGCGACGCGCTCGAGGTCTTCGAGGGGGAGGCGCGGCAGGCCGCCGGTAGAATTCGCGGGCTTCCCGCCAGCGGCCGGAAGCGACGAGATCCCAGCGGGCGTTTTCCGCGGGGAAGGCGTTGACGGGGCATGAAACCCGGCACTGAACGCCGGGCAACACGCTTTCGAGCATGAGACGGCCGGCGCCGCTGAAGAGAATGTAGCGGTTGCCCAGGAGGTTGACGGCGTCAGTGATGCGACGCGCGCCGCCGGAGGATTCCTTGATGGCGGCGAGGGTGGATTCGGGGGTAAGTTCGGCGAACATCTCCGGGGTGAGCACGGGGAGCGCTTCGCTCCCGTTCACGTTCATGGTTTTTCTCCGGCATGAGGAGTGACGAAGCGCTGCGAGCCCATGTGGATGACCTCCATGGCGCGGAGACCGTCGTTGTGGGTGACGGAAAACGGGGCTCCGGTGTTGCAGCGCTCGACGAACTCGGCGACTTCAGCTTTGTAGGCGTGGCCGAAGCGGTCGACGAATTCGGGCAGGCGCCGGCCGTAGTCGCGCTGTTTATAGATCTGGTGGGCGATGGTTTCGCCGCGGCCGTAGGCTTCGACGACGATGTCGCGGGGTTTCTGCTCGAAGCGGCCGACGTGGATCTGCCCTTTCTCGCCGAAGATCCAGGTTTCGACGCGATAGCCGGAGACGTGATTGCGTGTCACGGAGACCTGGGCGGCAAGTTCGGAGGGGAACCAGAGGTAGAGGAAGGCGTCGTCGTAGTCTTCCACGGCGGTACTGAGTTTGCGGCTGTAGAGGCAGTTTCCGATAGCGGCGGCTGCCGTGGGAGTCCGGCCGAGGAGCCAGAGGATTTCGTCCACGTTGTGCACGGACATATCGGCGAGGATGCCGCCGCTCACGTAGCCGTCGGGGGCTGGATTCGAATCTTCGAGAATGGAGACGACTTTGAAGACGCGGCCGATGGCTCCTTCTTCCATGAGTCTCCTGGCGTGGCGGAGCGGGGCGTCGAAGCGGCGCTGGAAAGCGAGCATCACGGCATTCGGGTGATGGGCGTCGAGGTCGCGGGCAAATTCGCGGTCTTCTTCGAGGGAACCGGTGAGAGGCTTTTCGAGCAGGACGCGGTGTCCGGCGGCGACGAGTTCGGCGGCGTTCGAGCGGTGGCAATCGGTGGGGGTGGCGATGAGGCTCGCTTCCGCGGCGCCGGATTCGAGCATGGCGGCGATGCTGGGGAAGGGACGGACCGGGGTGCTCTGCGATCGGGAGAGGCGGGCGGCGGCGGCTTCGGCGCGGTCCATGCGCGTATCGACGACCGCGGAGAGGCGGCAGGCTCCGCTTTCGTTGGCGACTTCCTGAACGTGGAGAGAGTGGAGGACACCGATGCGTCCCTGGCCGATGACGGCCATTTGGAGAGGATTGGGCATAAGGAGCATCTTCCTACAGATGAGGTTCTTCACGCTGGATGTGGATTGAATCTCGGTGGCGGTACGATTAAACGCAGAGGAGCAAATATGAAGACACTGGAAGGGCGGATCGCGCTGATCACCGGCGCCAAGGGCGGGCTGGGGACATTTGTAACGCGCGCTGTACTGGCGGCGGGGGCGAAGGTGATCGGGGTTTCGCGGTCGATACGACAGGGGGAGTTTGACCACCCGAACTTCATCGCGCATGCGGCGGAGATGGGGGATCCGCGGGCGGCGAAAACGGTGGCGGATGAGATTGCCGGCAAGCATGGGCGCTTGGATATCGCGATGCATCTGGTAGGCGGCTTCGTCATGGGCGGACCCGTGGAGGAGACAGAGGACGCGGTGTTCGACAAGATGCTGGACATCAATTTCCGGTCGGCGCTGCATGTATTTCGGGCCGTGTTGCCGCACATGCGGCGGCGGGGATGGGGGCGGATTCTGGCGGTGGGGTCGAGGGCGGCGGTGGATCCGGTGGGGCGCGCCGTCGCGTACAACGTGTCGAAAGCCGCCTTGGTGAGCCTGGTGCGGACAATCGCGGAGGAGAACAAGGGGACGGGGATATCGGCGAACATTGTGCTGCCGGGGACGATGGATACGCCGGGGAATCGCGCGGCGATGCCGGACGCCGATGCTTCAAAGTGGGTACAACCGGCGCAAGTGGCGAGCCTGCTGGCGTATCTGGCCTCGGAGGAGGCGTCGCAGGTGACGGGAGCAGCAATCCCGATCTACGGGCCGGCATTGTAGAAAGCGTCCGATTCCGGGACGGGCGCGTTTCACAAAGGGACAGTGCGGCGCGGGGCTTGCCGTGTTTTGAATCAGTTCCGTTCGGCACGCGCATTGCAGCATTGGGCGTGATGATTCAGGACCTGCGTTATGCGATCCGTGGGCTGCGCCGTACGCCGATGTTCGCGGTTATAGTGATAACTTCTCTCGCGCTGGGGATCGGCGCGAATACGGCGCTGTTTAGCCTGATGGACCGGGTGTTGTGGCGGACGCTGCCGGTAAGGGCTCCGGAGGAACTGGTGATGTTGACTAATCCGGCTCCGAACAGAGGCCGCGTGTACGGACCGGGAGTGTTCAGCTATCTGCTTTACCAGGAATTGCGGGATGGCAGTCCGGTGTTTGCCGGGTTGATCGCACGCTATTCCACCGCGGTCAGTCTGAGCGTGGGAGATCAGCCATCGCAGGGGAACGCGGAGGTGGTTTCGGGGAACTACTTTGATGTGCTTGGCGTGGGCATGACTGTGGGCCGAGGGTTTCTGGCCGAGGAAGACCGCACGCCGCTGACGCATCCAGTGGCGGTCTTGAACCACGGGTATTGGGAGCGGCGGTTCGGCGGCGCGCCGGACATCGTGGGCCGGAAACTGATGATCAACGGGCATCCGTTCACGGTGGTGGGGGTGGCGGCGCGGGGCTTTCAATCGGTGGAAGTAGGCAAGTCGCCGGATGTGTACCTGCCGGTGATGATGAAGGCTTGGATTACCCCGGATTGGGATGGGATGAAGGACCGGCGGACGATGTGGCTGCAAGTGTTCGGCCGGTTGAAACCGGGGATCACGGCGAAGCAGGCGGAGGAGGCGCTGAACGTGTTGACGCGCCCTATCTGGCGGATGGAATTGGCGGAGATGGGCCCGATGCCGAAGGGGTTTACGGACAGGTTTCTGAACAAGAAACTGGCGGTGAAGGACGGGCAGCGGGGAGTTTCGCAACTGCGCGACCAGTTTCAGTCGCCGTTGGTGCTATTGCTGGCGATGGTCGGGTTGCTGCTGCTGATTGCGTGTGTGAATGTGGCGGGTTTGCTGCTGGCTCGGGCGATGGGAAGGCAGAAGGAGGTGGCGGTACGATTGGCGCTGGGCGCAAGCCGGCGGCAGATCCTACGGCAGATGTTGGCGGAGAGCCTGTTGCTGGCAGTGCTGGGAGGGGCGGCGGGATTGCTGGTGGCCGCCTGGACGGGGCCGGTGCTGCTTGGGTTCCTTCCGGACGTGGAGATGGCGCGCAGCCTGGATATGGATTTTGACGTACGGCTTTTCGCTTTCACGATGGGACTGTCTCTGCTGACCGGCATATTGTTCGGGATCGCGCCGGCGGCGCAAGCGGTGAATCCGGATCCGGCTCCGGTGTTGAAAGACCGGGGACGAAACGCCTCCGAAGGGGGAGGCCATGTCCGGCTGAGAAAGGCCCTGGTGGCGGCGCAGGTAGGTCTGTCGCTGGTGCTGCTGGTGGGAGCCGGGTTGTTTTCGCGAAGCCTGAGGAACCTGACGTCGCTCGATCCCGGCTTTCGCACGGAGAACCTGACCATCTTTTCGATTGACCCTGCATTCGCCGGCTATGATCTGCCGCGGGCAAGGCTTTTTTTTGACCGCATCCGCGGAGACCTGAAGAAATTGCCGGGAGTGCAGCGGGTGAGTTTGGGGAGCAACATTCCGCTGTCGGGAAACACGTGGCAGGTCACGGTGCGAATCGAGGGGTTCCACCCCGCCGAAGGACAGAACATGAACCCAAGGGTGGACATGGTGGGAGCGGACTATCTGGGCACGCTGGGCATTCCGATTGTCGCCGGCCGGGAAATCAATGAAGACGACATTGCGGCTGGGCGGAAGGTAGCGGTGGTCAACCGGAGGTTCGCGCGGGAGTACTTCCGGAACGGCAATCCGCTGGGACGGCATTTCGGATTCGGGAACGGACCGGCGGATGTGGAGATTATCGGCGTGGCGGCGGATAGCTTGTACGGATCACTGAGAGAACGGCCGGATCGTTTCATTTATGTTTCGACCGCGTCGGAACTGATGTCGCCGGGAGTTACATTTTTCATCCGCTCGCGGGTTCTTCCAGAGGGGTGGAAGGAAACGGTGCGCAAAGCGGTGGAGAGGGTGGATGCGCGGGTTCCGGTGGCGAATTAGAAGACGATGGACATGCAGATCAGCGAGTCGATTTATGTGGAGCGGATGCTGGCCGCGCTGGCGGGATTCTTCGGCATCGTGGCGACGCTGCTGGCGGCGGTGGGATTGTACGGGGTGATGGCGTTCCGGGCGCTGCAGCGTACGCGGGAGATCGGAATCCGGATGGCGTTGGGCGCGCGGCGGGCGGATGTGTTGAAACTGCTGCTTGGCGAGATGGCGTGGCTGGGCGCGGCGGGTGTGGGGATCGGGTTGCCGGTGGCTTTCGTGTTATCGCGGTTCGTGAAGGCGCAGTTGTTCGGAATGGCTCCCCAGGATCCGGCAACGTTCGGGATGGCTTCCATGATGCTGTTGGGGATCTTGCTGCCGGCGGGTTTGATCCCGGCGCGGCGAGCGATCAGCGGGGAGCCCGTGCGAGCACTGCACTATGAGTGAGGGCGGCGCGCGACAAGGCCGACGGATTCGCGGCCGTCGAGATGGAGGCTGACGGGCAGGTCCGGCCGGCGGTAGAGCCAGACACGCTCGATTTCGAAGCCGGCGCGGCGGGCAGCCGCGGACAGGATGTTGGCATCGAGGAGGTGGATGGAGCGGGGCATCTGGCTTAATTGCCTATGGGAGGAGAATGCGCTGATTTTCGGGATCCATCCCGGCCATTTGATGCCTGCTTCCAAGCGGCGCTGGTATTCCGGGAGGAAGGCGGCAAAGGGCTGCTGATAAGGAGTGGCGGCCTGAACGAAGAGGTTTGCGCCGGGGCGGAGCCAGCGGGCCAGTTCGCGAAGGCCGAAGTCGAGTTGGTTGCCTGTAAGGAAATGGAAGACGTTGGAGGCGTGGGCGGCTCCGAGGCTAGAGTGGTGGAAGGCGATCTGGCGCGGGAACCGGCCCGGACGGATGGAGAGCCGCGAGAGGGAGGTATCGTCCAACCGGCTGGATAGAACTGTGAGGTGGGCGGCGTCGAGGTCATTGGCGATGACATAACAACCAGCGTGGAGGGCGGCGAGCGCGGCCGTTCCGTAGGCGGCGCCGAGGTCAAGGGCGGGAGAGGACGCATCCCGGCAGCAGCGGGAGGCGTACTTGATGAATAACTCGCTCAGCGGGCTGAGTTGTTCCGAAGCCCAGCCCATGCGGTTGCGGGTGAGGCGGCGGCGCTTCACAACTCGGGGGCAGCCTGATCCGGGGAGGTGACGCCGGGCGGCAATTCCATGATTCTGATGTTGCGGAAGTGAATCTCGGCTCCTTCGGACTCGAGACAGAGATAGCCTTTTTTCTGCGACGAGCGGCTGATGCCGTTGACGAATTTCCCGTTTACGGAGAGTTTGATGACTCCGTCGATGGCGACGACGTCATAAGTATTCCACTCTCCGCGCCCTTTGCAGCGGTTTTCGATGGACTTGCTCCGTTCGCCGCGCGGGTTGTCGGGGATGGTTTTGACGCCGCCAACGCCGAACAGTTCCCCGTGGACGTAGGCGATGGGCGGGGCGACGCCGTCCTTCTTGTGGAGGTTAGGCCATTCGAGTTCGAGCATCTGGACCTCGACGCCGTTGGGGAGGCGGCTTTCCGGATTCGGGCGGGCGTTGCTCCAAACGAAAACTCCGGAGTTCCCGCCGGGCTCCATGTGCATCCATTCAATATGGAGGATGAAGTTTTCGTATTGCTTTTCGCTGCGCATGACGCCGATGGGGTGGCCGGAACAGACGAGGAGGCCATCTTTGACCTTCCAGGTGTCCGGGCTGGTATTGACGTTGATCCAGCCGCGGAGGTCCCTTCCGTTAAACAGGTCGCGGAAAGCGGGCGCGGGCGCGGCACGGGCGCCGGCAAGCAGGAAGGCAAGCAGGAAGGCAAGCAAGATCAGGGGGATTGTGATGGCGAATCGTTTCATGGGCGTGGCGTCTTCGTCCCAGGATACCTGCTGACATCGTACAAAATCAGGCCTACCATGAAAGTGGGCTCCTACCAGAGACTCCGGCTATGTTGCGAACCATGCTTTTGACCTTGTCCCGGCAGAACTGGCTGCGGGACTGGATGCAAAATTCTCCCTCCGCCGCGAGATTCACATCACGATTTGTTGCCGGGCGCACGCTGACGCAAGCGCTTGGGGTGTGCGAGAGATTGCGGAAGGAAGGGATACTGGCGACTCTTGACCACTTGGGAGAGAACGTCACTTCGATTGAAGAAGCCCGTGCCAGCCGTGATGCGTATCTGAAGGCGTTGGAGGGAATTGCCGATAGCCAGATAGGGAGTACGGTTTCGGTGAAACTGACGCAGATGGGGTTGGATATCTCCGAACATCACGCGCGGGAAAACGTGAGACAACTGGCCGCGCGCGCCAGGGAGTTGGGGACACGGATCGAGATCGATATGGAATCGAGCGCTTACGTGGACCGGACACTGGCGGTTGTGCGCACGGTTCATGCGGAGACAGGAAACGTGCGCGCGGTAATCCAGGCGTACCTGTATCGCAGCGAGGCCGATATCGAGCAGTTGTGCAAGGAAGGGATACCGGTGCGGTTGTGCAAGGGGGCTTACCGCGAGCCGGCGGGGGTGGCGTTTCAAAGCAAAGACGAAGTGGATGCCAACTACCTGCGCCTGATGAGGAAGCTGATGACGGATGGAGTGTATCCGGCGATAGCGAGCCACGACGAAAGGATGGTGCGGGAAGCGCTTCGAGAGGCGAGGGAGCGGAGGTTGGAGGCCGGGGCATTCGAGATACAGATGCTGTACGGCATCCGGCGGGATCTTCAGAAGGAACTTGCGGCGGGCGGCTACCGTCTTAGATTGTACGTACCGTATGGAGACGCCTGGTACCCCTACTTTATGCGCCGGCTTGCGGAGAGACCGGCGAATGTCTGGTTTGTGGTGCGGAACCTGATGAGAGCATAAGGAGGCGAGCGGAATGAAATATTGGGGCTACTTCGCCGCGAAACTGATCGCAATTGCGGCGTTGTTGTCCGCCGTGTGGCCGGTGTTCCGGATGGTGCTGCCGGCGCCGCAGCCATTCCTGTATGAGCATTTGGAGCAGATGGGGCATGATCTCTGGTACACGGCGCTGGTGTACGGGTTCTGGCTGGCGGCGGCAGGGTTGGTGTACCTGGCGGTGCTCGACCAGAAATACCGGTGCCGGACATGCCTGCGCCGGCTGCGGATGCCCATTGCGCGGGGATCGTGGAGCCGCCTGCTGACGGGGCGTCCGCACACGGAGTACATCTGCCCCTACGGGCATGGGACACTGAAGGTTCCGGAACTGCATCTCACGGGGAAAGAACCAAACGATTGGGCGGAGCATCAGGACATTTGGACAGAGTTGGAGTTGCTCGATACCCACAGGCGGTAGGGGACGAACGAGGAGTGGCGCGGTGGCGACTGGCGGCCGGCATTGCCGTACTGCTTGCGCTGGCGGGTTTTTGCGGGCTGTTGTTCCGGCCGTATCTCCAGAACTGGCGGCTCCAGCAATACATCGAGCAAGTGGCCTTTGATGTAAGCCGGAAGGGGCAGGATCCGGCGGTTTATACGGCTGCCGTGGCGGACCAGGCATCGCGGCTTGGACTTCCGGTGCCGGTGGACCACATCCGGGTGACGAAATCGGAGGGGGGAGTTTTCATCGAGGCCCGGTATTTCGTGCGTGTGGATTTACTGGTGTATACGGTAGACCTGCATTTCCGTCCGGCCGCGGGCGTGCGATAGGAGGCGGTTCCATGCGGTGGCGGCTCGGCGTGTTGGCCGGCGTGGCCGCGGCGGCGATTGTGTTCGCCCTGGCGTCAGCGCCCATCGTTCAGGATCCTGCTTATCACCGCTTTGCTGACCAGCGCGCCTTCTTCGGGATTCCCAATTTCTGGAACGTGACCACTAACCTGCTGTTCTGCGGCGTGGGGGTTTACGGCTTGCGGGCCTGGAGGCGGGCGCGATGGGAGAGCGATGCGCACCGGTGGCCATGGCTGATAACGGCACTGGGCAGCCTGCTCATCGGTTGTGGAAGCGGCTACTACCATGCCATGCCGGACAACCAAACGCTGTTCTGGGACCGGTTGCCGATGACGCTCGCGTTCATGGGCGTGCTTTCGGCGGTGATTGCGGAGCGGATCCACACGCGCGCCGGAGTGGCGCTGCTGGCTCCTTTTCTGGTGTTGGGGATGCTGAGCGTGGAGGTGTGGCGGCGCGGAGAGTTGACGGGAGTGGGGGACCTGCGCTTCTATGCGCTGGTGCAGTTCCACCCGATGGCTGCTTTACCGCTGATCCTGTGGATGTTCCCGTCGAGATACACGGAAGGCGGCGGCATGTGGCGGATGGCGGGTCTGTATGGGGGAGCGAAGGTGTTTGAATGGCTGGATGCGGAGATTTATTCGAGGAGCGGGGAAATGATCAGCGGACACAGCTTGAAGCATGTGGCGGCGGCGGGGGCGTTGTGGGCGGTGTTCCGGATGGTGGGGAGGCGGTCGCCGCTGGGGGAGGGCGGAGGGGGACTGGAGTTTACCTCCGGCCGGTGATGAGGCGGGCTCCGCGGTGGAAAGTGAAGTAGTGGAAGCCCCACTGGATGAAGACGAGGACGCGATTCTGGAAGCCGACGATGTACATCAGGTGGATGAACAGCCAGGCGAGCCAGGCGAGGTAGCCGCTGAGGTGGATGGCTCCGAAATCGGCTACGGCGGCGGCGCGGCCGATGACGGCGAGGTTTCCCTTGTTGACATAACGGAACGGTCCGGGGGCGGGGCCGCCATTGAGCCTGGCAAGGATGGCGCGGGCGGCATGGCGGCCCATCTGCATGGCCGCTGGAGCCACTCCCGGGACAGGTTTGCCGTCGTGCTCGATGTGGGCGAGGTCGCCGGCGACAAAGATTTCGGGGTGTCCGGGGATGGTGAGGTCCGGGGAGACGATGACGCGGCCGGCGCGGTCGAGGGGGACGGAGGTGTGGCCGGCGAGAATCCGGCCCATGGAGGATGCCTGAACACCGGCTGCCCAGAAAATCGTGTACGAGGCGATGTGCTCCTCTGAGTGGCCGGTATGAATGGTCACGCCGGCGCCGTCGATGCCGGTGACCCGGACACCGCTCCGGGTACGGACGCCGAGGCGGATGAGGGAGCGCTCGGCCTTGTGGGAGAGGTCTTCGGGGTAGACGGGGAGGACGCGGGGCGAGGCATCGAGGAGGAGGATGCGCGCCTCCTCGGGACGGATACGGCGGAACTCCTCGCGAAGAGTTTTGTTGGCGATCTCACCGATGGCGCCTGCCAATTCGACGCCGGTGGGGCCCGCCCCGATGATGACGAAGGTGAGCCATTCATGACGCTCGGCGGTGGAAGCGGAGCGTTCCGCGGCTTCGAAAGCGTAGAGTATGCGGCGGCGGATTTCGGTGGCATCCTCGATGGTCTTGAGGCCGGGCGCGGTTGCCTCCCATTCCGGGTGATCGAAATAGCTGTGGCGCGCGCCGGTGGCAAGGATGAGTGAGTCGTAATCGAGGGCTCCGCCACCGGCGAGCAATACTTTTCGATTTGCGACGTCTAAATCTGAAACCTCGTCGAGGACGACTTCGGTATTGCGCTGGCGGCGAAGGGCGGCACGTAGCGGAGCGGCGATGTCGCCGGGGGAGAGTCCGCCGGTGGCAACCTGGTAGAGAAGGGGCTGAAAGAGGTGGAAGTTGCGTTTGTCGACGACGGTCAGATCGACCGGGGCGCGGCGGAGAGCTTTGGCGGCGTAGAGCCCCGCGAAGCCGCCGCCGATGATGACAACGCGATGACGGGGGCGGTTCACCCGCGATGCCCCATGCCGAGGCGGCGGAGCATGAGGAATTCCATCAGATTTTCACCAGTCAACATGCCAACCAATTTGTCCTCATCCATGACGAGGGCCACGTTACCCGCCCGGGTCAGGAGAGGCATTGCCTCGGAAAGGTCCATTAGCGGAGAAACCGAGAGGAACTCGCGCTGCATGGCTCCGGAGATGTAGGCTTCGGGGCCATCCTGAGCCATGGCGCGAAGGAGTCCATTGCGGCCAAGCAGGCCAAGGACCTGCTCGCCGAGGACGACGGGGAAGTCCTGTTGAGTAGTGGCGAGCAGAAGGTTCGCGGCGTCGCGGATGGTCTGGCCGTGGGATAGGGTTCTGAACTCGGTGATCATGGCTTCACTCACGGGGACGCCCTGGGTGAGGGCGCGGCCCATGACGGCGGCAGTCTCCTGGACCGCGCCGAGATAGACAAAGAAGGCGACGAAGAGAAGAACGAAGTTGCCGGCAACGAGCCCGTAGAGGCCCATGAGGATAGCCAGGAAGCGTCCGGCGCGGGCGGCGATGGCGGTGGCTTCGGCTTCGCCGCGCTTCATGGCGAGCATGGCGCGAAGAACGCGGCCGCCGTCCATGGGAAACGCGGGAAGGAGGTTGAACACACCGAGAATGATATTGCCGATGGCGACCTGGCTGAGCATGTCGCCTCCTCCGCGGGAGAAGCCCTTCTCCCAATCAAAGGTGCGGTTGAGGGAAGCGGCGGTGGCGATCAGGAGCGCGGCGATGACAATGTTCACGGCGGGGCCGGCAAGGGCAATCCACAGTTCTTCCCTGGGTTTTGGATTGCGCTCGAGCCTGGCGACGCCGCCGATGGGGAACATGACGATTTCGATGGTCTTGATGCCGTAGCGTTTGGAGACGAGGGCATGGCCGAGTTCGTGCACGAGGACGGAGGCGAACAAAGCGAGTATGTAGATGGCGGCTTCAGCCCCGGAAGGGCCTTGGATGCCGACGGCGGCGAGGGCGGCGACCAGGAGGACGAAGGTAAAATGAAACCGGACAGGGACTCCGAACAGACGCAGACCGAAGATGGTTCCGGAAATCTGGTGGGAAGATTGGGCTCCTTGGTCCATAACGCTACCGTCAAGATAACAGAGGATGGAGAGAAGTTGTAAGGTTCAAGGGGAGAATAGAGGGAGAAAATGGAAAAAGGGCGAGAGGGGTTGCCTCCCGCCCGATTTCGTGCTGCCTGCGCGATTTTAGGAAGCAGCAGCGCCTTCCCGATGTTGCGGCCTGGCCTAGCTGGCAGCAGCCTGGGTCATCACCGAAGAGATCTTCGAGAAGATGGTGCTGATGCTGGCGGAAATGTTGGGCATGATGGCGCCCGCAGCGACCGCCACGAAACCGGCCATCAACGCGTATTCGATAAGGTCCTGACCACGCGTATCCTTCCAGATTCGCAGCTTCCAAACCAGGTTCACAATGTTCTTCATGCTGATTACCTCTCCCTGCA
>JAIXKK010000049.1 GCA_026954325.1 Bryobacterales bacterium | reverse complement strand
CCAGAGTCCACCGCGCTGGCCTCCGCCGAAAGGGTAGTTCACGAGACGCATACCCCGGACACGCAAACGAGGGAAGCAGCCAAAGGTGCCCCGGTATTATGGACGACCATTCGCCTACTGCGGCCGGTTTCTATAGCGCATGGCTGCGAGTTTGCCCATACTGTAGACATTGTGCAGGACGGGCGAGTTAAAGCAACAGAGCACTGTAGGCAGCCACCGCAAGAACCGGTTGTTTCGGCACCGCCGTGGCATTCCACAACTGTGCTTGCCCCACCCCCAGTGTGTCCTTTTCTTCGCGGTGATTGACCTCGATCTGCCAGCGGTCGAAATAGATTTGCAGCAACTGCTTGGCCGGGCTGCGCAGATCGCTGGTCAACAGGTACGCCGGATCGCGATAGTACATTTTTTTGCTCTTGCTCTTGCGATAGGGAGTGGGCGCGATGACGATCAGCCGCAACGGACGCTGTTTGGCGCCGCGCTGCCAGTACACAGCGGCGACTTCTTTATAGCGGATCTTGCGGCGCTTGCCACCATAAAAGATCTTAGTCGTTTTCCAGCCGCGGCCTTCGTCCTGGCGAACCTGTTCCGGGGTAAACTTCTCCACCCCGTAGAAGCGGCGACCACCGTCCTCACCAACCGCGGCGCGAAAACACAGCTTGGCGTCTTTGCGGGCGCGCACCAAAAACACGCTTCTCTCCGGAATCCCGTCAAAGCAAGTGCGATTGCAGAAACTCCCATCGCCAGCCAGAACCAGCACTTTGAGGCGGCCTCCGGCAAGGTCCAGTTCGATTCTGAGTTGCTGGCTATCTGGACAAAACTGCGGGATAGATTTTTCTGTTTGGCGGCCTCCTTGTACTGCCGGATCAACTCCTCGGTGGCTTGCTTTCCCGGACGCTTGACGCGCGAGACCTCCTCCCAGCGGATGGGCAGGGCACGCGCACCCACCGGCGAACGGCGATGCAGCGGCAGCAGCAAGGAAGCCTGCAGGAAGCGCAGGCCCAACACCAGATTGACGTGAAACGGCGGCGAGAGAGGATCGCGCTGATAGAACGCCTGGGGAATCGAGCGACCCGTTTTGCGCAACCGGGTATCGTCCAGCGTCACCCCCACCAGCCGTTGCGGACAGTACGCCAGGGCTCGCTTCAGAATCGGTTGGAACAACTGTTGCGGCTCCCACTGGCAGCGCGAATGGAGGAAATACTCGGCACTCCAACTCCGGTTCTGGCCGCCGTTGGTCCAAATGATGCGGGTCAAGCAGCGGCGCCCCACACAGACCAGGGAACCGAGCGCTTGCCGTACGGCACGCTGAAAGGTGCGCTGTTGAGGGAACACACCGCGCCAGTCTTCGACGATGGAGAGGAACTGCGCCAGGAGGCTCATCGGGCATCCGCTTTCAAAGAGAAGGTGTTTTTGTCGGGGCGGAGGAAGCGGTCGCCGCGGGCCACTTTCTTGGTGAGGGAGGAGACGAGGCTTTCGCGATCGACAGTGACGCTGAACTGGGCCTGAATGCGGCTGAGGAGGTCGGAGACGTGGAGGGGGGAGCGAGCCTTTTTGAGTATGTCGAAAGCCATGTCCACTTGTGACAGACCTTTTCTGCGGCGAAGTGCGGCACTGGCTGGCTGGTCTCGGCGAAGATGGCGCACGGCGCGAAGCTGTGCTTCCAGAGAGGCTTCGAATATAGCTAGGATGAGATCCTTCGTTTCATCATTCATGGAGGGCCTCCTGAGCCTAATGGCTCAAGAGAAGGATGACGCATTTGCGTCGGTCTGTCAACTACTAATATGCCAGACCGACTCATTTGGAGGAATTCTACCGCTCACTCCGCATGGCATCGTTAAAACAATTCATATCGAAAATGTAGAAACTCCAGCCCCCGGCAAAGCCGGGGGATCTCCTCTTATTGTTTAGATGGAGCGGGAGATGGGACTCGAACCCACGACGTCCAGCTTGGGAAAACGGATCTCGATTGAATAATAAAGACTTAGGCGTCGAAGGCGCTGTTTCCCGGTTCAGTAAGTCTTTTGTTTTCTGCCCTCATCTTTCGCCGTCCCGGTTACCGAGGTAATCGAGGTAACGGCGATCATCCCTCATTACTATCTGAAAACCTCACCTCACAAACCATAACCGGCAAATGAAAAGCGCCGCGTGCAAGGCGGTGCCGTGAGGTGAATCTTGAACTCTTACAAGATCAGTGTACCCGAACGTAGTCGGCGCGCAAAGCAGAAACCGCCGGTCGCCAGCGCCACCACCCAGCGCTTGATCGACTATCTGGTCGCCCTGTCCAACCCGAAAGTTGCGCGCGACCCCGATGTCACGACGACCGCCATGGAGATGATGCGGCTCGAGCGCCCCACCATCCGCCGCGCCCTGGGAGGTGTCCTGTGAGCGATTGCCCGTACGGCTTGGAGGCACTGCGCCGTTTCCGTGAACAGCACGGGCAGGTTGACGGCCCCGCGGAACCCGTCCGAGTGGAGGACGACGGCGAAGAGCGCGTCGTTCCCGACGATGGTGACGGCGATGACTTCGACGATCTGTTCGACGCTTGGGTCGATTTCAACATGGAGGCATCCGGATGAGCGCAGCCATCTCCATCGACACCGCCACCCATCCTGAGTTCCGCGCGGCGGCCGGCTTCCTGCGCAGCGTATTCAACGGCCAGGAGCGCGGCATCCTGCCGCTATTCTGCAAGCCGAGCAACGTGTCCTATTTCTCCCATCTGGACCGCGCCGGGTGGCAGCACACCGCCGCCGGGACCGCCATGCAACTACGCGAGCACGCCAACGTGTACTTCGCCATCGGGGTGCAGGGAGAGCGTCCGGAAAAAGGCCGCGGCAAGGAGGCGGGCGTCATCTCCCTGCCCGGTCTGTGGGCCGACATCGACGTGCTGGGCCGCCCGAACCACGTGGCGCTGGCGTTGCCTCCCACCATGGAGGACGCTTGGCGAATCGTGCGGGCCGTTCCGTTCAAGCCCACGGTGGTCGTGTACACCGGCGGCGGCATCCAGCCCTACTGGTTGTTCCGCGAGCCCTGGGAGTTCGAAACCGACAAGGAGCGCAAGAAGGCGAAGGCGCTGTCCAAGGCGTTCCAGAAGTATCTTCAAAACGTCGCACTCGACCATGGTTGGGCCGTGGACGGCACCGCCGATCTTTGTCGCCTGCTCCGGTTGCCCGGCACCTACAACCGGAAACAGGCAGAGCCGGTACCGGTACGCTACGAAGTCATCGAAGAAGGGCGGCGGTACAACCCGTCGGACTTCGAGGAATTTCTGGCGATTGAGGCTGACCCGGAATTGAAGGCGCATGTACAGGGCGAAGCGCCCGCCGCGCCCACTGCCGAGATCGCCCGCATCCTCAATGGCTGTTCCTGGCTGCGCCACTGCAAAGACGATGCCGCCACGCTGCCGGAGCCGGAATGGTACAGGATGCTCTCCATCGTGGGCCGGTGCAAGGATGGCGTCCGGATCGCGCACGACCTGAGCAGGCCGTACCCGAAGTACACGGAGGCAGAGACTACGGAGAAGTTGAAGCAGGCCATGGGCGCGTCGGGGCCGGCAACCTGCGCGTTCATCGGCACTGACCTCGGCCAGGCGCACCACTGCCGCGATTGCGATCATCAGGGCAAGATCAAAAATCCGGTGGTCCTCGGGCTTCCCAAGAAGAACCGGGGTCCGGCCTCCAATCCGCGCGTGGAAACCTTCGCAACCGCAGATGGCCCCGTCGATCTCCTCGCCGCAGACTTCGCGGCCGGCGACCTCGGCAACGCCCAGCGTCTCATCGCCATGCACGGCGACGACCTCCGCTACAACCACGACTTCGCGAAGTGGCTCGTGTGGGATGACCGCCGGTGGCGCATCGACGCCGCCGAGCAGGCCCGCAAACTGGCGCAGGACACTATGGTGGAATTGGTCCGGCAGGCCATGGCTACTGGCGACGAGGATCTGCTCTCGTTCGCCGCACGGTCGCTGAAGTCGCCGCAGATCACGTACACCTTGCGCGAAGCCCAGCCGCACATCTTCGTGCCGACCGCCGCGTTGGACTGCGACCCGTGGCTTCTGAACTTCAAGAACGGCACCCTCGACCTGCGGACCGGCGAACTGCGCCAGCACCATCGCGAAGACTTCCTCACCAAGATGGTGCACTACAACTACCTCCCGGATGCGGCGTGCCCGACGTTCCTGCGCTTCCTGGAGCGCGTGATGGGCGGCGGGCCGGATGCCTCGGAAGCCGCGCTCGACCGCGCCGACCGTCTCATTGCCTATTTCCAGAAGGCGTTCGGCTACGCGCTCACCGGCGTCACCAGCGAGAAGGTGATCTTCATCTTCCACGGCTCGGCAACAATGGCAAGAGCACCCTGCTCTCGACC
>JAIXKK010000147.1 GCA_026954325.1 Bryobacterales bacterium | reverse complement strand
GACCTCGGCCTGCTATACCGGGCCCTCGAACAGAAGCAGGTCAATATGGCCGCCGGCAACGCCACCGACGGCCTCCTCTCTGCCCGCCCGTTCCGCGTCCTCCGCGATGACCGGCACGCCTTCCCGCCCTACCAGGCGTGCCTCGTCGTGCGCTCCGCGGCCTTCGAAAGATACCCCGGGTTGAAGCCTGCCCTCGAACATCTGTCCGGCAAAATCTCCACCGAAACCATGCGCCGCCTCAACTATCAGGTAGACGGCGAACACAAGCCCGTACGCGAGGTCGCCGCCGCCTTCCTCAAGTCCGCCGGCCTGCTCTGACCAGGCGGGTTCACTCCAGGTTCTCGAGCCACCTCCCGGCAAGCGCCGCCGGGTCGCCTCCCAGATCCACCTTCTCACGGCCTGTCTCCACGCCATCGGTGAAGTAGTGCGCCTCCACGCCATCCGGCACGGGCCGCAACTCCAGCCGCAGGTTCCGGGCATCCAACCGCAGCGCCATCCCCGGCGTCTCCAGCCACGCGATGTGCACCTTCGTCCGTTTCCCGAACCCCATCCGGGTTGCCTGCGCCAGCAACCCCTGAGTGAATGCGCCGTTCCGCAGTTGCTCCGCATACGGAGCCGCCGCGCGCCGCCGTTTCTCATCCTCTTCCCGCCGCGCGCGCTCCCGTTCCAAAGCCGCCGGGTCCCGCTCCTCCCGCGCTTCCAGGCTCTTCAGGTTGTTTTCCAGATTCTCGCTGAAACCCATCTATCAATCGTACCTTCCGGAGCCGCTCATCTCACCACCAATACTCTCACCGCCGAAGGCCGCTCCCCATCGTGATAAACCCGCTGCGCCGCCTTCACGAAGTCCCCGCTCCGCGCCTCATATATGTTCTCCACGAATTTCTGGGGATTCCGGTCCACCAGTGGAAACCATGAACTCTGCACTTGAATCATGATCCGGTGCCCCCGCCGGAAATTGTGGAATACGTCCGGCATCCGGTACTCCACCTTCTCCACCTTCCCCGGCACGAATGGTATCGCCTTCTCATAACCCTCCCGGAATCGCCCGCGGAACAACTCCCCCCGCACCAGTTGCTCAAACCCGCCCATCGTCACCTTCTCCGGATTCGGGTCCGGGTCCGGATAATCGTCCGGATACACGTCAATCAGCTTCACCACCCAATCGGAATCCGTCCCCGTCGTCGAAACGAACAACTCCGGCTTCAGGGGCCCCGCAAGCACCACGTCCCCCTCGAGCGGAGCCGTCTGGTACACCAGCACATCCGGCCTTGTCGAGGCGAACCGTTGGTCGTCCACCATGTGCTCGCGCGTCATCTGCTTCACGATCCCCGGCGCAAATGGAACGGGCCGCGCCGGATCGCTCACATATTCATCGAACGGCGTTCCCCCGTCGTATTGTTTCTCGAAGCCGAGTTTCCCGCCCGGCAGCAGATACAACTCGCCCGCCTCGGCTTGCTTCGGCGGCCATGCCTCCATCTTCCGCCACTGGTTCGCTCCCGTTTCGAACATGTACGCTTTCGCGAAATCTCCTTCCCCTTTCCCCTTCAGGTAATACAGAAAGAACGGGTATTCGATCTCGTCGCGGTAATACTCGCCCGTCCTCGAGCGGAAGTCCACAAACCCCAGCTTCTCCCCCGGGTCGCCGCCCCACTGCCCGTGATACCACGGCCCCATCACCAGGGTGTTTTGCGGCGGATGCCCTTCCTTCTCGATCGCCTCATGCAGCCGCAGCGCCCCGAACAGATCCTCGGCGTCGAACCACCCGCCCACCGTCATCATCGCCGGCTTCACGTTCTTCGCCCCCACCCGCAGATCGCGCGCCTTCCAATACGCGTCGTAGTTCGGATGCTTGATGAACTCGTTCCAGTAAGCCACCTGGTTCTTGAAATACCTCTCGTTCAGGTTCACCAGCGGACCCACGTTCAAGTAGAACTGATAAGCATTCACGATCTCCGGCGCAATGCTGTTCGGAGCCTTCGTGATCAACTCCGGACGGGGCAATCCGAAGCCGCTGAAGAAACGGAAAAAGTGCGGCAGGTAGAACGCCCCGTTGTGATGAAAATCATCCCCCACGAACCAGTCCGTCACCGGAGCCTGCGGCGAAGCCGCCTTCAATGCCGGATGCGCGTCAATCGCACCCATCGCCGCATAAAATCCCGGATACGAAGTCCCGTATATTCCCACGTTGCCGTTGTTGTTGGACACATTCTTCACCAGCCAGTCGATGGTGTCGTAAGTGTCCGTGGTCTCGTCGATATCCCGCGGCCCCTTCTTCACAGGCAGATAGGGCCGCACATTGACGAACTCACCCTCCGACATGTACCGCCCGCGCACGTCCTGAAACACGAAGATGAACCCCTCCTTAAGCGCCTTCTTCGATTTCCGGTAGAGCGATTCGGGATAGTGATCCTCGCCGTAGGGACCCACCGAATACGGCGTGCGCGTCAACAAAATGGGGTACTTCTCCTTCCTGTCCTTCGGCACATACACCGCCGTGAACAGCTTCTTCCCGTCGCGCATCGCAATCCGGTATTCGTACTTCGTGTAGTGCGCCTGAATGTATGCTTTCTGCCCCAGGCAAAGCGCCGCCGAAACCAGCAGCAGGGTAAGTGTCCGCATCTTTGTAGCATAACGCCCTTGATATCATTGACTGCTATATGCGCAAGCTGGCCCTTCTCGCGTCGCTGTATTGCTCGCTCGCCCTCGCCGCTGTTCCCGAGCCCAAACAGCACTTCGGATTCACTCCCGGCGATGATTACCGGTTGGCTGATTACCAGGACGTCATCTCTTATTTTCAGAAGCTCGAGCAATCGAGCGATCGCCTCAAACTGGTCCCCTTCGGCAAATCCGCCCTCGGCAAGACCATGTATGTCGCCTTTATCTCCGACCCCGCCAATCTCGCCGCCCTCGATCACTACCGCGAAATTAACCGCAAACTTGCCCTCGGCCTCGCCACCCCCGAAGAAGCCCAACGCCTCGCCGCCGAAGGCAAAGCCATTGTCTGGATCGATTCCGGCCTCCACGCAAGCGAAGTCGCTCCCGTTCAGCAGGCGCCGCTCCTCGCCTACCGCATGCTTACCGGCGAAACCGAAGAGGTGCGCAAGATCCGCCGCAACGTCATCCTCATGCAGATCCCCGTCATCAACCCCGACGGCCTCGATTGGGTGGCGCACTGGTATCGCGCGAACGTCCACACCCCCTACGAACTCGCCCCTCTGCCAAGCCTCTACCAGAAGTACGCCGGCCACGACAACAATCGCGATTACTTCATGCTCAACCTCGAGGAAACGCGCAACGTCACCCGCCTCCTCTTTCAGGAGTGGTTCCCCCACATCGTCTACAACCAGCACCAGGCCCCGCCCTCGCCCGCCCGCATCTTCATCCCGCCCTACGCCGAGCCGCTCAATCCCAATATCCCCGCCCCCATCATGGAAGGCATCAACTTCATCGGAGCCTCCATGAAAGAACGCTTCGCTCGCGAGCATAAACCCGGCGTCCTTTCTTACTGGGGCTTTGACGGCTGGTGGAACGGAGGCCTTCGCTCCGTCCCCGCGTTCCACAACATGCACGGCATCCTCACCGAAACCGCCGGCAATCTCGCCACCCCCCGCGACTACAAACTCAGCGACCTCCCCGAACGCTTCGGCAACGGCATCCCCGCCCGCGAGCCTTCCATCTTTTATCAGCGCCCCTGGCCCGGCGGCCGCTGGACCCTCCGCGACGCCATCGACTACATGCTGACCGCCGATTTCGCCATCCTCGAACTCGCCTCCAATCGCGCCCCGCACTTCCTTTACAAAGCCTGGGACCTCGCTCACGCCAATATCGAACTCGGCGCAAAAAGCAGCCCCTACGCCTACATTGTGCCCGCCGGCCAGTGGGACCGCTGGAGCGCGATGGAAATGCTGCGCCGCCTCCGCATGTCCGGCATCGTCGTCCAACGCGCCAAAACTCCCTTCGAAGCCGACGGCAAACAATATCCCGCGGGTTCTTACATCCTGCCCGCCGCGCAACCCTTCCGCGCCTACCTCGTCGACCTCATGGAGCCCCAGAAGTACCCCGAAATCAAAACCGGACAGTCCGGCCCCACCAAGCGGCCCTATGACGTCGCCGGCTGGACCCTCCGCATGCTGATGGGAGTCCAGGTGAACCGCATCGAAGACCGCTTCAACGCTTCCCTCGACACACCCTCGGATATCCCCTTACCCGAACCATCCCTCGACCACCGCGACAACTCCTCCTTCCTCGCCGTCATCGATCTTCTGAAGAAAGGCGTGAAGGTCCGCTGGGCCGCCGATGGAGCCGTCCTTGTCGAAGGCCGCGCCCCGAACGCCGCGCTGCAAAAGGCCGCCTACGAACTCCACACCCCGCGCGTCGCGCTCTACGAACCCTACACGGCCAACATGGACACCGGCTGGACCCAATGGCTGCTCGATTACTTCAAAATCCCCTACACCC
>JAIXKK010000111.1 GCA_026954325.1 Bryobacterales bacterium | reverse complement strand
GATTGTGGTGGACGACAATCGCGTATCCGCTTCGCCCCAGAACAACCGCGTTCTCATCTTCCGTAATGTGAATTCCTTTCTACCGGCCCCGACCGCGGAACTGCCTGCATCCGGGGTTCGCTGTCCCTTGTGTGTGGGTCAGGCTACGGTGGTTCTAGGCCAACCGGACTTCACCAGTTCCGATATCGGGCTGAGCGAAAAGACGTTCCAGCATCCCACGGCGGTGGCGACCGATGGCCAGTATCTGGCGGTTGCGGACACGGACAATAACCGGGTGTTGATCTGGAAATCCATTCCGGCGGTGAACCAGGCGCCGGCGGACGTTGTGATCGGGCAACCGGATTTCAAGACGAACAAGGCGAATGAGGGCAACCAGGCGCCGTCGGCGCGGAGTCTGCGCGGACCGCAAGGGGTATGGATTCAGGCGGGCAGGCTCTACGTTGCCGATACATTAAATAACCGCATTCTCGTGTGGAGAAGTATACCCACGCAGAACTTTCAGCAGGCGGACTTTGTTCTTGGGCAATCGAGTTTTACGGCCACCACGACGCAAGACCTGCGGTCGCAGAGTTTTGATCCGAAGCCGAACAACATGCTGGCGCCGGTTTCTGTCACTTCTGACGGGTTGAAGCTGTTTGTGGCCGATCTCGGGCACAACCGGGTTCTGGTTTGGAACAGCATTCCGGATGCGAACCAGGCTCCGGCGGACCTGGCCATCGGGCAACCCGACCTCAACAGCGGAGCTTCGAATAACACGCAGAACCTGTGTCCGGAGAATCGCACAACAGACAGTAGCGGTAACACAGTGTATCCACACTCGTGTAGCGCGAGTGTGGACTTTCCACGCTATGCCTTCTCGGACGGGAAGCGGTTGTTTGTCGCGGATGGCGGGAACGACAGGGTATTGGTGTTCAACAGCATTCCCACGCAGAGCGGGCAGGGAGCGGATGCGATTGTCGGGCAAGTAGCGAGCGGGGTCAACCAGGTATCGGACAGCGCCAACCCACTGGGCCGCGGCAGCGCGGATTCCGTGGCGACCCCGATGGGAATGACGGGCGATGGCACGAACCTCTTCGTGAGCGATCCGTATCGCCGGCGGGTGATGGTTTTCACACCTGGTGAAACCTATGTTCCATATAGTGGCGTGCGCAATCTGTTCAGCCGCAGCGTGTATGCGGTGGGGACGATCACATTTTCCGGGACCTTGAAGGAAGCTGATAAGGTTACGGTGCATATCGGCGATTCGGCACAGAACCAGGAAAAGACTTATGACTATACAGTGGTGAAGAATGACTCGTTCACGCGTGTAGTGAATAACCTCGTGCTGACGATCAACGCCGATGGGGGCAATCCGCTGGTGTTTGCCACGCCGAATACGAATTTCAACACGATTATTTTAACGTCCCGGTTACAGGGCGACGCCGGGAACTCGATCCCGATTTCGGTGACCACGTCCGACAATGCGGTAATCACCGCCACCACGAGCGGCGCCACGTTGAGCGGAGGGCAGGATGCGGCCAAGGTCGCGCCCGGGACCCTGGTGGCGATCTTCGGGAGCAATCTTTCGGAGTCGACCGCGTCGGCTCCCGCGGATGCGGATCCGCTACCTACGGAACTGGCGGGCGTGCAGGTGTATTTTGACGGCATTCGCGCTCCTCTGCTGATGGTGTCGCCGACGGAGATCCGTGCGCAAGTGCCTTGGGAAGTAAACGATTCCAACAGCATCAGCAACTACGTGCGCATTCAGCGGTCGAGCGGATTGGTGGTGACGACGGCGGCGGTCGCGGTACCGATCATTGGGGAGAATCCGGGGTTGCTCGCACGGGAGGGCACCGACCCGCGTCCGGCGATCGCGGTGCACTCGAGCAGCCAGGCGACGGCGACGATCTCCGTGGACGGGTCAGCGAACGCGGGTGATGTGGCGACCATTCTTATTGAAGATCGCTCTTATGCTTATACGGTCCAGAGCGGCGATACGCTCGAGAGCATCCGGGATGCTTTGATCGGCAAGATTAACGCGAACACGGATGAGAAGGTGGAAGCCTATGCGGCGGGATTGTTCACGCGTATCCGGCTGCGGGCGAAGGTGCAGGGGCCTGCGGGTAATGGGATTCCCATTTCCGCCAGCACAAATGACGGCGCGCAGGTGATCCTGACCGCGACGAATTCGGCCACGTGCTGCGCAAACGTAGCCGGCGCCGCCGTGACCATCGACAATCCCGCGATTCCGGGAGAGACCGTTATTTTCACGGCCACGGGCTTGGGTCTGGTTACCAACAAGGACATCATTGCCGAACTGGCGACCGGCTTCCGGCTAAAGAGCACGGAGAGCAATACGCCGAATGAGTTTGTCTCCTCGCTGATTGGGGGGAAGACGGCGAACGTGTTGTATTCGGGGCTTCAGCCCGGGATGGTGGGAATCTACCGCGTGGAACTCGAGTTGAACTCCGATATCCCCACGAACCCGAACACGCAGGTCACGATTGCGCAAGACATCTACGTGAGCAACATCGTCACCATTCCGGTGTTTAATCCGGCGCAGGATCTTCCTCCGCCGCCGGATGCGTCAACCGGGAACGTCGTGCACCGGAGGCGCTAATTGACGCTCACGCGGCGCGCCTGGCTCGGGTCGGCGCTCGCCGCTTTCGGGCAGACGCGGACTGTTCGTCCGAACGTACTGATCTTCCTCTCTGACCAGGAAACGGCGTTGCTTCCCGGTCCGGCGCATACTCCGAACCGCCACCGCCTGGGTGGTGTCCGGTTCACGCATGCCTTCTGTAACACGCCACAGTGCTCCCCGGCGCGGGCGGCGATTCTCACGGGGCTTGATCCGCACAAGGCCGGGGTGCTTACCAATGTGGACAAATCTTCTTTAGGTCAGCCGCTGTCTCCCTCGACTCCGAACATAGGAAGCGTATTCCAGGCGGCGGGCTATCACACGGGGTACTTCGGAAAATGGCATCTGAGTGATTCGAGGGATCTTGCCGCTTACGGTTTTAGTGACAGTGAATTGAACGGGGCGGACGAGGATACGGCGCGGCGCGCGGCGGCGTGGATGAGGGCGCAGACAGGGCCGTGGCTGGCATTTGTTTCGATCCTGGATCCGCATCGCATCTATGACATTCCCCGAAAGGTAGCGGAGGTGAACCCGCGGGAAGGCGTACGGAAGCCATTCAGCGGCCTCGAGGACCTGGCGGGTAAGCCTTCCGAGCAGAGGGAGTATGCCGGCTGGGACCAGGGAAGAGCGACCCGGAAGTTTACGCCCGAGGACTGGTTAAAATACCGGAGCTATTATCTTCAACTGGTGGAACACGCCGACTTCTGCTTCGGCCTGACGCTCGAAGGGATTTCCCATATTTCAGACACAATTGTTCTGTATTCATCGGATCATGGAGACGAGACCGGCGAGCATGGCTTACCGTACAAGGGCCCTTTTATGTACGAGGAGTTGTTGCGTATTCCGCTCGTAATGGCAGGCCCCGGAACGGAGAAGCTGAAGGCGCGCACAGACGAGTTGGTGACGCAGACCGACATCGCGCCGACGTTGGCTGGGCTTGCGGGGTTGCGCTGGCCCAGCACGGCGGGCGGGAGGGACCTCACGGCCGGCGGGGCCGCTCGCGACGCGGTACTGCTTGAATACTACGCCAAGCAGAAATGGAAGAACCCGATTCGGACGATCCGCGCACGGCGCTACAAACTGAACTGGTACAACAGCGGGCATCAGGAACTCTATGATCTCGATCAGGACCCCCATGAGACGCACAATCTGGCAGGGAAGCCCTCGGTACGCGGGATACAAACGGAGTTGGAGCGGCGCATCGGCGCCTGGCGCGGCCCGATCACGTGATTAGATTCCGCGTCAGGCGGATTTCCGTTTGCGGTCGTGCGCCGGTTTGGCGGGAGTTCGCGGCTTGGGCCTGGCGGGGACGGGTTGGGGAGTAGCAGCGGCGGGCGCCGCCGCGCGGATGCGCATGAGAAAACTGAGGAACAAGACCAGGATGGACGCCCAGCAGAGAATGTCGTAGCCGATGATGATTCCGCTATAGGGCGCCTTGTTGAGGGAATTGGCGAGGCGCCAGGGGAAGTCTCCGCCCCAATAGTTGTACACGGATGTGAGGAAGACGGCGGCGGAGAAATTGAACAGCAGGAGGACTTCCGGACCGAGGAAGACGCCCCAGGGGGCGATCCAGGCGAGGTACTGGACGCCAAAGCCGGAGGTGACGAGGAAGAAGAGTGATGCGAGGCATCCGAGCCGCAGAGGGAGCGGGGCGGAAGGGTGTTTCTTCTGGAGCCACACGCCGCCGGCGGCCAGCACGCCGGCGGTAACATACTTGCCCACGGCCTGAAAGATCTGGTTGGGCAGGTCGAAGCCGGTAACGGCGGCAAACCAGGTGAGGACCTGCGGGATTCCCCAATTGCCGTAGACGCTGTCATAGCCGAGCAGGCGGCTCAGCAGGAGCAGCGGCGCCTGGTAGAACCACGGGGCCGATCCGATGGCGAGAACGAGGGCAACTCCGCCGAGGAACAGGGCACGGCGGCGG
>JAIXKK010000083.1 GCA_026954325.1 Bryobacterales bacterium | reverse complement strand
CACCCCATAGTTTCCCTCCACCACCACCACCTCCCCGCGCGCTATGACGCAATTATTCACAATAAGATCCACTGGCTCGGAAATCGCCCGGTTCAATTCGACGATTGACCCCGAGTTGAGCTTGAGCACGTCGCGCAGCGGGATCTGTGTCCGGCCGAAGCTGATACTCACCGGCAACTCCACTTCGAGAAGCAGTTCCAGGGTCCGTGAATTCTCCACCGCCGGAGACAATGTCCGCCCCGGGGACACTCCCCCAGCCTTGGCGTCTGGCGCGCTTCCCGGTTGCTTCTTCGCCGGTTCACTCGCCGGCTCCGCCGCAAGGTGCAGCGCTTCGTTCCAACCGAAAACCACCTTGAGCAGCGCCGCGCCCAGCTTCCCCTTTATCTCGATGCTCCAGTTCGGGCCTGGTGGAGGGTCAATCTCACGACCCTTCTCGCAATTGACTTCCTTGCGGATTCGCCGAGTGAGCGCTTGCCCCATCGAAGAGAGCGCCTGGCCCTGAATCTCCATCCAGGTTCCGCGGCAATCCTCCGCCGTGATGTCGTCCAGCCCCGCCGCCGCCAGCGCAAGACGCCCCGTTTCGCTCCACGTACTCTCGCCCGCGCCCAGCCAGCACGCCGATCCTGGCGCCGCCGTCAGCGGCTGCTCCCACCACAACCATCCGTCTGTCTCGGTGGAAAGGTTAGTCCCGGCGGGAAGAACACTCCAATCGATTTCCGGCCGTTCGCTCGTCATGGCCTCGATCGATTGCCCGAAAGCGCTGGCGAAGGCTTCCGCGATATACCTTCCGCCCTCGCCAATCGCCTTCAAGTCCATCTCCGCCATGATCTACACCCCTCGCGTCGTCGGCCACCGCTTCTCGATGAACGCCCGCAGCCTCAGAATTGCCTGCGACTTGAGCTGCGAGACGCGAGATTCATGCAGTTCCACGATCTTGGCGATCTCCCGCAACGTCATCTCCTCGTGGTAGTACAGGCTCAGAACCGTCCTCTCGACGGGCGGCATCCGCTCAATCGCTTCCGTGAGCAGTTTCTCGAGTTCGGAGCGCTCCAACAGCCTCGAGGGCCATTGCTCTTCATCGTCCGATATGTACTTCAGCAAGTCGCGCCCGTCTTCATCATTCGAGGTGGATTCCAGACTTCCGAGATTGACCCCGCGGATGTCGACCAGCCACTCATGATACTCGTCGATGGTCAGCCGCAACTCCGCCGCAATTTGTTCCTCCGTCGGCGCTCCATGCAAACGCTGTTCCAACGACGCGATCGCCGCTTCAATCTGCTTCGTCCTTTTTCGCTGCTGGCGCGGCGCCCAATCGAGCCCGCGCAGACTGTCCAGGATCGCACCGCGGATCTTGTACTCCGCGTACGTCTTCAGCTTGACGTTGTGGCTCGGGTCGAAGTGGTCGATCGCGGAGATCAGGCCGACGACGCCCGTCGAAACCAGATCTTCGAGACTAACGCTCTCCGGCAGCCGCTCATGGATTCGGCGAGCGATCAGCCGGACTTGCGGCAAGTGCTCCATGATGAGCTGCTCCCGCTCTTCGCCCGCCAGTTTCGGACTTGCTCGGTATGGATGCATGGCGTGACTTCTCCCAACTCAAGTTGCCGTTGAACTCCCGGTATCACAGACCGGCGACTGCGCTCCCGGCCCGCGCAAACAGATTCGACTTCCGCGGCTCGCGTCTCCCCGCTCCCGCGACAATCCGTGACAGGATTCCCTCGACGCTCGCCGGCTCCAGATCCTCCGGAATCTTCTGCCCTCCGCAAAGGAAGGACACGGGCTTCTTGGTCTGCGCAGCGATGCTGAACAGGCCTCCGAAGGTGTCCGTCTCGTCCATGTGGGCAAAGAGAAGCTTGTCCGGCGCCAATGCCTGGAACCGCTCCGCCGCTGCTCTAAGATCGGATGATTTTACCGCCGCCGATAGTACTAAGTGGATGTCTAGTTCGCAATGTTTTTGAAACGCAATGGCTAATTCCTGTATTACATCCGCATCACCTTGACTTAGTCCTGGAGTGTCTATAAAAACCCATTCCTTGTTACGATTTTCCGACAAATACCGCGCAAGCATGCCCGGTGATTCCACGGGCTGAAACCCGACTCCCAGGATCCCCGCATAGTGCCGTAGCTGCTCGGCTGCCGCTATCCGGTAGCTGTCGAGCGAAAGTATCTGCATCGGCTTTCTGCTGCGTACGCCATACTGCACGGCGAGTTTCACCAGCGCCGTGGTCTTTCCCGCGCCAGGCGGGCCAACCAGCGCAACCACCTTCCCCGCGGAGTTTCGCAAAGCCCGCCCCGCCTTTCCCAGTTCCGGATGAACGGACACCTGCTTCTCCATCTGCTCTCTCAGCGAACCCAACAGGCGCGCGGCGACTGTACGCCCCGCATCATCCCGAACCGGCTCCTTTGCGCAGCCCGCCAGCAGTTCCTGCGCCACGTCCGGGGCCACATCCTCGGCGAGCAGCGATGTGTACATGCGCGCTAGCTCTGCATCGGCTAGCAGCCCGCTGGCCGCTACCGAGAGCGTCCCCGATCGCGCCACGGCCTCGCTCATGCGCTCCATTTCCCGGCGAAGCTCACTCAGGTCTCCGAGCAGCCTGCTCGCTTCGGGCGGCTTCGGTCCCGGCGGGTCAGCAGCCTTTCTACTCTTGCTCTGAGTCTCTGTGCTCGTCTCCGGTTCTTCGAGCGCGAATACCACCTCGTACGCCCCCAGATGCTTTGTCCCACGAGACGTTGCCCTGGAGTCAACCAGCATTGCCTCGTCTCCGAGTTCCTGTCTCGCCTGCTGGATAGCTGCTTC
This sequence comes from Bryobacterales bacterium, assembly GCA_026954325.1. Taxonomy (GTDB): domain Bacteria; phylum Acidobacteriota; class Terriglobia; order Bryobacterales; family Bryobacteraceae; genus CADEFT01. The sequence goes on along the minus strand of JAIXKK010000083.1, from coordinate 34,550 downwards.
CACACTGGCCGCGAAATACGATTTGAGCCGCATTCCTTCCTCCTGTTACCCGCCGATCGAACCCAGGGAAATGACTCGCACCCCCGTTGGAATCTCGTTGTGCGCCAGGACCACCAGGTTCGGTTGCGCGCTTTCCACAATCTGCCGCAGGAAATAGCGGCAACCCGAACCTGTAAGCAGCACCGTTGGCGTATCCATGGCGCCCAAACTCCTGCTGAACCGTTCCAGCAATTCCCGTACCCTTTGCGGAGGCAGGTTCAGGTGCGACGTGTTCTCCCCGTGCTCAACCGCGCTCTCCAGATTCCGCTCCGCCGCAGGATCAAGAAAATACGCCGGTAAGTCGCCCGCCGGGTTGAGATACGGTTTCGTCACTACCCGCCGGACCGCCTGCCGCACGAATTCCGTCAACACAATCGGATTCTTTGTGATACTCGCCGATTCGCCGAGCGCTTCCAAAATGGAACCGGCGTCCCGAATCGAAACCCGCTCCCGCAGCAGATTCTGCAGCACCTTCTGCACGGTTGCGAGCGGCAGCAGTTTCGGGACAAGATCCTCCACTACCTTCGGATTCTCTTCCACCACCCGGTCCAGCACCTTCTTGGCGTCCTGCCGCGAGAACAGTTCGTGCGCGTGGCGCCGTACCATCTCCGCAAGGTGCGTCCCCAACACGCTCACGGCATCCACAACCGTATAGCCTGCATGTCTCGCTTCCTCACCCCTGGCCGAAGGGATCCAGATGGCGGCCATGCCGAAAGCCGGCTCCCTGGCCGGTATCCCGTTCATCTTTGTTGTAACCCGCGATCCGGCAATCGCCAGTTCATGTCCCGGGGGCAGATCGAAACGGGCGATCTCCACGCCCTTCAGCAAAATCAAGTATTCCGAAGCCCGCAGCGAAAGATTGTCCGTCACCCGGACGGCGGGCAACACGTAGCCCATCTCGCTCGCCATCTGGCGCCGGATCGCCCCAATCCTCCGCAGAAGCGGTGAGTTCTGCCCCCCTTCCACAAGCCTCACCAGCCCCAATCCCACTTCCACCGCCAGCAGGTCCACCCGCAGCAAGGATTCAATGTTCTCCTTGGGTTGAGCCGCTGCCGGGGCCGCCGCCGTTTCCGCTCTCGACGCGGCTTCTTCTCCCCGCATCCGTATCGCCGCGTATCCCAATCCTCCCCCGATCGCGAGAAATGGAACCTTGGGGAGTCCGGGAAACATGGCCATCGCCAGCAGCACCCCCGAGGCGAGCAGCAGGGGCTGGGACTGGCTGAACAACTGTTGCCGTACGTCGGCTTCCAGGCCTTTCTCCGAACTCGCGCGAGTTACAATCAGTCCCCCGGAAATGGAAATCATTAAGGCGGGGATTACCGTCACCAAACCATCTCCGATCGTAAGCACCGTATAAGTTTCAAGCGCGCGCGTGATATCCATCCCGTGTTGCAGAATTCCAATCAGAATCCCGGCGATGATGTTGATGGCCGTAATCAGAATACTTGCCACCGCATCCCTTTGGGTAAACCGCGATGCCCCGTCCATGGCCCCGTAAAACTCCGCTTCCGCCGCAAGCTGCTTCCGGCGAACACGCGCCTCCGCCTCGTCAATCAATCCCGCGTTGAGATCCGAATCGATTGACATCTGCTTGCCTGGGAGCGCATCCAAGGTGAATCGAGCCGTGACTTCCGAAATGCGGACCGCGCCGTGGTTGATCACCACGTATTGAATGGCGATCAATACGAGGAAAATCACGGCGCCGATGATGTAATTGCCGCCGACCACAAACTGGCCGAAGGCCTCAATCACCTCGCCGGCCGCCGAAGTTCCCGTGTTTCCGTCGAGCAGGATCAGCCTCGCGCTCGATACATTCAACGCCAGGCGGAACAGCGTCATCAGCAGCAGCGTCGTGGGAAAAATGCTGAACTCCACGGGCCGGAGAATGTGCATCGCCACGAGCAGGATGATCACAGACATCGTGATATTCGCGCTGATGAGAAAGTCGAGCAGCAGCGACGGCATCGGCGTGACCATCGCCAGCAGGATTCCCAACACGGCCAGCGGAACGCTCATCTCCTTCCACGGCGCTGAGCGAAGGCTCACGCCGAGGGCGCTCGCGAAGCTTCCAGCCTTGGGCCGCGGTGCGTCCTTTCCTCCCGCCGCATGTAACCGTTCGGCCGGAATCCGGGTCGCAGAGATGGATGGGATAGGTGCGCTAGCAGCCATTCATGAGCCTCCCGAAAGCCGCCTGCGCGCCCAGCCCGGTTATTGGCCGGGCAGATTGCCGCGCATCAGGCGGTATATGTAAGCGAGCACTTCCGCCACTGCTTGATAGAGATGGGCGGGGATCTCCTGTCCCACCTCCACCGAGCCATAAAGTGAGCGCGCCAAAGGCGGATTCTCTACTACCGGCACCTGGTTTCGGACAGCCACTTCCCTGATTCGCAGGGCAAGCCAGTTCTTCCCTTTCGCGACCACTTTCGGAGCACCCGATGCATTCATCTGATACCGGACAGCCACCGCGTAGTGAGTCGGGTTGACGATTACCGCCGTCGCTTTGGGCACCTGCTGCATCATCCGCCGCCGCAACGCCTCCCGTTGCAATCGCCGGATACGCATGCGGATCAGGGGATTCCCCTCCACTTCTTTCTGCTCTTCGCGAATCTCCTGCTTCGACATCCGCAACTGCCCCATCCACCGGCGCCTCTGCCGGAATAAATCCACGGCCCCAACTACAAGAAAGAGCATCGAGGCCTTCCACAGCAGATCCCCCAGCGAATCTCCCACTCTTCCCAACCCCTGTTCCACGGACATGCGCGGCAGTTGGAGATAGATCACCCAGTTCGCCCTTGCCAGCCGCCAGACAATCCATCCGAATACCGGCAGCAGAACCAGCGATTGCGCGCAGGCGGAGAGGTTTTGTGAAAACATCTGCCCGAGCCTCGGCATCGGATTGAGCCGGCTGAAGTCCGGCGCCAGCTTCTTCCCCGAAAACCCGAACCCGGTGGTGAGCAGGTGAACACCGGCGAACAGCGTGGAAAGCCCGAGTCCAACCGCGCAGAGCATTGCCAGGTATTCCCAGCCGATCCGGCCCAGCCAGCCCACGGCCGTCAAGGGCGTCAATTCGGTCACGAACGCCAGTTCCAGCAGTTCCTTCATCAGCCTTCGCGAGGCGGTGAGCGCATTTGTGGCCTGCGAGGTTGCCAGCCAGACAAAGGTCAGAAACGTAACGCCGCCGACAAACTCGCGGCTTGCGGGAAACTGTCCCTCCTTCCGCGCCTTCTCGAGCCTTCGCGGAGTCGGTTGCTCTGTCCGCTGGGATGAGTCGGCCAATTCCTGCCTCCGTAAACATTACTTCGCCCAAAGGAAAACTACTTCCTCCGCTTGTCGGCGGAACACCGCGGGAAGAACTCCGGCGAGCGCGGCCAGCGTGACCAGGGTCACCAGCATCTTTGCCGGAAAGGCCAGGGTGAGTAGCTGCAACTGGGCCTGCACCCGCCCGAGCAAGGCCAGGCAGACATCGAGCATCACCAGCAGCGCCAGGACCGGCAACGCCAACCGGAACGCCGTCTTCCACATATCCGCTCCCAGGGCGAGCAGGGACTCTGCCTGGTCCCAACCTCCCATCCACACACCGGCCGGATGCTTTTCAAAGCTGGCGGCAAGGGAGCGCAACAGTTCCGCGTCCAGCCGAAAGCTGAAGAACAACAGGCTCGTCCCCAACTGCGCGATCACCTGCAGGACGCTCGAGTCGGCGTCGCTCGACGGGTCGATCGTCGAAGCATAGGCGTAGCCGGCCTGCAGCCCAAGGATTTGCATGGCGAGCGTAAACCCTTCCATCATGAAGCCCACCCCAATTCCAAGCAGCAATCCGAAGGAGCATTCCGCGAGGACCCAACGGGCGAGTTCGCCGATACCAGGGCTCACCTTGGGCGGTGCGGGCCAGACAGGGAACAGCGCCGCCGTTAGCGCCAAGGAGAATACAATCCGCGCTACATCCGGCCCCTTGCGCCATCCCGGTACGGGAACCAGGGCCACCACTCCGGATACTCTCGCCAATACCAGGACGAAGCTCCACAACAGACTTGTCAGCGCGGCGTTACCGGGCATAGCGGCTGAAATCTCCAAACAGCGCCGTGGTATACCCCACCAGCCGTGCCAGCATCCATGGCAGGAAGATGACGAGTGCGGCGAGAAACGCCAGCAGACGGGGCGCCGCGCCAAAGCTCGAGTCCTGAATCGATGTGACAATCTGTATCAGGCTCACGAGAATGCCCGTTAGGAAGCCCAAGGCGAGCAAAGGGAGCCCCAGCCAGAAGGTAGTCCAGAAGGTCTGCCGTATCAGATCGGCAATCTGTTCCGCATTCATGCCATCACCTCATACACCTGCGTAGAAACTCTTCACCAGCGAGCCGATCACCAGGTTCCACCCATCTACAAGAACGAACAGCATGATCTTGAACGGCGCCGACAACATGACCGGGGGAAGTTGCACCATGCCGATGGAAAGTGTCACGCTCGCCACCACCATGTCGATCACCAGAAACGGCAGAAACAGCACCGCGCCGATCTGAAAGCCGGTTCGCAACTCGCTGAGAATATAAGCGGGAACCAGAATCTTCAACTCGACATCGGCGGGGCGGGCCGGCATTGGCGAATGGGTGATCTCGAGAAAAAGGCGGATATCCTTCTCTCTGCAATAGCGCAGAAGAAACATCTGAATGGGCCGTGTCCCCTCTTCCCAGGCCTGCGCCGCCGGGATCTCCCCATTCTCAAGCGGCTCCCATCCTTTGTGATAGGCCTCGCTGAAAACAGGATTCATGATCAACAGAGTCAGGAAGAGAGCCAAGCCGACAAGCACCTGGTTCGATGGCGTGGACTGGGTGCCCAACGCCTGCCTTAGAAAATGCAATACGACAGTGATTCTCAAAAAGGGCGTGATCGACATGAATACAGCCGGCAGAACCGTGAGCAGAGTGAGTAACGCTACGATCTGCATCGGCACCCCGGGAATATTGACTCCGCCCTTCTCCAAGAGCCCAGGTATCTTAGCGCCGGTCTGGCCCGAAGCTAACGCCGTACCGCCGGCAAACAGAAAGCAAAGCAATTTCTCGCCTCCCATATCTACCTCACGCCAGCCGGGGAGGGGCGCTCTGCCTTCGTTTCGCCGCCCGGCCATCGCATCGTCTTGAGCAGAGAACACCGGTCTCCGTGCACCGCCACTACCAGCATTTGATCCGCCAGGCGAACTGCATAGAGCGAATGCCTGGGCGAAAGAGCCAACCTGTCGATTACTTCGAGCACCTTCGCTTTTCTACGGTCCCCGCCTATCAGGCGGAACGTGTTTCCTCGCGCTCGGCCGAGCAGTGCTCTGGCGCCCGCCGCCAGGGCAATCACCAGTGCAATCGCACCGGCTTGCGCAAACCAGCCCATACTACTCTCCTGTGTTGAAGTCCGTGATTCGCACGCCCATCTGGTCCTCGATGATTACAATTTCGCCAAATGCCACCAGGGCGCCTCCCACGAGAATGTCTATGTTCTCCCCCGCGGACCGCGTGAGTTTGAGCACACTGCCCGATTCGAGTTCGAGGATCTGCCGCATCGCGATCACCTTCTTATCCAGTTCCACCACGATATCGAGGGTGATATCGGCGAAGTGATGCAACTCATCCAATGGGTTCTGGGGCGGGATCACGGCCTATTCGCGCCTCCTCATTACCTCTTGAGATTGATGGTTTCCTGGCTCAATTCATCCACAGTGGTAACGACTTTCGCATTGGCCTGGTAGCCCCGTTGCAGTACGATGAGATTGGTGAATTCGCGGGCAATGTCTACCGTGGATGATTCGATGGCCCCGCCGAGGATGGTGCCGCGCCCACCTGTCCCGGCCGTGCCGATGGCCGGCAGCGCTGTTCTCGCGCTCAGTTGATAGTTGTTGTTTCCCACCGCCACCAGCGATTCGGGGTTACGGATGGCGGCCATGGCCAGTTGCCCCACCATGATCTGTTGCCCATCCGAGTACTGCGCGAGGATGCGCCCGCCGTCATCAAGCCCTACGCGGATCAACTGCGCCGCCGGCGACCCATCCTGTGCGTTGGCCGACACCGCCGAGGGCTGGGCATATTGCGAGAGCCGGGGCGTGGTCCCGTCAAACAAGTTCCATGTCAAAGTCATGTCCGCCGCTCCGTCCGTCAAGCCCGTTACGGTGATCGCCGGAAAGGGTCCGGCGGCCGGCGGATCGACCAGCTTCCCACTGCTGTCGAACGTGAGCGTTCCCCCAACCGGTGTGATGGGGCTCGTGACGTCGGAATCCGGAATCGAGATCGCGTAGTCCCACTGGCCCGCGGTGGCGTTCTTCGTGAAATTCACAGAGATGATGTGGCTTGTGCCCAGCGAGTCGAATACTTCTATCGAAGTGGAGAACTGTGTCGGGGGCGGCCCCGCTGTTCCGGCTGCATTGAGGTTCAAATCAAAAGAAACCTCCGTGGATGGCGTGGGGGCCTTCAGAGAGCCCACCGGGATCACGATATCGCCGACCGCGCGGTTGGTATCGACGGTGCCGCCAATGCTTGTCCAACCCTGCACGCGCTCGCTGGTGGCCGTCAGCAGGTTTCCCGATTTGTCCACCTGGAGGTTGCCGCCTCTTGTATATAGCAGAGCGCCCGCCTTGTCGCGCACAACCAGGAAGCCATCACCCTGAATGGCTGCATCGAGCGGTCCGGAACTGCTTTGGATGGCTCCCTGCGAAAATTGCCGCAAGGTAACCGGGCGTCCCACTCCGAACCCCACCTGTGTCTCGCCAAGGCCCGCTCCCAATGACTGGGTTACCAGGTCGTGAAACGACACGACGCTCGTCTTGAACCCTGGAGTATTGAGGTTGGCGAGGTTGTTTCCCACCACGTCTACCGCGGTGGAGAGTGCTCCGAGCGCCGAAAGTGCTGTTGAGAATGATGTGAACATGTTGATTGAAACCTCCTGATGACGCGGCTATTTGCCACCCGTCGCCGCCGTTTGGCTCGGATTCGTGCTGAGTATGCCGTGGATTGCCTCCAACTGCTGCCGCATTTCGATCATTTGCTCCACTCCGCTGATCTGACTGAGTTGTTGCAGATAGGCGGTTCCATCCGTAGGATTCAGTGGGTCCTGATTCTTGAGCTGCGCGACCATGAGTTTGAGGAACATATCCTTGGTCGCGGTTGCGGGATCCGCCGCCTTAGCCGGGGTGGTGTTAACGCCCGTGCCGGCGCCGGACTGCGCGGGTCCTATGAGGGTGTTTGCCATGAAGCCTCCAGTACTTGTTGCCAGGCATCCGCGTTCCGCGGAGCCGGTCTCTTAGACTCGGTTTGCAGCAGCCATGGGGTGCGCTGCTGGTGTTGTTGCTGCCTTGACGCGTCGAAGTCCCGGGGAGCGGCCGGGGAGAGGTCCGAAGGGCCCATCGGCCGCGACTCCCGGGTACCCGCGGCATCGGAAAGTGAGGATTGCGAAGCTTCCCCTCCTCTAACGGCCATTTCTGCCCGAATGCCGCGAGTTTCGAGTGAGCCGATCAGTTCTTCGAGGTTCGCTCGTAGCGTGCTTCTTACTTCCCGGTCGGGAGAGTGCACGGAGACTTGGACACGCCCTCCCTGATCTACCAACCGCACCTCGATGTCACGCATTCCCGCGGAATCGAGTGGGAGCGTGATTTGTTTGGATTCCCGTGCCGACGCCGTGGTGTGCCGAGTCTCCGCCGGTGATGCCGTTTCGGCCATGGGGGTTTCGGCCGATGCCCCTGATGGCCCGTCCGCTTTTTGCGTCCCGGTCACGGCAGCCCTCGATGCCGCCGTTGCAATGTGCGCAAGCGTCGGGGTTTCTTCCGGTATCTGCCGGACCCGCTTCTCCTGTCCCGGTTGTGCCGTGTTGATGGGCTCTGTCTTGGGCTGCGGCCGTTCGGGCCGGCGATCCGGGGAAACTTGCGCATCCCTCCTCTCCCGTGAGCCTTCGTGCGTTGAAGTATCTCTACTTCGCACCTCCGTGGCTGGAACTCCGAGGCTTGCCTCAGGAGACGCACGGTAATCCTGCCTGATGGGGTGGCCGCCCGCCTCGGGATGGCTGCCAGGCTCTCGCAGGACTCCATCGGCCGCCCGCGTTTCCCTGCCCTCAGAAGTTTGGCGACATTGGCCGGCCCGCGCTTTGTTCATTGCGAGAACCATTGGAGGCGCATCGGGTACGCGTTCCGCACGAGGCAAAGCCGCCGCCTTCACCGCGTCCTGCTTTGTAACTCCCGCAACCGCTTCCTTCGCGGCCGGGGGGCTCTCCCGGGTTCTTGGAACGGCCTGCTCCGGTGTACGGGAGCCGCTTTCCAATCGTAGGGTGAAAGCGGCCTCCCATGGACGTGTCTGCGCCCTTTCCGCTGATAGCGGAGCGATTAAGGCTGACACCGAACCCTGCTCTACGCCAGGCGCCTGCAAATCCACATGCGGACCATGCACGGGAGCTGGTGATTCCAGCGCCAGGAACAATGACTGCGATGGAGGCTGAGGCTGCGCCCCCGAAAACACAACAACAGGCAATCCCCGGCCGGGAACTGGGTATCCGGCGTCGCATGCTGTTCGCGGGTGCGACCGTTCCGCAAAAGACTCGACGGCAACCGGGCAGTTCGTCTGGAGCATGCTCTTCTCTTTCTCTTTCTCTTTCTGTTCCGGCCGCCGGGTAATCACCTCCCTCTTCGCGGCGGCCGCCAGGGGCGGACTCTGATACCACACTGGCTTCAGAGCCGGCGAGGAAGTTTCTCGACGCTGTTGTTCCTCGCCGGCAGGTCCCGATGCATCGCCAAGATCGGGTGAGAGTCCGGCGTTGTCCCGGGCATCAGGCAGCGGAGCCATGTCCGGCAGAAGGTCTTCCATCAAATTCTGAAAGCTCATTTCGCTGCAGGAAGCCATTGGCGTCACCGCCGTCTTTCCCGTTGGCATATGGCCGTCCATAGGGAAGGCAAGGCCGGCCCCACGGCCTGGCTCGGGTGTTGCGGGCGCTGCGATGAACGGCAAACTGATCACGCGGGAACTATTGCATATGAACGGCCAACCGGCGGACTGTGAAAATACAAGAGGTTGAGAGAAGGGGGCGTGGCAACAAATGATCGTTTCGTTCCAATTCGACAATGTTCTGCCGTTTTGAAACAGACGCTATCCTCCTCATCGGAGAAAAAACAAGTAGTTTGAAAGGACTTCCCGTTCGGCAATCAAACTGCTCTCACTCTCCGCGATGGATGCTCTCCTCACGACGGCGGCAAGCGGCCTCAGGGCTAGAATGGAATCTCTCGACATGCTCGCCAATAACCTGGCGAACGCAACGTCATCCGGATTCAAGGCGGACCGCGAATACTACAGCACCTACATCGCGCCGGAGGCCTTGGACGGCCCGGAGGACACCCTGCCCGCCGCGAGTCCGGTCATTGATAAGAACTGGATCGACTTTGCCCAGGGAAGCCTCATGCCCACCGGGAGTTCTTTGGATTTTTCATTGCGGGGCGCGGGTTTTTTTGTGGTGGAATCTGCCGGCGGCCCTCTCTACACGCGCAATGGAAATTTTCAAATCAACTCCGGAGGCGTTCTTATGACTCAGGCCGGCGATTCCGTGCGCGGAGCCGACGGGAAGCCGATCCGCCTCAATCCGAACCAACCGGTTACGCTGGACGATCAGGGGAGCATCCGTCAGGGCGGACAGGTGGTTGGGCGCTTCGCCATTGTGGACTTCGAGGACAAAGCCGGTTTGACGAAGGCCGGCACAACGTACTTCCGTTATGGCGGCATGCAGAAGACATCCTCGCCAACGGGCACAAGAATAGAGCAGGGCAGGCTGGAGGCTACAAATTATCAGCCCGCGGAAGCGGCCATACGTCTCGTCAGCGTCCTACGGCAGTTTGAGACGCTCCAGCGAGCCATTACGCTTGGCGCGGAAATGAATCGCCGGGCCGTGGAAGATGTCGCCCGGGTGAAGGAATGAATCACGAAGAGAGAAAGGAATAACGATGATACGGTCTCTTTACAGCGCCGGCAGCGGCATGGTGGCGCAGCAGATGAACGTGGACAATATTGCCCACAATTTGGCGAATGCCAATACGGTGGGTTTTAAGATGCGCCGGGCGCAGTTTCAAGACCTGCTCTACCAGAGCCTGGTCCAGCCGGGCGCCGCCGCGGGCGCGCAAACCGTTGTGCCCAGCGGACTACAGGTAGGGCTTGGTACAAGACCCGCGGCCAACGAAATTCTATTCACCCAGGGAAATTTCGCTTCCACCGACAACCCCCTGGACCTCGTGATTCAAGGAAAGGGCTTTTTCCAGATCCGCCGTCCGAGCGGTGAACTGGCCTACACCAGAAGCGGCGAGTTTCATCTCGACCGCGACGGTAACGTCGTTACTTCCGATGGGGATCCCCTCGAGCCGCAGATCACGCTGCCGCCAGAGGCGCAATCCATCACGATTGCGTCCGACGGCACCGTCAGCTACTCTTTGCCGGGTCAGACCGCGGTACAGCAAGCAGGCCAGATTCAACTGGCTAACTTCTCCAATCCCGCGGGGCTGAACAGTCTTGGTAAGAATCTCTTCGCGCCCACGGACGCTTCCGGCGAGCCGGCTCTGGGTAATCCCGGGGGACAGGAAGGTCTCGGCACCCTGCAGCAGGGATACCTCGAGCAATCAAATGTCAGCGTGGTGGAAGAGTTCATCAACCTGATCGTGAGTCAGCGGGCCTATGAGGCGAACTCCAAGGTGGTGCGCGCTTCCGATGAGATGTATCAGCAAGTGAATAACATGACGCGATGATGGTACTCTACCTTGTATTCCTCGTGGCCGTGGCCGAAGGCTCCTGCGTGCTCGTGCAGGGCGATTCCATACTGGATTCCGATCTCGAATCCGTTCTTGGCGGCGCCTCCACGCAGGCGGCCGGCCGCCCACTGATGCGCGCTCCTGTTGCCGGCGCCAGGAGGTGGATCGGCGCAGAAGAACTCACCCGGCTGTCCGGTGTCCGTCCCGCTGAAATGCGAATTCCCCCCCAGGGAATCTGCGTCGAGCGCGCGGCCCGGCATCTCGACGAAAGTCTGCTGCGGGAATGCCTTCGAAAGGCAATTCAGGATGATACGGTGTCCGTCGAGATACTGGACTTCAGCCGCTACCCCCTGCCGGAAGGGCAACTCCAGTTTCTCAGGAGCGGCTTGATGGCGCCCCCTTCCGCAAGGCCGGACCGGGCGGTGCTCTGGCGGGGGCGAGTACTGAGCGATGACCGGCGAACCACGCCTGTCTGGGTCCGGTTGAGGATACATGCGGAGCGCGATCTCCCGGTTGCCGCCCGCGACCTGATACCCGGTAAGCCCCTGGCACGGGAGGACATCATGGTGTCACGCCAGCGGATCTTTCCATTGCAAATCACCTTTGCGGATGCCGGCCAGGCCTTGGGGCAAACCGTCAGACGCAGAGTCGCCGCTGGAGAACCGCTGCTTGCTTCCGTGCTCAAGAAACGGCGCACGGTCGAAGGCGGGGACGCGGTGACCGCCGAGGTGGATCATGCGGGCATTCGGCTTCGATTGCCGGCGATCGCCGAAACCGGAGGCAGGGACGGCGAATTCATCTGGCTGAAGCCGGCAAAGGGCGGAAGACGGTTTCGCGGCCGGATTCAGGAACACGGATTGGTGATTGTGGAGGCTGAAAGTGATAAACAGACGAGTGACAACGCTTCTGATGATGGCGCCCCTCTGCGTTCAGGCAGGATGGCGAAAACGGGCTCCGGAACAACCCTCCGGGATTGACCACTATGTCAATGCCGCCAGCGAACATGCGGCTTCCGCCGGTGGATACGGCGCGTCCCCGGGCTCTCTCTATGGAGGCGGAACCCGGCTCGGCGATCTTGTGCGCGACCCGCGGGCCTACCAGGTGGACGACATGGTGATGATCATTGTCAGCGACAGCGCGTCGGCGATCGCCAAGGGCCTGACCAGTTCTTCTAGAAAATCGAGTTCGCAGAACTCCATTACCTCGCTTGCCGGCACGTTGCCGGCAGCCGGACCGCTGGCGAACCTCGCCACCTTTGGAGGAAGTTCCAAACTCGACAGTCAGGGCCAGACCAGCCGCTCTACTCAGCTCACCACCTCGCTTGCCGCCCGAGTGATTCACGTCCTGCCCAACGGCTACCTTGTGCTTGAAGGAATCAAGGATATCGCCGTCAATTCCGAGCGGCAGACCGTGATCGTCAGAGGCGTATGCCGTCCTCAGGATCTCAGCCAGGGCAATACGATCGCCTCCAACAGACTCGCCCAACTGGAGGTCCGCATCAACGGAAAAGGCGTTGTAGGTGACGCCATCCGCCGCCCGTTCATTCTTTACCGTGTTCTACAAGGACTACTTCCCTTCTGAGACGCCATGAGCACACTCATCCTTGCCGCACTGCTATTGCTACAGCCGTTCGCGCTTCCGGCCGCCCGTTTGAAGGACCTCGCCTCCTGGGAGGGCGTGAGAGATAACCAGCTTGTCGGTTATGGTCTCGTGGTGGGGTTAAATGGAACCGGTGACAAGCGTCAAACGATCTTCTCCGCCCAATCACTGACGAACATGCTCGAGAAGATGGGCGTTACCGTGAATCCCCTGGCGATTCAGGTGAAGAACACCGCTGCCGTGATGGTGACGGCGACACTGCCGCCCTTCGGGCAGCCGGGCACGCGGATCGACGTCAATGTCGCGGCCGTCGGAGATGCCCCAAACCTGCAGGGCGGACTCCTTTTGCTCACCCCGTTAAGGGCGGCCGATGGACAAACATTTGCAGTTGCCCAAGGCCCCGTGGTCACCGGCGGATTCGTTGCCGGCCGCGGTGGAAATTCCCAAACCGTCAATCATCCGACGGCCGGCAGGATCCCCAATGGAGCCATCATTGAGAAGGCCGCCCCCTCGACGCTTCCCGGCGGAAGGATGCGGCTTCAACTTCGCAATCCCGACTTCACTACCGCCGCGCGCGTAGCCGATGCGATCAACCGGCGCTTCTCCATGGGAGGGCCAGCGGTAGCGAGAGCCGAGAACTCCGCCGTCATTATCGTGGACTCCCCATCTCGCTACTCCACACGGCCGGTACAGTTTGTCAGCGATGTGGAGAGTCTCGTCGTCGAGGCGGACCGCGGATCCCGCATCATTATCAACGAACGCACCGGAACCATCGTCCTCGGCAAGGAAGTCAAAGTCGCGCCCGTGGCCATTCTGCATGGCGCGCTGAGCGTCGAGATCCAAACCACGTTTGACGTCTCACAGCCCCCGCCGCTGTCGAGCGGCAACACAGCCGTCACGCCCCAAGTTGGGGTACAGGCGAAAGAAGAGAAGGCAAAGAGCGTCCTGCTAAAGAGCGGCGCCACAGTTGAGGATCTGGTCAAAGCGTTGACCGCGATCGGGTCCACGCCGCGCGACATCATCGCGATTCTCCAAAATCTCAAGGAGGCCGGCGCAATCGAGGCGGAGTTGGAGGTAATTTAGCGATGAAAGCAAACGGAATTTCCGGAACAAACGCCGCGCAGGACTATGGCCCTACCGATCGTCCGAAAGGCATCGAAGACGCCGCCGCCTCGTTCGAGGCCTTGTTCATTGGCAACCTCTTGAAATCGGTGCGGGAGGCCAGCCAGGGAGCGCTGGGAGGCGAGGACGGCCAGGCAGGTTCCACGATGATGGATGTTGCCGAGGAATATCTCGCCAACGACATAGCAAAGGGTGGAGGACTCGGTCTGGCCAAACTCGTGGCCGGCCAGTTTGCCGCCCACTACGGTATGTCCAGTGGCCCTTCCGGCAACACTCGTCCCGATTCCCGGCAATCAGGAGCCCCCGGCGAACGTGCGTTTCCGGCCGTGCGTTCGCCCCATGCTCAAAACGAACACTGAAGCGGCTGATGTTCGCGCTCTAGAACTTTCGCGGCCGTCGCATCCATGGAACTCTCGATCGATTGCCAGCCCTCGAGCAGTGTCGACAACAACTGGATAGCCTCCCGGAACCCGGCATCATCCCCCTCCCGGTTGCTCTCATGAATCCGGCGGAGTATGTAGTCATACAATTCCAGGAGGTTGCGAGACAGTTCCCCGCCTTGCTCATGGTTGAGTGACTGTGTCAACTCGACAATGACGTCGCATGCCCTCGCCACCGATCCCGCGCGGCGTTTGCTCTCTCCCGTGGCTAGACCTCGCCTTGCCTCCTCGATCGAGTCAATCGCAGCCCGATACAACATGGTCACCAGTTCCAACGGACTGGCCGACAGAACCTTCAACTCAACGTAATTCTCATACGGACTGTTATAAGACATAGTGCACCCACCGATCCGCAATCCCTGTCTCCTTCTGCCCGAACTCCGGAAGTCACTCTCGTTCAGGGTGTGTTCAGCCGCCGCGCCCATCGCAGCACGCTCTCCGGGGGAACCTGCTTCAGCACTTCGCCCGTCTTCCGGTCCACGATCCGCAGCACGGGTCTGTGCGTGTCACGATCAAGCTGGAACGTAAGCTCTTCATTCTGGCCGAACACTTCCGCTCCATTCAACGCGCGCACAGCCTGAATCAGTTCACGGTGCTCCGTCATTCGCTCGCTGGGCTTCGGATTGTTCGAGGCGGCCGCCGCCAGGGACGTGACTACAGGACTGATTGATCCACTGTCCATAGGTTCTCTCCAAAGGAGGCCCTTGCCTCCTCTAGTTCTCTCATCGGACAGACTCGCTGAGACTGTGAATCGAGATCAACCTTAGGCCAGGTTAAGAGCTTTCAGCACGCTTCCCTGCTCCTGCTCAATCTTCTTTTGCAGCAGCATGATTCCGTAGATCAACTGCTCCGGCCGGGGCGGGCAGCCCGGAACATACACATCCACCGGAATCACCTGGTTCACAGGCACCAGAGCGTAGTTGCTGAAAACCCCCGTCGAGGTTGCGCACGCCCCCATCGAGATCACCCACTTCGGTTCGGGCATCTGCTGGTAAAGCTGCCGGATCACGGGAGCCATCTTCCGCGAAACGCGTCCCGCTATGATCATGCAGTCGCTCTGGCGCGGCGACCCCCGGAACACCTCCGCCCCAAACCGCGAGATGTCAAACCGCGACGCGCTCATCGCCATCATTTCAATCGCACAGCATGCCAACCCGAACGTCATCGGCCAGATCGAGTTCTTGCGTCCCCAGTTCACCACCTTGTCCAGCGTCGTCGTGATCACGCTCCGCGAAAGATGCTGAAAATCCTCGTTATCCAGACGCGCGAAGAGATCCTCCGGACCCGTCAGATTCAACTTGTTTTCCGCGGACATACCTTGCATCGTCTATTCCTTTGTCATGATTATCCCACGGAAACAGGTAGAATCGGAATTTGTGAATGTCAACCCAACCTGAGGAAGTGCTCGAACCCGGCGACTACGCCAAACTGCTCGATCAGGCAGCCATCGAATGGCATATCGAGCCCGAATTCTGGGACATCTGGGGCAATCATCATGTTCCCGATCCCGCCGTCAAGCAGGCGATTCTCCGTTCCCTGGGCGTTGCCTGCGACTCCACGTCCCAACTCCGGCAGGCTCTTGAAGCCCGCAGCCTTCAGCAGTGGGGCCATCCGTTGCCGATGTGCCTCGTCGTGTCCGGCGAAACGCCTCTGTCGCTGCCTCTTCGTGTTCCCCTCGAACTCTCCGGCCACAAGCTCCACCTTACCGTAATCTCCGAAATAGGAGCAGAGACGAATAAGAGCGTCGATCTTGCCGGATTGCCACAGTCCGGCGAAACAACCATCGCCGGCAGAAGGTACGTCGAAAAAACCTACCCCTGGCCAAACGGGCCTCTTCCTCTTGGTTACTATCGGGTACGCACCGCCATGGAAGGGCAGGCCCACCATGAGTCCCGTCTCATCGTGGCGCCCGATCGCGCATGGCTGCCCCATGCCTTGGAAGCAGGCGGACGTCTCGCCGGGGTTGCCGTCAGCCTTTACGGCGTGCGCTCCCAACGCAACTGGGGATGCGGCGACTTCACTGATCTCGAACATCTCCTTTCCTGGCTCAAGGAAGACCTGCATGGCAGCTTCCTTGCGCTCAACCCGCTGCACGCCATCGAGAACCGGCAGCCCTACAACACCAGTCCTTACCTTCCCAATTCGGCCCTCTTCCGCAATCCCTCTACATCGACGTGGAGCGTGTGGCCGAATTCCCGTCCTCTTCCATCGCCCAAAAGCTCGCCGCTTCAGAATCCGTTCGCCGCCGGCTCACCGAATTGCGCGACGCGCCTTTCGTCGAATACGAACGCGTCTGGCGCCTGAAGCGTTTCTTCCTCCAACTTGTTTTCCGGGAGTTTCTCCGCCATCCGGATTCCGCGCGCGCCCAGTCTTTTCAGCACTTCGTCCAGGAACAAGGCAGCCGCCTTGACGGATTCGCCACGTATTGCGCCCTCTGGGATCATCTCCACCGGCGCAATCGCGATCTCTGGGTCTGGCCCGATTGGCCTCAGCCCTACCAGGATCCCACCTCTCCGGAAGTCGCCGCCTTCCAACAACAGCATTTCCGCCAGATCCTGTTCCACAAGTTTCTTCAATGGCTCATCGACGAGCAGCTTCAGGCCGTGCAGGACAAATCGGACTCCCTGGGACTCCCCATCGGCCTCTACCATGACATGGCGCTCGCCACCGATAAATGCGGCGCTGACCTCTGGGCCTACCGCCCGTTCTTTGTCTCCGGATGCCGCGTCGGCTCTCCGCCCGACGGTTTTGCCCCGGACGGGCAGGATTGGGCTTTCCCCCCACCCAATACCGTCCAGCATCACGATGACGGCTACCGCCTGTTCATCGACACCATCCGCGCCAACAGCCGCCAGGGCGGCGCCTTGCGAATCGACCATGTCATGCGGCTTTTCCGGCTCTATTGGATCCCCGATGGCATGACCGCCAAACACGGGGCCTACGTTCAGGATTCTTACAAAGACCTCCTCCGCATCCTCGCCCTCGAAAGCGTTCGCGGTAAATTTCTCATCGTAGGAGAGGATCTCGGCACCGTCACTGACCATGTCCGCGAGGCGCTGGAGCAAGCGCGGATTCTCAGCTACAAAGTCTTCTACTTCGAAAAAGACAACTCCGGCGGATTTTACCGCCCCGAGGAATACGCCCGCCAGTCCCTGGTCGCCTCCACCACTCACGATCTTCCCACGCTCGCCGGCTTCTGGACCGGCCGCGACATCGAGGCCCGCCGCGATGCCGGCCTGTCAGATGAGCAGGCATGCAGCCGCCAACATGCCGAGCGCGCCGCCGACAAACAGCAGATGCTGGATATGCTGCACGATCTCCGCCTGCTGCCGGATTGGTTCCCGAAAACCGTGAATCAAGTCCCGGAACTCGCCGGCGAACTCCACAACGCCATCATCGGGTTCCTGGTCCAGACTCCCTCCATGCTGATGGTCCTCAACCAGGAAGATCTGACCAAGGAAACCGAGCAGCAGAACCTGCCCGCCAGCACGTGGCAGTACCCCAACTGGCGCCGAAAGATGAAATACACCGTCGAGGAACTGCGCTCCGCCAAGGACGCCCAGGATTTCGCCGCCATGTTCCGGAACTGGCTCGCCAGGGCGGGCAGGGAAGGGGCTTAACACTCGCGGCATCGTCAATCTTCTCCGGCTCCCACGATCGAATCGGTGGTAACGCGAACAGACTGGCCCGTCATGATTTCCCGGAGGGTCTGATTGGCGGCCTTCGCTGTCTCCGGCTCCGGCAGGGGAAGCGGTTTATCATTGTCTCCATGATCCGGCTCCCTTCGCGACTTGCGTTCGCACTGGTTATTTTTTTTCCCGTTTCCGCGCAGACTCCGCCGGCTGATCCGCTGCTCGAGTGGCTGAATCGCCGGGCGCAGGGCCAATTGGACGAGCGCGAGAAGGCGATTGCGGCGATTCACACGGTGAAGGATGCGGACCGGCGGCGGGAGATGGTTAGGAAGAAGATGCTCGAACTGATTGGAGGGCTTCCTTCTTATACGGGTCCGTTGCGCGCGCGGGTTACGGGGCGGATTGAGGGCGAGGGTTATGTCATCGAGAAGGTGATTTTCGAAAGCCTGCCCGGGTTCTACGTGACAGGGAATGTGTACAGGCCGAGGGAGGCAGGCCGGTATCCGGGGATTCTTGTGCCGATTGGGCATACGCAGGAGGGGAAGCCGGAGATGCAGTTGCTGGCCGCGAACCTTGCGAAGAAGGGTTACGTGGCGTTCGCCTATGATCCGATCGGGCAGGGGGAGCGGGAGCAGACGTACCTGCCGCAACTGGGGCGGCCGCTGTCGGGTGGGGCGGGGAATGAGCATCTGGAGTTGGGGGCGCGGAGCATTCTCATCGGGCAGAGCGTGGCGCGGTACTTCATCTTCGATGCCAGGCGCGCCGTGGATTATCTGGTTTCGCGGCGGGATGTGGATGGGGATCGCATCGGGGTGACGGGTTGTTCAGGCGGCGGGGCTATTGCCACCTACGTGGGGGCGTTTGATCCGCGGATCAAGGCGGCGGCTCCGGGATGTTTCATCAACTCCTTCCGGAGATTGTTCACCGGCCCGACGGCGGATAGCGAGATGAGCTTTCCCGCCTTCCTTTCGAGCGGCCTCGATATCGCGGATTTTTTCGAATTGCCCGCGCCGATGCCGTGGCTGATGCTGGCGACTACCGGTGATTATTTCACGCCGGATGGGGCGCGTCCGGTGTATGAAGAAGTGAAGCGATGGTATGGGCTCTATGGCGCGGAGGACAGGATCCGGTTTTTTGTGGGACCGGGTCCGCATGGAACGCCGAAGGAGTCGCGGGAGGAGATCTACCGGTGGATGAACCGGTGGCTGAAGGATGGGAAGGGCGATGAGCGGGATGAGGAAGTGAAACTCTATACGAACCATGAGCTTCAGGTGACGGCCAGCGGGCATGTGGATGACGAGCCGGGAAGCCGGAAGCTGTATCAGATCATTCTGGAGGAGTATCGCAACAGGCAGGAGCGCCGTTCGCAGGCACAGTTGCTCGCGGAGCTGCGCGCGCTGGGTGTTCCTTCGCGCGGCGGTGTTCCGCGGGTGATTACGATGGAGCGGACTGCCGGCAAGGATTATCGCCTCGAGCAGATTCAATTCGAAGCCGAACCCGGCGTCACGGTTCACGGGAAGCTCTATCTGCCCAATGCGGAGGGGCGGAAAGAAGCCGTGGTGGTGGTGGAAGACAAGCGGCTTCCGGTGCCGCTGCATGTGACGCGAAGCCCGTCGACGGCGGGGCTTGCGGAAGCGATGGCGCGGTCGGGACGGGTGGTTCTCGAGTTCGAGCCGCGCGATGCGCCTGGGCAAAGCGACGGACGCCCGTTTCTGGGGAACTGGCTGCTCAACGAGCGGTTTGACCTTGTGGGGCTTAATCTGGCGGCATCGCGGGCGCACGACATTCTGGCGGCGGTGGATGTGCTGGCGGCACGGCCGGAGGTGGAGGCGGATTCGATTCGCGGGTACGCGCGGGGGGTGAAGGGATTCTGGCTGCTGCTGGCGGCGGCGATGGATGCGCGTTTCAAGAAGATCTGGCTGGATCGAACGCCGTGGAGTTTCGGCGAGGGGATGAGCCATCCGATGACGGGCTACCTGTTCGACGCGATGATTCCCGGGTTTGCTCGGCACTGGGATTTGCGGGACCTGGTGGATGCGGCGGGGGAGCGCCGGATCTTTTGGACCGATCCGGCGAATTGGATGAATCAGGTGGTGTTTCGCGGTCCGGCGTACCGGTACCGTTATGTCGGGGAGGGGGATGGTCCCTCCATGGCGGAGTTTTTCCGGTAGTTTACGCTCGCGGAGCGCCGGCCGCTTTGCTCTTGTAGAAGAAATACACGGGCAGGCCGAGGAGGATGAGGACGATTCCCATGACGGACTCGACGGGGATGGTCTGGAGGCTGTTGACGAGGAGCCACGCCGCGGTGAGGACAAAAAGGGCGGGGACGACGGGATAGCCCCAGGCTTTGTAGGGCCGGGGCGCATCGGGGGCGCGCTTGCGCAAGACGAACACTGACGAGGCGGCGAGGGCATAGAAGGCCCAGGAAGCGAACATCGACATGTCGGTCAACTGATCGAAGGTGCCGGAGAGGGCGAGGATGCCGGCCCAGACAGAGATGGCGATGATGGCCCAAACAGGAACGAGCGAGCGGGGATGAAGGTGGCCCAATTTCGGCGGCAACAGGCTGTCGTGAGCCATGGTGAAGGGGATACGCGCGGTGGAAAGGATGACGGCGTTGAGGGCGCCGGCCACCGAGAGCATGAAGAGGAAGGACATGATGGCGGGGCCGTGCGAGCCGAGGAACGTGCCGGCTGCTTTCGCGGCCACAGGGAGCGCGTCACGGTGGGCGGTGGAATTCGCGGTAAGGATTTCGTGGAAGGGGAGCGCCCAGAAGTAGGCCACATTCGCCAGGCCGTACAGCGCCAGCACTACCACCACGCCGAGGATGAGGCTGCGGGGCAGGTTGCGTTCGGGGTCCTTGACCTCGCCGGCGACCATGGGCATGTAGGTCCAGCCGTCGTAGGCCCACAGAGCGGATAGCATGGCTGCGCCGAAGGCCTGGATTCCGGTCCATTGGGGCGCCGAGGGGGGGCGGAAGTGCTCGGGCGATCCGCCGCCGGAGAACAGGAACGCGCCCAGGACGATGATGCCGATGCCGAGGATCTTGCCGGCGGTGAGCAGAGACTGCAAATTGCCGCTGAAGGCGATGCCGGCGCAATTGAGCCCGCCGAGCAGCAGAATGACGGCCACGGCCACCACCTCTTTCATGCCGAACTGCCATTGGATTTCGCGGCCGAGCAGGTGAAGGGTGTGGTGCACCCATACCTGTGGCATGGGGATGACGGCGGAGAGGAAAGTGGCGAATCCGACGCCGAGCGCCGACATTCCGCCGGCGGCGACGACGCACCGCATCCAGCCGTTGAGAAAGCCGGCAACATCCCCGTACGCGGTGCGGACGTACAGGTATTCGCCGCCGGCATAGGGCATCATTCCGCCCAACTCAGCGTAGGTGAGCGCGCCGGCGAGCGAGAGAAGGCCCGCGGCGACCCATGCGGCCAGGACGAGCATGGGGGAGCCCACCTGCTGGGACATGACGGCCGCTTTGAAGAAGATGCCGGTGCCGATGATGGAACCGATGACGAGGGCGGTGGTGCTGACGAAGGTCAATCCGCGAACCAGTTGCGGTCTGGCGGCGGCCGTTTCGGTGGGTGTGGCTTGTGTCATGAAAAGTCCGGGGAGTTTACGAGGAGCCGGCTTTGAGTGTTTGTTTGTCGCCATCCGAGCGCGCGTCCATCCAACGCTGACGCCCGTCGTGGGTGGGCGCGGCGTAATGAACCACGGGCAGCTTTTCGCGATCGAAGGGATCGTATTCCGGCCGCGGGCGGAAAGACTCCCCGCGAATCTTGACGGATTTTACGGAAGCCGCCTCGGGCTGCCGCCAGCCGGCATTTTCGGCGGGTTTCGAGGATGAGACCTGAAACCACAGGAAGTGACGCCGTTTTGTTTGGGCTGTGAAGATGGCGTAGGGCTCGACGGTGAGCACCGCTCCGTCATCGAGAGCCGCCTCGCACAGCCGGCGCAGATTACCAGCCTTCATCAGTACTGCCTCGATCGACATGGTTGCTACTCCGGGATACTCCAGTGATTATAGGCGCTACCAGCGGGTGGTTGTGGCGTTGGACCAGCGCGTCATGTTGCGCTCCTCTCCCTCGACGCGGTCAAAGACGGACTGGATGGCGACACGGCCGGGCCCGAAGAGGCGCAGCCAGAGGTAGCGGTTGCTCCAGTAGCGCCACGAGGTGAAGAGGGATCCGGGCTGCTCGAAATGGAGATGCATCTGGACGGTAGGATCTTTGAATACGAGCGCGGTGGGCTTGATGAGAATGGTTTCACCCGGGGCCAGGGCGCGAACGAAGACGTTGCCGGCGGCGTGGAGCAATACCAAACCAGGAGATGCCGGCGACGTGAAGCGGTCCATGAAGCGGCCGAGGGGGTAATGGGTTTCCGTATCGTCGCCGTCTTTGGTGTCGAACCAGATGCCCGTCTGAAACCAATCGTAAGCGACGTTGGACGTGGCGGTGAGCAGCATGTGTTCACGGACATCGATGGATTGGCCGGGCTGCAGGGCCACGGGGATGAGTTCTCCCGGCGCGTCTTTGGAGAAGGCGATGTGGCCCGGGCCTTCTGCCTGGGTCATGATGAGGGGCAGTCCGGCAAACACACGTTTCCAGGCGCCTGAGAGCGACATGGCGGTGATGTTCACCTGGGGGTCTTTCCACAGAAGGACATGGTGGGCGAAGTAGACGCTGTCGCCGGCGGCGAGGTTCATGCCGGCGACCGGAACATAGAGGCCTTCGATCTGGCAGGTGGAATTGCCCACCTGGAGCTTCGTCATATCCTTGCGGGCGGGCACTTGGATCCATCCGCTTGCGGCGGCGGCCGCGGGTTGCCGGAGCGTGGCTCCGCAGCGGGGACAGGAGGGCTGAGAAGAGGCGACTTCGGATCCACACCAATTGCAGCGGTTGCGATTCGCGGGAGGCGGCGGGGCGGGGGCGGGTGGATGGGTCCGTTTCAGCGGATGACCGCAGTTGCGGCAGAAGTTCTGGTCTTCGAGGGCGGGAGCGCCGCAGTCAGTGCAAAACATGGCGGCTACTCGGTGTGGTGATGAACGTACATGGACTGAATGCCGACGCGGCCGGGGCCGGTCATTCTGGCGAGGCTCATGTTCGTGCCGCCGAAGAATCCGGCGCCGAGCCTTTGGAACTCGACGTTCATGGTGACGGAGGAATCCTTATAGAGAAACGCGCCGGGCTCGACGAGGATGCTTTCTCCGGCGGCGAGGCGGCGTTCGAAGACATTGCCGTAGCCGTGGAGGATGAGCAATCCGGGGGCGCCGGTGGTGACGAAGCGGTCCATGTACATGCCCTGACCTCCGAAGAGGATATTGGAGAGGCCTTTGATGCGGACGAAGGAGTAACTGATCTGGTGAGAGGAGAGGAGGAAGGCGTGCTCGCGGGCATCCAGTTCCATGCCGGGATGGAGGGGGAGGACGATCAATTCGCCGGTAGCGTCGCGGGAGAAGGCGATGCGGCCGGGTCCGGTGGCGGCGCTGATGAGAAACGGCATACCGGCGAACGCGCGATTCAGGCCGCCGGGAAGCGGCATCAACGACATGGCGATGCGCTCTTCCTTCCACAGCATGACGTGATGTTCGAAGAAGACCGAATCGCCGGGGCCGAGGTTGATTTCCGCGGCGGGGACGATTTCGCCTTCGACCTGGCAGGTGCTGGAACTGAACTGAATTTCGGTCATGTCGCGAATGCGGGGAGCTTCGCGCCAGCCGGATTCACTGACGAGGTTGCGGATGTCGAGGGGAGCGCCGCAGGCGCGACAGGCGAGCGCGGCCTTCTCATTCATGCTCTGGCACCACTGGCATTGAATGCGTTCGAAGGACTCAGCGCCGGCCACAACCGGATTATATCTTAGTAAGTATGAACCGCCGGTCCTTTCTTATCGCATCGGGCGTTGCCGCATCGGGCGGCGCCGCGGCGCTTGCCCAATCCCGCGCGTCGAAGATTGCCGCCATCGTCACGGCCTACTACCGCAATTCGCACGCTGACGTGTTCATCGGCAACATGCTGCGCGGCTTCTACTGGGAGGGCAAACCGCACCAGTCGGAACTGGAGATTGCGGCGATGTACCTGGCGCAAGCGCCGGCGAACGACATCGGGCGTTCCGAGGCGGCCAAACACGGCATTCCGCTGAAGCCTTCGGTACGCGAGGCGATCGTCCCCGGCATTCAAGGCGTGGTGCTGATCGGCGAGCATGGGGATTATCCGACGAACGAGAAGGGGCAGAAACTGTATCCGCGCTACGAGTTGATGGAGCAGATTGTGGCGGCGTATCGCGAGACGGGGCGGGCTTTACCGATGTTCGTAGACAAGCATTTTTCCACGGAATGGAAGAAGGCGAAGCAGATGTTCGAGTGGTCGCGAGAGTTGAAATTTCCGTTGATTGCGGGGACTTCGCTGACGTTGACGTGGCGGCGTCCGGTGCTGGAGTTGGAGTTGGAAGCGCCGGTGAAGCGCGCCGTGGGCTATTTTTATGGGGGAAAAGAGGCCTATGGGTATCACGGGGTGGAGGTCTTTCAGGCCATGGTGGAGCGGCGCAAGGGGGGAGAGACGGGCGTGGATTGGGTGCGGTGTCTGGAAGGGGATGAGGTATGGAAATGGAGCGCGGCGAATCCGTGGGCGCGGAATCTGCTGGAGGAGTCGATGCGCAACGACGATACGTTGAAGCGCGGGCGTCTGGAGGATAGCGTGAAGCAGCCGATCCTGTTTCTGATCGGCTATCGAAGCGGGCTGGAGGGTGTGATCTACCTGGTGACGGGGGCAACGGAGCAGGCCGGGTTCGCGGCGGAAATCGAGGGGCGGCGAGAGCCGGTGACATGCTGTTTCCTGACGCAGTGGGGGCGCCCGTGGAGCCACGGCAACGGCCTCAGCCATTGGGTGGAGCAGACGATCCGCCAAGGCAGGGAGTTTTATCCTCCGGAACGGACGCTGCTTTCGACGGGGATTATCGAAGCGTTGATGAACTCGTCGTATGAAAAGGGGCGGAAGTTCGAAACGCCGCATCTCGATGTACGCTACCGCGCGCAGAGGGAATCGCGATTCATGCGGGGTCCGCTGCCGCCGTATGATCGCATCCGGGTGTGAGGGGCCAGGCGGCCTATCTCATCTTGCTCTGCCGTGCGTTATTGGCGGCTTTCGGCGGCGATGCGTTCCACTTCGCGCATGACGCGGAGCAGGTTGCCGCCGTAGATCTTTCCGATGTCCTGGGGCGTGTATCCCTTTTCGAGGAGGGCGCGGGTGAGGTTGGAGAACTTCGAGACATCGTCCAAGCCGGCGGGCGTGCAGCCCACGCCGTCGAAATCGCTGCCGATTCCCACGTAGTCGATTCCGGCGATCTTCACGACGTGATCAATGTGCGCCACGACGTCGCTGAGCGAGGCCCGGACCTGAGACTTCCTTGCCGCCGCGGTTGCGAGCGGGTGGAGAAGCGGGCTCTCGTCCGCCGCTTTCCGCGAGAGGAAGTCGCAGCCGAAGTTGATCTGGATGACGCCACGCTTTTTGGCGAGCGCGCGGATCATTTCATCGGTCATGTTGCGCGGAAGGGGGGAGAGCGCACGGCAGGAACTGTGCGAGGCGAACACCGGAGCTTTGCTCGCGGCGAGGGCATCCCAAAACGTCTTGTCGGAAACGTGGGAGATGTCGACCATCATGCCGATGCGGTTCATTTCGCGCACGACCTGTTTGCCGAAATCGGTGAGACCGTCATGTTTGGGTTTATCGCCGGAGGAATCCGCCCAGTTGTTGGTGTTGGCGTGGGTCAGCGTCATGTAGCGGACGCCGAGGCCGTAGTAATCGCGCAGGAGGCGCAAGCTGTCCTCGATGCCGTGGCCGCCTTCGAGGCCCATGAGCGCGGCGATTTTTCCGCGGCGGTGGGCGGCCTCGATGCCGGCGGCCGTGGTTGCGAGTTCGAAGCTGTCCGGGCGCCTTGCCACGATGTCATGCTTCACCGTGTCGATCATTTCGAGAGTGCGGTGGGCGGACCGGTTGCCGTTCACGTAGCTTGCGGCGACGTACACGGCGAAGAATACCGCGCCCACGTTGCCTTCACGGAGGCGCGCCAGATCGGTGTGGGTTGTGGCGCCGTGCGAGGCGATGTCGAAGCCTTGAACCGTCTTGCTGGTGATGTCATTGTGCGTGTCGATGAGGAGGAGCGAGCGGTGGATCTTTTCCACTTCGGCATCGGTGTACTTTCGCGTTTGAGGCAGGGCGGGGCGGGAGGAGCAAAGAAGCAAGGCAAGGGCAAGGAACCGGTTCATTCGTGAATCTTAGCGCTCCTGCTTGCGCGGATGCTTGCCGGGCAGATCGGCGGGTGTCTCGTGCACACGTTCGCGGAAGCCGCCTTTCATGGCGCTGCCAAGGGAAACGCTGCCCGTTCCGAACTTGCCGCGGATGCGGTCCACCGCGGTGAGCGCCTTCTTCCAGCGCTCCTGCTTCTCGCCTTCGATCAGGTTTAGCTGCCCCTCCTCGATCTGGAGATTCGAGGCATGGACGCCAAGCAGGCGCACGGGTTTTCCGGTCCAGGTGGCATGAAAGAGGCGGCGCGAGTGTTCGACGAGATCGATGTCCAACTGGGTGGCATGGTCGAGGGTGTGGGCGCGGGTGAAGGTGGAAAAATCGGAATAGCGGAGCTTCAGTTGCACGGTGCGGGCATGGAGCGAATGTTCGCGGAGGCGGCTGGCGACCATCTCCGAAAGTTTCGCCAGGGTGGCGCCGATCACTTCGACGTCCGCGGTGTCCTCGTTGAATGTGTGTTCGTGGCTGATGGACTTCGCATCGGGTCCTTCGCCGATTTCGCCGGCGAACCAGCCGCCGGCATCGAGGCCCCGTGCTTTGCCGGCGAGCGCCAGTCCCCATTTGCCGAATTTCGATTCGAGGAAGTTGCGGTCGAGCGAGGCGAGGTCGCCGATGCGGCGGATGCCGTAGGTATGCAGCGCTTTTTCCGTCACCTTGCCCACGCCGGGAATTTTGCGCACTTCAAGCGGCGCCAGAAAGCGCGCTTCTGCTCCGGGCAGGATCCAGAGCACGCCGTTGGGCTTTGCCTGGTCGGAACAGATCTTGGCGACAAGCCGGGTGGCGGCGACTCCGATGGAGCAGTTGAGGCGTGTTTTTTCGCGGACGCGCTCGTGCAGCTTGTGGGCCGCCAGCATGGGGGGCCCGTGCAAACGTTCCGCGCCGGTGAGATCGAGGTAGGCCTCATCGATGGAGGCCATTTCGACCCGAGGGGTGAAGGAGCGCAGGACATGGAACACCTGTTCCGAGCATTCCTTGTAGCGCTTCGGGTGGCCTTCCACGAAGATGGCCTGAGGGCAGAGTTTGTAGGCGGTGCGGAGGGGCATGGCGGAGTGAACGCCGAATTTACGGGCGGCGTAGGAGGCGGCCGAGACGACGCCGCGCTGATCGGGCTGCCCGCCCACGACGACGGGCTTGCCCTTGAGTTCGGGGTGGTGGAGTTCTTCGACGGAAACGAAGAAGGCGTCCATGTCGACATGGAAGATGGTTTTCATTCGACACCAAGCTTCCTCAATATGTGCTTCACCAGGAAGTCGTTGATCTCACGATGGCGTGGAATGGGCTGCGATTGCCCTGTTCGGAGATTCTGGCACCAATCGTGTCTGCCTCCGTGCCGAATCAACGCACAACCCGCGTGCTCCAGCTTGCGGATGAGGTCAGTTCGATTCATTCCATGACAAGTTCGGCAACGGTGCGAATGCCGGGAATTTCCCCGCTCGTCAGATCCCGGTACAAATCCCGAAGATTCTCTTCCAAGTCATTCAACGATTCGCCCTGCGTCACGTAATCGGGGTATTGCTCCAGATAGCCGAGCCACACTTCCCCTACTTGCCATCGGACGTAACGGGCCGTACTCATACACCAATTCTACTCCTCGTTGACAACTCCATTTCCGCTGAGGACGAGCGCGGCGGGGAAATCGCCACCCGTATCAGGCCGCACCGGGCGGCGTGATACGCGCGGCGAGGACGCGCGGGATTCCGGCGAGATCGGCGACTTCCTCGATGTTCCGCCAGCGCGGGTCGAGCATGGCGCGAACCGCATCGAGGGAGCGGTAGCCGAGTTCCATGATCAGCCAGCCGCCGGGGCGGAGGACGCGGGCGGCTTCGGGGATCAGCCGGCTGTAGATTTCGACGCCGGTCGGACCGCCGTAGAGGGCGACGGAGGGCTCATAGTCCCGGACTTCGGCCTGGAGGGAATAACGGTCGCCTTCGGGGACGTACGGGGGGTTCGACACGACGAGGTCAAAAGAGCGGCTTTCGAAAGCGGCGCAGAGATCGCACTCGACGAGATGGACCAGGGCTTTGTTGTCCGCGGCGTTTTCCGCCGCGACGCGCAGGGCCTCGGCGGAGATGTCGGAGGCGAAGACGCGGGCATGGGGCAATTCGAGGGCCAGGGTGACGGCGATGGCTCCGGAGCCGCATCCCACGTCGAGGACGCGGCTGGCTCCATGGGCCAGGCGGAGCGCGGTCTCGACCACGTGCTCGGTTTCAGGACGCGGTATGAGGACGGCTTGAGAGACGCGGAACGGGCGGCCGAAGAACTCCTGGCGGCGGGTGATGTACTGGGTGGGCTTGCCGCGGAGGCGTTCGTGGAGGTAGCGGCCGTAGTGGAGTTGGGCGAGGTCTGAGAGTTCCTCTTCGGGGTGTGCGTACAGGTAGGGGCGCTCGCAGTGGAGGGTGTGGCAGAGCAGGACTTCGGCGGTGAGGCGGGGCGCGGTGACGCGAGCGTCTTCGAGTAGTCGTGTACCCTGCTCGAGGGCCGTGCGGACGGTCATCTAAGCGGCCGGGACCGCCTCGGACTGCTGCTTCAGCTTCTCGGCCTGGTAGTAGGCGATGAGGGCATCGGTGATGGGTTCGAGGCGCCCGTCCATCACCTGGTCGAGTTGATGCAGAGTGAGACCGATGCGGTGGTCGGTGACGCGGTTTTGGGGAAAGTTGTAGGTGCGGATTTTCTCGCTGCGGTCGCCCGAGCCGACCATGCCGCGGCGTTCGGCTCCGATCTTCTCCTGCTGTTTTTCGAGTTCGATTTCATAGAGGCGGCTGCGGAGGACGCGTTCGGCTTTGGCGCGGTTCTTGATCTGTGATTTCTCGTCCTGGCAGGAAACGACGAGGCCGGTGGGGAGGTGGGTGATGCGGACGGCCGAATAGGTGGTGTTGACGGACTGCCCGCCGGGTCCGGAAGAGCAGAAGGTATCGACGCGGATGTCCTTGGGGTCGATTTTCACTTCGACTTCGTCGGCTTCGGGGAGCACGGCGACGGTTACGGCGGAGGTGTGGACACGGCCCTGCTGTTCGGTAGCCGGCACGCGTTGGACGCGGTGGACGCCCGATTCGTACTTCAGCTTGCTGTAGACTTTCTCGCCGCTGATGAGCGCGATGATTTCCTTGAGGCCGCCGACGGCGGATTCGCTCGCGTCGCTGATTTCAACCTTCCAGCCGAGGGTTTCCGCATAGCGGGTGTACATGCGGAAGATCTCGGCGCAGAAGAGCGTGGCTTCGTCGCCTCCGGTTCCGGCACGGACTTCGAGAACGACGTTTTTCTCATCGAGGGGATCTTTCGGCAGGAGGAGAATTTTGAGGTCTTCCTCGAGCCTGATCAACCGTGGTTCGAGGCGTTCGATGTCCTCCGCCGCCATCTGACGAAGGTCGGCGTCATCTTCGGCCAGCATGAGGCGGGCGCCTTCGAGATCGCCCGAGATTTTTTTCCACTCGCGGTACCTGGCGACGATTTCCTCGAGGTCGCGGCACGCCTTGGCGGTCCTGCGGTAGGACTCCTGGTCGCTGATTAACGCCGGGTCAGCCATCCGGCGCTCGAGCGACTCGAAACGCGCCTCGATCCCATCCAGTTTTTCTCGGTATTGCATGGTGCTCAGTTCCGCGGGGGATTCAGGCGATGACCAGTTCGCCGCCCTGCTGCTTTTCGAGTTTCATGGCCCCTTCGAGGGCATGAATCGCCACCTCGGCCTGGTCATCCGAGGGAGGCTGGGTGGTGATCTTTTGCAGCCACAGTCCCGGCATGGTGAGGAGGGCGAGAAGGCTTCCCCGCTTTCTGGCGGCGTAGCGGATCATCTCGTAGCTGAGGCCGGCGATGACGGGAAGCAGCACGATGCGGGAAATGAACTTTCCGGCGAAGCCGTCAAACGGAAGCAGGGTGTAGACCGCCATGGAGACCATCATCACCACGAGGAGGAAACTGGTTCCGCAGCGGGGGTGGAGCGTGGTGAACTGCTGGGCGTTGCGCACGGTTACGGGTTTGCCGGATTCGAAATTGAACACCACCTTATGCTCGGCGCCATGATATTGAAAGACGCGGTGGATATCTTTTGACCGCGAGAGCGCATAGAGGAAACCGAGGAAGATGGCAATGCGGATGACGCCATCGACGAAGTTGAAAGCGATGCGGTTGTGAATGAGGGGGAAGGTTTTCTCGAGGAGCGTGGTCATGTACAGGGGGAGGAGTTTGTACATGAGGATGAAGAAGACCAGAGAAAAGCCGAGCGTCACAGTCATGGCCCAGGAGGAAACCTCCGTTTTCACGCCGCTGTTCGGGGCTTCTCCTTCATCGAGAGCGGCGTTGGCGGAAAACTGAAGCGATTTCACGCCGAGCCACATCGCCTGTCCCAGTGTCCCCACGCCGCGGGCGATCGGGTATTTGAAGAAAGGGTATTTTTCGGAAACTCGCGGCAGCGTGTGTTCCTCGGTAACCAGTTCGCCGTTGGGTTTTCGCACGGCCACGCAGTAGCTGTGCGGAGCGCGCATCATGACACCCTCCATGACGGCCTGACCGCCCACGAGGGTCTCTTCCCCGCTTTCGAGCACGGGCAAGAGCTGGAGGCGAGCCGCCATCCGGAGGAATTTCTTGGGGGACCAGGACATACTTTTCCTTGTCCTCATTATAGCTTATGACTGCCCAAGGCCAGGCTTGCGGCGCAAAGGACCGTGGCGTCTTCCGTCTTTCCTCTATGCGATTTTTCGCCGGCAAACGACGCTTGTTTTCCGTCTAGCCCAGGGGATCACGGGCGGCGGCCCCGCTGGAGAATCCAGCGGATGTGGGATGGTTCAAAAGGGGCCGCGCAATAGTCGGCGGCTCCCGCGTCCATGGCGTCAAGGTATTCCGCGGGTTCGGGGTGGCGGCTGACCACCACGACCGGAACCGTGACGGCAAGGAGCAGATTCGTCAAGCCGGTGGTGAACCCGCTGAACACCAAGTCCGGCGAGGAGGCGCGCAAGGTGTCAACATCATCGCAGACTTCCATTGCAACCGGGAGGGCCTGCTGGTGCAACGCATTCCGCAATTGGTCAGCGACTTCTTCCTCCATCCCGATCAAGACTACTTTTCGAGAGTGTGCGGGGATACGGTTGTGGGGCACTGCAGTCTGTTCATCGGCTCAATCCTTACAATACTTGAGGCTGGAGTTCCGCGTCGTGCTTTCTGGTGATATTCGCGCAAAAATTGCATGGATGCGCACTTCGTTGCTATCCGCGCCCCAGGATTCTCCTCAGTTCCACGAGCAGGTCCAGGTACGTCAGGATACCGGCCCAGTTTCATTTCATTTCCGTTAATTAGGCGGCCGGACCAAGCCCTGTGAGGCAGCCAGGGAAGGGGCGAGGTGGGGAAGCCGTTCGGCCTCGCTACTCGTCGTCGTCGGCCTCCGGCCTCTCGTTCGGGCGTTCGTCCGGTCTTGAATAATAATAGCTGTGATAGTAGGTGTACTTGCTGTAGAGTTCACCACGGCGGGCGCCGTTCACAATGATGCCGAGCACGTTGTTCTCGCAAAGGGAACCCATGGCCCGGGTAATGGAATCGATGGTGGTGCTTCCGATTCTGACAACCAGCACGGTGCCATGGCACAGCGTGGAGAGCAAACTCGCGTCAGCGGCGAACAGGAGAGGAGGGCTGTCGAGGATGACCCAGTTGAACAACTGCGGCAGGTTATCGAGCAGGCTGCGCACTTCGGCCAGGTTCAGCAGTTCGAGCGGATTGATCACAGCCTCGCCGGCGGGCATGATGTAGAGGTTGGCGCCCGCCACCTTGCGGATAACCTCAGAGAGTTTGGCTTTCCCCAGGAGATAGTCCGTGATGCCAGGCGCGCGGTCGATCTGAAACATGGTGTGGACCAGCGGCCGGCGGAAATCGAAATCGGCGAGCAGGGTCAGATTATTGGAAAGGTGGGCCTCCGCCATCGCCAGGTTGACCGCGGCGAATGACTTTCCCTCCGCGGGTGAGGGGGAAGTGATCACGATCGTGTGGATAGGCTGCAATCCCTGCAAGTGGTTGAGACGGGTGCGCAAGGTGCGGAACTCCTCCATCGGCGCCTCATGGGGACGGGACGCGTCGATAAGGTGCACCTCCGGAGCGGGGTTTAAGGGGATCTCCTTCACCTGCTCGAGGATGCCGCGCAAACTGACGTCCACCTGTCTTCCGGTAACGGAAGACTTGGGGGCAGTGAAATTGGAAGGTTGGGGAGTGAGTAACCCCGCCTGCTCAGCGCGCCGTAAGGCATCATGAACCCTGCTCATGCGATTTCCTCCGTATGCCGCGGTTATACCTTGACGACAAAGTAGTAATAATACATCGATCCTGACATGATGAGGACCCCGACGATACAGGCGGTTGACCATGCCAGCCAGTTCAAACGCCGCCGCCGGCGCACCACTAAGTCATGTTCCAGCAATGGGATGCTGCCGAGGATGTTCAATTGGGTGTAGGCCCGGACATCCTTGAGATTCTTGAGGGATGTGTCCTTCAATTCGCGGCCCGCTCCGAGGAGCAAGCCCAGGACCAAACCGATTCCGGCGCCGGCTCCGACAATGACCGCGCGATTGGGCTCGGACGGTTTCTGGGGAATGGAGGCAGGATCGAGCAATTCGAGCGTCTCACCCTGCTGGCGGTTTTCCAGGTCGGTGGCGATCTTCGATACGCTCTGCTTCTTGTTGAGTTCTTCCACGCGTTCCCGCACCAAGTCGCGTTCGCGAAGAAGATCCATGTACTCTTTTTCACCGAGAGGCGTCACGTCAATCCGCGCCTGAGTTGTTTTTACCGCCGCGTCCACCCGTTGAGCCTCTTTCAAGGCTTCATCGAGTTCGATGGCCTTGGCCTCGAGCGCGCCCTGGAGTCTCTGAATGGAGGCCTCGAGTTCTCTTGCCTCGCGAACCACATTCGGGTTGATGACCGTTCTGGTGACCGCTTTCGAGGCTTCCGGCGGTTTCTTTGCCGCCTCTTCCTTTTCCATCGACTCACGCTTCTTCTTGAGGAAGTTCAAGGCAGCAAGGGCGCGCTGCACATCCGGGTGGGTATCCTTGTAACTTTCCTTCATCGCCGCAAGTTGCAGTTCCATCTGCTGGATGTCATTTTCGAGCTTGGACATCCGCTCACTCTTCTGCTGAGCCGCCTGCACCTGGGCGACCGTTACCTGCTCAGTGGGAGAACTGAGCGTGCGGAGTTGCTCCTTGTAGATGCGCAACTGGTTCTCCATCATGAGGCGGTCTTCCTTCACGCGGTTGACGGTTGTGTTCAGGTTGGTGAGGCGCTGTTCGAGGGCATTCAATTGCTGAAGGTTCTGCGGGACCTGATCGGGGAGCTTTCCCGCGTTGGTGACACGGAAGCGGGCGAGTTTATCTTCGACCACTTCGAGGTCGCGGCGGCTCATATCGAGTTGATCCTTGAGAAACTGCGTGGTGAAGGTGGACTGATTCGTGCGGTCGCGGGCGTTTTCGTTGATGAAGCGCGTCACCAGGTCCTGGCAAACCTTATGGGCCAGAGACCGGTTCTCATAGGCGAAGGAAATCTGGAAGGCCGGGACCTGGCGTTTGCCCTCCGACGTGGTGAAGTTCACCACGTTGCTGATGCGCACGTCGTATTTGCGCATGTTCTCGACCACGTCTTCCATCGGGAGCCGGGCGCGGTCTCGCGGATAGAGGCCGTAGCTGTTGATGATGTTGGTGAGCGCGGTGCGGCTGAGAATCTGCTGGGCCATCGAGTTGATGCGCTGCGACATCTCCATGTTCACGTTTGTCGGGACAAAGGCATCCGGAACGACGGGGGGCACCACGCGCACGACAGCCGATGACAGGTAGGTGTCCGGCCAGAGGAACGCCACCAGCACAGCCACCACCAGGGCTCCGAATGCCGGCCCGAGGATCCAGGCTTTTTGCCTCCGGATCATGTCGAGGTAATCCTCGATATCCGGCGGCCGCCGGTTCACACTGAGAGGGCTGTCGAAATTCTCCGTTTCCATGAAACCTCCTGAAGCACGGCCGCCACGTCAGGGAACGATGATCTGGTCCCCGTTCTCCAGTGTAATGTTCTGCTGGAGGTTCTTGCCGTCCACCACCTCTTTGTAGTTGAACTTGATGCGTTTGCTGCCGCGGGCGATGACGATTTTCTTGGCGTTGGCGAACTCCTTCAAGCCGCCGGCGGCTCCAATCGCTTCAAGCACCGTGGTGGTGGTGACGAGGGGAAAGACGCCAGTCCGGTTGACTTCGCCGATGATGTAGTATTTCTTGCTGTTGACCTGTTGAACGGCGATGAACACCTCGGGCTTGTTCATCACCTTCGAGAGGGCGGCGGTGATATCCTGTCCCAGTTGCTCCGGCGTATGCCCGGCAGCCTGGAGTTCACCCACCAGCGGCATCGAAATCTTACCGTCGGGGCGCACAAAGACCGGTCCTGAGAGATCCGGCTCGCGCCAAACCTTTATCATGATGATGTCCTCGGGGCCCAACTTGTATGTCTTGGGGTCGACGGGCATGGGGGCGCCGCCGGCGTTCCTGACTTCCTCCAGCGTTTTACGGGAATCGTTGACTTGAGGATTTTCCTTCTTTTCCTGCGCTCCCTGCTGAGCCGCCAGGGCCGGCGCCGCGAGGAGGAGGATATACGTGATGGAAAAAATTCTAGCCATGTTGCGAAGTCCTCGATAATCTGGAATGGAATCCGGCCGGTTCAAGAC
>JAIXKK010000100.1 GCA_026954325.1 Bryobacterales bacterium | reverse complement strand
AAGTGATCCAGGTGGTGGGCATCGGCGAAGGCGTGGGCATCGAGGCGCTCGATCAACTGGCGGCGCGCCTGGCGCGGGAGCTGCGGGTGGGCGTTCGCGTCCGCGACGGCCGGCCGGATCCGGGCTTTGCTTTCGATCCCGTGCGGAAACAATGCCATGCCACATCCCTGCTCAGGCATCTGTCTTCTCTCCGCGGAGATGGCGTCCGGCTGCTCGGCGTGACGGCGATGGACCTCTATGTGCCCATCTTCACCTTCGTCTACGGCGAAGCGCAGTTGGCGGGAAGCTGCGCGGTGCTCTCCGCCCACCGCCTGCGGCAGGAGTTTTACGGACTGCCGCCGGATGAGGATCTGTTCGGCGAAAGGCTGGTGAAGGAAGCACTGCACGAGTTGGGGCACACCTTCGGGCTGCGGCATTGCCAGGACTGGCGCTGCGCGATGTCCTCGAGCACGACGATCGAGCGGCTGGATCTCAAAGAGGGACGCTTCTGTACGCGGTGCTGGAAGGCGGCGGCGGGGGTGGAGTAGATGCGCGCCGGATGTTGCCCTCCGCGCAGCCGAATTTCCACCACACTCCCCGTCTGAAATACCGCCCAGCCTGTATAGTCGAAACCCTCCCTGAAACGTCCATTAATGTGGACGCAGTAGTCAACTGACGGTTCCACCAGGAGGAAAACAAATGACTCAAATTGGATCGAGGTTCCGTCATCAGATGCTGATTGGCGGACTCCTCGCGGTTTTCGGAATAGGCGCAGTCGTGGGAGCGGTTACTGAACATAAGTCTCAGGTGCAGCAGGCGCCTCCGGCGATTTCAGTACGCTCTCCTCAAACGGCACAGCCGGCGGAAGGCTTCCGCGCGGTTGTGAAACGAGATTTACCCGCTGTCGTCAACATCTCCACCTCGAAGATAGTCAAAGTATCGAGCAACGATTTCGGACTACCTTTCAACGACCCGTTCTTTGAGCAGTTTTTCGGCCGAATGCCGCGCCAGCGGCCGCCCCAGAGCGAACGGGAACACTCCCTCGGCTCGGGCGTCATTGTCTCTCATGATGGCTACATCCTGACCAACAATCATGTCGTCGAGAAGGCGACCACCATTACCGTGGCGCTCTCCGACAAACGCGAATTCAAGGCCAAACTCATCGGCGCCGACGCCAAGACTGACCTAGCGGTTTTGAAGATTGACGCCAAGGATTTGCCGACGCTAACCTTCGGTGACAGCTCGAAGGTGGAAGTCGGCGATTACGCACTGGCCATCGGCAACCCGTTCGGCGTCGGCCAGACAGTGACACTCGGCATTGTCAGTGCGAAAGGCCGGGGCAACCTCGGAATTGAGGACTACGAAGATTTTATCCAGACGGATGCCGCCATCAACCCCGGTAATTCCGGAGGCGCGCTTGTCAACTCGCAGGGCGACCTGATCGGCATCAACACGGCGATCATCTCCCCGAACTCCGGCGGCAACAACGGCGTGGGATTCGCCATTCCCGCCAACCTGGCGCGCAATGTGATGGATCAGATTGTGACCAAGGGTAAAGTAACCCGCGCCTACCTGGGAGTCTCCCTCCAACCCGTAACCCCGGCGCTCGCCAAGGGCTTCGGTCTGAAGGAAACGATGGGCGCTGTCGTGGCGGATGTGACCCCGAATACGCCGGCTTCCAGGGCAGGGCTCCAATCCGGCGACGTGCTTGTGGCCGTCAACGGTAAGCCTATCGAAGACTACAACCAGTTCCGGCTGCATGTTGCCATGATGCCGCCCGGCGCCACGGTGAACCTGAAGGTGCTGCGCGGCGGGACGTACAAGGAAATTCCCGTGAAGCTCGAGGAAATGCCGGCCAACTACGGATCCGCCAAGATGGGGCGCTCGGGCCAGGAGCAGCCCGGAACGGGTCTGATGGACGGTGTGAGCGTGCAGAATCTCGATCCACAGACATTGCGCAGCCTCAATCTGCCGGCCACTACCACCGGCGTCGTGGTGACCGATGTGGATGGGGCCAGCGCCGCCGCGGCGGCCGGACTGGCGAGCGGCGATGTCATTCAGGAAGTGAATCATCAGAAGATCAACAATGTGAATGAATTCCAGACAGCGGTGGCCCATGCCAGCGGCACCGTACTGCTGAAAGTGAACCGCGGCGGCAGCACGCTGTTCCTCGCAATAGAATCCCGTTGACGCTGCCTACTCCGATCCGCCATGCCTCCCGGTCCGCAAGAGGCCGGGAGGCGTGGCGGTTTTTTTGTCTCTACAGGTCAAAATCCGCCACCAGCGGCAGGTGATCGGAAGCGATCAGCGACAGCCGGCTGTGATGAAAGAACGCGTCCCTGGCCCGCAGGGTGTGTTCGTAGTAGATGTAATCCAGGTGAAGAAACGGAAGCAGCGCCGGATAGGTGCGGCGGCGGAACAACGGCAGTTCCAGATCCACGCGGCGCAGTTCTTCGGTCAGGGTGTGGGTGACCAGGCCGCGGGTCCATTCGTTGAGATCGCCCATCACAATGCGCTCGCCGCTCAAATCCGGCGCGCGGAGAACACGATGCTCCATCAACGCCCGCGCCTGAAAGCGCCGCTCGAAGTATCCCGTTCCCAGGTGCAGGTTGAAGAAGTGCAGCGAGCGTCCCTCCACCGCAATGTCCGCCCGCAGCACGCTGCGCTCTTCCCTGCCGGTATGGGTGATGTCGACGTTGTGGTGGCTATCGACGGGAAATCGGGAAAGCAGAACGTTGCCGTAGGCGCCCCCATGCAACTTGCGCGCTTCGGCGTGAATGAAGCGCATGTCGAGCGCCTCCGCGATATAGCGCGACTGATCGGCTTCGGCGCGGTGGTTCTCGACGCTGTGCACCTCCTGCAGCGCCACGACATCGGCGTTGATCTCCTCGAGCACCCGCGCGATCCGCTCGGGGCGGACGCGCCCGTCCATTCCCTGGCACTTGTGAATATTGTAGGTGGCGATGCGGATGGTCTTCATACCTGGTCCTGTAGCAAAGACGCGAATATCTCCCCGGCGCGCACGTGCAGTCCCCGGCGGCGCCATTCGGCCAGATCCACGCGGCGGCACCTCTCCAGGTCGCGGTAAAAGATGCTCCGCAGTTGATCCACGTATTCTGGATCATGGAAGCATACGTTCGTTTCTTCGTTGAACCGGAAAGAGCGGTGGTCGAAGTTCGTGGTCCCCACGGTGGCCCAGATGTAATCCACCAGCATCATCTTCTGATGGAGCATGGTGGGCAGGTACTCGTAAATCTCCACACCGGCCTCGAGCAGCCTTCCGTAGAGCCGGACACTGTTCTGCCGCGCCCACCACGCATCGTTGTGCGCGCCGGCGACCATCACCTTGACATCGACTCCGCGCTCGACGGCTTCCTCGATCCTCTCAATGGCGAGCGGACCGGGGACGAAGTACGGATTGGCGATGTAGATGCATTGCCGCGCCGACAGAATACCCAGCGCATAGAGGATGGAGGCGGTGTATTGGTCTCCCTTGGGGGAACTGAGCACCGTTTGCAGTTCCACGGGGCCCAAGGGTTCCGGAACGGGATAGTACTCCGGCCCCGTGATTACTTCGCCCGTGGCTTCGAGCCAGTTCGAAGCGAACCCGGTCTGGAGCGGGACCACGCCCGGCCCCTCCATCCGAATCTGCAGGTCTCGCCACTCGGACGGGTTGCGCGCCGCTCCGCGCCAGTGGTCATCAATTCCCGCCCCGCCGGTGAAGGCAATCCGCCCGTCGATAATGAGGCTTTTGCGGTGGTTGCGGTGGTTGACGCGATGCAGATCGTACCAGCGGATGGGGCGGTACCAGCGGATCTCGCATCCTGCCGCGGTGAGGATACGGAGAATCTCGCTCCCAATGTTCGCCGCCCCCACGGCATCGAGCAGAAGTTTCACGTTGACCCCGTCGAGCGCGCGGGCCGCGAACGCCTCCGCGAATTGCCGGCCGATCTCACTGGCCGAGAAGATGTATTGCTCCATGGTGATGGAGTAGTTCGCCCGCGAGATGGCGGCGAGCATCGCGGGGTAGAATTCCTCGCCGTTGTTGAGAATTTCCAGCCGGTTGCCGCCGATCATGGGGACGCCGGTGGCTCCGGCAACCGTGCTCAGAAACTCCGCGGAATCCGTGCCGAAGCCTTCGTCCAC
This sequence comes from Bryobacterales bacterium, assembly GCA_026954325.1. Taxonomy (GTDB): domain Bacteria; phylum Acidobacteriota; class Terriglobia; order Bryobacterales; family Bryobacteraceae; genus CADEFT01. The sequence continues at coordinate 33,566 of JAIXKK010000100.1, read as the reverse complement.
CCGCATCCGTACTTCGCGGATGTAGGGCCGGAAAACTACGAATGTAAAGCTGACTACGAAAGCCGCCGCGGCAGTGATGTACCAGCGCTGATAAAGCAGGGCGGCGGACAAAACCAGCCAGAGGGTGGCGGAGCGAATCAGGAGACGGACGCTGTCCCACACGTCCCGCGCCTGCTGGCGGACCGGACGCGGAGGAGCAGGGTGAAGACGCGAGATTCCCCGCATCGGAAAGTTGATGTGACGCCACTGCGGCGGGCGCTTCCGGCGCCTTGGCGGAGTTTGCGTGGGAACCCGCGGCTCATTCATCACAGGATGGTCTATCCTCAGTCTACATAACAAGGGAAAAGCCGCGCTTCGCCGCGCGGCCTTTGCCGAACCTGGTTATGGAACGGAGGACGTCAGACCCGCCGGAGACTGCGTTTACTGAATAGAAGCAGCCCAACGCCTGATCCGAGGAGTAGCAGGGACGATGGTTCCGGACTGGGTGATTCACCGCCGCTCGCGGGACCGGTTATATCGATGGAATTCGGGGGAATATCGAGAGAGAGCGTCTGACCGCCGCCATTGAAGGGGTCTGTTTGCGTTACCAGAAGCGTCAAGGTCCACGAATTCAGCGCCATGCCGGCGGAATCAAGGAAGTAGCTGAATGAGTTGAAGTTCTCGCCATCCGCCGAGTTCACCGTAGTGCCCGCGCTCACGGGCCAGGGACTGGTTTGTTGAACCGTAAGCCCGTTCAACTGCAGGCTGAGCGTGTAAAAGATGATGTCGTATGTGTCGGAGGAATTGATGGTAAAAACGAAATTTACCGGAAAGCTGACCATCGCCAGATCAAAGGTTCCACCGGGCCCTCCGCTTACTGTCAAATTGATGGTGGCGGTTCCCGTGCCTCCCGTATCGGTGACGGAACACGGCGCCGTGGTGAAGATCTTCACCCCCGTCACGCCGTTTACGTCAGGCAGCGCGGAAGTAGATACCGTGCCACCATCGCAACTGGCGGAATCAGGAATAAAGGTAGCGGCCTGGGCTCCGAGAGTGGCCACGGCCAGAGTTACAAGAGGAAGGGCGATTGTCCTCCGGGCTCCGGTGAAAGTTTGTTTGAGACGATCGAGAGAGGTCATAACGGACGTGTGCTCCTGGCGACCGGATGTCATACACCGGTAACACAAAGAGAATCGGTGGAACGGGTCCGTGAGATTACGTCGAGATACGCCTCTAAGGGAAGTTTCGCGTTTCCTTAGTCCACCTTAGAACCGGCATCCTGGAAATATTGCCTCCCGGCTTCAGCCGTTTGCCTCAGCCCCCGGATACTCCCGCAGCATCTCCAAGAATGCTTCCTTCGCCACCGGTCTGGTGAGATACGCCGAGCACCCTGCTGCTCCCCCCTCCCGGAGCTGCGTTTCCTGGTGCTCGCCGGACAGCACGATAATCGGCGTGCGTGGCCGTCCATTCCGGGTCTCCCATTCGCGGATAGCCCGCGTGGCGGCAAAGCCATCGAGCACCGGCATCCGGATGTCCATGACCACCGCGTCATAGATGTTGCGTTCGGCCAGTTCCACGGCTTGTGCGCCGTCAGAGGCCCTCGACACCTGGTAGGGCTGGCCACGAAGGTAGTCTTCGAGCAGAGTTCCGGCGCTATTGCCGGCCACGAGGATTCTCCGCGAGGAACCGGCGGGGCCAGGTGGCTCCGCCGGGACCTCCAAGGGCAATGCAACCGTGATCCGGATTCCCTCCCTAAGAGAAGGCTCGTAAATCATCGTGCCGCCAAGGCCGGCCACCAGTTCCCGGAGGAGCGCGCAATCCAGGTTGTCTTTCCGGGCGGCATCGGGAACGGGGTGCATCGGCCGATCCTCCCAGGGAGTCTGCGTGGTAACACGAAACCGCACCGTGGACAGTCCCGCCCAGGCGGATGATTCCGCCTCGACATGAAAGATGACGCGTCCCACGCGGGATCGCCCAATGCCGTTCTCCAATACCCTCGAGAGGATCTCTTCCAACAGTAAGCGATCGGAAATGACCGTGCGGGGAACCTTCTCCGACGCCGAAGTTTCCAGCGCTACCCCCTTCCGCAAGGCAAGGACGCGCATCAACCCGATCACCTCCTCCACTACTTCGGCCAGATCAAATGGGGCGCGGACCGGGGGATCGTCCTCGGGCTGCAGCAAGCGGCGGCTGTCGTCCATGCGGCGAAGAAGTTTATCGGCGCGGGCGCGGCATGCGAGCACGCACTGGCGTTGATCACTCGTCAGCAGGCCCTCCGACATGACGTGAAGCATCCCTAGCACCGCGTGCATCGTGTCGCGAGCCTCCGATTGGAGAATGATCATCAATTGGGAGCGATCGAGTTCTGGCAAGTATCTCCTCCTTCCATGCCGGGCAGATTTCCGCTCGGGTGTTCTCGCGGAGACTATCGTCACGAATTAGCGGCCCGGGCGGAACTGATGGAGAAATAGTCGACGAACTTTCTGCGGCGTTCGGGGGACTCTGCTCCGGCCGCGCCCTGGAGGATGCGGCGGGCGAGCGCCTCCACCTGTTCTCCCAAGGCGCAGCCAGGGCGCAGCGGGTCCCCTTTCCGAACAGCCTCAGCCACAGCCTTCTCGTCGTTCGGAAGCGCATGGCGAACGGGCAGTTGCACCACGCTTTCGATATCCGCGATACTCAGCGCGCGGCGCGCGCCGGAACGGTTGAGCACCAGCGCCAGCCTGTCCGTCAATCCCAGTCTGGCCGCCAGTTCATATTTGCGGCGGGCCATGTGGAGTCCGGAAACATCCGGCGTACAGACCAGGAAAATCTGTTTGGCCATGGCGAGCGTCTCCACTTCGTGCTCGTCCATGCTTCCCGGCAAGTCCACCAGCACTGCCGGATACTGCGTTTGCGCAAAGCGCAGCAGGTTCAGAAAATCGGAAGCGGGCCTCGCTCTCGCGTACGAGGCGGGCGACGACCCGAGAACATCGAGGAAGCCGCGTTCGGAAACGAGCCTCGCCCACAATTCCTCATTCATCCAATCACTCTGATCGAGGGCATCGAGGACGGAGTTTTGTCCGTCGAGCTTGAGCAAAAACGAGGTGATTCCCAGTTTCACGTCGAAGTCGGCGAGGAGCGTTCTCTTTTGCGAGAGGCGGGCCACGGCGGCCGCCGTACTCGCCGCAAGCGTGCTGGCGCCCGCTCCGGGCTTGGCCGGAGTGAACGCATAGACCTCGCCCGCGCCATTTCCGGAAGCCGCCGGGCCGCCCTTGAGTTTCCGCCGCGCCCTCATCAGGGCGGCCTCCACCTCCGCGGCGCCAAAAGGATGAGTGATCACTTCGCGCACCCCCAACCGCATCAATCCGAGGAGTTCCTCCCGCCCGTTTCCCGCGTCAATCGCTATCTGTTCCGCCCAGGGGTAGTTGGTGTCAATTTCCGCCGCCAAGCGGGTGGCCTGAGAGGGGTCGACCAAGTCGAGAAAGACCACACAGCCCGGTTTGGCTTCCCGGAGGCGTGACAGGCCGTGCGCGTCCGGATAATCGTAGACCATCCATACCGCCTCCAACCCGGCGGCTCCCTCCAGGGCATGCCGCAGGTCGTTTGCCATGGAACGGCGCGGTGAAATAATTGCAGAGATCAGAGGACCCTCTCTTTCCAAGCCACGTATCGGCCTGAGGAAAGGGGGCTTGAGCGGCGGCACTTCTTTCTCGCCGCCGCCTCCGTTTTCATTGACTCCCGGCCCCGCGATTGGCTATATTGCTCTGAGTTCGCGTCTTATCCAGACAATTCCAATTCCACGATTTCCCAATCCCCCAAGGAGTGAATGAATCATGAGCGATGCCGCCGCCCTTACCGGAGCTGAATTCAAACAACAACTGCGCGAAGGCCGCCCCAAGATGGGCCTCTTCGTCAATTCACATAGCCCCACGGTAGCCGAGCAACTGGCGCACAGCGGTTTCGACTGGCTTCTCGTCGACACCCAGCACGGACCCATGGGTTATGAAAAACTCTCGGCGATGATCGCCGCCATCGGCGGCGGTGGGGCCAAGTCGATGGTGCGCGTGGCCGGGTTTCATGACCGCGCAGGGATCCAGCAGGCTCTCGATCTGGGAGCGGACGGCGTCCTCATCCCCTACATCAACAGCGCCGAGGAAGCGCGCCAGGCCGTAAGCTGCGCCCGCTACCCCACCGCCGGGACGCGCTCGGTCTACTTCCCCCAGCGCAGCACCAACAAAGCCGGTCTGCTCGGCTATGTCGGCAACGCCAATGCGAACATCATCGTCGCCCTGCAGGTGGAGACCGCTTCCTGCATCGAGAACATGGCGGAAATCGCCGCGGTTCCCGGCGTGGACATTCTGTTCCTGGGGCAGAACGACCTCTGCATGTCGATGGGGCTCTATGAGAAGTACGAGTTCCCGCACATGTACACCTCGCCCGAGTTGAACGCCGCGACGCAGACCCTGGCCGGCGAGGCGCGCAAGAACAACGTCATCCTCGGCCTCTTCCTTTTCGGAACCAGCCGCGTGGGCGAATTTCTCGACAAGGGGTTCACCTTCATCAGCATCGGCAATGACCTGCATCACATCCTCACCCAGGCGGGCGCCTACGTGAAGGACATGGAAGCGGTCTCGCGGGAGAAGGGAAAACCCTGGAGCCGCCGCCCCTCTTCCCTCATTTAGACTCGCTCCGCGCGAGCGCATCGCCGCGGAATCGGGTAGAATGCCCCCATGTTACGGACGGTTCTTTCCCTCGCCCTCCTCGGGTTTGCCTGCCCGCAGGCTCCCGCGCAATTGAAGATTGTCGTCACCGGACGCAATGCGGACTCGATTTCCGACATGAAGCAGGTTGCTCCCGGAGTCACCTTCGTCGAGGGGCGGCCGGACAACGTCATCAAGGAAGTCGCCGGCGCCGATGCGTATATCGGCGAGATCAGCCCCGAGATCTTCCGCGCGGGCAAGAATCTGAAATGGATCCACATCCCCAGCGCCGGCGTGGAGCGCTATCGTTTCCCTGAATTGATTCACTCGAACATTACGCTCACCAACGGGAAGATCATTCAAGGGCCGGAGATCGCCGACCACGCATTCGCGCTGCTGCTTGCCCTGACGCGCGGCATCAACCGGGCGGTGGCGGAGCGCGGCAAGGAAGGGCTTCCGCGCGAAGGTTGGAAGGCGATTGAACTGCGCGGCAAGACAGCCGTCATCATCGGTGTGGGCGGCATCGGCTCGCAGATCGCCGCGCGCGCGGCGGCGTTCGGGATGACCGTGATCGGCGTCGATCCGAAGGATATTTCGTTCCAGCCATCCATCAGCTATGTGGTGAAGCCGGACCGCCTCGACACCGTGCTGCCGAAGGCGGACGTGGTGTTCGTTTCCGCTCCACACACGCCGCAGAGTGAAAAGATGATGGGCCCGAAGCAGTTCGAACTGATGAAGCGCGACTCGTATTTCATCGCCGTGTCGCGAGGCAAGCTCTACGATGCCGGAGCGCTCGTCAAAGCGCTTGACGAAAAGCGGGTCTCCGGGGCGGGCCTCGACGTCACCGATCCCGAGCCGCTTCCTCCAGGGCATCCGCTGTGGAAGTTCGACAACGTCATCATCACGCCGCACATCGCCACGGTGTCCGACATGGTGGGCGGGCGGCACCGCGAGCTGGTGCTCGAGAACGTGGCGCGGTTCGCCAAGGGCGAACCGCTGCGCAACGTGGTGGACAAAGAGAAGGGCTATTAGCTCAGAACGTGGTCGAGCGCTTCCACGAAGAAGTACTCGCCCCACATGACGCTCTCATCGACGCCGAGATCCTTGTGGACGTGATAGACGCCGCCCTTGAGGATGCCTTCGTAGTCGGGGTCGCCTTCGCCCAGGTGGTTCCGGCACAACGTACGCAGAATGTGGGTGGCCGTGCACCAGTAGAAGTGCCCCTTGACGGGATCGTGCAGCAGCCTGGAGAGCCGCAGCAGGCCGGAGGCGGCGATGGCGGCCGCGGAAGTGTCCATCAGCTTGCGGCTTTCCGCGGGCGCGTTGTAATCCCACGGCGGAACACCGTCCGCGTTCGAGTGGGTGATGTAGTAGTCGGCGCAACTCTCCGCCGTCTCGAGAAAGCGCGGATCGCGGCTGTACTCATAGGAGGTGCTGAAGCCGTAGAGCGACCAGGCAAGGCCTCGTGACCAGCACGAATCCCCACGAAACCCCTGATGCGTGCCCTGGCGCAGAAACTCGCCGGTCTCGAGATCGAACAATCCTTCGTGCGCCGTGGACCCGTCGCCGCGCACCAGCACGCGACGCGTCGTGAGGCAGTGCCGCAGGGCGATGTCCCGCAGTTTGCGGTCGCCGGTCTCGCGCGCGGCATAAAAAATGATTCCGACATTCATCATGATGTCGATGAACAGCGAGTTTTCCGCCACGAACGACCGCAGATAGTAGCCTTTCTCCTTGAAACGCAGCGCCAGCGTCCTGCCGGCCTGCACAATCACCTCGTTGAGCGCCGGGTCCTTGGTGAGCCGGTACCAGCGGAAGTAGGTGGAGAGGAAAATGAATCCGAGATCATGGACATCGCGGTCGTGCTTACGCGGCTCGAGGGATGTCGTGTAACGGATGGCCTGCTCCAGCCAGTACTTCTCCTCCGCCGTGCCGTTGCCGCCGCAGTGCTTGCGAAAGATCCACATCATCCCCGGCAGGAAGCCGTCGCACCAGTGCGTCCAGGCGGGGCCTTCATGCTTCCACCGCCCTTCTTCGGTGTAAATAGGGTAGAAGTCGGGGTGAGACTCGATGAGCCTCTTGACTTGCCGCTTGCCGAATTCGAGGGCGTGCTCAAATAACGCCCGGTTAGTTTCCGGTTCGAACAGTATCACTTGGTTTCCTCGGTGGGCGCCAGGGTTCGCCAGGAAGTGGAGATCCCGGCGGGCAATTTCGCCTTTTCACCCTTCAGATAAAGAATACCAATCCGTGGGTTGGTTTCGGTAGGTTCTGGTCCGGTGGGATAAAAAGCCGGCCGGCGCGGGTCCGCGGAGTAGGCCAGACTCGGCGGGAACGTGACGGGATACATGTGGGCGCGGAACTCGCCAAACTGGTTTTCGAAATCGATGCGGTCGAAGAGAAGGCCGAGCGCCCAAAAAGCTTCACGCGGGCCGTTGCCCCTCTGGAGTCTCACGATGCGTCCCGCCACTACGGCGCCCTTGGGTACGTAGATATGGCCTTTCCCGCGCACGTCCCTGGCAACCAGCGCCGTCACCGGATCGCCCATCGCGGTAACGCCTGCCTCGATGGTGGTTTGCAACTTCAGGTCCACGTCCAGCCCTTCGGCCAGCGTGATGTGGACAGGGGGTTTCTTCCCGACGATGGGGCCTTCCGGAACATCCTCGAAATTAATCACCGATTCACCGCTGAACTCGCGGCAGCCGTTGAAGTGCAGATAGTTGCGGCTCTCGTTGCCACCGAGGTCGGTAAGCATCAACTCCGAGCGCCGGGGCAGGAGAAAATCCTTTCCACCTATCTTTGCGCGCGCATATTCCAGCGATTCGCGTCCCGCGGCCACCGGGATGTTGGGTGGGATGTCATTGATGTCGACATCGAGACGCATCAGGTCGAGCGTTTGAGGATCGATCCAGAACGACCCCTTGTAGCCGACGATGCCTTCCTCCGGTTTCACGCGCAGCTTGTATCCGCTGCGGACCATCGGGACGTGGTAGTCGAATCGGACAGCCGCCCGCCCCGCGAGCGTTATTTCGCCGGCGTACTGGAACAGCGCGGAGTTTGAAAGGAAGATGCCGCGCGCGTGCAGGGCAAAGCTGCCGTTGCCGATGGCGCCTCCGCTTACCATCTCCGTGATGTCGCGGTCTTCGAACGTGCGCGACCCGGGCCAGGCGAACATTTCCTTGCCATCCACATAGGCCACTTCCAGGCGCACCAGGTCGATCAGTTCAAAACGGCGCGAGGCGGCGCGCCGCATGGAACGCTCAATCGTCTCGAGGCAGGTGTAATTTGGAAGCCGCCGCAGATTCTCCGCCGCTCGCGCCCGGATGCGGGCCAGCAGCAGGGTTTCCCCGGACAACTTCGCCTGCGCGCAGAGCGGCGGCAGGCTCGACAACAGGAAGGCCAGCCACCAGAATCCTCGCTGCGCGGCTTGCCGCATTTTCCCTCATTATAGCCGCCGCTTCTGCTGAGCTCAGGTGTTTATGCCGACTACCAAAATCACGGTGAATCACAATGGACCGTTGCGCATCGAGGGGGATTTTGCCATTGCCGACGCGGCGGGCAAGCGGTTCGGCCTCGCGGGGCGCGCCGCCGTCACCCTCTGCCGCCGCGGCCATTCGGAAAACAAGCCCTTCCGTGACGGGTCCCACAGCCGGCAGGGATTCCAATCCGTGTGCGAGGCGCGGGACCTGCCCGCGCCGGTGAAGAAGGCCTGACAGGGCCGCCTACTGCTGTTGCGGCTCGGGAACCGGAGGAGGCGGGAGTTTCCGCGGAAGAATGCCGCTTGGGGGCACAGGCGGCGCGGGCGGTTCGCCGGCTCCGGCGCGGCGCACGGTGATGGAGCCACGATCGGTTGTCACCGTAACCGCCGGGCCTCCGGTGGAGCCACGCAGGCTGGCTCCTTTCCCCACTGTCTCCATTTTCAGCGGCGCGCCGTACTCATTGCTGATCTCACCACGGGCCGTGCTGGCGTTCAGGTCGAATTTCGCTCCCGGCGGCAACACCAGGTCCACCTCTCCGTTCCTCGTGCGGGCGTCAATACGGCCAACCTGCTGGCGGGCGGGCCGCAATTCGAGGTCGCCGCGGTCCACCTGGATTTCCACGTTCCCCGTAAAGTCGCGCACGTTTACGTCGCGTGTTCCCGCGGTAAGGTGAAACGGGCCCTGCACATTTTCCGCCGTCAGGTTCCCCAGCGCCATTTTGATGAACCCCGGAGTCTTTTCCACCCGCAAATCGGTGGTGACGCCTTCAAACCGCAGGGGCTTGGCGAGGTTCCGGAAATTCAGTTCCCCGGAAAACGCCCCGCTCACGGTCACCGGGCCCTCGATGGTGTCGAGTTCCAGATCCTCTCCGGCCCGGCCGCGCGTGCTCAACTTCACATCCACCGGTCCCTTGATCTTCGTCGCGCGGACAATGTCGCCGCGGCGGAGGTCCACCTTCACCGCGCCGCCGATGTTTTCCAGGCGTACGCCTGCGTTATCGCTGTTGACCTGCACGCTGCCGCCGAGGTCGCGAACATCGAAGTCGCCGTAGCGGCCGCGTCCTTCGAAGCTGGCGCTTTTCGGAATGCTGATATCCAGGTCATTGGACATGCGGCGCGAGCCATCCAACTTGTCCTGGTTCGTTCGGATGACGATCTGGTCGCCCACTGTCACGATTTCGAGCGGCGTCTGCTGATCGGCCTTGCCGGCGTCTTTCTGGTCGTACGAATTGATGCTCTTTTGGCCTCTGACGGTAATCTTGTCATCATCGGCGCCCAGGATCTTGGCGTTGCCGCGGCCCAGGTCGAGGACGATGCGCGCGTTCTTGCCCACTTGTCTCTCGGCTGAAACCGGAAACTCATAGCGCTCGCCGAAAATCTCGAGTCCGCGCACCCTGATGCCGTTGTTCCAACTCGGAGCCCACTTCGAGCCCCAGAACAGAAGAGTGCCGAAAACGCAGAGCAGCACCACAACGGTCCACTCACCGCCGGAGACGCCCGCGGGCGGAAGCGGACGGCGTGTTCCGGCCCAGAACAGGACTTCCACCAGCCGCACGGCGCCCCAGAGGATCAGCAGGTACGGCCAATAGCGGAGAAAGATGTCGAACATGGCGATGTCCGGCCACAGGTTGTGCAGGAGAAACAGCGCGCCGATGGCGATGAGGATGATGGGTCCGGTAATAGATCGTGGCCGCATGGTGGTTCCTCCTCACGAACGGGGCGCCGCTGCCCGCTCCATCAACTTCATCACGCCAATCACGATGAGAATGGCCGGCCAGGTGCTTGAGAAACTGTACAACCCGGCGTGATCAATCGCGAAGAGCCCGCCTACGGTGATCATCAGAATAGGCCCGCGGATGGCGGCAATCAGCGAACGCCCCTGGCAGGTGTTTGTGTTAGTTCCTTCCATGAGACACCTCCCGGGCCGCCTCGGCATTGGCCCTCAGCCTCGCGTACAACAGGTAGACTCCCAATCCGATGAGCAGCACCGGCCCGGCGTAAGGCATCATCTGGCGGATGCTCACGATATCCAGGTTGTTGAGCAGGAACAGCACGCCAAGGGCAATCAATAGCACCGGCAGAACAGGGAACCCGGTTGCCGGTCCGGAGTTGGGAAAGATGGAGGAAAACTCATCCACGGGTTCTCCCAACGACTTCTTCTTCGCAGTGTGATAGGCCTCGAACGCCATGTAGAAGATCCAGACCGGGATGAACATCTTGAACAGCGGTTCCATCACTCCCGATTCGTGGCCGGACAGGCTGAATAACAGGCCGGCGATGAGAACATGCACGAAGCCTTTCGCATATTGGCCGTTGTAGATAGCACCCACTCCCGGGATGAAGCCGAGTATGAAGGCCAAACCGGGAGAAACGCTCGCGCCCGCCGCGGAGGGTTGGGGAGGCGGCGCGGTATAGGGGTTCGCGGTGTCCCTTGCCGGGCCTGGCGCAGCCGGCCCGGAAGAGGACGCCCCCGTGCTTGCCTGTTGCGGCGAATGCTCTTCGCAGTAAATGGTTCCCTGGTATTCCCGCACTTCTTCCTGGCTCAGGCGTTTCCCGCAGGCGCGGCAGAATCCCGCCGGTCTTTGTACGCTTTCATTGCCCTGTTCCATAACAACCTCCCAGACCGATTCGCTACTTGGGTGCTCCGGGGCTTTCCGCCGCGGGCGCCGCCGTCTTCGGCTTCTGTTCCTGCTTTCGTTCCTGTCTCCGGTCCGCCGGCGCCGAGCCGTCGTCGCCGGTATCCGTGATTTCGCGAAGCCTGGACTGCAAAACATACACAATCTTCAGGCTTTCGTAATACTTCACCGCTCGCGTCCAGGCGCGGTTCGTCTGGTCCTCGGCCGCCTCCCAAACTTTAGCCGGATGGAGATCGGCCGGGCGCAACTGCCGGGCCTCGATACCCGCAAAGCGGCCGAGCATGGCGAAGGAGAGAATGGTCATCGCCATTCCCATCACCAGGCGGGGCTGAAGCACCGGCTCGAGCCACCGCCCCAGGAGTCTTCTAAACGTGGACCGCGCACTGTTTACGGGCGGCTGCCTGGCCGGCGCCTGGTGCAGAATGCGCGTCACCAGGGAGTGAGGCGGTTCGACCGCTGGGATCCGTTCCAGAAACCCGAGCACCCCGGCCGAGTCACGGTGCAATTCGGTACAGGCGGCACAACCCGCCAGATGCGCTTCGGCCTCCGTCCGTTCCTCCGGACGCAGCGTGCCGTCGATGTAATCGCACAGCAGCAACTCCAGTTCGGCGCACGTCATACCGCCACCTTAAACCTTCTGAGGATGCGCGCCAGTTCGGCGCGTCCCCGGTTCAGCCGCGATTTCACGGTTCCTTCCGGAACCCCCAAGGACTGGGCGATTTCCCGGTATTCTAACTCCTCCAGATCCCGCAATATCAGGGTTTCCCGCAACTCAGGCGATAGTCTTTCCAATGCCGCCTGCAAGATTTCGCTCGCTTCCCTGCCCGCCAGCATGCCATCGGTGCGCGAGGAAAGCGAATATTTTTCCTCGAGCATGGGCAGTTGCTCCTCGATGGAATCAGTGGCGCGCTCCTGCTTGCCGCGCCGGTAGTTGTCAATCAACAGATTGCGAGTCAGCCGCAAGAGCCATACCGAAAATGAACCCTCGCCGGAGCGAAAACTCCCCAGCGTTTTGAACACCCGCAGGAAAACGTCCTGCGTGAGATCTTGCGCCTCGGCGCCGCTACCGGTGAACCGGTAACATACCGCGTACACGCGCCTTGTGTGGGACCGCACCAGATCTTCCCAAGCGGCGTCGTCCCCGCCCAGGCACCGCTCCACCAGACTGGAATCTGTATCCAAGCTGTTTGCCCATCTCAGACAGCCATTGGCGGCCGGCGCCGGCCAGTTCCACCCCGCCACGCGGGGGCCGGTACCCGGAGTTGCCACTGTAAGAACGGCTGCCATTGTATCCTCTTCGAGCGCCCGCGTGCCGGATGCGGTTCTTCAGCCCCGCCCGCCGGTTTCGCTATCATGCGCTTCCAGTTATCTAAACGACGATTTATCATGAGAAGTTCGCTGAAATCTCTGAAGGACGGCCACCCGGAAGCCGGATTCCCCGCCTTGGGCTCAATCCACCCGGGGCAGGGAGATCGGAAGATAATATTTTAGACCCGGGATGGATTCCCGGACACGGAGTTCCGCACGGAAAATGAATGATGGAGGTACTATCCCGGATAGCAAGACCGCCACGCGGCTCCCGCGGCGCCTGCGCGGAAGCCTGATCTTACTAGGATTCCTTCTCATCGCCGCCCTTCTTTGGTTCGGCTACCGCACCCAGCAGGCCGGCTTCCAGTGGTCTCTCTTCGCCGCCACGTTCGCCCAAATGGATTGGGGGTGGCTCACGGCGTCGGTGGTTCTGGTGCTGCTGACGTATTTGGGGAGAGCAATCCGGTGGCAGTTGATGCTACGGCCAATCCGGCCGCATCCGAATTTCTGGCTATTGCTAGATTCAACAATAGTAGGGTTTACTGCCGTCGTCCTCTTTGGCCGTGCTGGTGAACTGGTCCGTCCCTACCTCATCTCCACCCGTGAGAAGGTCGCTTTCACCAGCCAACTCGCCACCTGGTTCCTCGAGAGGATCTATGACTTGCTCTCGGTGCTGCTTCTGTTCGGGTTCGCGCTGACTCGGATCACCTCTACTTCTACAAAATTAGGAATTACAATGGAGTGGGTTCTGAGAACCGGCGGCAGCCTGGCAGGCATCCTCGCCTCCGTCTGCCTTTCTCTCCTCATTGTTTTCGGTCTCTTTCCGGTCTTCGTCGAGAACCGGATGGTAGCCGCCTTGGGCATCCTTCCCCTTCGGTACCAGACACGGATCACGGGGTTGGTCAAAGCCTTTCTTTCGGGTACGAGTTCCACACGCCGCGGATCTTTCGTCTTTCTTCTTGTTTTCTACACATTCTGTGAGTGGTGTCTGATTGTGGCATGTTTTCTTTGCCTCTTCAGGGCGGTGCCGTTCACGCACGGCCTGGGGATTCTGGACGCCTTGATTGTGGTAGGGTTTGTGGCGTTTGGCGCGCGCCGCATTCAGGGTGGGTGGAGGAATGCAGGTGGCTACCGTACTGGTGCTTACGGAGTTGTTCCAGATCCCGCTGGAATCCGCGTCGGGTCTGGCGATTCTCATTTGGGTGGTGACGTTCGTGAGTGTAGTGCCGATAGGGCTACTGCTTGCGTTGAAGGATGGGTTGAAGTGGCGTAAACTTTTGCAAACTAAAGAGATACAACCGTTATGAGATGTCCCTTCTGCGGATTTCAGGAAGACAGGGTGATCGATTCCCGGGAGAGCCGGGAGGGTGAAGCGATCCGCCGCCGGCGCCAGTGTCTGAAGTGTGAAAAGCGATTCACCACCTATGAGCGGATCGACGAAGTCCCTTACATGGTGGTGAAGAAAGACGGCCGGCGGGAGAAATTCGACCGGCAAAAGGTCCTGACGGGGTTACTGAAAGCTTGCGAAAAGCGTCCAGTAAGCATGGGGAAGCTGGCCGAGTTAGTCGATGAGGTAGAAGGAAAGATCGTGGAGGCGGCGGAACGGGAGATTTCAACTACAGAAATAGGGGAGGTTCTGATCTCGCGTCTGCGGGATATAGACAAGGTCGCCTATGTGCGCTTTGCTTCCGTTTATCGGGACTTCCAGGACGAGGAAGCTTTCTTTCACGAACTGAAGGACTTGCTGCAAAAGAAGAGGAGCTGATAAAGTTTGCGCCCCCCTGGCGCGGGTTTCGTGGAACCAAAACTGAACGGAAACATCTTAAGATTAGGGCTTAACTTCGGGCTCGTTTGGTGCTATCATGACCAAGGCGCGGTGGAAAATAACCGCTGTGTGTCCCCAGTCCGTGCGAAAAGAGCCCGGCGAGGTCAATCCGACGGCGGGCGGTACATCCCCTGGCAAAGTCAACGGATCAATAGACTGGCTTACTATGGGGGAGGTGACTCTTAGTGGATCACTTTGAAGATCAATATTTAGCAGATAGCCATGAGCCCTTGGGGCTACCTTTCGATGAAGAGGGAAGTTTCTTCCATCCGGAAGAAGTTACGGAAGGCGACGAGTTCCAATCCTCGCAGCAGGTTGAGGAATCGATCTATACGGACGACCCGGTTCGCGTCTACCTGCGCGAAATGGGTGCGGTTCCGCTGCTCACGCGCGAAGGGGAAGTGGATCTGGCACGCCGCATGGAACGCGGCAAGTTGAAGATGCAGAAGGCACTCAGCCGCTCCGCCCGAGTACAGATGATGGTGCTCGAGTGGGCCGACCTGCTCAAGAAGAACGAAGCGGAATTGGATCTTTTTGTCGACTTGGGCGATCTTGAGGAGGGTAGCGCGGCCGAAGCCAAGCGGCGGGCGGAGGTTCGCAATCAGTTCGGTGAGTTTGCCGCCTGCCACAAGAAGCAGCAGCAGGTGGCGGAAAAAGCTACGACGATTGTGGCGAGCAACAAGAAACTCCGCCGCAAGTGGCTGTGGAAGGTCAACCGCGCCCGCGTCGAAACCTCTCGTCTTCTCCGCTCCCTGCCCTGGCAGATGGGGCGCTGGAAAGAATTTACCAAAGAGATTGAGCGCACGGTGGAGGAGCTCTCTCACCTCGACGCCGAACTGCGGCGCCTCGAAGAGAAACCCGCCGCGAATCAAGCCAAGATCCGCGAATTGAAACGCGAGATCAAGAAGCGCGAGCTGATTGCCAGCGCCACGCTGAGCGATCTGAAACACAGCATCCAGGTGATCCGGCAGGGCGAGCTCGAAGCCGAGCGCGCCAAGAAAGATCTGGTGGAGGCAAACCTGCGGCTGGTGGTGTCCGTGGCCAAGAAGTACGTCAACCGCGGATTGCACCTGCTGGATCTGATCCAGGAGGGTAACATCGGGTTGATGCGCGCCGCCGACAAGTTCGAGTACCGGCGCGGCTATAAATTTTCCACCTATGCCACCTGGTGGATCCGGCAGGCCATCACCCGCGCCATCGCGGATCAATCGCGTACCATTCGCATTCCGGTGCACATGAACGAAAGCATGAACAAGTTCCTGCGGGCCACGCGTGAGCTCGAAAAGGAACTCGGACGTGCGCCGACAAACGAAGAAATCAGCCGCCGCATGGATATCCCCGTCGAGAAGGTTCAGAAGCTGAAGACCATCTCCAGGGATCCGGTTTCGCTCGAGACGCCCGTTGGCCGCGACGGCGAGTCCGCTCTTGGCGACCTCATCGAGGACCGCTGGGTCGGCTCTCCCGTCGATGCCGTCATCGATTCCAATGTTCGCGACGAAACCGCGAATATTCTAAAGACGCTCTCTCCCAAGGAGGAAAAAGTGATTCGGCTGCGCTTCGGCATCGGCTGTGAGCGCGAGCACACTTTGGAAGAGATCGGCCAGGAATTCGATGTGACCCGGGAACGCATCCGCCAGATCGAGGCGAAGGCGCTCCGCCAACTGCGCTCTCCGGAACGCGCCCGCCACTTGCGGGCACTGCTGGCCGCACGCTAACGCATCCCTCCTCCTCGTTCGTATCCAGGCCGGGGTTTCGACCAGACCCCGGCCTTCTTATTGGCGTCTGAGTGTTACTCCCACCCGGGATCGAGCATGAGGAACGCGTGCGCGTACCGCCTGCCGAACTCCCGCACCGACGGCGTGTCGAAGTGCGTCGAATCCCCCTTGTCCTTCAGCCCGGCGCTCGAAACGAACGCCGTGCGCGAAAAGTGCAGCGGCAGCAGAGCGAGTTGCTTGTTGACCTTCGGGGCGAGCGGCGCCCGTGTTGTAAAGAACTCGCCGAGTTGGCCCACGACGATGGGCACATCCGGAGCGTTCAGTTCCGTTCGCAGCGCTTCCATGAGCGTCATCCAACGCTCCCGGTAGGTGGCGATCGTCTCCTCGCCGCGCGAATCAGCCTCACCCTGATGCCACAGGATGCCTCGCAGCCGCCCGGATTTCATTGCCGCCCTGGCGCGGGTGACGGCGTTCGTGTACAACTCGCCGCCAGGCTTCCACTGGTCGAGGCTGGTTCCTCCAAACGCGGCGGGGATGAGTCCGATGGATGCCTTCGGATCCAAACGGACAAGCACCCTGGCGAAGCTCCGGCCGATCCCCACGCCTGCGATATCGGGTTTGTCGAAGTGAAGCGGATCGACAGCCGGAGCCCAGTTCATACCCTTGGTCAGCATGAAGACGCCTGCAATGGGCTGCTTGTCGGCGGCCCCCACCGGACCGCGCCCGGCCATGTTCGATTGTCCGATGAGAAGAAAGAGTTGCAGGTTCTTCGGCGCCTCCTGGGCCTGGCAGAAGGAAGCGGCAACGAGAGCGAGAATCACGGGTAGCGGTTTCATGGGGCTCTTCCATTTTGCGCGAGTGGACACGCCCGCGGCCACTCGCCATCGAAGACGCTCTTGCCGGCGCCGGTCTTGCATCCCGCCCAGCCATCACTTCGCGGGCGGTTCCCAGATCGTCGCCGCGATGTACCGCTCCTTGTCTTTGTTGTCGTTGTAATAGTACACGGTGACCAGTTTGCCGTCCGGCCGCGCCAGAGTCCGCGTGTAGCCGAGATCCCAGGCGCCCCCGTCCCGCCGCAGGATGAGATCACTGCTCCAGGTCTTTCCGTTGTCTTGCGAGATGCGGGCGCGGATGCCATAGGGTTCGGAGCGGAAGCCGTAGGTCAACACCAGTCTGCCGTCCTGGAGTTTCACGAGGCTTGGCGGATTGCCGCCGCCCGTGCTTTCCACGGGCCTGGTGACGAATGTCCAGGAGAGCCCGTCATCTTCGCTGCGCCATGCCTCAATCCACAGGCGCCGGCGCAGCGTGGTCAGGATGGTCCGCGGTCCCAGGCGGATGGAGGAAGGCATGATGGCGTAGTCATCGGGCTCCGGGCATACATAGGAGACGAACTTCCACGTCTTGCCGCCGTCCTTCGTGCGAGCACATAGGACTCGTCCCTCCTTGCCATTCTGCTTGGCGGCGGTGAGGAAGACCGTGCAATCGCGCGGCCCGTCGACCAGGTAATCCGTGCGCGCGGCGATGCCCTTTGTGCCGAAGCCCGGCGCTTCATACGGGCCCTGCCACGTCTTGCCTCGGTCATAAGAATAGTAGAACCGGCTGGGACCGGTATGGATGTTCGCCATGCGCCACGTCATGGCGAAATCAGGATGAGTGAAATTGATGCTGCCCGTGAAGGGACCCGCCGCGCGGGCGCCTTCCACGGATGGCACGTTTGCTTGTTTGACGCCCGGCGGAACGCGCAGCGCCTCGGGCCTTTCGATCTTCCATGTCAGGCCCCCATCGAGGCTGCGCGCCAAAACATGTTCGGCCGGTTTTGTATAGTCGATCGCGTGCCCTTGCTCGTTGCGATGGAAGTATCCCGCCTCGAAGCCCACCAGCAGTTCATTGCCCCAGGCCCATGCTCCGTGATTGGCCGGCCATCCTCCGAAGCGGCCTGCTTCCTTGTAGACAATGACGTGCCGCTCGGGCACGCTCTGGGCCCACGACGTAATCGATAAGAGACAAACGAAACCCAATGAATACGCGTTCATGAATGCAAGTTTATATGAATGAAGCTTTACGATTTTCTTCGTAACTGCGCTCCCGTCACACCGTCTTTTAGATTGCGAGGGCACGAAGGACTTGAACTGAGATGCCCCTTAGCAAGGAGAACCGAGAATGAAACGTATGTTTGTTGCGGTGGCTTCCGCCGCGCTACTGCTGGCTGCCGTCGCGGGAGCCCAGACGACCGCATCCACAGCGGCGCCGGCGCCCGCGGCCAAGTCCGCCAAGACAACCAAGACCGCGAAGCACAACAAGACCCATCACCACAAGAACAAGAAAGCCGCGCCGGCAAGCGCGACGCCCGCCAAGCAATAGGCTGCTGCCGGAACTTGCCAGTCCGCCAGGAGGTTTGCTCACCTCCTGGCTTTTTTTGTGGGAAACGGGCTAACGCCGGTCTTCGAGGTGGAGCATCGTCATCGGGTCTTCGTCCCTGCCGCCCGCGGCGGCGCGGCGCAACCGGCGCATGATGAACACCATCACTCCGGCAACGATGGCGATCGAGAGCAGCACGCCAATGAGTTGGAAGATGGCGATGAGCATGCTCCCCGTATCCTGAATGATGGTGGTGGGGCGCGCGCTGGTGGTGACCTGGGCTCTGTAGTTGACGAGGGCCAGAAGGCGCTCGGCGTCGTCGGCGTTCCGCGGAGAGCTTACCAGCGCCAGGATGGGGCCGCTTCGCTTGACGAGGGCTCCAGGCAGTTTCTGGAATTCCGGCAGCCGGTCGCGCGCCATTTGGTTGGTGGGGTAGTAAAAGACCGCCATCTCCGTTTCCGAAGATCCTACCCGATAACGGCCGGCCACACCTTCCGCCCCGAAGTGAAATCCCACGGCGGCCGGAGACAGCTTGGGGAAGAATTTTTCGAGCGACGCCGGTCCGGCGATGAAGCGGTCCGTGCCGGACAATAGGGTATTCCCTGGTATGTAATCGATTACCGGGGGCAGAGAAGACTGATCGACTCTCGGAAGTTGGAAAAGAAGAATCTTCAATTCGTCGCGCACCGGCACGGCGCCGTCGAAACGCAGCAGATAATTGCCAAAGGTCATGAGGGTGGTGGAACCCGTGGTGACCGCGAAGCGCGGGGAGTAGAACAGAGCGTCCTTGTTGCCGGGTTGTGCGCCGGCGGGGCGAAGCCAGCGGAACGCCGCCTGCGATCCTGTAGGGTCCTTCAACCGCCATGCGGTCGCCGTGAACGACTTGCCCCCGGCGGATTCGTACCGCCCGGTCTCCACGCCGTCGAGTCCGTATTCATCCCACACGGGCTTGTCGGAGACCGTGGGCGTCTCGAGGGTGACGCGCCTGGCGGTGCCGAGATTGTCGGTGAGGATCCCGGCCGGCGCGCTGATGATACAGAAGACAGCGAGAAAGGCTAGGCGCCGCAGCATTTCTTGTATTTCTTTCCGCTGCCGCAAGGGCATGGATCGTTGCGCCCGACCTTGTGCGTTCGCACGGGCGCATGTTGCGTCGTGGAAGTGTCGCCGCCCACCAACTGCAGGTCCGCCATCTCGCGCTCTTTCTTGCGGACTATGTTGCGCGTGAAGTCCTGCATCGACTGCGCCGCGGCTTTTTGGGACTGGGCCACGGCCACCGCTTCGCGCTCGGCGTCCTCGTCCTCTTCTTCTTCGTCCTCGTCGGGATTGAAGGGAAGCACGGGTCTTTGGGCCTGGACGTAGCCCTCGTCGGAACTCGTCTGAAGGAAGAAGAGATAGCGGACGGCTTCATCCTCGATGCGGTCCATGAGGGAGTTGAACATCTCGTAAGACTCCTTCTTGTACTCGATGAGGGGGTCTTTCTGTCCGTATCCGCGCAGGCCGATGCCTTCCTTGAGGTGATCCATGGACAGCAGGTGGTCTTTCCACTGCGTGTCGATCACGTGGAGCATGATGAAGCGTTCGGTCTCGCGCATTACCTCGGCTCCCACGAGGCGCTCTTTTTCGGAGTAGCGCGAACTGAGCTTGTCGAACGCATAGTCTTCCAGTTCCACGCGGCTGAATTGCGACACCTCCAGCGGCGGGACGCGCACGCCGAACTGAGTGAGCACGTCGGTTTCGAACCCCAGCAGATCCCAGGTTCCGGGGTGGCCGCCCTCGGGGCAGCGCAGGTCGACGACGCCGGCGAGGATGTTTCTGACGATCTCCAGCACCCGCTCGCGCTGGTCTTCCCCCTCGAGCAGCGAGCGCCGCATCCCGTAGACGGCCTGCCTCTGCTTGTTCATCACGTCGTCGTATTCGAGAAGGTGTTTGCGGGCCGCGAAATTCTGGGCCTCCACCGCCTTCTGCGCCGCGGCGATGCGCTTGGTGATGAGCTTCGACTCGATGGGCACGTCTTCTTCCATGCCCAGACGCAGCATCAGGTTCTGGATGCGCTCACCGCCGAAGATGCGCAGCAGATCATCCTGCAAGGAAAGGTAGAAGCGCGAGGAACCGGGGTCGCCCTGGCGTCCGGCGCGTCCGCGAAGCTGATTGTCAATGCGCCGCGATTCGTGGCGTTCCGTGCCGATGATATGCAGGCCGCCCGCGTTCACCACTTCCTCGTGTTCACGCGCGCACTGCGCTTCGTATTTGACGAAGTTTTCTTCCCACCGCTGGCGCGCCACGCGGTAGAACTGGTCGTGCTGCTGGAAGTAGATCCAGTGCTCGTCATTGACATAGGACGCCGATTCGCTGGGAATCGACTCGGCCAGGTTCTGCTTCATGCAGGCATCGCGGGTCATGAAGTCCGGATTGCCGCCGAGCAGGATGTCCGTTCCGCGTCCGGCCATGTTCGTCGAGACCGTCACCACCGCTTTTCGTCCCGCCTGCGCCACGATGAACGCTTCCCGCTCGTGATTCTTCGCGTTCAGCACCTCGTGCCTTACGCCCATCCGCTTCAGGATGGCCGACAAGCGCTCGGACTTTTCCACGGAAATGGTTCCGATGAGCACCGGCTGGCCTTTTTCCTGGCGATCCTTGATCTCCTTGGCGGCGTTGCGGAATTTCTCTTCTTCCGTGCGGTAGACGATGTCCATGTTGTCTTTGCGGACCATCGGCTTGTTCGTGGGCACGGTGATGACGTCCAGAGTGTACGTCTTTGAGAACTCGGCGGCTTCGGTTTCGGCCGTGCCGGTCATGCCCGCGAGCTTTTTATACATGCGGAAGTAGTTCTGGAAGGTAATGGTGGCGAGCGTCTGGTTTTCGCGTTCGATCTTCACGCCTTCCTTCGCTTCGATGGCCTGGTGGAGACCGTCGGACCAGCGGCGGCCGGGCATGATGCGCCCCGTGAACTCGTCGACGATGACCACCTCGCCGTCCTTCACCAGGTAATCCTTGTCGCGGTGAAAGAGAACGTGCGCGCGCAGGCCCTGCTGGACATGGTGGTTGAGTTCGATATTGGCCGCGTCGTAGAGGTTGCTGAGCCCGAGCAGGCGTTCCACCTTGAGCACGCCCTCCTCCGTCAAGGCCGCGCTCTTGTGTTTTTCATCGACGGTGTAATCGCCCGTGGTGTATTTCTCGCCGGGCTCCTTGCCCTCGATCACCTCGCCCCGGACCAGCTTGGGAACAATGGAGTTGATGCGGTAGTACTTGTCGGTGGACTCCTCCGACGGGCCCGAAATGATCAGCGGGGTGCGGGCTTCGTCAATGAGGATGGAGTCCACTTCGTCCACGATGGCGAAATTGTGCGGACGCTGCACGCAATCGCTGATGCGGAACTTCATGTTGTCGCGCAGATAGTCGAAGCCGAACTCGTTATTCGTGCCGTAGGTGATATCGCAGTTGTAGGACTGCTGGCGCTCCTCGTCATCGAGTTCGTGTACGATGATTCCCACCGAGAGCCCGAGGAACTTGTAGATCTTCCCCATCCATTCGGCATCGCGCCGGGCCAGGTAGTCGTTCACGGTGACCACGTGCACGCCCTTGCCCTCGAGCGCGTTGAGGTACACCGGCAGCGTCGCCACCAGCGTCTTGCCTTCACCGGTGCGCATTTCCGCGATCTTGCCGCGGTGGAGCACGATGCCGCCGATCAACTGCACGTCGAAATGGCGCATGTTGACAGCGCGCCACCCGGCTTCGCGTACGACGGCGAACGCTTCCATCAGCAGATCGTCAAGCGTCGCTCCTTGCGCCAGCCGCTCCCGGAACGAGACGGTCCTGGCGGCCAGCGCGGCGTCGGAAAGCGCCTTGATTTCAGGCTCGAGCGAGTTGATGGCCGCAATCATCGGCTGGATGCGCTTGATCTGGCGATCATTGTTGGTGCCAAAAATTTTGGCCAGTAGGGTGTCTATCATACCCAGGGGTTTCCTTCTTATTCTATCGCAGGGGACGAATGGAACTTGGTTTGCGTGGAACGAAGCGCACTTCCAGGCGTTGGTTGAGGGCGTCGGCGATGCGCCGCAGCATGGTGAGCGAGTGGCCTTCGTAATCGGCGGCCTCGAGGCGGGCGATCACCGGCTGCCGGGTGCCGATCATCTCCGCCAGTTCGCGCTGCGACAACCCGGCGTCAGTGCGCGCCGCGTAGATCATTTGGGCGACTTCGATATTGACCTTTGCGGCGGCGATGCCGGATTTCAGCGCGTCGTCATCGCCCGTGAGCCGGTCGAGCAGTTTTACGGCGTTCTTCGTTCTGGGCATGAGTTCAGGTCTCCAGTTCGAAGTAGGTGTGAGCTTCAGGATCGGCTTCGAAGGCTTGTTTGCGGCGCAGGGCGCGTTCGAGGCCGGATTCCGGCGGAGGTTCTTTCTCTAACTGGTCGTGATCGAGCAAGGCAAGGTTTTCTCCGTGGAAGGAGTAGCGGATGCGGTACTGGACCGAGGCGCGCGTGATGCGAAGTTCGTAGATGCCGTCCCGCAGCAAGTCCGCCATGGGCCGGCGCAGATTGTGTCCCAGGAGGGCGAGCATGAGGATAGCGGCGGCGCAAGCCGTGTAGGCCGCGCAGTTGGTGCGCCGCAGTTGCCGCAGCCATTCGAGAACAGGAGCGTGGCCTTGGGGCTCTTTGTAGAAGACGACTTCCGGCGTCATGGCAACGAAACGAGTGTATCACAATTTTGGTATGCAGAAGCGGTCCGGGAACGCCGTACACTCCGGAAGTGGCCGAAAATCAAAGAAGCTTGACGATTGCCGGGGGTAGCGCACCCGCCTTGGGGCGTTATACGTTGTTTTGACCGGGACCCACGTCTGAAGAATGAGTTCAGGGTGAAGCGTTGGGGCAAACGGAACCACAATTCACGCAGTACATGGGATTCTCGTTGTCTTTCGCTGACTCATGGCGTAGCGGGAGTGAGCTTTGCCAGATCTTCAGCCGAAAGGCATTTTTCGTAGCCGATCTGCCGTGCTCTTTCAGCCCAAGGGTGGCATCGGTAATGCTTCTGATTCAGCTTCGACCCTCCCCAAGAACCGAGAGGACCATGGTAACAGTCTGAACACAACACAAGTTCGGCTCTCAGAACACGGATTGGTGTGACTTTGGATCCATCTGAAGCACCCCAAGCAGAGCGTCCTCGCCGGAGCGGGTTTCCTGACGACGAACAGGAATTGGCGAGTCTTGGCGGCTGCGTGCCGCCGCTCGGACGAGAGGCTTGCCGCAAAGGTGCGCAACTGGCTAACTGTGCGCCATGTCCACGACAGCCTCGGTGATTTGTCCAAGGTATTTCCCGCCGGCGCGCACATCGGCGGCGATCGCCAATCGCGGAGAGGGCGAGTTCCAACTCTTTGGAACGGTAATCGAAAAGGATTGATGGGCATGGCTCCGCGCGCCCACCTCGAACGACAGCACGTCTGGCTCGACACGCCACTCCGAAGGGGCGATGATCGCCACCTCCATCTTCATCGCCCGCGGGCGGTAGTTGCGCACCCTCACCTCCGCCTTCTGCACGCTCCCCGGCGCGAGCATCATCTGGTAAGGGTACAACTTCACCCAACTCGGATCCAGACCAAGGTCCGCTTCGCCCTCCGGCAGCAGATCGAAAAAGTACTGCTGCTGCTTCCGGAATTTCTGCTCCGTGGCGAGCATGATTTCGCGATCCACTGGATACGCGCGCCCGTGCCCCGGCGCGATTATCGCCGGCTCATGCTCGATCAGGTTGCGGATGGACTTGAGGTGGCTGTCGTTCTCCACGTGGTTGCGGAAGATGATGTTGTGGCGCAGCGTGCCGTCGTTGCGCGGGTTGGGGAAAAACGCGTCTCCGGTGAACGCCACCTTGTTGCCGTCAATGGTGACGAACAGGGCCATCTGGTATTCCGTGTGCCCCGGTGAATGCGTGATCTCGAATTCGTACTCCTCCCATTTGAATCGCTCGCCGTGCCGGAACGCCCGGTCCACCTTGAATGGTTCGCCGAGAATGCAGCCGAGATTGTGCCCCCGCGGATTCTCGAAGATGTCCACCATGTTTTCGTAACACCAGATCCTGGCGCCGTGATGGCGGATGAGGTGCGGAAACCCGTTCATGTGGTCATCGTGCATATGGCTGGGCATCGCCACCTCCACCTGCTTCACTCCGTAGTGGCGCTTCAGGTGGCCGATGCCGTGCTCCACGAACCGGATGCGGTCCGTAACGGCCGTGGCGCGCTCGAAGACGCCAAAGTGCGTGCCGCTGGCCGCGCCGTAGTCGATGAACATCGCCTTCCCGCTGTTGCTGAGAATCGCATAAAAGGATGACGTAGTCTGATAATGGCACAGCAGGTGCGGGCTCACGGCATAGGGCGCGTTCTCTTCGCTTGGGGCGCTGCCCGTCTGGAAGCGGTAGTAATCCGTCAGCCGGCGAACCGTATCGCCGATGGCTTGATCCGGACCGGCAAGTGGTTCACCATGCGAGGGACAAACCATCTCCGGCTTCTGCTCGCGCAGCCGGGCAAGCGAGAAGATGCCGAGATCAATCCCTTCACTTCCGCCGTAGTTGATCTGCGTATCGTAGAGATTCTGGATCTTCCCCGGCGCGTACATCAGGTCGCCGGAAAACGCGATCTTCTTCCCGTCAACGGCGGCCATCAATGTCACCGAGCCCAGCGTGTGCCCCGGCGTCGGCAGAATGAAGAAATCCGTCTTTTGCCACCGGAAGGTGGAATAGTCCGCCAGCGGCTTCGCCACCGGGATGTTCTCCGTGATGGTGTTGAAGTCGTTGCGGACGTAGTAGAGATGGAACACACGGCGATTGCGCCAGAAGTTCTCCGCATCCTCGAACAGGCGCCGCTCATGCGCGGGCACGCCAATCGGGATCTTGCGCTCCACCGCTTTGTAATCGCCCTGGCACTGGTCGCGATGATGGTGTGTGTGCAGGATCCAATCCACGTGCGCAATCCCCAACCCGCGCAGGTGATCGAGTATCTTGCCGGATCCGAAGTCGATCAGCACGCACCGGCTGCCGTCGCGCACGACATACACGTTACAGGTGTCCTCGAACAGATAGAGGTTCTCGCTCAGTTTGCGAGGCGCGCCATCGGGTGAAAACTTCGCCCTGCGGTAGGCCTTCTTCGCCGGTGCGGTCTCGGCGGCTGGAGCAGCAGCCGGCGCGGCAGCCGCCAGTGGAGCGGACTTGAGGAATCGTCGTCGAGTGGCGCCTGACATGGCCGTATCCTACCACCGTGGTCACGCGGGCGCCAGCGCTCATCGTGCGCTCATCGTGCGCTCAAGGTGGGATAGGCCTCGTGGCCTGTCTTCTTCAAGCTTGGACGCAGGCTAACCGCGCGACAGGACGGCGGGTGTCAATCCGCCGTCCTCTGTTCGGCCTACCGGCGTTTACTCAGGAGGCAGTAAACGCGTCAGCAGCGCTCTCCGCCGGCCGCTCCAGCGTCTCCAACTCCTTCAGCCGCGCCAGCACCGGGTTGTCCTTCATCAGATTGGCCGTGTTCAACGGCGACCGTGTTTAGCGAACCGGGTGTTCCCGGCCGCCGGGATGGAGGAATTGGAAATGACGCGGTCCGGCCGTGAGCGCCGTTCTTTGAGTGACCTGTCCGCTCATGACATCCCACCGTGACACAGGAAAACCTCGCGATATTTCTAAGAATATCCCGAGGCTTCCAAATTGGAAGTCTGTTTTATTCGAATTTCGCAAACAAGCTACCGGCCCCGGAATCTTACTTTTCGTGCTGTATCGACTCCATATACCGCGTAAGGTTGTTGATCCGCATCTTGGCTTCCGCCTCGTTGCGCGTCATCGAACGGAACACATCACCCCAAACAGGCATGTCCTTCGATCCGTGCGCCGGCGCCATCGTGTCTCCTTGGATCGTGTTGTACACCTTCAACGCCGGAAACTTCCCGCCGTTGCGGGCGGAAAGTTCCGTAAGGTTCACCGGCTTGTTCTTCAGCGCGGCCGCGGCGGGGCCGTCACCCGTCCCCAGCAACCCGTGGCAGGGCGAGCAATACGCCCGGAACATCTGTTGGCCCGAAACCGGATCGGTCCGGCTTGGCGGCGCCTGTTTGATTTTCGGTTTGTCCCGTGCCGCGGCGGCGAGAACCAGCAGGCCCGTGGCAAGGAGCAGGGAGAGACGAAGCATTGCTGACCTCCTTGCTCAAATGCATGCACGCCGTGTTCCACGCCGAATTCCTACCATTTCCGTTCCCTCCTCCATCCCCTTGGGCATCCACCACCCAGAGCACTGGGTGAAATTGCACTTCACCTTCCTGTGTACAATGTCTGCTGAACCATGCTTCCTATCCTCTTATTCCTATCCGGCGTCTTCTCCGCTCCCGCGCAAACCCAATACCGCGGATGGGACTCCTTCGGCGGCGGGCCGGAGAATATCCACTACTCCACCCTCAAACAGCTCAACACGAAGAACATCCACAAACTCAAGGCAGCCTGGACCTATGACACCGGCGATGCCTTCCAAGGCTCCGAGATGCAATGCAATCCCATCATCATCGATGGCGTCATCTATGCCACCACACCGAAACTGCGCGTCATCGCGCTCGACGCCGCCACCGGAAAGCCGCTCTGGACTTTCGATCCCGCCGAGGGCGGCCGCCCTCCCGGCCGCCGGAATCGCGGCGTCGCCTATTGGGCCGGCGGAACCCAATCCCGCATCTTCTTCGCCGCCGGCCACTACCTGTACTCCCTCTACGCCAAGACCGGCAAGCCCGATGACTCCTTCGGCGCCGCCGGCCGCGTCGATTTGCGCGAAGGCCTCGGCCGCGACCCCGGGAAAGTCTTCATCACCGTCACCAGCCCCGGCATTGTCTACAAGGATCTCATTATCCTCGGAAGCCTCGTCAGCGAATCACATCCCTCCTCTCCCGGCGATATCCGCGCCTTCGATACCCGCACCGGAAAACTTCGCTGGACCTTCCACACCATTCCCCGCCCCGGCGAATTCGGCTACGATACCTGGCCCAAGGACGCCTGGAAGTACACCGGAGGCGCCAACAATTGGGCCGGCATGGCCATTGACCGCAAGCGCGGACTCCTCTTCGCCCCCACCGGTTCGGCCGCCTTCGATTTTTATGGAGCCGACCGTCACGGCGACAACCTCTTCGCGAACACGCTCCTCTGTCTCAAGGCAGACACCGGCGAACGCGTCTGGCACTTCCAGGCCGTGAAGCACGACGTCTGGGATCGCGACTTCCCCGCCGCACCCCTCCTCATCACCGTCCGCCGCGGCGGAAAGATGATCGATGCGGTCGCCCAGCCCACCAAATCCGGATGGGTCTTCGTTTTCGATAGAGAGACCGGAGAATCTCTTTTTCCCCTGGAGAGGCGCAACGTCCCGCCTTCTCCCGTCGACGGCGAACAACTCGCGCAAACGCAGGTGCTCCCCCTCAAACCGCCGCCCTTCGCCCGCCAGCGCTTCACCGAGGACATGGCCACCCGCCGCACGGAAGAAGCGCACCGCATCGTGCTCGAACGCCTTCGCGCTCTCCGCAGCGGCGATCAGTTCACTCCCCCAAGCAAGGAAGGCTCGATCGTCTTTCCCGGCTTCGACGGCGGCGCCGAATGGGGCGGCGCCTCCTTCGACCCCGAAACCGGCTTGTTCTATGTGAACGCCAACGAGATGCCGTGGATCCTCCGCCTGGTCCCCGCGCAGGCGGCCCGCGGCGTCACCTCCGCGCGCCGCATCTACGTCAGCCGCTGCGCCGGTTGCCATCGCGAGGACCGCAAAGGCAGTCCGCCGCAATTTCCTGCCCTGGAAAACCTAGCCGCCAAGTACACCGAACAACAGGTTCGCGACGTCATCCGCAACGGCCAGGATCGTATGCCCGGCTTCGCGCAACTCGGTGACCCCGCCATCGAAGCCCTTACCAGATTCCTGTTCAATCGCGAAGACACGCAAGCCGCCGTCGCCGAGACGCCGGCAGGCCCCACAAACCTCAAGTACTCGACCGATGGCTACAACAAGTTTCTCGATCCCGATGGCTATCCCGCCGTGGAACCGCCATGGGGCACCCTCACGGCCATCAATCTCAATACCGGCGATTTCGCCTGGCGCATCCCCTTCGGAGAATATCCCGAATTGGCCGCGAAAGGCATGAAAAATACCGGAACAGAAAACTACGGCGGAGGCATTGTCACCGCCGGCGGCCTCTTCTTCATCGGAGCCACCAACCACGACAAGAAGTTTCACGCCTACGACAAGCTCACGGGGAAACTGTTGTGGGAGACCACCCTCCCCGCCTCCGGCAATGCCACTCCGGCAACCTACGAGGTAAAAGGGAGACAGTACGTACTGATCGCCGCCGGCGGCGGAAAATCAGGCGCTCCTTCCGGCGGAGCCTACGTGGCGTTCGCGCTGCCCGAATAGCTACTGCCGCCCGCGCACGACATCGTCCACTACCTTAATCAGGGCGTTGAGGTTCTCTGTCTGTGTTTGCAAAGAAGCTTCCGTTACCGACTGCCGTTCCACGAGTTGGTCCAACCGCGCGGCAACCGAATCCAACCGCCCATCCGTTTCCATGAGCGCTCCGGACAACGCGGCAACACTTTGCTCCGTGTTGTACTGAGCCTCAATCAAGCGGCTGATATTGATTTCCGTCTGGCGCTGCTTTTCAGTGAGGCCGGCCTGGGACTGCAGCAGAAACTCGATTGTCTTCTCGACATCCATGGAGTGCACCGTATTTTAGCCCATCTCCTCGCCTCAGCCGGGAAGGACTTGGACTATTGAGGTTGAGCCTTCCCCGCCGCCCGGCGCTTCCGCATCCAATACACGAACCCCACCACCGCCAGCACCGCTGACGCCCCCATCAGCAGATGGTGCGCGTGCTCGGCCGCGTGCTTCCATTCCTCTCCCAGAAAGTACCCCACGCCCAGAAACGTGCTCACCCAGATCAGCGCGCCTCCATAGGCGAACACGGCGAACGTGTGCATCTCCAGATGACTCGCCCCGGCCACCACTGCCGAAAAATGCCTGAACCCCGGAATGTAATATCCGAAAGTGAGCGCCCAGTGACCCACGCCGCGGTAGAGAGCATGAACTTTCTCCAATCTCTCCTCCGTGGCCCCGAATCGCGCTCCATAGCGGTGGATCACCGCCAGCCCCAGCGTTCGCCCCAGAATATAACTCACCGTGATGCCGCAAATACTGCCCGCCGCAGCCGCGATCCATGTCGTGTGCGCGTGAAACGTGCCCCTCTGAATCAGATACCCGCAAAACACGAGCAGCGTTTCATCCGGCACCGGCAGACCCACAATTCCCAGCAACAGCAGCAAATAAAGAGCCGCCGGTCCGTAAGTAGTCACCCACTGGAGGATGGCTTCCAGATCCATGTCATTGATCGGCCGGAATCGCCGCTGGGCCTTATTGCTTCGCCCGCTGCTCCAGCGCCGCCTCCACTTCCGCCTGCCACGCGACCGCCGTCCCGCGCGCCTTTCGCGCCTCCCCAATCAGCCGCAGATTGGGCAGCGTCGTTTCCGGCTCCCAACTTGCCCGCGGCAGCGCCAGAGCCCTGGCAAGCGACTTCCTTGCCTCTTCCTTGTCCCCCGCAAGCACCGCCAGTTCGAGCAATGTCGCATAGTCCCAGTAATCCGGCTTACCCCGCGCCATCTTCCGCTCCACCGCGTAGCGAACCAGCGGCAGAATCTTCTCGCGCCGTTCATCGGGCGGCTCTTTTAATTCCATCAGCGTCACCGCGTTCACACCCGGATACGCGTCCCGCCAGTCGCTCTCGAACCCCTTCAGATAAGTCTCCATTGCCTGCTCGAGAAAGCCGTCCGCAAGAAATCCCTGCCCGGCGTTCTTCGCCTCTTCCCAGCGGTCCTTGTAGACGCGCCCCAGGCCGACCGCGCCCGGTAGCTCAACAGCAGGTCAATCAACACCCCTGACTCCACATCTTCGAGCGGCCCCAACTCCTGCTCCACCGCGCGTACCGCTTCCACCGAAGTCCTTACCGCCGCCGCCAGCTTTTGCTTGATCACTTCGGAATACTCCACGCGTTCACGGAACACATCCGTTTTCACGTGGTCCACCTCTGCCGGCTTCAATCCATCGATCAGTTGAAAAATCGGACTGCCGGCGGCCCCCTGCTTCGCCTCGACGAAAAACACCGCAATCGCCGCCTGCGCCGCTCCCGCCTCCGTGGGCGCTCCCGCATCGTCCAGCTTGTAATGGATCGTCCGCGGCATCTGGACATCGAACGGCAGTCGGTTCCCCTCCGCCACAAGCAACACCGTGCTCCCCGGGCGGAAGGCATGCCGCACCCCGAGTTCGTAATACACGTTGGCGTTCGATTGCGTCAGATCCGCCAGCGCGAACGGGCTGAGGACCAGCCGTTCGAACATTGGCTTGTGAATAGCGCCGCCCGCCATTTCCTGGTCCGCCCGCAGCGGCCGGAGACCCGCCGCGCCGATCGCCGGAACGATCAGGTCCCCATACACGCGGTCGAAGTCGATCATCCGGCCATCCGCTCCGGTCTTCCGTCCAAATGGCATCAGCACGAAACAGAGTGGTTCCCTCATGGCTCGCCTCCTTTGACGGATCGCTCGAACCGCGGGCCGTAGGTCTGCTACCCGGCGCTCTCCTCGGCTGCCGGCTCCGCGGGAGCTTCCTTGCGCGCGTGCTCGAACAGGAAATTCAGCGTCTTTTCCGTGCGAATGGCGTGCGCGATGCGCCCCAGCGTCCCGTTGTCTTCAAACCGCCGGCGGACCGCCGCCACCGGCTCCCGCTCCTGTTTGGCGAAACGCTGCACCTCGGCATCCACTTCATCCTTCGTGGTCACGATCGACTCCGTGTCCGCCACCTTCTCGAGGAGCAGCGATGTCTTGATCTCCTTGATCGCGCGCTCCCGCATCGCTTCCTTCACCTTCTCGCGGTTCACGGGAATCTTTTTCGAATCCATCCCCTGCGCGGCGTGCTCGCTGAGAAAACGCTCGATATACAGATCAACCTGACGGTCAATGAACGCCTCCGGCACGGGGAAGTTATGCGTGTCCGCCAGTTTTTCCGCAATCGCCTCCTTTGCCTGCCGCTGCGCCGCCGTCTCCCGCTCCCGCAGGGTATTGTTCCGGATCGTTTCCTTCAGTTCCTCGAGGGTCTGAAAATCACCCAGATCCTTTGCGAACTCATCATTCAATTCCGGCAGTTCTTTCCGCTGCAGTTGCTTCACGTCCACGTGGAATTCCACGGTCTTTCCCGCCAGCCGCTCCTGCGCGTACTCCTCGGGATACGCCACCGTGATGTTTGCCTCATCCCCCGGCGTCAGCCCCACCAGGTGGTCGTTGAAGTCCGGCAGAGTTTCCGGCGAGCCGAGTTCCACCTGCAGGTCATGCGCGTGCATCGGCTCGCCTTCGAGTCCGCTCACGCTGTGCAGATCCACCACCACCACGTCTCCCATTTCCGCCGGGCGTGGATCGAGATTCGCATAGTCCGCCTTCCGCTTCCGCAGCCCTTCCAGCCGCTCGTTCACGTCCTCATCCGTCACCGCCGGCTGCGTATAGGGCACGCTGATGCCGCGGTACTCGCCCAACTCCACTTCCGGAGCCACTTCGAATTCCGCCTTGAACGTCACCGGCTTGCCCGCTTCAAACTCCAGGTCCTTCACGCTGAAGCTGCTCACCACGTGCAGGTGCTCTTCCTCGATCCGCTTGCGGAAAAACTTCGGCAGCAGATTCTCGAGCGCTTCCTGGCGGATGCTGGAGCCATATCTTTGGCGGATCATCGACATCGGCACCTTGCCGGGGCGGAATCCCGCCAGCTTCGCCTTCGCCCGGACATCCTCGGCTACCTTCTCCGATTCCTTTTCCACTTCCTCGACCGGAATCGTGATCTCGAGTTCGTGTTTACATCCTTCAATGAGCGCCAATGATTTCGTCTCCTGACCTGCGGCCGCGTCCCGGGCCGTTCAGTTTCCTTCCGGCCACGTCGAGAGGAACTTCTCCTGCTCCACGCTCAACCGGTCTATTTTTACTCCCATTGCCTCCAGCTTCAGACGCGCCACTTGCCGGTCCAACTCTTCCGGCACGGCGTACACCTTACGCTCGAGCAACGAATGTTTCTTCACCAGATATTCCACCGCCAGCGCCTGGTTCGCAAAACTCATGTCCATCACGGAGGCGGGATGCCCCTCCGCCGAAGCGAGGTTGATCAGGCGGCCTTCTCCGAGGACATAGACCTTCCGCCCGTCGCGCATCGAGAATTCCTCGACAAACTCCCGCGCCGGACGCCGCGCGTGCGACATCCGCCCCAGCGCCTCCAGGTCGATCTCCACATTGAAGTAGCCTGAATTGCACAGTATCGCGCCATCTTTCAACTTCTCGAAGTGCTCCCCGTGGATGACGCTCTTGTTGCCGGTCACGGTGACGAAAACGTCGCCGATCGCGGCCGCTTCGCTCATGGACATCACCCGGTAGCCGTCCATCAACGCCTCCAGCGCCTTGATCGGATCCACTTCGCAGACAATGATGTTCGCGCCCATCCCCCGCGCCCGCATCGCCACGCCCCGCC
Organism: Bryobacterales bacterium; assembly: GCA_026954325.1. Lineage (GTDB taxonomy): Bacteria > Acidobacteriota > Terriglobia > Bryobacterales > Bryobacteraceae > CADEFT01. The sequence continues at coordinate 1,064 of JAIXKK010000100.1, read as the reverse complement.
CGCACCATCCATAGCCGGCCACCACCACGTTCATCCCCGCCAGCAGGATGTTCGCCGCCCGCAGGATGCCGTCAATCGTGCTCTGGCCGGTCCCGTAACGGTTGTCGAACAGATGCTTTGTCATCGCGTCGTTGATTGCGATCACCGGATATCTCAGCAGCCCCTCCTTGGCCAGCGCCTTCAGACGCATCACCCCGGTAGTGGTCTCTTCCGTCCCCCCGATCACTTCGCCGCCGCAGCCGGAGCGTCCCCCGTGCAGTTGCTTCACCAGTTCCGCTCCATCATCAATGGTCACCTGCGGCTTATGGGCCAGCGCCGCCGCCACGTGCGCCGCATGCATCTCCGCCGTCACCCCACGCACCGCGTACACAGGAAGCCCGTGATCCTTCACCAGCGATGCCGCCACATCGTCCTGGGTGGATTGCGGATTCGAGGCGCATAATACTACCGATGCGCCTCCATCCCGCAATGTAATCATCAGGTTCGCTGTCTCGGTGGTGACGTGCAGGCAGGCTACCACGCGGATTCCCGCCAGCGGTTGGCTCCGGATCAGTTGCTTGCGGATGCTTTGCAGTACCGGCATGGAGTGGAATGCCCACTCGGTCCGCCGTTTCCCCGATTCGGCTTGAGTAAGGTCCCTCACATCGCAAGCAACGTGTGCCGCTGTATTTGCTGACATGGGGTCCCGTTCCAGGCTAGCCGCGCGCGCCTACCGCCACTCGCGCATCTTCCCGCAGGGCTTCGGCCTTGTCGGTCAATTCCCACGTAAACCCTTCTTCGTTGCGTCCGAAATGCCCGAACGCAGCCGTCGCGCGGTAAATCGGCCTCCGCAGCCGCAAGTGCTCGATGATAGCCCGCGGCGTCAGGGGGAAGTTTGCCCGCACGATCTCGGTCATCCGGTCTTCGTCCACCACGCCCGTACCGAACGAGTTCACCATCACCGAAACCGGGTTCGCCACGCCAATGGCGTATGCCAACTGCACTTCGCAGCGCTTGGCTAACCCCGCCGCTACCAGGTTCTTCGCAATATACCGGGCCATATAGCATGCAGAACGGTCCACCTT
>JAIXKK010000007.1 GCA_026954325.1 Bryobacterales bacterium | reverse complement strand
GCGCGCATCTTGGTAAAATAAAGAGTTAACCGCAAGTCCCCTCGTACCCCTTAAGGAGTTAGCTTGGCTGATCAACCGGAAAACCCCACCACTCCGCCTGTTCCCCCTCCCGGCGGCGGGCAGATGTCGCTGGGCGGCGACGGCGGCAACAAAAATCTCATCCCCATCAACATCGAAGATGAGATGCGCCACTCCTACCTCGATTACGCCATGAGCGTCATCGTCGGCCGCGCCCTCCCCGATGTCCGCGATGGCCTCAAGCCCGTCCACCGCCGTATCCTCTTCGGCCTCCACGAAATGGGGCTTCATCACAACCGCCCCACCCGCAAGTGCGCCAAAATCGTCGGCGAAGTCCTCGGCAAATACCACCCCCACGGCGACTCTCCCGTCTATGACGCCCTCGTCCGCATGGCTCAGACCTTCTCCATGCGCTATCCCCTCGTCGATGGCCAGGGCAACTTCGGCTCCGTCGATGGCGACCCGCCCGCGGCCATGCGGTACACCGAGGCCCGCCTCTCCAAAATTGCCGCCATGCTCCTCGAGGACATCGACAAGGAAACCGTCGATTTCCGCCCCAACTACGACGACAGCGAAGTCGAGCCCGAAGTGCTCCCCACCCGCGTTCCCAACCTCCTCATCAACGGTTCGGAAGGCATCGCCGTCGGCATGGCCACCAAAATCCCGCCCCACAACCTCACTGAGATCCTCAACGCCGCCATCCAGTTGATTCAGGACCCCGCCACCCCCCTCGGCAAGATCTTCGAACTCGCCCCCGGTCCCGATTTCCCCACCGGAGGCTTCCTCCTCGGCCGCCAGGGCATCGTCGATTACTACACCAAGGGCCGCGGCAGCCTCAAAATGCGCGCCCGCGCCGCCACCGAAAAAACCGGCAAAGACCGCGAAGCCATCATCGTCACCGAACTGCCCTACCAGGTCAACAAGGCCCGCCTCGTCGCCGACATCGCCGCCCTCGTCAACGAAAAGAAGCTCGAAGGCATCTCCGACGTCCGCGATGAGAGCGACCGCCAGGGCATGCGCGTCGTCATCGAACTCAAGCGCGGCGAACAGTCCGAGGTCGTTCTCAACAACCTCTATAAGCACACCCAGATGCAGACCAGCATGGGTGTCATCATGCTCTCCATTGTCAACGGCCAGCCCCGCGAACTGGGTATCATCGACGTTCTCAAGCGCTTCATCGACCATCGCATCGAGGTCGTCCGCCGCCGCACCGATTACCTCCTGCGCAAAGCCCGCGACCGCGAGCACATCCTCCTCGGCTTCCAGCGCGCCCTCGACCTTCTCGACGCCATTATCTCTCTCATCCGCGGTTCCAAAACCCCCAAGGACGCCCGCGAAGGCCTCGTCCAGACCTTCGAATTTTCCGAGCGCCAGGCTCAAGCCATCATCGAACTTCAACTCCAGCGCCTCACCGGCATGGAACGCCAGAAACTCATCGATGAACTCGCCGAAATCCAGCGCAAGATCGCCGAATATGTCGAAATCCTCGGCTCTGACCGCGTCCTCCGTAACCTCATCATCAAGGAACTCAAGGAAGTTCAGAAGGACTTCGGCGATGAGCGCCGCACCCAGATCGTCGAGGATGCCGGCGACATTCGCCTCGAAGACCTCGTCCAGATGGAAGACGTCGCCGTCACTGTCACCCGCGGCGGCTATCTCAAGCGCACCGCCGTCGATACCTACCGCCGGCAAACCCGCGGCGGCAAGGGCCGCATCGGCATGGGCACCCGCGCCGAGGACGCCGTCGAGCAGTTAGTCGTCGCTTCCACCCACAGCTACCTCCTCATCTTCACCACCAAGGGGCGTGTCTACTGGCTCAAGATCTACGAAATCCCCGACGCCGGCACCACCGGCAAGGGCAAACACATCTCGAACCTCATCAACCTTCAGCCTGATGAGGCCCCCAAAGCCTTCCTCACCGTCAAGGACTTCGTCCCCGACAGGTTCATCGTCATGGTCACCCGCCACGGCGTCATCAAGAAGTGCGAACTCACCGAGTTCGACAACCCCATGTCAAGGGGAATCATCGCCGTCTCCCTCGATGAAGGCGATGAACTGATCGCGGCCCGCATCACCAACGGCCAGAACTACATCTTCCTCGGTTCTTACGAAGGCATGGCCATCCGCTTCTTCGAAGAGGAAGTTCGCCCCATGGGCCGCCCCGCCCGCGGCGTCCGCGCCATGGATCTCGCCGAAGGCGATTACCTCGTCGGCGCGGAAATCGTCGAGAAGGAAGGTCTCATCCTCTCCATCTCCGAAAACGGCTACGGTAAGCGCACCCCCATCGAGGATTACCGGCTCACCTCCCGCGGCCGCAAGGGCGTCATCAACATGAAGGTGACCAACCGCATCGGCAAGGTCATCAGCATCCTCTGCGTCACCGAGGATTCCGACCTAATGATCATCACCCAGGACGGTAAGATCATCCGCATCGAATCGGGCGAGATCCGCCAGGCCGGCCGCTCCACCCAGGGCGTCCGCCTCGTCCGCATGGAAGAGGGCGACAAAGTCGCCGCCGCCAGCGTCATCCCCGAAGCCGAATCACCCGATAACGGCGATTCGCAGGGTGACCTTCCGCTCCAGTAAGAAAACCGCTACCGGAAGCCTTCGTACAACATCAGGTCGGAGCCTGTCTTCTCGAACTTGGAGAACATCAACCATCGGCCGTCATAAGAAGCCGACAGGCCCGTGTACAGCGACTGCCGGAAGTCCGCGACAACACTTATCTGCCCCGTGGCAAAGTTGTAAAATCGCAATGACGCGCTTCCGAGGCGGATCCGGTCCAAATTATAAAAGTAGACCCCCTCCCGGACGACCTCGAACACGAGATAGTGGACATCTTCGGCAACGAGTTTTTTCCTCTGTGGATCAAACTCGCCGCCTCGCCGCGGAACAAGCCACAGTTTGCCGCGATCCGTAGAGACATAACAAAGGTGTTTCCCGTCAGGAGATTCCTTGGCATGCTTGCCCTCACCTGGGATGACCCGTATCTCTTCGCCGCCCGCAAACGGTTTCTTCCAGATCTCGAACACCCCCGACCGGTCCGAAGAGAAGTAAACCCACTTCCCATCCGCCGACCAGGAGGGTATCAGATCGTTTGCCGGATTGTCTGTGAGCCTTCGTGGCTGCCAGTTGTCCGGTGAAGCCACATAGATGTCCGTGTTCGATCCCACGGCAGCGTCATAGACGATATATCTGCCGTCCGGGGACCACTTCGGCGTGCCAATGAGAATCGTTCCGGGGTGATTGAGCAGAACCGGTTTCGAGCCATCTCGCGAAGCGAGCCATAGTCTTTGAGAGCCGCTGCGATTGGAAAAGAACACAATTCTTGACCCATCAGGAGAGTACGCCGCGGCAGCGTCCAGCCTGGAGGAGACAATCAACGGCTCGGCAGGCCCCGCGCTTTGCCCGGGAGATCTCAGTGGAATTTGCCAGATATTGGCTTGGTCATGCGTTTCGACAAATGCTAGCCGTCCGCCTCCTCTCGTCAATGCGGGCTCCGCGGCGGAAGTGCCTGTTCCGGAAATCGGGGATGCCGCTGTGGATCCATCCACTGCCACTCTCCATAGAGTTGTCGCATTTCCCTCCCATCTGGCATAGATAACTTCTTTCTGATCAGCGGTCCAGGCCGGAGCCCGATCGAACGGCACACTCGACTCCGTCAATCGTCGCGGTTTCCCTCTCGGCTTGATTCCCTGCTCGAGGTCCACGACGTAGATGCTGTGTTGACGCGAAAACGCGAGTTTGCTGCCATCCCAGGAGAACGCCGGATCACGATCGATGATGTGTTCCGGCGATGCAATGAGCAGCCTGTTTTCCCCGGTCCCTACAGCGATTAGGTAAAGACCGGCCGGCTTCCCGTCTCGTGCCTCTTGAGGCACGGCGATCCACTTGCTATCGGCTGTCCATGCGGTCACCGGGGGGGGCCAACTGCCCGGCCTCGACAATGTCGAGGTTTCACCGATCTTGCGCTCGGCCCCTCCCAATGCCGGAACGATGTAGACATCTCCCTTCACTACCGATGGACTCCAGCGGACAAAGCTGATCCACTGGCCGTCCGGAGACCATGCTGGCGCGCCGTCCATCGCCGGATCCGATGTGATCCGCAACGGCTGTCCATTACCCACCACCATCACATAGATGTCCCTGTTGTCATTATTCGGCCCGCCCCATGTAAACGCGATCTGGCTCCCATCCGGCGAGAAACTCGGCCGGCGCTCGTCGCCGGCGAAAGTGGTAATTGGAACCACCTTCGAAGGAGCCGCACCCCCGGAAACTCTCTGCCGGAAATACAGCGCACCCGCGAGGCTTAGTGCGGAGACGGCAAGAACGGCAATCCATGGCAGTGTGCTCCGCGGCGCCTGCTTGGGCTCGGAGACCACCGGTTCCACCGTGCCGGCGAAGCGGTAGCCGCGCTTGGGCACGGTCTCAATGAACCGTGGAGCATCCGCCGAATCCCCCAACCCGCGGCGGAGCTTGTTGATCGCCGTATTCAAGGAGTGTTCAAACTCGACAAAGGTGTCAGAGGGCCAGATCTTCTCCCTCAGTTCCTCTCGCGCTACCACTTCGCCTTGGCGTTCGAGAAGGATTGTCAGAATATGGAACGGCTGCGCCTGCAAGGGGATTCGGACTCCATGCTTCCGCAACTCCCCCTTCGCAAGATCTATCTCGAATATACCGAACTGGAATCGCGAACTCCTGGCCGGCTCGGAGCCCATTTCAGACCTCTCCGGTCGATTATACTGCTTCGGATAAACTACCGGGCCGGCTTACCGAGTTGCCTGTAGTCCACCGTGCAGGGAAACAGGTTCTGGCGCGAATGTTCCATCAGCATGGCTTCGGCCCTCTTCTCGAACCGTCTCGCTTCGCGCTTGTTGCCCCGCTGCCGCAACAGCCCGGCGTAGCTCGTCAAAGCATGAGCCAGAGAAGGATGCCCCAATGGGTACGCTGCCTCCAGAATCTTCATAGCCCGCCCAAGCACATCGCCGGCAGCCTGATACTCGCCCTCGCCGGTATAGATATCCGCTGCCACCAGGAGCGTTTCGCCGACAACTGGATGATTCCCGCCAGGGGCGCCCTCCAGCATCAGCAAGACTTCACGCACCGTCTGATTCGCGTTCGTCAAGTCTCGCTCGAGGTAGTAGGCCGCCGCCAGCTTCCCCTTCACGATCGCATGATCCAGCGGATCTGCGGGGGGAGTCGCGGCATAACGCGCATCAGCCTTCTTGAGCAGTTCGATAGCCTCCCTGTATTGACGGAGGTCAAATAGCACAGCGGCCAGGTAGTCCCGCGCTTTTGCTACCGCCGGGTGATCCGGCCCCAATGCCGCGAGACGCGCGGAGAGCGCTTGGCGTTGGGTGGCCTCAGCCTGTGTCAGCCGGCCGGTCAAGCGGTAGACGATGCCCAAGTTGGTCATGGTGGCCGTTCGTCCAACCTGATTCCCCGTAACGGATTCCCAGGCGGCGAGCGCCCTCTTCAAGCTGGACTCGGCGGCAACAAGATCACCCAAGGTCAGTTGCGCATACCCAAGATCGTTCAGCGTAACGGCAAGGCTCTCCGGCCCAAGGCCTTCCCGCTTTGCAACTCCGAGGGCGGAACGGAATGTCCGTTCAGCGTCCTGAAATGACCCGGCGCCGCTCTGCGCCCTCCCCTTCTCGATGAGTTCGTGCCATGCCGGGTCAACAGCGGATGCGGCGGGTACGTGCAGGATCGCCAGCAAAGGAATGTAGGAGACCTTCATGCAACGAGAGTTTCACTCGTTGTCCCTGCCCCCAATGCACAGCGGGTCATTTCCCTCTTAACTCCCTGTAACCGTCTATCTCACTGTGGCTGCGCCGGTTGCCCTCGTAAGTTAGAGAGGTAACCTGCGCGGCAGCGGGGGTTATCGCAAAAATAGCGCGGGGCTTCCTCGATGATGTGTACCGATCTTATGCATAGAGGTGACCCATGAAGCGCACCGCCCGGCGCGCCACCCTTACCTGCCTCACCGGCGCCCTCGGCCGCCTGGCCATCGAGCAGAAACGCGAAGTCACCTCGGAGGAACTCCTCCGCTCCGCCTGATTCTCCCTGTTAACACTCGTGCCCCAGGGCGTATAATCCCACTTGTGACCGTCGAAGAGAATCTTCAACAACTCGGGATTACCCTCCCCCATCCTCCCAAGGCTGTTGGGAATTACGAGCCCTGGGTCCGCGCCGGCAATCTCATCGTCACCTCCGGCCAACTGCCCTGGAAGGACAACCTCATGCTCTGGCCCGGCCGCCTCGGCGGCGAGGTGAACATCGAAGAGGGATATTGGGCCGCCCGCCAGGCCGCGCTCAACGCCATCGCCCAGGTGAAAGCCGCCACGGGCGATCTCGAAAAGATCGTCCGCATCGTCCGCCTCGAGGGCTTCGTCCACTGCGCCGCCGGCTTCCGCGATCACCCCAAGGTGCTCGACGGAGCCTCTGACCTCCTCGTCTCCGTCTTCGGCGATCGCGGCAAGCACACCCGCCTCGCCCTCGGCATCCCCGATATGCCCCTCAACTCCTGCGTGCAACTCGGCCTCTGGGCGGAGGTCAGCGGCTAGCCCGGCCAGTCTCGGTACAATTTGAATGAGGAGCTAAAGGAGCCATTCACCGATGAACTCACATAGAATCTCCATCCTTTTCGCCCTGCTCGCGGCTACGGTTGCCGTCAGCGCGGCCCAATCCCATCAACCTTCCGAACGCGGCCGCGCCAACATCGAGCGCGAAGTGCGCCACGAGTTGGTCATGCTGCCCTACTACGGGGTGTTCGACAATCTCGCGTTCCGTGTCGACGGCTACACCGTGACACTCCTCGGCCAGGTCACGCGGCCCACGCTCAAGTCCGACGCCGAACGCGTGGTGAAGAAGATCGAAGGCGTCGAAAGCGTGAAGAACGAAATCAAGGTGCTGCCGCTTTCCTCAATGGATGACCGCCTCCGCCTCGCGCTCTACCGCGCCATCTACGGCAACACCGCCCTCAACCGCTACTCCCTTCGCGCCGTGCCGCCCATTCATATCATCGTCGACAACGGCAACGTGACACTCGAGGGCGTCGTCTCCAGCGAGGCCGACAAGAATATCGCTAACATTCAAGCAAACGGTGTCTCCGGCGTCTTCTCCGTCACCAATCGCCTCCGCGTCGTGAAGGATTAACGCAGCAGGTATTGCTCGATAAACAGCACCGTCGCCGCGGTCTGAATGTCCTGGTTGCCCTTCTTGCTGAACCCGTGCCCTTCGTCATCGGCCAGCAGGAACCACGTCGGAGTCCTCTGCTTGCGAAGGGCCTCCACTATCTGTTGCCCTTCCGTGTAAGGAACGCGCGGATCGTTCCGCCCGGCTATCACGAACATCGGCTTCCAGATGCGGCTCACGTTGCTCAGCGGCGAAATGGTGGAGAGAAAGTCCCGCATCTTCGGGTCCCGTTCATCGCCGTATTCGACGCGCCTCAAGTCCCGGCGGTAGGCTTCGGTGCGCTCGAGGAACGTGATCCAGTTCGAGATGCCTACTGCTTCCACCGCGCAGCGGATGCGACTGTTGTAATGCGCCATGGAAGCGAGCGTCATGTATCCGCCGTAGCTGCCGCCAGTCACCATCACCCGCGCCGCGTCGAGATCCTTGCGCGTCGCAATCCAATCGAGCAGCGCCCCGATGTCCTTCACCGCATCCTCCCGGTGAACGCCATTGTCGAGCGAGACGAACTGCTTCCCGTAGCCCGTCGACCCGCGTACGTTCGGGTACAGGATGGCGATCCCGAGTTCGTCCCGGTAATAGCCTCCGGCCCCCAGATACGTTGGGCGCGATTGCCCCTCGGGTCCGCCGTGAATGTTGATGATCACCGGTCTCGGGACGCCCGCAAACTTCTCCGGCGGAGAGTAGAGAAAGCCCGAAATCATCCGTCCGTCAAACGATTTCCAATGCACCAGTTCCGGATCGCGCGCATGCCGCGGCTCGATGCTCCCCGTCTCGCTCCGCGTCCAGCGATGTACGGCGCCGGCGGCCACATCCACGGAAAAGACATCCATCGGATGCCGGGCCGTCACTAGCGAGAAGCCCACCTCGCGTCCGGTGGAATCCCACTTCGGATTCGTGATGACGCCATAGGGTAGCTTCGGCACTGTCACATCTCTGTCCGTTGTCGTGTCCCATACATGCAGCACCGGCGCGCCATCTTCGTTGGTGAGATATGCCAGGCGCCTCCCGTCCGGAGACAGCGCGAGATCGCTCACATCCCATTTGGCTCCGGGTCTCAGAAACGTCACCTGGCCGCTGCCGGCATCGATCGCCGCCAACCGCATCCAATCCGAATCCTTGTCCGTGGAAACATAGATCCGATTGCCCTCCTTCGAGAACAGCCCGAAGTCCCAGGCATCGCCCTTGCCGGGAGTGATCTGCCGGCTCTTTCCCGAGGCTAGATCCACAATGTGAAGCGAACCGTCCGTCACGGAGCGCTCTTCCGCCACCAGCAGCGAACGGCCGTCCGCCGACCAGTCGAGCGGACGCCAGCCTCCCCCTTTCCCCCGCATCACGAGCTTCGGAGGCGAGGAGTCATCCGGATTGCGAACGTAGATGTCGCTGTCGGCTCCCGTGCGCATCGTCGAGGAAAAGGCAAGCTGCGCCCCATCGCGCGACCACACCGGATAATCATTTCGTGACTTGCCGTCGGTAAGCATGCGCGTGCAGCCGCAGCCGAAGTCCATGAGGTAGAACTGATACCATTCGCCGCCTCCCGAATCCGCGCGGTAGAGCACCTGCTCGCTGCTGCCTGGCCGGTAGGATACCGACAGCACACGGTCGCGCCGGAAGGTGATCTGCTCTCGCGCCCCCATGGGCATGCCAATCCGATGCACCTGGTTGGTGTTGGCAAACCGCGTCAGGATCAGCATCTCGCGCCGGCGTGGATTCCACCCCTGAAAGGCTGCCGTGCGCCCCGCGGTGTATTGGTCCAGCCGCTCGAGCAGCGCGGCCGGGATCGCGGGGACTCCTTCATGGTGCAGATTCGAGGGGAGCCGCACTGTGGGCTCAGCCGCCGAAAGCAGAATAGGGCACAGCAAAACTACCGCTCGGAGCATGGTGACGGCGATTGTAGCAGGCCCCGGAGGCTGTGCAAAACTGGCTCACATGGTCTTCTTCCCGTGGCTTGTGTCGATAGCGGGCGCGGCGGACGGGGCTGCTCCTGATCGGCGGGCTCGATGGCGGTGAGGAGACCGCGAAGCTGATCCGGCAACAGGTGGCCCGGACGATGCCGGCCTGGCGTCGGCGCTATCGCGGGAAACCGTTGCCGGCGTGGGGCGCATCCCGGCGCGCCGTGTGAACGCCGTCCCGAAACTGCTTGCCGACTTGAAGGATCCGCCGTCAAAATCCGAAGCGCGGATCGAGATCGAAAAACGCCGCTCCCGCTCGCCGCGGGAAGTGGCGGAGGAGTTCGCCCGCGTCTACGGGCATCAGTTGACCGAGCCGGTGTACATCCAGTCCGTGGCGCTCATCGGAAGACTACGGCCGGGCGCGCTGGCCGATGTGGAACGGATTGCCGCGCCCTACGCCGATGGAACGAAACCGAGCCTCGAGAAGGACCGACAATCCGGCCTTATGCAAAGCTGGTGCGGGCGGCGGCGGACATGGGGTTCTCACCGTCAGGCGAGATGCTGGAATCGATGCCGATGCACGGCCGCAAAAGCGACTCGGTCTTCATGGGCTGCCCTATTCTGGTGAAGGCGGGGAAGCTCACCGGCGAGCGTAAGTATTACGGCATGGCGGCCCGCCATTTCCGCTTCATGCGGAAGCTGGGATCAGCGCGCCGATGGCCTGTGGCGGCACTCGCCGCTCGATGCAGCGGCATGGGGACGGGGCAACGCCTTCGCCGCGCTGGGCATGGCGCTGAGTTTGAGCGATCCGCCAAAGGATCATCCGGGATACGAACAGATGCTGATCGCCTTCCGCGGCCTGGCGGCGGCGCTCGCGCGGCAGCGGGACGAAACGGGAATGTGGCGGCAGGTGGTGGATATGCCGGGCAGCTACCGCGGGATGGCCTCGACGTGCATGATCGCGGCGTCCCTTCTGCGCGGCGCGCGGCGTGGTTGGCTCGATGCGAAGACCTATCAGCCGCTCGTGGACCGGGCGTGGGAAGCGGTGAAGGCCCGCGCGGCCTCTGATGGAGGTTTGATTGATGTGTGCGAATCGACGGGCGCGCAGAAAAGCCGCGATGACTACCCGCGCCGCAAGGCCATCCTCGGCCGCGACCCACGCGGCGGAGCCATGGTGTTGCTGTTCTCTACCGAGATGGCGGGGCTACAGTAGAAAGTCCGACTCGATTCGGATCATCTCGATATAATCCCAGAGATGCCCAGCAATGTTTATGACGTAGTAGTAGTGGGGTCGGGGCCTTCGGGAGGAACACTCTCGGCGCACCTGGCGCGGCAGGGAGTGAATGTTCTCCTTGTGGAGGGCGGGCCGAGAATCAACACACGCACGGATTTCAACACCCACGCGATGCCGTTCGATTTTCCCGACCGGCACATTCCGGCCATGAAGCCGGGCAGGCAAGGATTCGATTCGGAGCGCTCGCGTGGAGTCGGCGGGAAGAGCCTCACTTGGAACGCGGTGGCATGGCGGTTGAGCCAGCGGAATTTCAAGGGGCGCGCGCACGATGGGGCGGGCGAGGACTGGCCCATCGACTACAAAGACCTGGAGCCTTACTACACAAAGATCGAGCGGGAGGTGGGCGTGTGCGGCAACCGCGATGGGCTCGAGGACCTGCCCGATGGCGAGTTCCTTCCTCCCGTGCCGATGAAGTGCAGCGACCTGATTGTCAAACGCGGCGCCGAGAAACTGGGCGTGAAGGTGATCCATGTACGCAAGTCCACGCTCAGCCGTCCGAGAGACGCGCGGCCTGCCTGCCACTTCTGCGGAAACTGCATGGCGGGCTGCGACGTGGTGGCGAAGTACAACTCGGCGGACGTCCACATCGTGCCGGCGGTGAAGGGCGGGCATCTCGAGGTGCTGCCGAACTCGATTGTGCGTGAGGCGGTGGTGTCGGACGAGAACCGGGTGACCGGCGTGCGCTATGTGAATCGCGAGACGCTGGCCGAAGGTGAGGCGCGCGGGCGAGTGGTGGTGGTTTCCTGCGCCTGTGTGCAGAGCGTGGCGCTGCTGCAGATGTCCAAGTCGCGGCTCTATCCCAACGGGCTGGCGAATTCGAGCGGGCAATTGGGGAAGAACTTCATCCCGCATTTTACGGGCGGGGTGCAGTGCTTTTTGAAGGAACTGATCGGCAAGCCGGCAACCAATGATGAAGGCTTCCTCGATCATGCCTATATCCCCTCGTTCATGCACAACCGGAAGCGCGGCTACGCGCGCAGTTTCGGAGTGCAGTTCAACTATCAGAACCGCCGCTCGGTGGGCTGGGCGCGTGACATAGGCGGCTTCGGGAAGTCATATAAGGAAGCGGTGAAGGATCGCTATCCGGCGTTCCTGACGTTTTCGCCCTACGGCGAAATGCTGCCCAATCCGAAGAGCTACATCGATCTCGATCCGGAGAAGAAGGACGCCTACGGGCTGCCGCCGGCGCGGCGGCACGTGAGTTGGAGCGACAACGACTGGAAGATCTTCCGCGACATGACGGCGTGGTCGAAACGGATTCTCGAATCGGCGGGCGCGGAGATTCTGGTGGTGAGCGATGAGCCGCGCACGAACCACGAACTGGGCGGCTGCCGCATGGGCACGGACCCGAAGAGCAGCGTGTTGAACGGCTGGTGCCAGTCGCATGACGTAAAGAACCTGTTTGTCGTCGATGGCAGTGTGTTCCCCTCCGCGTCGGAAAAGAACCCGACACACACGATGATGGCGCTGGCCGCGCGCACGGCGGACTACATCGGAGACAACCTGAAGAAAGGAGCGCTCTAATGGCGGACCGGCGAGATGCGTTGAAGATTATCGGAGCAATCGGGACGACGTGCGCGTTCCCCTTCTCCGCCGATGAATTATACGGACAGCACGTGCACGACACGAATCATCCCGCGGCTGCGCTCCCGTCCAAGCCTTCGTTCTTCACCGAATCGGAGTTCGAGACGGTGAAGAGCCTCGCGGATCTCATCATCCCGCGTACCGATACGCCGGGCGCCGTGGATGCGGGGGCTCCGTTCTACATCGACTACGTCGTGAACAGCAACGAAGAGTGGAAACGGCAGTTCCGCGACGGCCTCGCCTGGCTCGACCGTCAGTCGTCCTCAAAGTACGGGAAGCGATTCCACGGCTTGGAGGAAGCACAACAAACAGCGCTGGTGACGCCGCTTGCCGCGGCTGCGGATAAAATAAAGCCGCCGCTCGATGTGCCGCGCTCGCAGAAAGCCCGGGCCGCCAGGCGACGGAAGGAGTTGCCGCTCGAAGCGCAGTTTTTCAAGGCTTTCAAGAGCATGACCGCGGACGGGTACTTCACCTCGAAGGCGGGGCTGGTGGATACGCTCGGCTACAAGGGGAATACCGTGCTGGCCGAGTTCCCGAGTTGCGAGCGCCCATAGTTTTGAAGGTGCATTTTGGCGGACAGAGCCCCGCTGTCCGGCCGGGTGTATACTGCCGCCATGCGATCCAGAATTGCGGCGGCTTTGTTTGCACTGGCATTGATTGCCTTTGTGGCGGCGCGGGACCGGGGCGCGATCTCGGCCTCGGTGCGGGACACGACCACCTGGGGAGCGAATGATCCGGCGTGGTCGCCGGACGGGAAGCGCATTGCGTTCACGTTGTTCGGCTCGATCTGGGTGGTGGATGCGGCGGGCGGCGAGGCGGAGCAGTTGACGGTTTCGCGCGGCTATCACGCGCATCCGGCGTGGTCGCCGAAGGGAGATTGGATCGCATTCATTAACGGCAATCCTCCTGCGGGAATGCTGCCGAACATCAGCGGGCGGCTGCATGTGGTGAATGCACGGAGCGGCGAGGAGCGGGAGGTGCGCACGCCATATGCGACCGCGGGTACGCCGGCGTGGTCACCGGACGGCGGACGGATTGCGGTGGCGCTGCAAGTGCCGAACTCGGGTGCGCTGCTGCACGTGATGGATTTGGGAAGCGGCTCCGTGCGGGCGCTGCAGACGCGGACGCAGCGGGGCATCTCGGGGAACTGGGTGGCCGCCGCGTGGCCGCCGCGCAACGGGGAGATCTTCTTCGCCGGGCAGCGATTCGCCGCGGTGCAGAACGGATCGCAGAAACTGGGGGCGCCGCAGGTCTGGTCGATGCCCGTCGCGGAGAAGCCCATTGTGGTGCAGTTGCCGCTGACCACCTACCGGCTGACGGATATCGCTGAGCTGCAATCGGTATCGGCGCTGCCGGATGGATCAGGCGTGGTGTATTCGGCGGTGATTGTGAATGGCGCGGGGAACCGCGAGTTGTACCGCGTGCCGCGCGCGGGGGGGACGCCGGTAGCCTTGACGAACACGGACCGGGATGAATTTTCACCGGCCGTCTCGCCGGACGGGAAGACGATCGCGCACGTGTCAAATCATCTGGGGAACCTGGATATCTTCCTCATGCCGGCGGGAGGCGGAGAGAAGAAGCACCTGCGAATCTCCGGCTTGAAGTTTCGCGGCGCGGGAGCACGGTTGCGCGTGAAAACGTTCGATGAGATGGGGCGGCCGACGCCGGTGCGGCTGTACCTGACGGCGGCGGACGGGAAGTGCTACACGCCGAAAGGGAATCAGGTTTTCTACTATTCGCTCGACCCGGGCGCCGGTCGCGAAGGGTTTTTCGTGGCGCCGGGGGACGAGGAGATTGCGCTGCCCGCCGGACGCGTGCGGCTGGTGGCGATGAAGGGGATCGAATACAACCTCGAAGAAGTGACGCTGGACGTGGCGGCGAATGAAACGGCGGAGGCTTCCATCCACATGAAGCGCTGGACGAATTGGAATCAGCAGGGCTGGTACACGGGGGAGAATCATTTTCACGCGAATTACAACGGGAGTTACTACCAGCGGCCTCCGGATTCACTCGATTGGCTGCAAGCCGAGGATCTGAATGCGGCGAACATGATAGTGGCGAATTCGGAAGGCGCGTTCGTGCATGATAAGGAATTCTTCAAAGGGAGGGTAGATCCGGAATCGAAGCCGCGGTTTTTGCTGTATTGGGGGCAGGAATACCGCAATTCGGATCCGCTGGGGCACATGGCTTTCCTGAATATCAAGAAGCAGGCGCCGCCGTCGTTCACCAGCGTGGTAGGCAGCAATTCGCCGTACGACTATCCGCTGAACACGATGGCGGCGATGGAGGCAAGGAAGCAGGGAGGGTTGGTGGTGTATGTCCATCCGATCAGCGGGAACATCAACGACGTGATGGATACGAGCCTGGGGGCGAAGGAAGCGCCGTTGACCGCGGCGCTGGGAGCGATGGATGCGATGGACATTCTGCCGTTCGGGCCGGCGGCGTATGAACTGTGGTACCGGCTGTTGAACGCGGGGTTCCACATTGCTCCGGGGGCGGGGACGGATGTGTTTACCAACTGGCGGGGGATCAACCGGATTCCAGGCGGGGCGCGTCAGTATGTGGATGTGGGCACGCAGTTTACATGGCAGAAATGGATCGACCGGTACCGGGAAGGGCGGGCGTTCGTGACGAACGGGCCGTTGCTGCGGTTCACGGTGAACGGCCAGGGGCCGGGGGCTGTGTTGCGGGAGAACAAGGTGCGCGTGGTGGGAGAGGTGATGAGCCGCGTGCCGGTGGACCGGGTGGAGTTGGTGGAGAACGGGGAAGTGATTGCGGCGACGGCGGGCGTCCGTGTGGAGAAGGAGGTGACGCTGCACAAGAGCGCGTGGTTTGCCATGCGCGTAGCCGGCCGGGCGGTTCGCGGCTATGGAAACGAATTGCCGCGGGCGCATTCGGCCCCGGTGTATGTGGAGTTGAACGGCAGGCCGGTGGTGGTGAAGGAGGATGTGGAATTGATGATCCGCTGGCTGGGGCGGTTGTGGGGGTACCTCGAGGAGCGGAACAACTTTGGTCCGGCGCCGAACAAGGAGAACGCCAGGCGGATGTTCGCACAGGCGGTGGCGCATTACGAGGGGAAGCGGAAGGGAGTGGAGTGAGGGATGGGTGTATTCTGTTAAAGAAAACTGAAGAAATGCCGATCTATTATCGTGGAGCCGGTATCGGGACATACTGGCATGCGCGCGATGCGCGTATCTCGGGATTTGTGCCGCATCATGGCGGCGCGGGCCAAGGGGTTAACCGCATTCTGCATCATGTGGCGCGGGGTACGACGGTGAGCCCGTACATATCGTTAAGCCGGTCCTATGGGGTTGCATGGGGATACGCGGTGGCGGGAAAGGAGTTGCCGAGCAAGGAGAGTCCAGCATACGTCTACGAGATCGAGATTGAGGAAGCGGATCGCTATGGGAGTAAGCTGCTCGATCCTGTAGTGGAGGTAGCAGCGGCGCTCGGGTCCCCTTATGATCCTCGGTCGTATCAGCATGATGGAGATGCGTCATTCCTGCTTGGAATTACGGACCCGGTGGGGCATCGGAAGGAGTTGTGCCAAGCGGTGCGATTCGCGCCCCCTGGAGGGGGCACCGGGCGGCCGCCCTTGCTGCACATTGAACTGGAGACTCTGGTGAGGGCGTTGCGGGATGCGGAAGTGCTGGCGTTTGGGGCTATTGCGGCGGCACAGGTCCGTCGAAGAGTAGAGGTGTGGGTGGAAGATGGGTATGGTGGAGGGAGGCCGTGGTAGTCGCGGAAGGCTGTGGTAGTCGCGGAAGGCTGTGGTAGGGCGCGGAAGGCTGTGGTGGGCGCGGAAGGCTGTGGTGGGGCGCGGAAGGCTGTGGTGGGAAGCGGAAGGCTGTGGTAGGGAGCGGAAGGAGATAGCGGTATGGACGTTTTGACAAGGACTGTGAAACTGCCCTCGATTCTCTCGGGGAGCGGCGGGTTCCTGTTCGTCCATGCGATCGTCTTCGATGAGCCACGCCTCCCATTCGCCATCGTGAAGTACACGGTTGCGGGCAGGGAAGAGAAATTGGGTTTGCGGCTCGACCTTGACAAGCAGGTCTTTCTGGACCACTTGGAAGACTCGACTGCCGAGAAGGCGGCGCGGGAAGCGGCGCCGCGGATTGTCACCTATCTGGCGGAAGGGGTTGCCGGGGCGCGGTCGGCAACTTCGGGCGGGCGCAGTTAGAACGGCTTCTTCTGTTCGTCTCTCCTGGGTTCTTCTTTTTTCTTCGCAGCGTCGTCCTGCTTCTTCTGGAAAGGGAGCCGGCGAGGTGCGGGCTTCGCGCTGGCGATTTCCGTGTACGCTTGAAGGATCCTCTCCTTCTGAGCCGGGTCGAAAATGAGGTAGCGGTGTTTGCCATGGGACGACGGGACAAAGCGGGTGTGCCGCTCATCGGTGACCTGAATCTCTCCCGGTTCAGATAGTCGGAAATAGCCCTCCTTAGGCCGAACGGCATAGAGGACCGCGGCCATGGCGGTGGTTGGCGCGTCGTAAGGCATGGCGTGGAAGGCGCGGTAGGCATCCACCACCGGATGGTCCGTGGCCCAGGCGAAATCCTTCTCAATGCTGGAGGCGGGATAGCGGATGGCTTCGCCGATTTCCGAGCCAGCAGCCACAATCGCAGTGGGCCATTCCGCAAATAACTTCTTCGCCGCGGGGATATTCGCCTTGATCCCGCGTTCCGGGGCCGGGCCGGCAAAGGAGCCGGCGGCAACTGAAAGGAGCCGTACTTTCCGGGCAATGAGATCCTTTGCTCCGTAGAGATCGAGGACAGCGGCGAGGTTGGTAGCCGGGCCGGTGAGCACGACGACGGAGTCCTGGTCCTGTTGGGCGGTGAAGGCATTGCGGATGAGGGCGCGCACTTCGGCCGTGTCATTCAATTTCCGGATGCCGGGAGTATAGACCAAGGCGCCCTCGGAGTTCTTTTTTTCGAGGGGGACGGTCAACATCGGTGTGTCCGGAAACGGTTTCCCTCCCGCGGCCATGCCGATGGGCAGGTTTCCGGCCGCATAGAAACGGGCGATGGTTTCGCAGAAAGCGGCCGATTTCAGGGACGGGATGCTGACGCTGACAGACGCCACGCGGGCCTCGGTCTTTCCTCCCAGACCAAAGAGCAGCGCCAGCGCGAGAGCATCGTCGATCCGGAAGCCCATGGCGGAATCAAAGATGACGCCGAGAGGTGGCTTGGCTTGTCCAGGGAATTGCATCTGGTGAATATCATATCCCGTCGCGGGTCCAGGACTTTTTTCCCAGGTACTATCTGATAGCAAAGGCTAAGGTAAACGAATCCAAAGGCATGGTAGATTGCAGACTCCCTTGCTTTCCGCATTTGGGCGATTGTAGGGATATGCAGCTTGAACCCGAACTTTCCGGCAATGCCGGAGACTCCCCAAGCCCGGGGTTTAAGGCGACCACGTTCCTGGAAAGCAAGCCCGCGAGCGCGATGAAGGCGTGCCACAACTGTGGCATCGCTCTCTACGACGATGAGAAGTTCTACACCATTGGCGGGCGGCTGACCTGCGAGTATTGCTCGCAGAAGGTCAAGGGGAGGGTGAGCAAGGGAAGCGCCGCGGCGGCGCCTGTTGCCGGCCCGGCCGGAGGGGGCAGTTCGGCGCCTCTGGTGAATGGAATCGCGGCGGCGGTTGTGGCGGCGGTGGCGTACGCCATTCTTGCCGCGGCGGCCCGCTTCGAGATCGGCTTCATGGCTTTCGGCGTAGGCTGGCTGGTGGGGTACGCGGTGAAAAGCGGAGCACAAGGCAGAACCACGGGGAGTATGCGATTCACGGCCGCGGTGCTGGTTTACCTGAGCCTCGTTGCAGCACACATGGCCATCGGGCTGGCCGCTTCCCCAGACGGGCAATTGCAGGCCGGCAGGCAACCGTTTCTCGCGGCGCTGGTTTACCCGTTTTCGGGCGGCTACACGGGCCTCTTGTTTCTTGCCGCCGGGATGATCCAGGCCTGGCGCGCTTCCGCTCCAGCAAAGTTGGAAACCAAAGATCCGGTTGGGGCTCGGCCGGCGGTCACCCGGCGCATGGCCACGGAATAGAACTCGTTCAGGCGCCACGGATCCTGCGCGCGGCAGCCTGCGCCAGTTCGTCACAACGATTGTTATCGTCGTGCGATGCGTGACCCTTGGTCCACTTCCAGGAGACATCATGGCGCGCAACCAGGGTGTCCAACTCCTCCCACAGGTCGCGGTTCAGAACCGGCTTCTTTTCGGATGTCATCCAACCGTTGCGTTTCCAGTTCTTCATCCATTTGGTGACGCCGTTCTTGAGGTACTCGGAGTCGGTGGTGATCTCCACCTCGCAGCGCTGCTTCAGCGCCGCGAGAGCCTTGATGGCGGCGGTGATCTCCATGCGGTTGTTCGTAGTATGCTTTTCTCCGCCCGAAAGCTCCTTGACGTGCTCGTTGTAGCGGAGAATGGAGGCCCAGCCTCCGGGACCGGGGTTGCCGAGGCAGGAGCCGTCAGTGATGATCCGGACTTGCTTCATGCGCGAAACGTCAGGCAGCGGCGGTGCTCAGTTCGTCTTCGAAGAACCGGTCCACCTGATCGAGGACGGAGGCGGCGTCGTGGACGTGATAAATGGCGGCCCGAAGTTTGGAGCCGTTGCGGACGCCGTGGGTGAAGTAAGTGGCGAACTGCTTCATCTTTCCAATGGCGTCGGGGAAATCCATTTCGCGCAGCATCATGTAGTAGGTGCGCATGATCTCGTAGCGGTCGCGATCGGCGGGGCGCCAATAGCCGCCCGTGGCCATGTATTCGGCAATCTGGCGGAAGATCCAGGGATTGGCGGAGGCGGTGCGGCCCACCATGACGCCGTCGCAGCCGGTTTCACGCGCCATGCGGCAGGCGTCTTCGGGGGTGACGATGTCCCCGTTGCCGATGACAGGCAGTTTGACGGCGGCCTTGAGTTCGGCAATCTGGGCCCAATCGGCTTTGCCGGAATAGCCTTGCTCGCGGGTGCGGGCGTGAAGGGCCACCGCCTGAAGACCGCAATCCTCGGCGAGCTTGCCCATTTGGAGGTAGACGAATTCCCGGTCATTCCAGCCGGAGCGGAATTTCATGGTGAGGGGGATGCGGATGGCGGCGCGGACCTCGCGCAGCAGGCGCTCGACGAGGGGCAGGTCGCGGAGCAGGCCGGAGCCGCCATTGCACTTCACCACTTTGTTAACGGGGCAGCCGAAGTTGATATCGACGGCGTCAAAGCCCTGGTCTTCGCAATAGCGCGCGGCATCGGCCATGACGGCGGGATCGGAGCCGAACAACTGGGCGGAGATGGGGTGTTCCTCGGGTTCGAAGTAGAGATAGCGGAAGGCGCGGGTGGGTTTACGGGCGCGCCGGGTGGAGACCACGCCGTGGGAACTGGTGAACTCGGTCATGATGAGCCCGCAGCCGCCCTGATTGCGGATGAGGCGGCGGAATACGGTATCGGTCACTCCCGCCATGGGAGCGAGCACGGTCGAAGGGGCAATGTTCACCCCTCCAATGTGAAACCCGGAAGAAACCATCTTCTATTAGTTTCTCAGCCCAGCAGTTGTGGAAGCAAGGATACGAGGGTTTCGGGGCTGGGGAGGCTGCCTTGGGCGAGTTGTGCGTTGCCGCCGCCGCGGCCTCCCGCGGCAGCCAGCGCGCGTTTGAGAACTTCGCCCGCATGGACTCCGCTGTCCTTGGAGGCGGCCAGGAGAACCGATGGAGGATCCTCGGAAGCCGCGACGAAGAGGGCTTTTCCCCCACTCACGAAGCTCTGGGCGAGGGCGCGGGTCTCGTCGCTGATTGCGCCGGAGGGGAAGCGGCTCATGGCGCGGCGGACGCCATCCGGGGAGGGCGCTGTGTTTCCATACAACTGGCGGCCCTGAAAGGCGGCTAACTCGAGCGCCAGCTTGCGGCGCGATCGATCGAGATCGGCGGCGCGCGCCTGAAGGGCGGCGACCAGTTCGGGGGTCTGGTCGATGGGGGAAGAGAAGGTGCGGGCGATGGTGGAGAGCGCTTCGAAATCAGCGCGGGCGCGGTTGAGGGCGCGGGCTCCGCAAAGGAATTCCAGACGGAGGTTGCCGCGAATGCGATCAAGCTTGCGAATCTGTAAGGCGCCGATAGCGGAAGTGGAGCGCACGTGCGTGCCCCCACAGGCGCTGCGGTCGAACCCCTCGATGGAGACGATGCGGAGGATGCCCCCGCGTTCGGAGGCTTTGCGCAACCCGGCGGCATCGGCGGCCTTCTCGTAGGTGACCTGGACAGGCCGTCCTTCCCAGATCACGGCGTGGACGCGGCGTTCGACGGAGGCGACTTGTTCGGGGGTGAGAGAAGCGGCTCCGATTTCGATGGTGGAGGCTTCAGTGCCCATGTGGAAGCTGAGCGTGGGGATGGAGTACAACTCTTCCAGCACCGCCGAGAGCAGGTGCTGTCCCGTGTGCTGCTGCATGTGGTCGTGGCGGCGGTCCCAGTCGATGACGCCCTGCACGAAGCGGCCTTCGAGCGGGGAGTCGAGAAGATGGGCGATGCGTCCGTCCTCGTGCTCCTCCACGGCCGCAATGGCCTTACCGCCGAGAGTCCCCAAATCGAAGGGCTGGCCGCCGGAGGAGGGATAGAACGCGGTGCGATTCAGGAAGACGGTGCGGCCGTCCCCCGAAGTGTCAACGACCTCGGCGGAAAAGGTAGCGAGGTAAGGGTCGTTGTAGTAGAGCCGTTCGGTCATCGGTAGTTATCCGTGGTGGCGGCCGGGTTCATAGGCGCAGAGGGGATCGGAGGCGAGGTAATTTCCAGTGGCGGAGAAGGCGCGCGCGCGGGAACCTCCACACAGGGCGTGGTATTCGCAGACGCCGCAGCGGCCTTCGAACGTCGTGGGGTCATGCAGGGATTGGAACACCGGATGGTTGCGGTAGGTATCGGCCACGCGGTCCTTGCGCACATTGCCCACGGCGAGCGGCAGGAATCCGGCGGGGCAGATATCACCCGTGTTGGAGACGAACATGATGCCGTGGCCGTCGCGGATGCCGAAGCCGCGGGCGACGCCGCTGCGTTTGATCTGCTCTCCGGTCATTCCTTCGGCGCGCAACCGCTCGAGGGCCACGCGGCGGAACGAAGGGGCTTCGGTGGTGGCGACGATGAACGGGGCGATCCGGGAGGTGTCGTAGATCCAGCCCATGAGCCGCTCGGCGTCTTCGGGCGCAAGCGGTTGCAGGACCTTGCCGCGACCCACGGAGATGAGGAAGAACAGACTCCAGCGGGAGACGGCATGAGGTTTCAACAACTCGTATACCTGTGGGATGGAGGGAGCGGTTTCGGCGGCAACCAACGTGTTCACCTGGAGGGTCATCTCGAGTTCCCGAGCCCATGCAATGGCCTGCATGGTGCGCTGGAAGGTGCCGGGGATGCCGCGGATGGAGTCGTGCAGTTCGGCCGTGGGTGCGTCCAGGCTGAGGCCCAGCCCTTCCACCTTATGCTCCTTGAGGCGGACGAGAACGTCACGTGTGAGGGCGGAAGTGGCGGCGGGGGTGATGGATACGCCGATCCCGAGTTTGACGGCCTCATCGATGAGCGGGTAGAGATCCGCGCGCGCGAGAGGGTCACCGCCGGTGAGGATCAATTGGGGCAGGGGCGGGCCGAATTCCGTGATCTGCCGCAGAAGAGAGACACCCTCGTCGAAGGTCAGTTCGAGGGGGTGAGCCATGGGCACCGCCTCTGCGCGGCAATGACGGCAGGCAAGGGCGCAGGCCTGGGTCATCTCCCAGTAGATATTCATGGGAGTTTTCGAATAATCACGCGGTGCGTGACGCGGTGATCCATGCATGTTCTTAGGGTAGCGCCGGGGCGAGGGCGGCGGGCGGGCGAAACGCCGCCGGAACGCCGGCCTGTGTGTAATTAATTTGTAATTTCGCGCTGACGCGCTGGAATGTCTTCAGGGGGCAGGTTCGATAAACTCCGATATCCCTGTTCCCGCCGCTCCCGCGGCAAAGAAGTAGTTCCGGCGCAAATGAGAGGTGAGCGGCACCGCGAGCGCGATCAGCGGCGGCTCGTGGCGGGCAAGCGGGAACTTGACATCGACCCCTCCGGTTGCATATCAATGTCCATTCCACCATGTGGCAACAGAACTACACACCACTCGCGGACAGCCTGCCGGTTTCGGCGCTCGTGGCCGCACTTCCCATCTTCGTCCTCCTCTTCCTTTTGGGGGTGGTGCGCAAGCCTGCCTGGATAGCGGGATTGTCCGGCCTGGCCGCGGCGGTTCTGGTTTCCATATTGGCCTACGGGATGCCCGTGGGGCTGGTGCTCGGGTCGGTGACGTATGGGGCGGCGTTCGGCCTGTTGCCCATCGGGTGGATCGTCTATTGGGCAATTGTTCTCTACCGGGTGGCCTATGAAACGGGGAAGTTCGAGATCATCAAGGACTCCGTGGGCGGGCTATCGGGTGACCGGCGTCTGCAGGCTCTCCTGATTGCTTTTTCCTTTGGGGCGTTCATTGAGGGCGCGGCTGGATTTGGAACGCCGGTGGCGGTGGCGGCGGCAATGCTGGCGGGGCTCGGATTTTCGCCCTTCTACGCGGCGGGCATCTGCCTGCTGGCGAACACGGCTCCGGTGGCGTTCGGCTCGATCGGCATCCCCATCTTCACCCTGGCGGGAATCACCGGGCTGCCGCTGCTTGATTTGAGCGCGAACGTCGGGCGCATCTGCGCGCCGGTCTCGTTGTTCGTGCCGGCGTATCTCGTGTACGTGATGGGCGGGTTCCGGGCGCTCAAAGGAGTGCTGCCGGCGGCGATGGTGTGCGGAGGAGGATTTGCACTGACGCAGTTCTGCGTCTCGAATTATCTGGGACCGCAGCTCACCGACATCGCGGCGTCGCTGGTGGCCATCGCCGGCCTGGTGCTGCTGTTCAACGTCTGGAAACCGAAAGATACGTTCGAACTCGAGGGGGCGGCGAAAGGGCACGCGCCCGCGAAGCACTCGACCGGCGACGTGATTCTGGCGTGGTCGCCCTATCTTCTGCTGGTGGTGATGGTGCTGCTGTGGGGGCAGGATTCCTTTAAGGCAATTCTGAACAAAGTGACCATCAATCTCCAATGGCCGATGCTGCACAACATGGTGGAGCGCGTGCAGCCGCTGGTGGCGAAACCATCCGCGTATCCCGCCGTATATACCTTCAACTGGCTCTCCGCGGCGGGAACGGCGTGCCTGGTATCGAGCCTCTTCGCGGCGCTCGTGCTTCGGATGGCGCCCGGCAAGTACGTGGGGGTTCTGGTCCATTCCGCAAGGCAGCTTTTCCTGTCGTTGATCACCATCGCCGCCGTGCTGGGGCTGGCGTTTCTGATGAACTACTCGGGAGCGACCGTGACCTTGGGCCTGGCCTTCGCCGCCACTGCCGGTTTGTTCCCGTTCTTCAGTTCGCTGCTCGGATGGCTGGGCGTGTTCCTGACCGGAAGCGACACGTCGGCCAACGCGCTGTTCGGCAACCTGCAAGTGGTGACGGCGACGAAGCTGAATCTGAACCCGGCGCTGATGGCGGCGGCTAACTCGAGCGGCGGCGTGATGGGGAAGATGATCAGCCTCCAGAGCATCGCGGTGGCGGCGGCGGCAACCGGAATGCCCTCCACCGACGAGGCGAAGCTATTCCGCTTCACGCTGCGGCACAGCATCTTCCTCGCCTCGGTGATCGGGCTGATCTCGGTGTTCTACTCCTACGTTGCGCCGCAATTGGCGCGGTAGCCGCTTCGGGTTAACGGGGAGGCGCGGGTGGCGGAGGCGACGGCGCTTTTTCGGCTTTCTTCGGCACGGGTTCCTTGGCCTTCAAGGGGCTGATAATGACGTGGAAGTTCCGGCCTTCGAGCCGGGGCTGGCCTTCCACCTGTCCGTAGGCGGCCAAATCTCCCGAAAAGCGCTGCAGGAGTTTCTGGCCGAGATCGACGTGAGCGATCTCCCGTCCGCGAAACTGGACTACGGCTTTCACGCGGTTGCCTTCCTTGAGGAACCGGATGGCGTGGTTCATCTTAAAATCGTAGTCGTGATCATCGGTGTTGGGCCGGAACTTCAGTTCCTTCACCTGGATGACGTGTTGTTTCTTTTTCGCTTCGTGCTGTTTCTTTTTCTGCTCGTACTGCCATTGGCCGTAATCCATGGCTTTGGCCACGGGCGGTTCGGCGGTGGGGGAAACGAGAATCAGGTCAAGGCCCAATTCCTGGGCCCGGCGGATGGCGGTTTGCGTGGGAAGAATCTCCACGACTCCATCGGGGAAGACGGCCCGAACCTCTCGGACACGGATCGCTTCGTTGACGTTCTCACGAATGCGGGGACGCCGCGGGGGGAAGTTTCTCGGTGGGTACATTCGAAACCAGACGCTTGCGGTGCTTCTTCTGCTCCTTTCTATAAGAAAAGGGGATGAAACCAGAAAGGCATCCATCCCCATGGAAAGATCCAGTTAAACAATTCCAGCCCCTAGTGTAATCGGAATGGCCATTCCTGTCCATGGGGGTACGCAAAAAATTGACGAGCGAAGAGGACGGTTGTTTCCGAAACTGGGTAAACTGGAAGAGCCTGAGGCCGATTTGGTGAGATTTCGGACAATCCTGGTAGCGTTTCTGGTGTTGGGGAGCGGCCTGAGGGCGGCCGAGCCGGACCAGTTGGACGGTAGCCTCACCTTGTTCAGCGTCATGGCGGCTCTGAACGCGGCGGGGTTTGACGCGGAAGCAGGTTCACCGTCGAATCATCCGCTGCGTACCGTAGTGCGTAACGCATTGGCAGCTAAGGACATTCCGATCCTCCCCGAACTCCGCCGGTATGTGCGGGAGCACCGCCAGGAGACGGACACGGCAACGTTGAGTTTGTATATTTCGTTTAGTCTGTGCGTGGAGGCGCCGTCCTTCAAATATCGATACCGATTAAACGATCTGCCTCCAGAAGTCGCCGCCCTCTCGGGACTTCCGGATCTTCTCAAAAAATTCCACCAGGAAGCCGGCATCGATACCCTGTGGAAGCTGGCCCAACCCGCCCTCAACCAGGCCCTCGAGGTCTATCACGCGGGAGTCTCCCGCGCCGTTTTGGAAGCCAACGGTTACCTGCGCAACCCTACCAGCGGCTCTCTCGGACAACATTTTCAGATTTACCTCGATCTGCTGGCGCCCCCGAACCAGGTGCATGTGCGCAGTTATGGCGTTGACTTCTTCGTGGTGGCGACCAACTCCCACGAGCCGCAGATTGACGATATCCGCCACGCCTACCTGCAGTATCTCGTAGGCCCGCTGGTGCTGCGGCGCCATGAACTGATCGAGAAGAAAAAAGGTCTGGGAGACTTTGCCGGGCCGGCGCCGCTGCTGCCCGATATGTACAAGAAGGATTTTCTGCTTTTGACCGAAGCGAGTCTGGTGAAGGCGATCGAAGCACGGCTGGCCACCGGTCCGGGATCGGGAGTGAAGCGCAAGGAGATGGTGGACCGGGCCATGGCGGAAGGATACATCCTGACGCCGTACTTCTCCGAAGCTCTGTTGAAGTATGAGAAGCAGGACCAGTCGATGCGCTTTTACTTCCCGGACCTCATTGAAGGCATTGACCTGAAGAAGGAAGATAAGAGGCTGGAAGGGGTCCAGTTCGCGACGGCTCCGGTTGCGCGAAAGGTCAAGCTGCCGCCGCCCGCGCCTCCGAAGGAGGTGTCGAAGGCCGAAAGGACGTTGCGGGAAGCCGAAGACCTGCTCGCAAGCAAGCAACTGGCCGAGTCGCGCGTGAAATTTCTTGCGGTTTTGCAGGCAAGCGATGACAAGGCGGTGCACGCCAAGGCATATTATGGATTGGCGCGGATCGCCATCCGGGGAAACGACCCGGAGTTGGGCGAGCGTCTGTTAAAGAAGACATTGGAATTGGGACCGGAGTCCGCGGACAAGTGTTGGTCGCTGGTCTACCTGGGCCGGCTGGCGGACATTGGTGGGGAAGCCGGGCAGGCCGCGAAATATTATCAGGCGGCGCTCGCCGTGGAAGGCGGCTCGGAAAAGGGCCGCGAGACGGCGGAGAGAGGTCTCAAGGGAGAGTTTCGTCCTGGCAGAGCCGGGAATAAGTAAGGAGTGCAAGATGAAGAGAGTTCTTCTCGGAATGTTCGGCCTGCTAGCGGTAGCGGCGCCGGTGATGTGGGGACAAAAGGCGCCGCAGCCGAAGTCTCAAAAAGAAGTGGACGCCATCATGGCGATTCAGAACGCGCCCGATCCGGATTCGCGGATCGCGGCGGTGGAAAATCTGCTGACGAAGTTCGCCGACACGGAGTTCAAGAGCTTTGCCCTGTACATTGCGACCGTATCGGCGCAGCAGAAGAACGACTACGAGAAGATGATGGTATACGCCGAACGGACGCTCGAAGCGGACCCCAAGAACTACCCGACGATGCTCATCATGGCCACGGGACTTGCCCAGAAAACGCGGGAGTTCGACCTGGACAAGGAAGAAAAACTGGCGAAGGCGGAAAAACTTGCCAACCAGGCCGGCGAACTGCTGAAGACAGCGCAGAAACCGAATCCGGCCATGACGGACGAACAATGGGCGGCCGCGAAAAAAGATTTCGAGGGACAGCAGCACGAAGCGCTCGGCATGGTGGCGCTGGGCCGCAAGAAGTACGACGTGGCGATTACCGAGATGAAGGCGGCCGTGGACGCCAGCGGGGATGCGGCGAACATGGTGCGACTGGGGCAGGTGTACAACATAGCCGGCAAGCCGGATGAGGCGATCGCGACTCTCGAGAAGGTGATGGCCATGGCCGATGCCCCGCAGCAGATCAAGCAAATCGCGCAAGCCGAGCGTGCCCGCGCCGTGCAGATCAAGAACACCAAGAAGTAGGTTTCGCGGCGGCCCGGACCGCAATCGGCGCCGCTGCTCCGCTATTCACGAGGCGATGAGCGAAGATCCCGGCATTCTCGAAGGTGTACTCGGTTACCGGTTCCGGGACGGAACCTTGCTGGAACGCGCGCTCACCCACAAGAGTTTCCGGTTCGAGAAGCCGGCCGCGGGGCCCGGTGTGCTGGGGGACAACGAGCAGTTGGAGTTTCTCGGCGATTCCGTGCTCGGCTTTCTTGTGTCCGAGCAACTGGTGAAGTCCTTCCCGGATATGCCGGAGGGCGGCCTATCAAAGCGCAAGGCCCACCTGGTGAGCGCCGTGAAGCTGTGCGAAGCGGCCGAAGGTCTCGAATTGGGCCGGTTCCTGAGGTTGGGGCGCGGCGAGGAGATGAGCGGGGGCCGTTCGAAGCGCGCCCTGCTTGCCAATGCGCTCGAGGCTCTCATCGCGGCCCTATACCTGGATGGCGGGACAGAGGTAGCGCGGAATTTCATATTGGAGCGCATCCTGAACGATTTCCTGGCTGGAAGCGGGGACGGCGAGGACCGGGTGAACGACTTCAAGAGCGCTCTTCAGGAAACGACGCAACGAATGAAACTACCCACGCCGCGCTATTCCATCGTAAGGGAACAGGGTCCCGAGCACTCCAAGGTGTTCACCGTGGAAGTGCGAATCGGAAAAGAACTATCGAGCCGCGCCGAGGGTCTTTCGAAGAAAAGCGCCGGCCAGAAGGCCGCCCAGATTGCCCTGGAGCACCTGAGCGGCTTGAACGGAAGCCAGTCGCCGGAGAGCTGACGAAGTTATCCCTCGGCTTTTCCCACCAGGATCACGGCGATCTTCGTTCCCGCGACCGTGGTCTGGAGCACCCAGTCCGTTTCGCCCATCTTGTCAAAGCCGGCCTGCCAGTCGCTGTCGCCTTTCCACATGCTGAGCACGAGTGGATGCGGGGTGCCGCTGGCCTTACGGCTCACCGCCATGAGATCGTCGAACTTGGGCGTAGAGTTGGGATCGGCGTCATCCGCCGCCTTGGAGAGAATGAGGAAGTCGCGCTGGGGGGCGACGCCCTGGTGATCTCCATTCGCGGGGTAATAGCTGAAGCGCAGGGTGTACACGCCGGGATTGATAATCTGCCCGCGGCGATCGGCGGCCTTGGCCGGGAAATTGATGATGCCGATGAGTGAGCCGTGTGCAACAGTGTTCCAGGTTACGGAGATTTCCTTGTTTTGCACCGCGGGCGGGGGCGTCGAGCGGAACCAGATCTCGCAATAGATCTGGCCATCGGGGCCCATGATTTTCGTGCCTTGCTTATCGAGCACGCCGGCGATTGCGGGCGCCACGTCCGAAGGCGCCGTGCTGAGCGGCTCCATTTTGTACTGCCCGAAAAGAGCGCTTGTTGAAAGAAGAATGAGTGAGGCGAATTTCCGGTTGATCATTGCTGCTCCAGTTACTATCGTAGAACAGGATGCAGGACGGGTTGGTGCAGTTTCACCGGGGAAGCGGAGAGCGTACAGCAGTTCAGCCTTCAGCTTTCAACATGCGCGGTTGACTCATCGCCCCGTCAAAGGGAGGCGCATGTGACCCGGGCCGCGCTTATCAGAAGCGGCCGAAAGCTGAAGTTTCAACTGGTTGTTCTCAGCGAGCAGGCGTGAGCAGGATGCGCTCCTCGGTTGCTGCTTCCACCGCTTTCCGGGAAAACGGCATCGGATGGTAGCGCCCGGCCGCCCAATCGTCGAGCAGGTCACGGTAGTGCTTGCTGTCCGGATTGCCGGACTCGCCCGGCACGTTGGTCATCACCGAGCGGTCCCAATCGGAGACATCGATGATCTCACGATAGGAAGGGCCGTTGGCCTGGCGAAAATCAGGTCCGCTGGCGGCGTTGACCGTGTTTCCGTCGCCGGGCCGGGGGAGCGGACCTATGTTGAATTGCGAGGCGTATTGTTCCGGCACGCGCAGGGGATGTTGGAAGCGGAGGGTGTGGAGTTTGCCCCATTGCCACCGTGAGGGGTCCTTGCCGAGACGTTTTTCGAGTTCGGCCACGGTGCGGTCATAGGAAAGCCGCAAAGCGCGATCCGTGGTTTCCTTCTCGAGCAGCCCAAGCGTTGTTCCGATCTCCATGCGCGCCGCCAGCGGAGAATGGACCAGGAATTCCGGCAGCCGCGTCATCCACACGTTGAAGATAGCCGCCTCCACGGAATCCACTGAAATCCGCGCATCCCAGGCGAGCATCCGGTCATACACCTCTTTCACCGGCGGCTTTGCCGCGGCGGCGTGCTTGCGCAGGATCTGCTGGAACTGCTTTGCCGCCGCGCTGGTGACGTCCTGTTGCATGCGGATGAAATCCGTAATGGAGAGTTTCTTATCCCCCGCCAGCATCTCCGCCACGCGCCGGTAGCGGTACGGTTGCGCCCATTCATAGCCCAGTTCCGGTTGATAGCCCTTCGGCAGGATGTTGTGGTTCGCCGTCGCGATCCAGTGGCGCGGCGGGTTGTATTCCCGAGGATGTTCCGCAAGCGGAAGGAACCCTTGCCACTCATAGCGCCCGCTGTCTCCGGGCGCCGGGAACAGGCCGTGCCAGTTCTTGCGAATGGGGGCGAGGCCGCTGGCGATCCATCCGATATTGCCCTCGCGGTCCGCATAGACGATGTTTTCCGAGGGAACCTTGTAGGTTTCGACGCCTTTAAGAAACTCGCGCCAGTTCCTGGCGCGCGCGAACGAGAGCGCGCCCAGATAGCCCGCCGCCCCGGGTTCGGAGCCTACCCACTTGAGCGCATAAGCCCTCTGGTTGGCCCAATCCTCGTAGATCACCGGGCCGTGCATGGTGTAGCGGAGTTCCACCGTCTCGTCCGGCCGCCCCTTGACGGCCACCTTCTCGCGCTCGATCTCCATCTTCTTCCACTGGCCTTTGTACGAGTATTCATCCGCGTTTCCCGGGTTCAGCTTCTCCACGTACAGATCCGCCTGGTCAATGCCGACGATGGTAAATCCGAAAGCGATGTCCTCGTTGTGTCCCAGCGCGATTCCCGGCAGCGCCGGCTCTCCCGCCCCGAAAGCATTCCATCCGGGACCGACCAGGTGAACCGTTTTACGCAGTGACGGAATGTTGATGGGCCGGTGCGGGTCGTTCGCCAGCAGCGGCTTGCCCGTCACGGTGCGGGTCCCATCCACCACCCAGTTGTTGCTCCCCTGATCGGTATCGATGCGCGTGCCGCCGATGGCCGCGTTGTAATCGCGGACGATCCCCGCTTCGATGGCCTTAAGATCGAGCCCGGCGGGAGGTTGAAGATGGATGAACGGATCCGGCGGCCTTACCTTCTCGACAAGCGCCGCCCCATAGTCGCGGACGTCCATGGCGCGCTCCACCTCGCGCGTCAGGTTGCGGGTCATCAGCAATCCCGCGACGCGCGCCACGCAGTCCTCCGGCGCCCACTTGCCCGGAGCATATCCGGCCAGCCGGAATTCGATCGGGTACCTGCCGTGAAGGCTGTCGATGTAAGCATTCACTCCGCGCACGAAAGCCCCGACAATCTGCCGGGCGTCGGGCGAATAGGTGGCCCACTCTTTGTTCCAATCGCCGCGGAAGCGTACAAGGCGCGCGATGCGGTCGCGCGGGATGGCGGCGGGACCCACGATTTCCGCCAGTTTCCCCGTATTCACCCGGCGCCAGAGGTCGAGTTGGAAAAGCCGGTCGCGCGCCGCGATGTAGCCTTGAGCGAAGAAGAGGTCATCGGTGGTCTTCGCGTAGATGTGCAGAACGCCCCACTTGTCGCGCAGGATCTCGACAGGCTGCCGCAAGCCGGGCAACGGCACGTTCTCCGCACTCGCCTGGATGGCGGCCAGAATAATCAAGAGGAAGCTCGGGATACGGCGCATGATGGGCAATTGTATCCCATGCCGGCAAGGACCCACGTTCTTCCCGCGTGATCGCCGGCGCGTTCTCCGCGCCTGGGCGCTTCATTCAGGCTCGGTCAAGGCAGCGGCGAGAAGGACGATCTGCTTGGCGCCGATGCGGGCGGACTCGATGTCGGCCCACTCACCGAGGGTGTGCTGTCCCTCTCCAATGCACCGTCCGGTGGAGATGGAGGGGATGCCATTCACCACGCCGGCATTGGCGTCCGTGGAGCCGTCCGGCTCGGCTTCGTGCCCCTTGGGTAGATCGAATTTGAGGTAGCGCAGAACGTCCACGGCAGTCTGTACGATTGGATGTCCGCGGCGGCCCGCGAGATCTTCGGGGCGGCCGCCGGCGGCCGATTTCATGATCCACTCTCTGGTGAAGGTCACTCCCTGTGCTTGGGCGGCCTGCTCGCACTTGGAGACGATGGCATCGTCGAGGGAGCCGAGCAGTTCCTTGTCAACCGTCCGTAGATCGACGGTGAAGGTTACTTCGCGGGGAACGGCGTTGACGATTTCACCGGCGCTCATCATGCCGCCGGCGTTGTAGATAGCCTGCACCGGCGCGCCGGGCTCCGGGAGCGGAATCGTGTAGATGCCGGTAATGCATTGAGCGGCCGCGCGAACAGGGTTGGGAGCGCCGCGGGAACGGTTGGTGTGGGCGCCTGGAGCGGTGAACTTCATTCGCGACCAGTAGATGCCCAGAGCGCCATACCGTACGGGCCCGAGGCTGCCGTCGAGGGCGACCAGCAGACCGGTGGCGCCTTTGTTACGTTCGAGCCAGGCGTACATTCCCTTCAGCCCGGCCTCCTCCTGAACGGTAGCCAGAAAGACGATGTCGCCGCGCGTCCTGAGGTTCGCGGCCTGGATGGCGCGCAACGCCTGCAGCAGGTTCGCCACGGACGCGCTGTTGTCGCCAACGCCGGGCGCGTGGAGCGTGCCGTTCTCTCTTTTCGTCACGCGGACGCTGGTGGAACGCGGAAAGACGGTATCCATGTGGGCCGCAAATACGAGCGTCGGGCCGCCTCCGGATCCTTTCCGGCGGGCGGCGACATTGCCGCTGGGGTCGATGGCGGGTTGCAGTCCTGCTTTCTCGAACTCGGCTTTCACGTAGGCCGCGCGCTCGGACTCCTGCCCGGAAGGCGCGGGAATTTCGGTGATGCGAATCCACTCCTTCACCTGCCGGTCGAAATGCGCATCGATATAGGCGATTGCACTCTTGACTTCGCCGCGCTCCGGCAAGCCGGCGGAGAACTTGCTCGGATAGCCGGTCTGAGCGGCCAGGCTGGCGGTGAGCACGAAGCACGCAATCCGGGAAGGATTCATTCGATGAATGGTATCAGATGCAATAACGATCCATGCCGGTGCTACAATGCAACCCTATATGCAAAGCGGGCACACCCGGCGGCAAATCCTGGAACTGGCACTGGCCAGCCACTCCGCCGCCATCGCCGCCGCGCAGCAGCATGCGCATCAGACCATGAGCGCCGGCACAGCCAAACTGGTGTCGCTCTCCACCGAAGACGCCTCCGAAGTGGAAGCCCTCGCCTCGCTGATCATTCCATCCGGCGCCACCCCTGGGGCGCGCGAAGCCGGCGTGGTGTACTTCATCGACAAGGCGCTGGCCGCCTTCGACCGGGACAAGCGCGAGACGTACAGGCAGGGCCTGCGAATGGCGCGGGACCGGCGGCTGGAAATGTTTCCGCAATCCACGGGCCTTGCCGCCCTATCGCCCGCCGATCAACTGCGCTTCGCTCGCGCCATCGAGACCACGGAATTCTTCGAGATGCTGCGCGTGCACGTCATCATCGGCTTCCTCGCGCCTCCCGAATACGGCGGAAACCGCAACCGCGCGGGGTGGGCGCTGATCGGCTTCGAGGGTTAGCATGACGAAATACCGTCCCTCGGATACGGTGGATTTCGCCGTTATCGGCAGCGGCGCGGCCGGCGGCGTGATGGCGAAGGAACTCTCCACCGCCGGATTCCGCGTGGTGGTGCTCGAACAGGGCCCCTACCTGCGTGAGAAAGACTTCGGACACGACGAGATCAAGTATACCCGGCAAAGTGTTCTGCTGAATGACTGGAAGCGCCAGCCCAACACATTCCGCGCTGGCGAGGCGGAGGAAGCCGTGCGGCAGCCCGCGATCTTTTACGGCCAGCAGGTGGGCGGCGGCACCGTGCATTACACCGCCAACTTCTGGCGCTTTCACGAGGTCGATTTCGAAGAGCGGACCCGCTGGGGCAGCGTCGCCGGCGCCGCGCTCGAGGACTGGCCCATCCGCTACGCCGACCTCGAACCTTACTACACGAAGGCCGAACAGGAACTCGGCGTCTCCGGTCTTGCGGGATCGAATCCATTCGATGCGCGCCGCTCGGCGCCCTACCCGCTGCCGCCGCTTCCGGTAAAGGCCTCCGGCAAGATCTTCGAGGCGGCGGCGAAAAGGCTCGGGCTCCATCCGTTCCCCGCGCCCATGTCGATCCTGTCCCAGCCCTACCGCGGCCGCGCGGCGTGCGTGCAGTGTCCTTATTGCAAGGGATTCGGCTGCGAAGTGCGCGCGAAATCGAGTTCGCTCGCCACGGTCATTCCCATGGCGGAGCGGACGGGACGCTGCGAAATCCGCACCGGCTGCCGCGTCCGCAAGATCGAGTTGGGCAAGGACGGCCGCGTCACCGGCGCCGTCTATTTCGATTCGCGCGGGAAGGAAGTGCTGCAAAAGGCGCGCGCCGTGGTGCTCTGCGCCAATGGCGCCGAGTCGCCGCGCCTGTTGCTGCTTTCGAAGTCGAATCGCTTCCCGCACGGTCTCGCGAACTCGAGCGGCATGGTGGGCCGGTGTTTCATGGTGGACACGGGCGTCAGCGCGCAAGGTCTGTTCGAGCGGGAGTTGCGCGACTACCGCGGCGTGAACGTTTCGCGCGTGATCCACGATTATTACGATTCCGACCCGCGCCGCGGCTTCTACGGGGGCGGAGGCATCGATGCGCGTTTCGACTGGCTGCCCATCCAGTTCGCGCTCGGCGGGCTTCCCCACGACGTGCCCGGGTGGGGGGAAGAGTTCAAAGCGGCGCTCGCGCACTACTATCCGCACACCATGCGCCTGCTCGCGCATTCCACCTGCCTGCCCGTGGAAACCAACAGCATCAGCCTTGACCCCAAGCTGAAAGACGCCTGGGGACTCCCCGCTCTCCGCATGACGTTCAGGAACCATCCGGACGATCTGAGCACCCTGCGCTTTCTCCAGGCGCGCTGCAAGGAAATCCTCGAGGCCTGCGGCGCAAAGAAGATCTGGTCGGACGAGGTGAAGGACTTCACGATCACCGGCCATCTGATGGGGACTTGCCGCATGGGCAACGATCCAAATAAGTCCGTGGTGGACCGCAATCATCGCGCCCACGAGTTGAAGAACCTGTTCGTGGTGGACGGCAGCAGTTTCGTCACCTCGGCGCGGCAGCAACCCACCTGCACCATCCACACGCTGGCCTATCGCGCCGCGGACGGCATCATCCAGTCGGCAAAGCGCGGCGAGTTGTAGGCTCTCAGGGCTTGCGCGCGCCCGCGCGGTAGAAGTGGTAGGTGAGATTCCACTTCACTTCCTCTCCCGGCGCGATGTCGTAATCGACGAATGCCTCGGGGCACAGTGTCGTCTTGACGGACCACAGGTAGACGCGCGAGAGCGGCCGGTCTCCGGTGAGCCGCACGCCCGCTCCGGTTTTGCGGTTTTCCACGGTGATGTCGAAGTCGCGCGCCGAATCCCCGAAACCTTGAATGGCGGCGCCGGCCACGTCGCCGTTGCCGAGCACCTTCAGATACTCGATCCGCCGCCCGCGCGCTTCGGCCAGTGGCGATTGGAAGCGCGCGCCCCGCAATTCAAATGGAAAGCCGATGGAGAAATCCGGCCCTACCGGCTGGTGATCGATGACGAAGAAATTGTGGTTGTAGACGTTCCCGCGAATGGCCTTTGTTCCCGTGTTGCGCAGCGCGTGCTCCAGCGCCATCTTCGGCTCGCCATCGAGCAGGCGCACGGTCTTCCGGTAGGTATAGGCATACCCGGTGGACGGGTCGCGAAGCTCCTGCGTGAACTCGATCCAGTCCGGGCCTTTCTTGACGCCCCACCTGCCGGAGTCTACGATCTCGTAACGGCGGAACGCGTCATAGCGCGGCTCCCCGGATTTGCGCAGAACCCCGACGCCGATCTTGACGAACGTGCCGCCGGCCTTTGCTTCGGAATAGCCCAGCGCGGAGTGTTCGCTGTTGCCGAACTCCTCGGCGGGGCCGCTCACGGCGCTGATAGGGCCCGCGTATACGCCATTCTTCAAATCAACATCGCGGATATTCGGATCAAATTTCTCATAAAAAGGTTCAAAGTAGACGTGCCCCTGGCTTTCGAGACGGAAGATGACGCCGGACCAGTCGAATCGCGTCCCGCGATAATAACCCTTCTTCGCATCGGGCAGGTTCAGGGTGGCCTTCACCAGGCCGTTCGAGATCTGGGCCCGAGGATAATCAGCAGCGCTCAAAGCGGCCGCCATCGCAAACACAACCAGTCTCTTCACAATTGGATCCTCTCAGTAACCCGGCACGCCTGCCCGCCGGTAGGCCGCCCGGACGCGGGCCAATTCTTCTTCCGCTTCGAGCAATCCCAGAGACCGCACCATCCGCCGCACCGGCGTCCGCGGATCGTTGGACCAGAAGATGCCGCAATCCTCGTCTTCGTAGTAGCGGAATCCGGCGCCGCCGCCGAACGCCTCCCGCATCGCGCGGCCGTTCTTCAGCTTCGAACTCCACGGCAGGATAGCGTAGCTCAGGTCGATCTCCTGAACGAGAATCTCCTTGGGCGGCCGGATCTGCGCCGTGATCTTACCCGTGGGTTCGAAGATGGAAGCGTTATTGCGCCACGTGCTCGATACGATATAGCAGCGCTGCTCCCGCGCGCGCGCCGCGGGTTGCGAGGTCTGCGGCGATTGTGTCGGCCAGGCGATGAGTTCCGCTCCCTTTCCGGCCAGAGCCTGCCAGCCGTCGTCAAACTCCATGTCGTAGCAGATCTGGATGCCCAGTTTTCCGAAGTCGCAATCGAATACCGGCAGGTCCTTGCCCGGCGTCGCGCCGCCCTCCATCGTCTTTCCGTCCGCCGCAACCACCAGGTGCATCTTGCGGTAGACGCCGATCACCTCGCCGTTGCGTCCCACCAGCACGGCCGCATTGGAACACTGTCCGGGATCGAATGATTCGCGCAGGTAGGTGGGCACGACAATGTAACAGCGGCGCCTCCGCGCCAGGCGCGCGAAGCGGTCGCCCACCGGGCCTTCGAACGGTACCGAATGCGCGAGCGCGTCGTTATCCGCCTCGCCCGTGATGCTGGTTTCGGGAAGGATCGCAAGATCCACTCCGCGGCCATACCTGCTCTTTGACTCCTCCGCCATGTGATCGACATTGCCTTCGAGTTGATCGAGGCGTTTTTCGAGTCCCGGGTATTTTTCCCAATAGGGCTGCATGACCGTGCCCACAATCACCTTGCGCGGCGGTAGCGCGGACGCGCCGCGGGGAACGGCGCGCGGTTCAACAGGCGGCAGCGCCTGCGCCCCGGCCGCCGCGCCCAATCCGGCGAGCATTGATCTTCGTTTCACCATGCGGCTCTTCATTTCCATGCAGCATACCGCAAGGCGTCATTGGCCGTAGCGGTTGTACTTCTTGAGGACTTCCTTCAAGCGCTCGTGCGGCAGCGCGTAGATCCTGTTTCCTCGATTCCCTGTCATGGTTTCGGCGCCCACCATGGCGTTCAGGATGGCTTCTTCGGTAGCCTGCACGGTGGCGTCGAAGACGGGGTTCAGCGCATCGTTCGGCATCATCCGCACGCCCGCTGGAGCAGTGGCCGCGGCCGCGCCGGCATTGGCGGTGGAGAACGCGATAAAGATATCCCCCGATCCGTTGCCCGAAGTCGATCCCGTGCGCGCCAGGCCCATGGTGGCGCGCCGCGCCAGGCGTTTCACCTGATGCGGCAGCAGCGGCGCATCCGTGGCCACCACGATGATGATGGATCCCACGTCCTCCGGATACAGCGGCCGCCGCGAAGCCACCGGCAGCGCCGCCGCCAGTTCCTCCCCGATGGGCAGCCCGCCGACGCGCAGTTGCCGCCTGCTTCCGCAATTGCACTGCACCAGCACGCCCACCGTATAGCCGCCTTCCGCCGCGGTCAGCCTGCGCGACGAGGTGCCGATGCCGCCCTTGAATCCGTAGCACACCATCCCCGTGCCCCCGCCGACGTTCCCCTCGGCGACGGGACCGGAGGAAGCCGCCTCGAGCGCCGCCTCCACATCCGGCGGCTTCACATGAAATCCGTTGATGTCGTTGAGCCGCCCGTCGTACGTTTCCGCCACGATGGGATAGGTGTAGAAACCGAACGGCAGTACGTTCGTGCCGGGTTTGCGCCCGTTCTTCACCAGCCATCCGAGAAATGCGTCGCGCGCCACGCCCACGCTGTGCGTGTTCGTGATGAGCACCGGCCCGTCGAGGAACCCCGATTCCTCGAGCCAGTGCGTGCCCGTCATGTCGCCATTTCCGTTCTGCGAAAAGAATCCGCCGAAGACGGGATCGGACGATTGCTTCCCTCGCGGCCATACCGCCGTGACGCCGGTCCGCACGGAGTCGCCTTCAATCAGCGTCTTGTGCCCCACCTCGACTCCCGCCACATCGACAATGGCGTTGAGGGGCCCGGGCGCCCCTTCGAGCATCACGCCAAGATCCCGCGCGCGGGGCTTCGTCTGCGCGCCGGCGGAAACCGCAACCAGAAGAATGAACGCGAATCTCATCGAGTGCCGCATGGGATCAAGTCTACCCTGCCTCGCCTCCGGCCGCGCCGCGACGAACTACAATCACGCATGGCCCGCATTCTTCTCGTCCTGCCCGCCGCCATCGGCCTCTGCCTCGCGCAGGCGCCCGCGCCTGTCGAAACCGAAGCCTCCATCCACGCCGTAATACGAGCCGGCCGCCTCACCCGCCGGAAACCGGTGAAGCAATACACGCGGCGGGCCGAAGAGCCGGGCCGGCGGTTGACACAATCGGTTTCATCAGTCCCCTCCACTGTGTTCAAAGGTCTTGCAGCGTGATGCGAGCAGCCCCGTGGCCGTGTCGAGATCGATGTCCGCGCAAAGCAGGCCCTCCTGGCC
>JAIXKK010000046.1 GCA_026954325.1 Bryobacterales bacterium | reverse complement strand
GGTCCACTCGGAAGGGATGGGCGTAATCAGCATGAAGCTGGTGGGAGAGGGCGCGTTCACGACGCGGGAAGACCGGCAGGCGGCGATGAAGTTCGCGTTTCGCAAGGCGGGCGTGGACAGCGTCACGCTGGGGTACAAGAATACGGCGGAGATCGACGAGGCAATTGAGAATTTGAATCTGGCGCTCGCGTAACCGTTTCCTGGACGAGTTTTCGATAATTCGATAAATTACTATTGAATTCCTATTGCCCGGGGAGTATTCTATTTTCAAGATTCGTCTCGCGTAAATTCCGCGTAACCGCGGCCTGAACCATACAGGGGCTGGGCGATGCGGTTCGCGGTGCAGCCGAACAGGAGGTCCCATGGCACGAATTCCGTTGATCCTGGCAGTGTACGCGGCGCTCAGTTTACTGCCCGCGCAAACCATTGATACCAGCGTTCTGGGCGTTGTGACGGATCCCTCGGGGGCAGTGATCGCCGGCGCCTCGGTCAGCGTCACGAACAATGCGACGGGCGTCAAGCGCCCCGCCACAACCGGGGCGGACGGACAATACGAAATGCGGTACCTGGCGCCTGGCGAATACACGGTGGAGGTAACCGCGGCGGGTTTCCGCACGGCGCGCGCATCCAATGTGGTGATTCAACTCAACCAGCAGGCGCGCATCGATTTTTCGATGAAAGTGGGCGAAGTGACCGAGGCCGTGGAGGTGACGGCGGCGACCCCACTTCTACAAACGGAGAACGCGACGCTGGGCGAGGTGGTTGGCGGGGAGCGCATTGTGAACCTGCCGCTGAACGGACGTAACTTCACGCAGCTTGCGGCGCTGACCCCGGGCGTCCGGGTGCAGGATCCGAACCTGTTTTCGGCCTCGACGGACGGATCGCGCATCATTGCCAACGGAACGCGCGCGGCCTGGCTTCAGGTGAACCTGGACGGGGTGACGATGGTGAACAACCGGTCCAAC
Source organism: Bryobacterales bacterium (assembly GCA_026954325.1). Lineage (GTDB taxonomy): Bacteria > Acidobacteriota > Terriglobia > Bryobacterales > Bryobacteraceae > CADEFT01. The sequence continues at coordinate 3,672 of JAIXKK010000046.1, read as the reverse complement.
TACATTAGCCTCTATCCGTCGGTCGACGCGCTTCAGGAGTTCAAGGTGCAGACCGGCAATTACTCGGCCGAGTATGGCGGCAACGCGGGCGCCAACGTGAACCTGCAACTGCGGCCGGGGACGAATCAGTTTCACATGAGCGCGTTCGAGTTCTTCCGGCATGACAAGCTGGATGCGCGCAATCTTTTCCGCCCGGCTCCGTTCGCGAAGGACCTGCTGCGGCGGAACCAGTTCGGGGTAGTCTTCAGCGGGCCGATCCGGCGGGACAAGACGTTCTTCATGGTGGACTACGAAGGGGTGCGGTCTTCGAGGGAATCGGCGGGGACGAATATTGTGATGACCGCGGCGCAACGGCAGGGCGATTTTTCCAGCTATAGCGGCGTGATTCGCGATCCGGTCAACAACAATACGCCGTTTGCGGGCAACGTCATTCCCCGCAACCGTCTCAACCCGGTTTCGCTGAATCTGGTGAACGCCTACACGCCTCTTCCGAACACGCCGGGGACGGTGAACTACAGCGGAGTCAGCGTGGGGCAGTTGACGATGAACCAGGGCATTGTACGCCTGGATGAGTACATCTCGAACAAAGACCTGGTGTTCTTCCACTACATTTACTCGGCGCGTGATTTTCCGAATATCAGCCTCAACCCGAATTTCCGCTACAACTCGACGTTTCCGAACGATTCGCTGGCCATCCAGCACGTGCATACGTTCAGCGGCAGTTTCCTGAACGAGGCGCGGTTCGGCTTCATCCGCGGCAACGTGTCGAAATTGAGCCCGCGAGCCAATTCGGACTTCACGATCGAATCGCTGGGAATCCAGGGGTTGAAGGTGGGCGGACCGAACGGACGGCCGCTACGCAAGGACGAGCAAGGGTTCCCGGTGATCAATACGGACGGCTTTATCTCGATGGGGGACAGCGAGGCTTCGTCAAACCTGGACAACTCGCGCACGTTCCAGTTCGTGGACAATGTGAGCTTCATCCGGGGGAAGCATTCGCTGAAGTTCGGGGGCGATGTGCGGCGCCTGATGGACGACGCGACGACGAACAACTGGCCGTTCTCGCAAATCAGCTTCACCGGGGACATTGCCGGCTATTCCGGAGCCGCATTCGTGCTCGGGTACCCGCGCACGACGCTGAGTCCGGAGGGGGTGCCGGTTTCGGCCATCCGGCAGTGGCGGTATGGGCTCTACTTCCAGGACGACTGGAAGGCGACGTCGAACCTGACGCTCAATCTGGGGCTGCGGTACGACTTGCCGGGGCAACCGCACGAGATCAACGGCGTCACGCGGACGCTTCGCTTCGACCTGGATCCGAAAGGCCCAATCCTCTGGCCGGAGCCGGGCAAGGCGGAAGACATCTACCTGGGAGAGTACAAGTACTTCGGTCCGCGGTTCGGCCTGGCCTACCGGCTTCCGCGGCGGACCGTACTTCGCGGCGGCTACGGGATTTTCTATTCGGCGGCTCAGTTCGACAACATGAACATCCTGCAACTGAACCCGCCAAACGGAGGTTCGCTGACGGTGATCAACCCCGCGCTGAATCCGGTGGCTACGATTCAGAACCCCGTTCCGGCCGAGTTGTATCCGGCGAATCCGATCTTCAACGTGGTTTCCGTCCCCATGGACCGGAAGCGCCGGAACGGCTACATGCAGAACTTCAACCTGCAGCTATCAAAGGAGCTTTCGAGAAGCGACGTACTGGAGGTTGGATGGGTGGGCACGAAAGGAACACATGTCGACACCAGCCTGAACAACTTCAACCAGGCGGCGCCTGGCACGGGCGACATCCAATCCCGGCGGCCGTATCCGGCCTATGCGCGCATCCGCATGATTGCGCCGGACAGCAATACGGTTTACCATTCGTTGCAATCGAGATTCGAACATCGGCTGTCGAGCGGGTTAAGCGCGACGGCAGCCTATACGTGGTCGAAGACCATCGACGATGCGGGCGAGACCATCAACGCGGGGGGCTGCGTGTGCCAGAATCCCCGCAACCGCGGCAAAGCCGAGCGGGCCGCGAGCGTGTATGACCAGCGCCACCGGCTCGTGCTGGCGTATGTGTGGGAGTTGCCTTTCGCGAAGCAATGGAAGGGACCGCAAGGATTCGTGTTCCACGGCTGGTCCTTCGGCGGCATTGTGACGATGGCCAGCGGGCGGCCGTTCAACATCGTGCAGAGCGGCGACACATGGAACGCGGACGCGCTATGGCCGCGGCCCAACGCGGCGCAGGGAGTCTCGCCGCGTTTGGATACACGGACGGCGGACCTGTGGTTCAACACCGCGGCATTTACGCGGTCGACAACTTACGGCACGGCTCCACGGAATCCGGTGGTGGGGCCGGCTCTGCACACATTCGATTTGTCCTTCTCGAAGGCATTCAAAGTGCCGGCGTGGGAAAACCACGCGGTGCTGTTCCGGGCGGAGATGTTCAACATCTTCAACACGCCGCAACTGAACAGCCCCGGCGGGACGCTGGGGACGGGAACGTTCGGGCGCGTGACCAGCACGGCGGCGGACAACCGGCAGATCCAGTTCGCGCTGAAGTATACGTTCTGAGCACTGGCCGCGCCGCCCCCTCCAGCCGCCAGGATCATAATGGGGTATGCGTGCGCCGCGCGCCCTTGCGCTGAACATCATCGGCCTGGCCTTCGTAGAGGTGCTGACCGCGGCCAGTCCCGTCTCGGACATCGTGCGTCATCGCCTCCAACTCTCCGGCGCCGACGTTCCGCGCCTGGAACAGGGACTGCCGGTGAGTTATGAATTGCGTACACCGGACAAGGCGGAGGTGCTGATCTACGGCGCCGTGCGCATACGATCCACCTGCGAAGCGTTCCTTTCATCGTACGCGGACGTCGAAAGGCTTACTGACGGTAAGAACTATATCCAGGTGCGCAAATTCAGTTCACCACCGAAGGCGCCGGACCTTGCGGATCTGGTTCTCGACCGCGAGGATTTACGCCAACTGCGCGGCTGCCGGCCTGGGGACTGCGAGATCCAGATGCCCGCGCCGCTAATGGAACAGTTCCGCAAGGAGGTGAATTGGGAATCCGGTGATGCCGAAGTACAAGCCAAGGCTTTGGTCGCCCGGATCTCGATGGATGCGCTGGCCGCCTACCGGAAGGGCGGCAACCAGGCGCTCGGGGAGTACAACGATAAAGCCCATCCGGCCCGGGTTGCGGAATCTCTCCGGGCGGTGATCAGCCGGGCGCGCGATCTGCCTGTGTATTTCCCGGAGTTCTATCAATATCTCGTGGACTTCCCGGCCGCGCCGCCGCCGCACACCAAGGATTTCTACTACTGGGAGAACGTGAAATTCGGGCTGAAGCCGACATTCCGGATCAACCATGTCTCGATATACCAACCGTCCGCCAATCCGGGGCGCTGGCTGATCGCCAACAAACAACTGTATGCTTCACACTACTTTCAGGCTGCCATCGATTTATCGCTTTGCCTGCGGGATGACGAGAAGAGTTTTTATCTGCTCACACTCAAAGGCTCGCGCCAGGATGGTCTCACCGGCCCAAGGGGCGGGGTGTTGCGGCGTATCGTGGCCGCGAAGGCCAGAGAGGGGCTGACGGTGGCGTTGGAGCGGTTGAAGGAGAGGAGCGAAAGCGGCCGCTAGCGGGAGTTTATTAAAACTTCAGGATCGCATTGAGTCAAACCCTTGCA
>JAIXKK010000113.1 GCA_026954325.1 Bryobacterales bacterium | reverse complement strand
CACCTGCCTTGGGCGCAGGGGGTCGGGCGTTCAAATCGCCCCGCCCCGACCAATGGAATGATGGAGATACGACCCTGACGCGCCCGCATCTTCGTCCGGTCGAGATCCAGGACCGGGAGCCGGTTGAGGGTTGACAGTTTCCGGCTGCGACACCGCGACCTGCGGTTTCGGAACCGGTTGAACTCGCGCGGCAAAAGCAAGCAGTCGCGGAGCGCGGTCGGCGAGGCCCGCAACCAAGAGCATACCGGCAGCTAGCGCTGAGCTTCCGCCTGGATTGTGATCACTCGAAATTCGGGGAGCTTTGCCAGTCCCTGGTCTAGGTGAGCAGCTTGGAGCCGGATGGCTCGGAGAGAGTCTTGCTGAAGATGGAGCAAGCAGTAGCTAACTGGCCGAGGTCTCCGCCTTCCTCGACCGTGAGTTCATGCTCAACCCAGTTGGAGAGAGGGATATTGCGGAAGAAGAGACGTTCCTGGAGAATCATGGATTTCTTGTTGAGAAACAAGGACTTGCTCTCTCTCATGTAGTGCCGTTCCTCGACTCGGAAATCGCCCAGGAATTCGTTGAGGCTTTCGCGGCGGGCGGACTCTTCGGTAGCTTTGATCTTCTCGACGAGCACTTTTTCCTGGGAAGTGATCGTGGCCTGAGCGGCGGCAAGGACTTCACGTTCCCTGGCAATGGCAACTTCCATCCGTGCTTGCATAATATAGAACGACAGGAGCGCCGAACCAGCGGCGACAAACACGGGCAGGAGAATCCAGATGATTGATTCCATAACCAGTACCAAGATCGGCAGGTACTATGCAGAGCTTTATACCGGCTTTCATGCTTGCCGCTATGTGGCGGTTTTTTTTCTCGCGACGATGCTTCCGGCGCAGCAGTTTGACCTGTTGTTGAAGGGGGGAAGGGTGGTGGACGGGTCGGGGAATGCCTGGTATGAGGCGGATATCGGGATCATGGGCGGCAGGATTGAGGCCATTGGGAAGCTGGACGGGGCAACGGCGCGGCGGATGCTGCAACTGCACGGGGAGGTGATCGCGCCGGGGTTCATCGACATGATGGGAACCAGCAGTATCCCGCTGCTGCTGGATGCGGAGAGCGGCACGAGCAAACTGAGGCAAGGGATCACGACGATCATGGCGGGGGAAGGCGGGTCGGCGGCTCCGCAGACGGCGTCGACGTTTCCAGCGGAGGCGGCGGCAAAGGGATACCGCTGGTCGAGCTATGCGGAGTACAACGCGCTGCTCGAGAAGAAGGGAATGGCGCTGAACGTGGTGCACAACGTGGGGGCGGCACAGGTGAGGCGATGCGTGATTGGGGACAAGGATGTGGCTCCGACGGCGAATCAGATGGAGCAGATGCGGCAACTTGTAGACGAAGCGATGAGGGCGGGAGCAGTGGGCTTTTCGACGGCGCTGATTTATCCGCCGGGGACGTACGCGAAGACGGAAGAACTGGTGGAAATGGCGAAGGTGGTGGGGCGCTATGGAGGGTTCTACTCGACGCACATGCGGAACGAGAGTTCGAAAGTACTGGATGCGATCCGGGAGTCGATTGAGATAGGGGAGAAGGGGGGAGTTCCGGTGCACATCTATCACTTGAAAGCGGCGGGAGAGGGCAACTGGCCATTGATGCGGAAGGCGATTGACATGATCGGCGCAGCACGGCGTCGGGGCGTGGATGTGACGGCGGACATTTATCCTTACATTCGCAACGGAATCGGGTTGGGGTCGTTCATTCCGCCTCACTATTATGCGCAGGGGGCGAAGCCGTTTCTCGATACGTTGCGGGATGCGGGAGTGCGGGCGAGGATACGGAAGGAAGTGGAGACGACCAGCAACTGGGAGAACTGGTATCAGCACGTCGGGCGGAATTGGGACAACGTGCTGGTGGCGCAGTTGTCGAGCCAGGAGGACAAGGCGCTGGAAGGAAAATCGGTGGCGGAGATTGCGCGGATCTGGGAAAAAGGGGAGTGGGACGCCTTTTTCGACCTGGTGTTGAAGGGGGCGAGCGTGAATCCGAAGAGCATGAACGAGGAGCAGAAGCACCTGGCGCTGCGGACGGAGTGGGTGAGTTTCTGCACGGATGCGCCGCCGACGGATATTCACACCGCGACAGGCGCGCATCCGCGGGCGTTCGGGACGTTTCCCCGGATATTGGCGAAGTATGTAAGGGAGGTGAAGGTGATCAGTCTGGAGGCGGCGGTACGGAAGATGACATCGCTTCCGGCCAACCGGCTGCGGCTGTACGACCGGGGGCGGATCGCGATTGGGATGGCGGCGGACCTGGTGGTATTCGATCCGGAGCGGATTCAGGACACGGCGAGTTTCGTGAAGCCGCTATCGTTTCCGGAGGGGCTGCCCTACGTGGTGGTGAACGGGGTGTTGGCGATTGATCAGGAGAAATGGACGGGGGCGACGCCGGGCAAGGTGCTGCGGCTAAAGAGTTCGCTTCAATAGTTCAGATTTCCAGGATTCGGAGAGGGCGGCGCACACGGCGAGTTCCGCGGCGGCGGCGGGGTTGGTCTTTTCAAAGTGCATGACGTGGTGGGCGCGGGAGACCGGCCAGGCGGGGTGCGGGCGCTCGCGGAGTTCGAGCCGGCTGCCGGATTGGACGGAGCCTTCTTCGAGGACGCGCAGGTACCACCCGGGGCGGCAGGTCTGGATCATACGGACGACGAGATCGGGGATGCGCCAGCGGCGGGCCTGTTTCCAGCAGGGCCTTCGAGGCTGGCTGACCTGGACGACGGTGGCTCCGAGGGAGTAGATGTCGCCGATGCAGACATCGGGTTCGGCCAGACCGGAGACGGTGAAGTTTTCCCCGAAGGCGCCAGGCGGGATCGGATGGGGGAAGATCTCATTTTGCCAAAGAGGATAGTGATCTGCGCTGTAGACGAGGACGGCTTTGTCGGGTCCGCCGTGGTGTTGAAGATCGGCGTGCTCGTCTCCGGCGAGCCCATCGCGGCTCATCCAGATGGGGCCAGGGACGCGGTCCTTGGCGGTTGCGGTGGTCCAGGGTTGATCCTGAGGGTTCGCGGCTCCGGGTTGGCCGTAGGAGCGGACGAGGCCGACTTGGATGGAGGCGATGAGGCTCACGCGAAGTCCTCGGCGGCGAAGGTGTTCCAGGTGAGAATGCGCTGTTCACCGGAGGCGGCGGTGAACTCGGGACAATCGAGGCGGAGGGCATGATCGGCCATGGTTGTATTGAGCGCTTCGCAAAAGTGCGGCTGTTCGCTTTGTGGATCGCGGAAGGGCTGGAAGGAGGCGCAGTTGACGCACATGCGGGAGACGGGGACGTAGCCCTGCTGCTGAAGGGAGTGAACCATCTTGACGAGGCCGCGGAGGAAGACGGCCTGCTCCCGGGGGTTGAGGGAGCGGACGGCGGAGGTGAGAAATTCGGGCCATCCGGCGGAGCCCGCGGCGATGTCCTCGCCGCGCGGAGTGAGGCGCAGGTCGACGGCGCGGGCATCGCGGGTGGAGCGCTCCTTTTGGAGGAGTTCCTTACGCACGAGCGCGGAAACCGAATCGCTCACCGTGGGTTTGGTGAGCGCGAGTTCCCCGGCGACTTCGGAAACTCCGAGAGCGGTGGGACGCCTGCTCCAGAGGAGGGAAAGGATCTGGGATTGAGTCGGCGTAAGGCCGTGTTCGCCTGCTTCGGTCCAGCCCTGGTGTCTGAGAATCAGCGCGATCTTGGAAAGCCCGGCGAGCAGCCGGGTCTCGACGCTGTGATCAACGATCGGCAGTGTTGCCTCCATACTAGTTAATCCCCTTGGACAATGATTCAAATTTTATGTTTTGAATTCCGTACTTTTCAGAGTCTTTATAGTCGAAATGCCACCATTCCGCATCGTAGACACGAAAGCCCTGGGCTTCCATGGCACGGCGCAGAAGTTCACGGTTCCAGCGAGCCAGAGACGTGCCCCCCGGATAGTCCGGATAGGAACGCTCTGACATTTCATCATATCCGCCCGTCATCTGGAGCGGCTTGCCTGTCTTGAGGCCGTAGAGAGTGAGGTCGACGGCGCATCCGCGGTTATGACGGGAGCCCTTGGAGGGGTCGGCGACGAAGATATGCTTGTCTTCGGGAGTAGCGTCCCAGAAGATCTTGGTGACGTGCCAGGGCCGGTAGGCGTCGTGGATGAGGACCCCGAGGCCGAGTTTGGAGAGTTCACGGTGGGCGCGGAGCAGGGCTTCGGCGGCAGGGCGCTGAAGGAAAGCGCGGGCTTGCGTGTAGAGCGGGACTCCGAGAAAGTTGGTGGAGTTAGCGTAGCGGATGTCGAGTTTGATGGTGCGATCGAGCGTGCGGAGTTCGATGAGTTCCGGAGGGCGGAAGGGGCCTTTTTCCGGGGGCGGCGCGGCAGAGAGGGCGGCTTCGCGAAGCGCTTCGACGGGTTTGACGGGTGTGATTCGGTAATAGCCGTTTTCGCCGGGCGAGAAGCGCTTGGGAAAGAGGACTCCCCCGACGACGGCGCCTTGCGAGGTGAAGGTCAACGTTTCACCGTCGTACAGCCCCCAACCGGGGAAACGAAACACGCCTGGACTCACTGCTTCCAATGGATAGTAATGGTACCACTCAATGAGTACTGTGAGTTTCCCCCCTCTCTCGAGCACATAAAGGATGTCATGGTCCCATCCGTACTCGCCGAGGTAGGGGCTCCATTGCGGGGAGCAGGGAGCGGGGCGAAGGTTGGGGCGGCGAGTGAGGAGGGCGGGCCCGTCCTGGAGGGCGTCAGGGCGGGGGATGAGGCGGAGTCCGTAGCCAAGCCGGCCGTCGGTAATGAGGTCGTTTTCCGCGCCCGCGCGCAATTCCTGCGTAGGACCGCCGCGAAGGGGAGTGAGGTAGAGATGCTGGGCGCGGGCGATGAGTTCGATGGCCTGCTCGCCCTCGCCGTAGAGTCCGGCATAGGAGGAAGCCTCCTCGGGGGTGAGAGCGGTGGTTTGGGGCGGATCATCGAGGGGAAGGCCACGGCGGGCCTGGAGCATCCAATGGAGGGCAAGCCGGGAGATTCGCGAGGTGACGGGGTTGACGCCATTGAGGCCGGCGATGACAACGGCCCCGAGTTTGCCGCCGGGTATGGCGAGCAGAGCGGTGGAGAATCCGTAGGTGGCTCCGTCGAGAGAGACGGCGCGGAGGCCGTCGAGTTTGCCGAGGGCAAAGCCAAGACCGTAGCCGCCACCGGATTGGGAATCGTACATTTTGTGGAGTGCGGCGGGAGAAAGCAGGGGGGCGCCGTCGCGGAAGAGGGCGGAGAGGAAGAGGGCGAGGTCGGCCGGAGTGGTATAGAGACTGCCGGCGGGGGCAACGCCGGGATCGAAAAGCGGGGCATCGAACCGGCGGCCATCGTAGGTCCAGAGGAACGCCCTGGCAAGGCGCGGGGCCATATCAGCCGGGAGGATGAAAGCGCTGTGGTTCATCCCCAAGGGAACGAGGACGGAGTCGTGAATGAGGCGGGCGAAGGGAACGCCGGTGACATACTCGAGGACGCGGCCGGCGGCGGCGATGCCGGCGTTTGAATACTTGGTATGGCGGCCGGGTTCGTAGACGAGTTCGGATTGATTCAGGCCGCGGACGGTGGCGGCAAGGGAGTGGTAGGAAGGGTCGAAGTAATGGCCGAGGGGAGGCTCGCGCACGAGGCCGGAGCGGTGAGAGAGAAGGTGCCGAAGGGTGATGGGTTTGGAGAAGGGGTTATGGGGGTGGAAGTCAGGAAGATATTGGGAGATCGGCTTGTCGAGATCGAGACGCCTTTTCCACCTGCTGCATCACGGCGATGGCGGTTAGTAGGTTCGACAACGACCCGGCGCGGTAGAGGGTTTCGGAGTCCGCTGCGCCGGAAATAACGGTAAAGACAGTGCGCGGGCCGTCGACCAGGGCCACGGTGATGAGCGGGATGGCAAGCTGGTTGCGCGTGTTTTCAACCATGGTTTGAATCTTGCGGCACAGCTCATTGTCCCGAGCCGACGCGGGGATGGCCACGGCGAGCAGTAGAACAGGTGTCCAGAGATTCAGACTACGGGAGGGACGCAAAGTCCAGCGTAGCATCCCAGGCGCGACGCGCGCGGAGGGGCTAGATGACGTCGACGCCCATGGAGCGGGCGGTTCCCTTGACGGAGCGAACGGCGGCGGCGACATCGAAACAATTGAGGTCGGGCATCTTGAGTTTGGCGATCTCTTCGACCTGCTTTTCGGTGATCTTGCCGACCTTATTCTTGTTCGGCTCGGGGGAACCCTTGGCCAGATTCACGGCGCGTTTGATGAGCACGGGAACGGGCGGTGTTTTGGTGATGAAGGTAAAGGTGCGGTCCGAGAAGATGGTGATGACGACCGGGATGATCAGGCCTTCCTGGTCCTTGGCGGAGGTCTTCGCGTTGAAGGCCTTGCAGAACTCCATGATGTTGACGCCTTGAGGGCCGAGGGCGGTGCCGACGGGCGGCGCGGGGGTGGCCTTTCCAGCCGGGATTTGCAACTTTACCTGGGCGGTGACTTTCTTAGCCATGACAATTCCTTAAAACAAATAAACTCAGATCTTTTCGACTTGCAGAAACTCGAGCTCGACGGGAGTGGCGCGGCCGAAGATGGTGACGAGGACGCGCAGGGTGCTGCGCTCGGTATTGACTTCGTCCACTTTGCCGGAGAAGTTGGCGAAGGGGCCGTCGATGATGCGGACGGTTTCGCCTTTTTCGAAGTTAAGTTTAGGTCTGGGACGCTCGGCGGAGCTGGCCTGGCGGTAGAGGATCTGGTGGACTTCCTCGGGGGTGAGGGGGACGGGCGTATTGCCGCCACCGACGAAACCGGTGACGCGGGGAGTGTTCTTGATTTCGTGCCAGAGTTGGTCATCCATATCCATCTGAACGAGGACATAGCCGGGGTAGAGGAGGCGTTTGCTGGTGACCTTTTTGCCGCCGCGGAGTTCGACGACCTCTTCGGTGGGGATGAGGATCTGGCCGATTTTGTGGGAGAAGCCGAAGGCTTCGGCGCGGCCGCGGAGCGAATCGGCGACTTTCTGTTCGAAGCCGGAGTAGGAGTGGATGATGTACCACTTTTTGGTTTCATCCTCGAACTCGAGAGCAGGGGCAGCAGCCTCTTCAGGTTGTTCGATGTGTTCTTCGGTGGAATCCACCGCGCCGTCCTGTTCGAGATCGGTTTCGTCCGACATAGCCCGTGACCGCCTTACTTGGTAAAGGTATCGAAGATTTTGGTGATGAGCCGGGTGATGGCCAGATCGACGACGAAGAAGAACGCCGCGAAGGCAAAGACCGCGACAATGACGACAACAGTCGTGGCGCGCACCTGCTTCCAAGAGGGCCAAGTGACGCGGCGCATCTCGGACCGCAGGTCGTCAACGTAGTTCTTGATCCGCGCGGGCAAACCAGAGACGCTCTGGCCGAACTGCGCCTTTTCCAACCGAGTTTCGCTTTCCATTGCCACAACCAACTTTTTGGACATCGTAATGAGACTTTTCAGCCGGATTCCCGGATGAGGAATAGAGAGGCCACTGGCAGGGGCGGAGGGATTCGAACCCCCACAGGCGGTTTTGGAGACCGCTGGTCTACCGTTAAACCTACGCCCCTGCGTAACTAAAAACGTACATCCCTAATTGTACAGGATTCAGGGACAGACTAGTCGAGGATCTCGCTCACCGTCCCGGCTCCCACGGTTCGGCCGCCCTCGCGAATGGCGAAGCGCAACCCCTTGTCCATGGCCACCGGCGTGATCAATTCCACCGCCAACTGCACGTTGTCCCCCGGCATCACCATCTCCGTGCCTTCCGGCAACTGCGCCACTCCCGTCACGTCCGTCGTCCGGAAGTAGAACTGCGGCCGGTAGCCCTTGAAGAACGGCGTGTGCCGCCCGCCTTCTTCCTTGCTCAGCACATAAACTTCGCCTTTGAACTTCCTGTGCGGCGTAATCGACCCCGGCTTCGCCAGCACCTGCCCGCGCTCGACCGACTCCTTGTCCACGCCGCGCAGCAGCAAGCCCACGTTGTCTCCCGCCCGCCCTTCGTCGAGCAGTTTCTTGAACATTTCCACGCCCGTCACCACCGTCTTGCGCGTTTCCTGGAAGCCCACGATTTCCACTTCCTCGTTCACCTTGACGATGCCCCGCTCGATGCGCCCCGTCACCACCGTCCCGCGCCCCTGGATCGAAAAAATATCCTCGATCGGCATCAGAAACGGCTTGTCCACGGCGCGCTCCGGCAGCGGCACGTACTTGTCGACGGCTTCCATCAGATCGTCCACCGACTTTTCCCACTGCGGCTCGCCGTTCAACGCCCCCAGCGCCGACACCCGGATCACCGGTACGTCATCGCCAGGAAAATCGTACTTCGACAGCAACTCGCGCACTTCCAGTTCCACCAGGTCCAGCAGTTCCGGATCGTCCACCATGTCAACCTTGTTCAACGCCACCACGATGAAGGGCACGCCCACCTGCCGGGCCAGCAGGATGTGTTCCCGCGTCTGCGGCATCGGCCCGTCGGTGGCCGCCACCACCAGAATCGCTCCGTCCATCTGCGCCGCGCCCGTGATCATGTTCTTGATGTAATCGGCGTGGCCGGGACAGTCAACGTGCGCGTAGTGGCGGTTGGCGGTTTCATACTCCACGTGCGACACCGCGATCGTGATTCCGCGGGCCTTCTCTTCCGGCGCGTTGTCGATGGAATCGAAGCTCCGGAACTTCACCTTCGGGTTGTGCTTCGCCAGCACCTTGGTGATCGCGGCCGTCAACGTCGTCTTGCCGTGATCGATGTGTCCGATCGTGCCGATGTTTACGTGCGGCTTACTACGGTCGAATTTCTCTTTGGCCATGTAAAGTCTTCCTGCGGCTTATCGCCTTCCGAACATGTTCGCTCTCCGGCCGGATTGTTTCCTGAAAACGGATGGCGGGATTTTCGCTGGAGCCGATGACCAGGATTGAACTGGTGACCTCGTCCTTACCAAGGACGCGCTCTACCAACTGAGCTACATCGGCCCGTAAACCTAATACTAACGCAAAACCAACTGGTGGACAGGGGAGGATTCGAACCTCCGTAGCTCGCAAGGAGCGGCAGATTTACAGTCTGCTGCCATTAACCACTCGGCCACCTGTCCACGGGCGCACCTACGCACTGGCGTGGAGGCACGAACTCTTGAGTATAACGCATGGCTGGGAGAGATGCACGGATTTTTTCGTGCGGAGATGTGTGTTTCGGGAAGAATCGGAAACCGGGTCAGACTCGGAGAAATCGCGCAAGGCGCTTGAACAACTTCGAGGTGGCCTTGGCCTGGCATTCCCACACGATGCAGACCTTCCAGACGAGATTTCTCAGCTTCCGCCTGTTCTCCGCATCGCGTTGGTGGTTCCGCTCGAGTTTCGGCTTCCAGTACGGAATGCGGGACTTTGGAATGTGAGAGTCGATGCATCCGGAATGTTGGCGCCAAAAGCAGCCATGGACTTGGATAATCTTCATCAATCGCGGAAGCACGATATCCGGCTTTCCTGGGAGCGTGGAGACGTGAAGGCGGTAGCGGTAGCCCATCGAATAGACGGCCCGGCGCACGGCCATTTCCGGAGAGGTGTCGTGGCTCCGAATCCGGCGCATGTTTGCCGAGCGGCGTTCGGGCGTAAGCTTATCCAGGCTTCCGTCTCTCCAATCTTGCAGTGATCTTCGCGGCTTGCGCCGGAATCAAGAGTTTCTGCACGGATGGGCGGTCCAGGGTTAAATTCCGGGCGCCTTCATTGCACACGGAGCACACTGCCTTCAGGTTGGACGCTTCATCGCTGCCTCCCATTGACTTGTCCACAATATGGCCAATGTGCAACCGGGTCCTTCGAGATGGGTCAGCGGGATGCGGTTCACCGGCGACGGCGCCACACATCTGGCAGATGAAGCCGTTGCGGTCCAGGACGTACGCTCTGATTTCTTTTGAGATGCCGCGCTCGAATGCCGGGATCGGTGTTGCATCCAAGAGGAGATACTGTCCGGGCTTCAGATCACTTCTGTCATTAAACGAGGCGGATCATGGCCGGGAAAAGGTTCCGCTCGTCGTTCCACCCAAGCTGGTTGCCTGCCACGGAAAATGGCGGGCATGGCAAGCCGCCTGATATCAGGTCGACACCTTTGAATTGCGAACCGTCGAAGGCGTTCAAGTCCTGTTCCACGACATTCCAGCCTGGGCGGTTCAACCGAAGGGTGGCGCAGGCGTGCCTGTCAATCTCGATAAGTCCCGTGTGTTCAAAACCAGCCTGCTCCAGTCCAATGGCTTGACCGCCGGCTCCGGCGCACAACTCGAGCGTGGTGAGCCCGGAGTGCTCGGGAGAACCCTCCTGCCGCCTGGATGACGCCGTGATCCAAGGATTTTCAGGCCCCGTCGACAACTCAGGGAAAAGCCAAGCTGGATTTGCCGCACGTCTTCTCATGCTGTGTTCCTCATCGGCCGTTCAGCATATTGTCTCACGCCCGGAAAAAGATGGATGAACGCCATATTCCTCCCTGACGAGTGAACTTCAGACGGCGCGCACAGGCTCATGATGGCGTCGTGCTCTTGCGAGGAAGAAGGCTCGCGCAGAGGCGCGGACATCGCAGAGTTTTTTCTGATGCGCGGCTGTGGGGGACGTATTCGGTCCGATGCATCATGCGGCGCCGTGTGGTCTACCGGCCGCGCCACACCCACTCGATTCCACCGATGACGGCGCGGCCGGGGTTGGCGACGCCGGGGATGTCTTCGGTGAGGTTGGTGAGGTTGGTGAACTGGATGTAGGGGTGGAGGTTCCTGATAGCCGCGGCGAGGGAGGCGTCCCAGGCGGGGTAGGCTTTATAGGCGCGGCGTTCGGCGGCTCCGATGCGGGTGCGGGCGGTGATGCGGGCGGGCAGTTGTCCGGTCCAGCCGAAGAGGCCGGAGTGAGTGAGGTAGTTGAAGGCGTATTTGGATTGGAGGCCGGCGAGGGGGGAGGCGTCTCCGTGCATGCCGGTGTAGGTCCAGTCGAAGATGGAGCGCTTCCAGCGGCGGGAGGCGCTTGTCTCGATGCCGGTGAAGCGGAGACGCTGGACGTTGACGGCATCCCAGATGGCGGCGCCCGTGGGACGGATATAGTCGATGCCGTTGGTGTCGCGGCGGTGGAAGACGGTGGTCTGGAGGCGCCAATCAGGGGTGGGGTGGAAATCGACGCCGCCTTCGTAGCTCCAGGCGTGTTCGGGGCGGAGGAACGGGTTGCCGCGGTTGGCGGGGTCGCTGTAGTAGAGGTCGGTGTAGGAGGGGAGGCGGAAGGCGCGACCGGCTCCGGCGCGGAGTTTCCACTTGTAGGATGCCCAATAGCCGATGCCGAAGGTGGGGCTCCATTCGCCGGGGAGGCCGCGGTAGATTTCGTTACGGATGGCGGCGGTGAGGGACCAGCGCTGGAGGACGCGGGCGTCGAGGGAGAGGTAGGCGGCTCCGCGGGCGCGGCTATGCGAGCCGAGGTTGTTGGAGACGATGGAGTCGCCGAAGCCTTCGACGCCGTAATGGATGGCGATGTTGTTGGAAAGCGAGTTGCGGCGGCGGAGGCTGGCAGTCCAGGATTCGGCCAGGTGGCGATTGGTGTAGCGCGGCGGGTTGTCGCGGAAGAGGACGAATAAATCGGTGTGGCGGCGGTAGGAGAAGGAGGCTTCGGTGTGTTCGCCGAGTTCCTGGCGGAGACCGGCGAACCAGCCTTTGGTGCGTTCCCAACTGGGGTAGTTGCCGTAGAATCCCTGGGCTCCGAAAGGTTTGTCGGAGTAGCCGAGGTCGACGCCGGTGGCTCCGAGGGCGGAGCGCCAGCGGGTGGCGGAGCCGAAGAGAAGGTTGCGGTAATCGCGGTTGGGGGTGAAGCCGGTGGAGAAATCGCGGGAGAAAGTAAGCTGCTGGCTGAGTTTGCCGAGGACTCCGGTGGCGGCGGCGCGCTGCTGGTTGACGCCGAAGTTGCCGGCGGCGGTCTGGAGGCGGATTTCACTGGTTTCGGGCGGGGAGGTGATGAGATTGATGACGCCGCCGACGGCATCGGAACCGTAGAGTGAAGAGCCCGCGCCGTGGAGGACCTCGATGCGTTCGACGCTCTCGAGCGGAACGGGGAGGTCGAGGTTGTGGTGGCCGCTTTGGGGGTCGCTCATCCGAAGGCCGTTGAGGAGGATGAGAGCCTGGCCGAAGGTTCCCCCACGGATGGAGACGTCGGCTTGAATGCCGTCCGGGGCGCGCTGGCGGATGTCGACGGAAGGATCGAGGCGGAGGGCATCGATGAAAGTATTGAAGAGCAGCGGTTGGGCGCGGATGGGGATCACGGAGACGCTGCGCTCGGATTCATCGAGCGGCAGGGCCTCGTAATTGCCGGTGACGACGATGCTGTCTTTCCGTTCCGGCGAAGCGGTTTGCTGCGCGGGCAGGGAAAGAGGGTAGAGGAGTAGCGTGAGGAAGATGCGCATGGATTAGCGCCAGACCGGATTTATCATGGCTCCGTTGGCGGCAATATCCCAGACCGCGAGACGGGCCCATTTCCAACCGGGGGCGACTATCTTCCAAGTATACTGTCTGGTCTTGAATTCGCGGGTGGTGTCGAGCGGGATGATCTTGCGCCGGGTGGCGGCGCCGTCTCCCCAGACGATTTCGGCGAATTGGAGGGGGAAGGTGTGGCGGACCGTAGCCTGCACGGTGATGCTGTCGCCTTCGGGGGTGAGGGAGACGGAGGGGAGGAGCACTTCGCCGGTGGAGAGGAAGAAATCGCCGCGTTTGACGGCGTCGAGCAGCCGGGGGTAGTTTTCCCAGTTGGGCAGCCTGGGGATGCGGACGTAGTTGACGTTCATGTGGCCGTAGAGTTCGTGGGTGGAATCGATTTGGAAGACGTCGACCTCGCCGAGCATGACTTTGCGGAGGCCCCAGCCGGCGGCGTCATCGGCGAGTTTGAGGGTTCGCTCGCCGAGGCGGGGCGAGGAGAGATCGGAGTTCATGGCTTTCCAGCCGAAGCCGATGTAGCGGGGGTCGCGGAAATGTTCGGTGTCGCGAATCTTATCGGGGTAGCCAGTGGAGCCCTTGGTGCGGGGATGGGACTGGTAGGCGATGCCGTTTTCAAGGCGGATGAGGTCAAGCATCTGCTTTGCGTCGCCGACGTTGTAGACTGTTCCGTATTTGGGGTGGGAGTCGCGGAAGGGGCGGCCCGGGATGCTCTTCATGTGCCAGAGGACGGGTTTGGGGAAGACGAGGATCCAATGGCCGCCGAGGTAGACGTTGGCTTCCTCGGAGGGAATGAGCAGGAATTCCGGCTCGGATTGCGCCTTGCAGGCTTTGTAGTAGGCATCGAGTTCCCGGAGGCGGAGACCGGTGAGGTCCTGGGGATGGAGGTCGCCATGGAAATCGTCGATCATGGCGGCGTCGATACCCATGGCCTTCATCACTGGCTTGAACGGCGGGGTCCAATCGAAGCCATTGGCCATGGCCTGTTCGGTGTAGGAAAGATGCCAATGGGGGGCGAAGGTTTTGTAGCCGTCGAGAGTAGGGAAGCGGTCGGCGTGGGTGTAGCGGACGACATCGTCGATGACGGATTTGGGGTCTCTGTCATCGGTGAGATAGAAGACGCCCATGCGTTGTTCCGTGCCCGGCGGGGCGTTCATCCAGGGATAGAAGGGGGAATTGTCGTCGGGCAACTGGCGGATGCCGATGGAGACGGCGCCGCGCCATTCCGTGTGCCAGAGGTAGCCCATGTTGGTGGTGTAGTCACGGGGCATGAAGTAGCGGTGCGGAGGAGGGAAGACAGCGATTGCTCCGTGGGGGGTACGCGCGGCGAGGGTGCGGTAGCGGACGGCTTCGGGCCGGCGTTCGGAGCCTTCCCTGTTGACGCGCTGGAATGTTCCGGCAGTGTCGTAGAAGGCGATTTCGGAGGCCATGGCGCGGCCGGGGCGGCGATCGGCATCGGCGGTGATGCGGAGCCCGGTGCTGTAGAAGTAGGCGGTGTCGGCTTCCTCGGTCTTCATGACCGCCTCCTGGAGGATGAGGCGGCTTTCGGGATAGAAGGTGTAGGCGATACCGCCGTGGAAGATGCCCATGTCGAGGCCGTCGAAGTACATTTCGACGCGATCGCCGGTGGTGCGGGCGCGCGCGGCGCGCAGTTGGAAGTTGCCCTCGAAGCCGCGGATGCCTTCGGGGTGGCTGGGAGGGAAGTCGAAGAACTGATCCCAGCCGCCGCGGCGTTTTCCGGTGGAGCAGCGGTAGATGGGCTGGGCGCGGCCGACGATCAACTTGCCGCCGGCGCGGATGGCGGTGATGAGGGGCTTGGCGGGGTCGAGGGAGAATTCGGCATCGAAGGCGCGGCCGTCATGCGACCACCGAACGGTGGCGGACCCGGGGGTGGATTGGACGGTGACGGGTCCGTCGCGGAGACCGGACACGTCGAGCGGCGCCGTTGCGGCGGAGACCGCGGCGGTGAACAGGACGAGGAGCAACTGCATGAAGAACTCCTATTCCTGGAGTGCGAAGGTGACCATGTTCGAACCAGCGGCGATAGCGATATACTGCTTTCCGTCCACGGTGTAAGCCATGGGCGAGGCGGAAATCGCCTGGCCGGTGTTGAAATGCCAGAGCGCCTTGCCGTCGCGGGCGTCGAGTGCGGTCAGCGTGCCCTGATCGTCCCCGGCAAAAATAAGGCCGCCCGCCGTGGAGAGGAGACCGGCGCCGTAATGGCCGGAGCCGATCTGGCGGTATTCCCATTGCAGTTTGCCGGTGGTGAGATCGAGAGCGCGGACGTACATTTGCCAGGGTTCTTCCGGGCTTTCGATATATCCGGTACCCATGTAGGGGTTGCCGCCGGGGCGGAAGGTGTCGCGGGATTTGTAGTTGATGCCGCAGCCTTCCTGCGCCACGACGTAAAACCAGCCGGTATCAGGATTGAAGGCGGGTGACATCCAGTTGGTGGCGCCCGCGGTGGCGGGGCATGTCTTCGTACCGTGGATGCTCGGGATGACACCGGGAACGCGGATCGGCCTGCCTTCGGGGGTGAGGCCGCTGGCCCAGTTGAGGAGTTTCACGAACGGCGTACCGTGGAGGAACTTGCCATTGGTGCGGTCGAGGACATAGTAGAAGCCGTTGCGGTTGGCCTGGACGACGAGTTTGCGCATCTGCCCCTGGTAGGGCGCATCCACGAGGACGGGGATTTCAACGGCGTCCCAATCGTGGACATCCCAGGGGGTTGTCTGGAAGTACCATTTCATTTTTCCGGTGTCCGCGTCGAGAGCGACGATGGATTCGGTGTAGAGGTTATCGCCTTTGCGGACGTCGCCGTCGAAATCGGGGGCGGGGTTGCCGATGCCCCAGATCAGGAGATTCTGTTCGGGGTCGTAGCTGCCGGTGAGCCAGGTATCGCCGCCGCCGGTTTTCCAGGAGTCGCCGGCCCAGGTTTCGTTGCCGGGTTCGCCGGGTTTGGGGATAGCGTTCCAGCGCCAGAGGCGTTCGCCGGTTTGGGCGTCGTAGGCGTCGAGGAAGCCGTTGAGTCCGTGGTCTCCGGGAGCGATGCCGATGATGATTTTTCCGTTGATGGCCATGGGGGCGACAGGACACCAGTAACCGTCGCTTGCTTCGGCGAGTTTAGCGGACCAGAGCCTGCTGCCGTTGCGGGCATCGAGGGCGACAAGGTGGGCATCGGGGGTGCCCATGTAGACCTTGTTTCCATAGACGGCGACGCCGCGATTGGGCCCTTTGGTGAGGGCGGGTTGGTGGTGGTATTGCCAGATTGAGCGGCCGGTACGGGCATCGAGGGCGTGGACTTCATTCGGCTGGCTGATATACATGACGCCATCGACGACGATGGGGACAGTTTCGAGGCGGCGCGCTTCCGGGACGTGATAGATCCATTGGGCGGCGAGCTTTTTGGCGTTGCGCGTGTTGACCTGATCGAGGAGGCTGTGGCGCTGGGAATGATACTGGCCGTTGTAATGGAGCCAGTTTCCGGGCGCCGCCTTGCGGAGTTGATCGTAGGTGACCTGCGCGGACAGAACACCCGCGATGAGGAAAAAGAACACGCGCTTCATCGAGCCTGCCTCCGTGTCTGCCGGCTGAGGAAGGCCAACAGATCCTGAAATTCAACTTTGCTGAGCTTTTTGTCAAAATCGGAGGGCATCAGCGACTCCGGTTCGTAGGTCAGTTGCCGTACATCGGCGCGCGGCAGCATGTGCAGTTTGCCGTCCATGCCCAGAATTTGGAGAGAGAAGTTGTTCTCGTTCTTGAGCACGCCGCGAATCTCCCGGCCGTCAAGAGTAGTGAGGTGAACTGGACGGAAGCCGCGAGGGATGACAGGTTTGCGCCGGGTGAGAGCGGCCTGGATATCATCGAGCTTACGTTCCGCCGCGATATTGGAAAGATCAGGGCCGAGGATGCCGCCGCGTCCGTCGATCATGTGGCACTGGATGCAACCGCCCTTTCCGTTGAAGATGGCTTCGCCGCCGGCCACATTGCCTTCGGCGGGAGCGTCGGCGGCAGTGGCGCGAAGACTGCGAATGTAGGCGACGATTTTATTAACATCGGCAGCGGGGAGGGGAGAGGCGGGCATGAGGGTGCCTTTAATGCCGTTCTTGACGGCGTCGAAGAGATCAGCGCTGGTGCGGCGCAGGTAATTGCGGCGGGCTCCAAGGGCGGGAGCGCGATCGCCCTGCTCGCCGTTGAGGCCGTGGCACATGGTGCAGTTGGCATTGTAGAGGGCTTTGCCCGCGGCGACGTCTTGCTGGCTTGGGGGGGCTTCGCGGGCAAATCCACCCGCGCCACCGCGGCGATTTTGCGCCTGGGCGAGGAATACGACCTTGCCGAAGTTCTCCGGGGTGTGGAAGGACCGCGAGGGCGGGGGGATGGGGGACCAGGTGCTGGCCTGGGGGTTGGTCTGGCCGCCGATGCGGGTCAGGTTCAGACGCCATTCATCGCCATCGCGGGGAGGGGTGTGGGCGGCATCGCGGGAGAAGTTGGCGAAGGGGATGGCGAGTTCGACAATCCACTCCTTGTCGCCGGGAGATTCCTCCTTGCGGGCCAAGCCGTGAAAGGTGGTATGGTACTGGACGCCCTCGGGCTCCCATGTGGGAGGACCGGTCCACCAATCGGTGCGGCAGCGGTTGAGCATCGTGCCGATGGCGTTGATCTCGAAGGTATAGTAGTTGCGGACCTTGGCGGGGTTAGGGGAGAGGAAGATTTCGACGCAATCGTCTTTGGAGACTGGGCCGTGGCGCTCGCGCTCGAAGGCGGAGATATGACGATCGGAACAGCGCCAGGAGACGTAGAGGTTATCGTCGTCCCACAGGAGTTTGGCTTCCGTGGGTTCCTTGTCGCCCGAGGTGTACCAGTTGAAGACAAAATCACTGGTTGGGGGAGCGTTCCGCCAGGCAGGTTCGTCGAGCCTGGCATCGATGGTGATGGGAGACCCGGCGCGTTGAATGTGATATTCGACAGCCGGGGCGGCGGACATGGGGCCGATGGCGAGGAGCAAGACTAATGCGGTCATTGACAGACATGATATTGCATTGCGGGGTGGCGGCGGGGAAGCGTAGGGTGAAGGGCGCGGCTATCTGGGAGAACTCTCTGGGAGAACTCAAGAGGGTACGCCTCTGCCATCGCCGATCTCCGCCGTATCAGACTGCCGGGATGAGTAGCGCGGGATCCCAGCAGCGGAAGCAAGAACGCTACTAGCTCCACTTGTGGGCAGGGGCGACGTGAAGATGATTCGATACCAGCACGACGGCAGGGATGAGGTTCACGGTTTTGGCGGCTTCCTGTAGGAGGGCATGATCGGGCACGGATCCGGTGAGGGTGACGAAGCCGTGGTCCACGGCGACGTGAACGGAGTCCAAGCCGTCTTTGCCGAGACTAAAAAGGGCGTCGCGCTGGATCGCATTGTCGTCTGGGGCGATGGGGGCGACCTCGAGACGATTGATGACGGTGAGCACGCCGGGGAGCAGGGCGACTCGTTGCTGGGCCTCGGTCTTCAATGCGGGTGAGGACACATCACCGTCGAGGATGACCTGAGATCCGTTGACGCGGAAGAGAATGGTGTCGAGGACGTTATATCCGGGGAGGGAATCGATGGTCCGGGAGATGCTGCGCTCCTCGATGAGGTTGGGCATGGCCGCCAGAGAAGCGGAGATGAGAAAGAAGGAAACGAAAGTCCTGAGCATGGTAACTCCTTACATGGCTGACAGTTCGCGGCGCGCCTGCCGCAGTTCCCTGGCTGCGTGCTGAAGGGATTGCCGTGCGGCTTCCGCGCGGGCGTCAAGTTGTTGCCGCTGCCCGAGGAGGAGTTGGACTTCGGCGGCGGCATCATCGGCGGCGGACTGGGCGGAGTGGACGGCGGCTTGCGCCTGGGCGTATGCGGTCCTCGATTGGTCCGCGAGTCTGGGCGCAAGAACGCCGAGGCGGACCATCATGGTGTCGTGATCCAGTCTTTGCTTCGCGTCGAGGGCGGCCGCGCCGGCCTGCTGGAGCACAGCCTGATCATCTTTCCATTGCGCGCGGGCGGCGTGAAGGCCGGCCACGGCATCTTTCGCTGCGCCGGCAGCCCGCCTGGCTTCGATGGCGTCTGCTTTAAGCAGTTTCTCCGCATCGGTCAGGCGCTGCTGATAGATCGGCCGCGGGGAGGGCGGCGGTGTCACGCAAACCGTCTTTACCGGGGCGGGAGGTTTTACGGAGATCACACGGGCCGCCGGTTGCCGCAGAGCGGCTTTTGTAACGGAAGCCGGCGCAGGACGGCCGCATGCCGCGAGGAAAACGATGGCTCCGGCAAGAAGGAACTGGCTAGCCCGCAAAGGGGCCACCGCCCCTCAAGCCCAGTGCGGACTCGCAACGTGGCCCGGCGGTGAGCCTCCGTTTTGCGGGCGAGTCCTTAGAAGCAAGTTGCATCTTCGAACCTCCACAATAGACCAGACGCGGCCGGAGGACGGGTGGCGACTACCGTCGTGAAGTGAGTTATGGGTGAGATCGCGCGGGATGGACTTGGCGCCATCCTTGGAATGTTCCTTTTACTTCTTTGAGGAACCTGCCCAGGGAGGGTTCTTTGATTCCGCACTTGACGAGGTTCATTTCGAGGTTCATTTCAGCGACAATCTCCCCGGCGAACTCCTGGCCACCTAAAGGAGAATCGATGCCAGACCTGTGGATTTCATCCCTCAGCAGGCGCTTGCACTCATCTTTGGCGCATTTGATGGCGGGCAGAGTACGGCCTCGTCCAAATACGGCGCCGAATGCCTTCTCATCCACCAGCATCCATCTCTCAATATGGGGATCGGGGATGGCGCTGATGACGGGTGGAATAATTGAAGCGAGCGAGG
This sequence comes from Bryobacterales bacterium, assembly GCA_026954325.1. Taxonomy (GTDB): domain Bacteria; phylum Acidobacteriota; class Terriglobia; order Bryobacterales; family Bryobacteraceae; genus CADEFT01. The sequence continues at coordinate 18,862 of JAIXKK010000113.1, read as the reverse complement.
CTGCTTTGCCAATTGATTGTTTCCGTGTTTGGTAGCCCTCACAATCGGTATCAGCGGCAATGACAACGGCATCAGGGATGAATGTGCGCTCCCGATTCAAGTCACGAAAGAATTCATGCAACTCGGAGACAAGTTTGGGCAAGCCTCCTCTCGAACTCCTCACCCTGATATCGATCTTGACCTGGAAGTCCTCGGCGGCTCTGGAGACCAACGCTCCAACAAAGGATTCATGAAACGAATCTTCCCCGAACAGGAGGACGCTACGCATCAAAGTCCCCACGCATCATTCGTGCGGACACGGGCAGCCTGTCGGAATGAGCTTCCTCGAAGGCGCTATCGATCGCGCCTCGGCGGGCTAGCTCGAATGCCTCCTTGAGCGTGCGGCTGGTGGCCACACGGGAGAGGAGTTGCAGCGCGTCAATGAAATTACTCTTGCCGGAAGCGTTCGGGCCAAACAGAAGAGAAAGCGGCTTGAGCACCACCTCTACGTCGAGCAGCGACTTGTAGTTCCTGATGTGAATTCGGCGGATCATGTGGTGTCTATGCCCCGGTCAGTATGGCACACCGGGCCTGCCTATTGCGTGCGGTAGCGCCTGATGACGGCGGCGGCGAGTTTCGCCATGAGGGCGGCGCGAGCGGCGGGGGATGCCCTGGTATCGGCGATGAAGACCGCAATGGAGACGGCTCCGCCGTCGGGGGCGGTGAGGATGCCGGCGTCGTTGGTGGCGGCGGCGACTCCCTTCCAGGAACTGCTGGTGCCGGTCTTGTGCCCGATCGTCCAGCCGGGGGCCAGACCGGCTTTGAGGCGGTCTTCTCCGGTGGCGGTCTGCCGCATGACGTGGATCAGGTGTTTTGTGGATGAGATGGAGAGGAGTTTGCCGGTGGCGAGGCGGAAGAGCATCGTGGTCATGCCGTCCGGGGTAGAGGTGTCGCGGATGTCGGTCTGGTAGGCGCGGTAGGCTTTGTCGCGGCGGGCGGCGGGGACGGCGTCGATGGCGCGTTTGAGGGCGGCGGCATCGACGAATTCCGGCTTCCATTCCAGCCCGGCGATTTCTGTTTGCAAGTGCCGTTCGTCGCGGTCAATGCGGATGCCGGTGACCCCGAGGCGGGTGAGGCGGGACTGGACGGCGCGGGGGCCTCCGAGCCTGGCTGCCAGGATGTCGGCGGCGGCGCTGTCGCTATCGACGACGGCGCGGCGGATGAGGTCCGCGTTTGTGGTGCGGTAGCCCTGATCCGTAACGAGATCCGCGAGTGGTTGGTGGAAGAGGCTGAGATCCTGGCGGCGCACGAGGACGGGTTCCTCGAGGCGTAGCTGACGGTGGTCGACTGCGTCCATGGCGGCGATGGCTACGAGGAGTTTCATCACGCTTTGGAGCGAGAAGGGGCGGCCGGCGTTGATGCAGGCATGGCCTTTCGCGTCCTGAGCGCAGACGCCGGCGCGGCCGTCGAAGCCGGCGATGAGGGTTTGAAACTCGTGTTCGAGCGGGGCGAGTTGCAGGGAACCGGCGAAACAGGCCGGGGCGAGTAAAAGAGCGGAGAGTTTCAGCATCAGAAGCTGTAGCGTAGCGCAAGAAGGGCGTGGGAGTTGCGGCTGTACTGGCCGAGGAAGTCAGAGCGGTTGCCGCGGAGAAGGATGAAGCCGGCGGTGGCGCGCCAGTGCTGGCCGAGGGATTGGGAGTATTCGGACTTGACGTAGGCGCCCTGGCCGTTCTGGCGGACGGCGGTTTCAATAGAGACGCCGCGGTTGGTGTCGATGGTGTAGGCGATCCGGCCGAGGAAGGTGCGGGCGATGCCGCGGTCAGGGGCGAAGAAGTAGGGATTGCGGGCGGCGGTGACGTACTCGCCGGCGTAGCCTCCGACGAAGGACCATTCCCCCTGCTGGCGTTCGAGTTGGAGGACATACAGCAGGAACTCGTCGGTTCTCCTGTCCGTGGAAGTAAAGTAAGCGGCTTCGCCTTTGACGGTGAACCAGCGCAAGGGGACCGCGGCATCGGCTCCGTAGAGGCGGAGGCGGGGGAAGAAGCGGGAGATGGCGGCCTGGTTGGGGGTGGTGAAGGCGACATCGAGCGAAGGCAGGTAATTAAAGCCTTCGAAGAAGCAGGTGGAGAGTTCGAAGCCGGGGCCGAGGAAGTTCCAGCGGGCTCCGAACTGGCCGGCTCCGGGATAGCGGACACCGTTATCTGTTATCTGAAGGCCTGGCGTATCGGCAGGCGGAGACCAGCGCTGATTGGGGAGGGGGCCGCGGCTGGGGGTCATGCGCGGTGTGTAGACGAGGTCGATGGTGTTCTTGCCGGATTCGTAGGTGGCGCGGGCGGCGAGGACGCCGAGGAAGTCGTAATTGACGACTTCGAGAAAATCCTTGGGAGCGAAGCGGTCGGTAGGGTTGAGGATGTCCGCCTTGCCCCAGCGGATGAACTGCTTGCCGAATTCGGCGGTGAGTTTCCCCTTATGATAGGTGGCGCTGAAGCGGCGGAGGGAGAAGGCGGGGCGGAGGAGGGAGCGGTCCTGCCAGTCGAGGCGGGCGCTGCGCTCGACCTGGCGGTGGGTATCGGCGCGGGCATCGAGGGAGCCGTTGAGCTTCCAGGCATCGCCGAGCTTGTAGGAGCCTTCCCAGCGGAAGAGGGCATCGCCGATTGTGTGGGAACTGTCCCCTTCGACGGTTTGCGGGAAGAGCAGACCGCGGGTTTCGAGGTAACCGCGCTGGGAGAAATTCTGGGCGAGCAGCGGCAGCGGGAGGAGGAGTACGGTCCACTTCATGATTCGCGGCGTAGAGCTTGCAAAGTGAACTGCCCGTCCTTCAGGGGGACGTTGTACTGGAGTTTTTCGGTGTTGAGGATGGTCTTGCTCTTGCGGCCTACTTCTTCGATTTCCATGGTGAGCGGGGTCCAGATGTTCTGGATTTTTTGGTAGTCGCTGTAGATGAGGCGGCGGATGAGTTTCCCGTCGTGGAAGCTTTCGATTTTTTCGAAGACGTAGCGCGCCTTGCCGACCCAGATGTGGGCGTGAGTGTATTGGGACGACTTCGATTTTTTGGGGCGCGATTCGAGTTTCCAGCAGAGGGCGCCGTTTACGGTCTCTTCGCCGAGGATCTTGTAGTCGTATTGACTGGCGTCGCGCTCTTCGAGGTCTTCGAAGCTGAAGTCGGTTCCGAAGAAGCGGGTGGAGCGGTCCTGGAACGCGATGCGGCGGTCGCGCTGGAGGGCGGGGGTCCACATCCACTGGTCGGAGGAACGCTCGGGGTGGTTGACGACGAGGAGCGCGACGCCTTTGACTTCGGCGGGGGCGGAAAAGCGGATGACGACTTTACTGCCGCCGGCTGAGCCGATGCGGTCGTAGGTCCAACGTTTTTCGCTGATTTTGTTTTTGCTGTCGATTACTTTGAGGGTGCCCTCATAGCGCTGGGAATTGGCTCTGGCGCGGTCCTGGACTTCCTGCATGATGTGGCGGGCGTCCTGGGCGCGGACGAGAGCGGCCGTTAAGGAGAACGCGGCGAGAAATCTATTCATATTCGAGAGCCTCCACGAGCGAGGAGCGGACGGCGGATTCGGCGGGGCCGAGGGCGGAAAGGAAGGCGACGGCGATCATGGCGGGGATGAGCGCGAGGGCGATGCGGACGGGGTATTCGTATTCCAGGCGGACGCCGGCGATCTCCTCGCGAATGATGCCGATGTAGTAGAAGAGAATGACGGCTCCCAAAGCGAGGCCGAGCAGGACGCTGACGAGAGCGATGGCCATGGCTTCCATCCAGACGGCCTGGCGGACCTGGCGGCGCAGGCCGCCGACTGCCTGGAGGACGGCGAGTTCGCGGCGGCGGTCCGTAATGGAGACGGTGAGGCTATTGACGATGCCGAGGACGGCGACGAGTACGGCGACGAAGATCTGCATGTAGGTGAGGGAGAACCACTGGTCGGTGACGCGGAGGATAAAGCGGCGGACCTGGTCATTGGTGAGGACGAAGAGGCGATTGCGCGCGCCGAGTTGGGCGAGGATGCGGCGTTTGCCTTCCCCGGCCGTGGTGCCCTTGGTGAGGTAAACGCGGAAGAGGTTGACGGTGTCGTCTTTCCAGTTGCGGACGAAGACGGAGCGGTCCATGAGGATGGCTCCCTGCTGGTCGGAGTAGTCGATGGTGATGCCGACGACGGGGAGTTTCAAAACGCCGGCGGGGGAAGGGATCTCGACGGTGTCGCCGAGTTCGACGCCTTTGAGGCGGGCGAGACTGTCGGCAAAAAGGACGCCGCGCCCGGCGGCCGCTTCGCGGTACATGCGAGAAGGATCGCCGGCGACGACCTGCGGATGGACGCGGCGGGCGAGGCTGTCGATGGTGACGGCGACGATCATGACCGGTGCGCCGCGAAACCTGACGCGGGCGGTGCGGACCATCTGGACTTCGTCGATGAAGTCCATGCGGCGCAGTTCGTCGCCGATGGAGGCGGGGAACCGGAAGCCGCGGTCGGAGATCTGCTCGGAGGCTGCGACGAAGAGGTCGGGGTTGAGGACGTTGTTCATCCAACCCATGAGGGATTGGTAGCTCGAGTTGGAGACGCCGCCGAGGCCGACGACGAGGGAGATGGAGAGCATGACGGCGACGACGGTGGCGGAGGTGCGGCGGGGGGATTGGATGAGGCTGCCGGCGGCAAGGGCTCCTTCGACGGGAAGGAGGGAGCGCAGGAGCGGACGGAGGGCGGCGACGAGGCAGCGCACCATGGCGGGCGCGAGGAGGATGGCGGCGAGGACGACGGAGAGGTACCCGGCATAGAGACGAAGCCCTTCGGCGCCGCGCAGGAAGAGGCAGACGGCGGCGGCGGCAAGGAAGCAGGCGGCTCCGATGAGGCGGAGGCGGCCTTCTTCGGCGGTGAAGCTTTCATAGGCTCCTTTGTGGAGGGCCTTCGCGGGGTCTACCTGGGAGGCGTCGCGGGCGGGAAGCCAGGCGGCGAGCATGCTGGTGGCGACGCCGATTCCCAGGGCGAGGGCTATGATTTTCGGGTCGGCGGCGACGGTTTCGACACGCTGCGCGACGCCGTAGATTTCGCCGAACAGGCTGCTGACGTAATTGGCCATGCCGCGCGCCATGAGCAGGCCGAAGACGATGCCGAGGATGCTGCCGGTGAGGCCGAGGATGGCGCTTTCGAGCAGAAAGAGTCCGCGGACCTGGCGGCGGGAGGCTCCGAGCGAGCGCAGGATGCCGATTTCCGAGCGGCGCTGGGTGACGGCGATGGCGAAGGTGTTGTAGATGATGAACAGTCCGATCAGGAGCGCGAAGGCGCTGTTGAGGGAGGCTCCGATGGAGAAGATGCGGGAGATGGATTCGAACTGTTTGCCGCGCGAGGAGGGGGGCTCGATCTGATAGCCGCTTCCGAGGAGCGCTTCAAGGGCAGACTGACCCTTGGCGAGAGAAACATCCGGTTTCAGCTTGAGATCGATGCGGTCAAAGCCGCGGCCGCGTCCGAAGACTTTCTGCGCGGCGTAGATGTCCATGATGGCGAGGTTGCCGCCGAAGGCGCTTGCCAGGCCGCCGGATTTCATGATGCCCCGGATGGTGAATTGCCTGGGGCCGATCATGGTGTCGAAGCTGATTTTGCCGCCGGTGGCGAGGTGATTGTGGGCGGCGAATTCGCTGGTGACCATGAGCGAATCGGGTTGGGCGAGGAAGACGAGGGGATCGTCGATGAACGACTCGTCGCCCTCTTCGAACTCGTATTGCCGCAGGCTGCGGTCGCCGGTCATATCAACGCCGAGTATGAGGATGTTGCCTTGCCCGGGGAGTCCGGTTTTGACGGTGGCTTCGATGACGGGGACAGCGACATCGACTTCAGGGAGGGCTTGCACCCGTTCGAGGACTTCTTCGGGGAAGCCGGTTTCGCCGCTCGAGATCTGGAGTTGAGCTTTGCCGGCGAGGCGATCGACGGTTTGCTGGAAGCCATAGAGAACGGAGTCATTGGCGGTGCGCATGCCGACGAAGACGATGACGCCGAGGGCGATGCCGGCGATGGTGAGGATGGTGCGGAGTTTGTGTTTGCGGACGTAGGGCCAGGTGAGGAGGCGGAGGAGCATCATCGGCGGATGTCCTCGACCACCTTGCCGTCCTTGAGGCGAATGGTGCGCGGGCAACTTTCGGCGACGCCCATGTCATGGGTGACGATGAGGATGGTGGCGCCGAGGCGCTGGTGAAGGTTGCGGATGAGGTGGAGGATCTCGGCTCCGGTATGGGAATCGAGGTTTCCGGTGGGCTCGTCGGCGAGGAGGATCGGGGGATAGACGGAGAGGGCGCGGGCGATGGCGACGCGCTGTCGTTCGCCGCCGGAGAGTTCTTCGGGGAGATGGTCGAGGCGGTGGCCGAGTTGGACAAGGTCCAGGAGTTCGCGGGCGCGTTCGTCGATCCGGCGGCGGTTCCAGCCACGCAAGTGGAGCGGGAGGGCGGCGTTCTCGAGACAACTGAGCGTGGGGAGGAGGTTGAAGAACTGGAAGATGAAGCCGATCTTGTCGCGGCGGACGCGGGTGAGTTGATCGTCGGAGACGCGGCTGAGGCGCTGGCCATCGACGATGATCTCGCCGGAGGAGGGTTTGTCGAGGCCGCCGATGAGGTTGAGCATGGTGGATTTGCCGGAGCCGGATGCGCCGACCAGGGACACCATTTCTCCCTTCGCGATGGAGAGGGAGACCTGGTCGAGGGCGGTGACTTTGCGTTTTCCGTCGAATTGCTTGGATACGTCCTGGAGGTCAATCATCGGGTATGGGGCGGGTGTTGGGCTGCTTCTTATTGTAAGATGCCGGGCGGTTGGGGCTTGGAGAAAAAGGGTTCTCGCAAGATGCGCGGAGCTATCAGAAGGACGGACAAGTCCCATGGGAGAATAGGGCCGAATGCGAATAGGGATTGATGCGGGGGGGACGTTCACCGATTTTGCGGTGCTTCATGATGACGGGCGGACGGAGAGTTTCAAGCTGCGGTCGAATCCGGCGGATCCGGCGGCGGTGATCCTGGCGGGAATCGCGCGGGCGGCGGACGGGGCGGCGGGGGTGGAGGTGATCCACGGGTCGACGGTGGCGACGAATGCGCTGCTCGAGCGGAAGGGGGCGCGGGCGGCGTTTGTGACGACGGCTGGGTTTGAAGACTTGCTGCACATCGGGCGGCAGAACCGGGCGGCGTTGTATGACCTGACGCCGCCGGCGAAGCGGTTCTTGGCGCCGCGGGAGTTGTGCTTCGGCGTCGAGGAGCGGGTGTATGCGGATGGGACAGTGGCGCGGCGGCCGGGGAAGGGGGAGTGGAAGCGGCTGCGCGCGAGGCTGCGGGCGGCGAAGGTGGAATCGGTGGCAATTTGTTTCCTGCACGCGTATCAGTGTCCGGAAAATGAAGCGGCAGCGGCGGAGGCTTTGGATGGGTTGGGGTACGTGAGCGCATCGAGCGACGTGTGTCCGGAGTTTCGGGAGTACGAGCGCGCGTCGACGGTGATGGTGAACGCGTATGTGGGGCCGTTGATGGACCGGTATCTGGGCGCGCTTGAAAAGGGATCTCCGTATCCGATTTCGATTTTGCAATCGAACGGGGGACTGCTGACGGCGGCCGAGGCGCGGCGGCATGCGGTGCGGACGGTGTTGTCGGGTCCGGCGGGCGGTGTGGTGGGCGCCTTCGATGTGGCGCGGCGGGCGGGGTTCCGGAAGGCGATGGGGTTTGACATGGGGGGGACGTCGACGGATGTGAGTTTGACGGACGGGGCTCCGCGGGAGACGGTGGAAGCGGTGGTGGATGGGGCGCCGATCCGCGTGCCGATGCTCGATATCCATACGGTGGGGGCGGGCGGCGGATCGATTGCGCGGGTGGATGAAGGAGGGTTGCTGCGCGTGGGGCCGGAGAGCGCGGGCGCGGATCCGGGGCCGGCGTGCTACGGGAGGGGCGAACTGCCGGCGGTGACGGATGCGCATGTGGTGTTGGGACGAATCGGAGCCGAACAATTTCTTGGCGGGCGGATGCACCTCGATACGATGCGGGCGGAGGCGGCGATGGACCGGTTGGCGGCTCAATTGGGAATGGACCGGACAAGGGCGGCGGAGGGGATTCTGCGCGTGGCGAACGCGAATATGGAGCGGGCGATCCGGGCGGTGTCGATTGAGCGCGGGTATGATCCGCGGGAGTTTGCGCTGGTGGCGTTCGGTGGCTGCGGCGGGTTGCATGCCTGCGAGATTGCGCGGGAGTTGGGGATCCGGGTAGTGCTGGCTCCGGAACCGGCGGGAGTGCTATCGGCGATGGGGATGCTGCTTGCACCGCACGTGCGCGATTACGCGGCGGGTGTGCTGGGGCAGGCGGACCTGGAGGGACGCTTCCGGCAGTTGGAAGGGAGGGCGGAGGCGGCGAATGCCGGGGCGCGGTTCGAACGATTCGGAGATGTGCGGTATGCGGGGCAGAGTTACGAATTGACGATTCCGTGGACAGGGGAGGGTACGGCGGCGGCCTTCCACAAGGAGCACGCCAGAGTGTACGGGTATTCGGATGCGGGGCGGGCGATTGAGGTAGTGACGATCCGGGTGCGGGCTGTGAGGGAGGTTGCGAAGCCTGTGCAGCGACGGGTGAACCGCGCGGAGGGGAAGCCTGAAGCGAGGCGGGTGTTCGTGGATGGGCGGTGGCGGAAGATCGCGGTGTGGCGGCGCGCGGAATTGCCGGAGGTGGTGAAGGGGCCGGCGCTGGTGCTCGATTACGGCTCGACGGTTTTGGCGCCGGCGGGGTGGGAGATGCGGGGCGCCGTCATCCGCTTTAAGCCGGCCTGATAGTTGCCGGCGGCTTCGGCAGTGAGGAGATAGCGGGTGTAGAAGCGGAGGGCGCGGAGTTCGCCGGTGATCCTGGGGGCGATTTGGGCGGTGGCGGCTCCATTGAAGTCGCCCAGGGTGGCGGGGAATCGGCCCCATCCGAACTGGCGCACGGGGCCGCCGTCGTTGAATTGGCCATCGACCACGTAAGAGATGATGCGCGGCCCGCCATCCACGATAATGGCGACGTGCTGCCAGGCGCCTGTGCGGAGGGTCCCTTCCTGTGAACCGTAATCGGAATCCCATGATGCTTGCTGCTTGCCGTCGTTGAGGGTGACGCGGAGATTGAAGCGGTCCGCGGTGGTGACGAGGATGCCTTTGCCTTGGGCGTCGCGGGAGTCGAAGAGGACCTGGCCGGGGGTGAGTTCCTTGAGTTTCATCCAGAAGTCGATAGAGAAGGTGTTGGCGAGGGCAGGCATTTTGGGGTTGGCTCCGGGGGCGGCTTCGAAAGCGAGTCCGGAGCGGGTGAGGGTGCGGTTGGATGCGTTCCAGACGGCATCGAGTAGCGACTTGCCGATCTCGTGAACGCGGGCAACCTCCTTCTGGGTTTCCGTGATGAAGAAGCGGCCGTGGTCTTCGATGAAGTCGGGGTAGCTGATGCGGACGTTGGGGTCTTCGTCGTAAAGGAGGATTTCGGGCTGGGACCAGTGGATCTTGCCATTGCGTTCGACGCCACCGAGGATCCAGCCGGGGTTGCGGTTGCGGTAGTAGGCTCCCGCGGTCCATTCGGGGGTGATGGCGGCATCGCCACCCTGGTTGTGAAACCAGAGGAGGAACTTGCCGTTCGAGAATTTGCGGACGAAGTTGGCGGCGCGGGGGTGCTTGATGCGGCGGCCGCCGGGGGAGTAGGTGGCGTATTCGGGTCCGGTCCAATGATGGCCGCCGTCGTTTGAATAGGCCTGGCAGTTGTAGCCGTCGATGGTGCGGTAGGTGGCGTAGAGGGCGCCGTCGCTCAATTCCACGAGGTTGGCTTCATCGGAGACGGGGCCGTGGGGGGCGCGGAGGCCGTGGTCGCCGTCAGGCAGGAGGGTGAAGCGAAGTTTTTCCGGATCGCGTTCGGTGAGGATGTTGTCGCCGCGGAGGAAGCAGCCCTCGGATTCGATCATTGTGCCGGGGTCGCCCCACCGGCCGACCTTGGCGAATCCGAAGATGGCGTAATTGCGGGAGGTGATGATAGGCTTGCCGACGCCCCAGAAGAACATGACCTCGCCGTGGTGGTTATTTTCGCGGTCGATGCGCATTTGTCGCATGGGGATTTCGTAGCGGCGGGAAGACCAGGAACGGCCGTTGTCGTCGGAGTACTTGAAGGCGTAGACGCCCAGGGTGTCGACGCGGCGGGCGATGCGGGGGTTGTTGCTATTGACCTGGCGGAGGTTGGCTTTGTTGTAGGTGTAGAAGACGTAGACACGGCCGGAGGGGACTTTGAGGGGCATCACCCAGGAAGCCTCGGGGCCGGCGGCGGGTTCGATGTCGACGGAGGGCGACCAGGTGCGGCCTTTGTCTTTCGATATCATGGAAACAATGTGCTGGCCCGGCTGTCCTTCGATGCCTTTGCCGGTGGTAAGGACACAGAGCCAATTGCCGTCGTTCGTGAGAACAACGTAAGGCTGATCCGCGTAGGACTCATCGGGGATTTGGGCGCCGAGACGGATATTGCGCCAATCAGAGGCGAAGGCGGGGAGGGCGAGCGAAAGGGTGAGCAGAAGCCGAAGAACTGACATGTCAATTCCGTGTTGCAATGCTATCAGCACGAAGATATGCTTGTCACACCCAAATGGGGACAGGCTTCGTTTAGAGAAGACGGGGTGAGCGTGCATTATGCCAAGAAAAAGAGCACCGGCGACGCTGAGCTTACAGGCGTATGACCGGGTGCGCAACAAAATTCTGGTGGGCGACTATGCCCTCGGAGAACCATTATCCAGGCGGCGGCTGGCGGAAGAATTAGGTATAAGCCTGATCCCGGTTTCGGAGGCGCTGCAGCGGCTGGAAGCGGAGGGATTGGTGGAGTCGAAACCACGGGCGGGGACACGGGTGAGGATTCCGACGGTGGAAGACATCCGCGGGCACTACATTGTGCGCGAGGCGCTGGAGTCGCAATCGGCGCGGCTGTTCGTAGCCCTGGCGACGAAAGAGCAGAAAGCGGAACTGCGAAGCACCGCGGAACTGGTGGACCGGTTATCGCTGGCGGCGGCGCGCGTGGAGGAAGCGCATAAGGCAGCGGCGAGCTACGAATTCGAGCGGGCACACCTGCGGCTGCATACGCGGATTGCGGAATGCAGCAACTGTACGGCGCTGGTGGACGCCATCGAGCGGAGCCGGGTGTTGATCTACAACTGGCTGTTCAACGTGACGGCGGACCTGGAGACGCTGCCCGCCATGTGGCACCGGGATCTGGTGAAGACGCTCATGGGCGGAGATCCGCTGGAGGCGGATGCGGCGATGCGGCGGCATGTCACGTTCCGGCAAGCGGTAGTGCTGGAGAAGTTCGCGGATCTGCAATGTGCTGGATACTTCGACGGGAAGTTCCAGCGGGGACCGCAGCGGAGGTTTCTTGCCGGGCAGATGCATTAAGAAGCATTAAGGATAAAGAACGGCTAAGCCGGGGAAGGAGTCCGGTAGACTGGATTCTGGCACATGCTCTTGTCGTCCTCGGCATACTTCATTTTCCTTGTCGCCATTTTTTTCCTCTATTGGGTGGTGGCCCGGAGCCGCGCTCTGGCGCTGGCGGCCATCCTGTTCGGCAACTACTTTTTCTACGCCAAGTGGGATATCTTCTATCTCTTCCTGATTCCGGCGGCTTCGACGGTGGATTTCGCCATTGGATTGGGGTTGGGGAGAGAGAAGAAGAGGTGGGTACGGCGCGGGTTGGTGGGAATGAGCGTGGTGTGGAACGTGTCGCTGCTGGCGGCGCTCAAGTACATGCCGTTTTTTCTGGACAACTGGTCGGCGTGGACGGGGCAGCCGAAGCCGGAATGGCATTGGAGCTTTCCGCTGGGCATCTCTTTTTACTGTTTCCAGGCGCTGACGTACACGCTGGACCTGTACCGGAATGACGCCAAGGCGACATCGAGCTACCTGGCGTATTTATCGGCGGTGAGTTTCTTTCCGACGACGCTCGCCGGGCCGATCACGCGGGTGGCCGCGCTGCTGCCGCAATTGGAGAGGAAAGACAAGCAGTTGAGCGGGGAAGACGGGGGCCGGGCCGTGTTTCTGATCGGGCTGGGGCTGATGAAAAAGCTGCTGATCGCCGATTATCTGGGGGCGAACCTGGTGAACCGGGTGTTCGATTTTCCGAACCTGTATACGGGGATGGAAGTGCTGATCGCGGTGTACGCCTACGCACTGCAACTGTATTACGATTTTTCCGGATATACGGATATCGCGATAGGATCGGCGCTGCTGCTGGGAATCAAACTGCCGGGGAACTTCAAGATGCCGTATGCGGCGGAGAGCGTGCCTGATTTCTGGCGGCGGTGGCACATCACGCTGTCGAACTGGCTGCGGGACTATTTGTATTTTTCACTGCCGGGGCTACGGTCGAAGTGGAAGATCATCACTTATATGAACCTGGTGATCACAATGGTGATCGGCGGGCTGTGGCACGGTCCGAGTTGGACGTTCGTGGCGTGGGGGCTGCTGCATGGCGTGGGGCTGGGGGCGACGCGGGCGTGGCAGGTGTGGCGGGGCAATCCGCAGCCGAACCAGGCGTGGTGGGCCAAGGGGTTAAGGATCTTCTGGACGGCGCAGTTCGTGTGCTTCGCGTGGGTGTTTTTCCGGGCGTCCAGTTTGGAGAACGCCTGGGCCGTGCTGGCCCGGATCGGATCGATGAGTGTTTCGTTCGCCAACATCTCGCCGCCAGTGGCGATTGTGATGGGGATTGCCTTGGCGGCACACTACACGCCCGCGGGCTGGTATAGGGGCTTTAGCGGCGTTTTCGCGCGGTCGCCTTTCTACGTGCAGGCGGCGGCGATGGCGCTGTTGCTGCTGGCGATTCATTACGTGGCGGCGACCGGAGCGGCGCCGTTCATCTACACCAGGTTTTAGGCTATGATCCGGCTGCCTTCAAAGACAACGCTGACGATTCTGGCTTTCGGCGCGATCATGGGGCTGACTGACGTTGTGCCGGTGCTGCACGATTACAAGGTGATGGACTGGCGGACGATTCCGGCGGTGCTCGATTTTGTAGACCGGCGGCCGTCGGTGGATCCGGAGACGGAGGAACGGCAGCGGTTGCGGCCGGAGACGAACCCATACAAGCAGACGCGGTATCCGATTCTCGATCCACAGCATACGCTCGATTCGTTTTACCAGGCGCTGCTTCAGACGGAGGGGAAGAAGCAAGGGGGAGTGGTCCGGATTTTGCACTACGGGGATTCGCCGACGACGGCGGATCTGATCACCAGCGACACGCGGACGCTGCTGCAAAAGCAGTTCGGCGACGCGGGGCACGGGTTTTGCCTGGTGGCGAAGCCGTGGGCCTGGTATGCGCACAAAGGCGTGGACCTGGAAGGCAGCGGCTGGGAGATTGATCCGGCGAATCAATCCACGGTGCGGGATGGGCTGTACGGGTTAGGAGGAGTGAGTTTCCGCGGCGGCGCCGGGGCGACGGCGCAGATCCGGTTGCGGGACAAGGGGCACCGTTGGATCGAGGTGGCGTATCTGCGGCAGCCTGGGGGCGGGCAACTTCGGGCGGAGGCGGATGGAAAGGATCTGGGTGTGGTGAACACTGATGGAGAGAGCCGCGGATCGGGATTTGCGGAGTTCCGGATACCCGCCCAGACGCGGGCGATTGCGCTGCAAGTGATGAACGGCACGGTACGGCTGTTCGGCGTGCTGCTGAGCAAGGATGCCCCCGGAGTAATGTATGACAGCCTTGGGGTAAACGGAGCTTATGTTTCGGTGTTGGCGAAGCTGATGAATGAAGGGCACTGGCGCGAGCAACTGCGCCATTACCGGCCGAACCTGGTGATTGTGAACTATGGAACGAACGAGAGCGTATATCCGAATTTTGTGGACTATGCGTCGGAGAAGGAGACGCTCGAGGTGGTGCGCCGCATCCGGAAAGCGGCTCCGGATGCGGCGGTGCTGGTGATGAGTCCGATGGACCGGGGGCAGAGGATGACGGACGGGGAGATCTCGACGGCGCCGGCGATCCCTCGGCTGGTTTCGATACAGGAGCGGGCGGCGAGGGAATCGGGCTGCGCATTTTTCAATACGTTCGAGGCGATGGGGGGTATGGGAACGATGGGAAGGTGGTATGAAGCGGAGCCGCGGCTGGTGGGGGCTGATTTCATTCACCCCATGCCGGCGGGGGCAAAAATCGTGGGAGGATTGTTGTATCAGGCTCTGATTGACGGATATAACAAGTACAAGTTGAGGCTATTGCAGAAACGAACGATGGTGGCCGGCAAACTGAGATGAGGATACGATGGGGCGCGGGAGTGTTGGCGTGCATGCTGGCGGGCGTACTTTCCGTGCCCGGGGCCTCACCCGGGAAAAAGCGGAAGGCCGGTGTGCGGCGGCAGGCTCCCGCGGCGGCGCCGGCGGTACGCGCCGAGGCTGCACGGAAGGTGGAAGACTTCCTCGATATGGCGAGGGAGACTCCGATGGAGAACGTGGGGGCGCTGGTGCCCTTCTTCGAGCAGCTTTTCCGGCAGCAGAACGGGCTTTCCCAGGGCAATCTTCACATTCTGCATTATGGGGATTCGCACACGGCGGCGGATGAGTGGACGGGGTTTCTGCGGTCGCTTTTTCAGACGAAGTTCGGGGATGGGGGTAGCGGGTACACGTTTGCGGGCCGTCCCTGGAACAGTTACCGGCGGATGGATTTGCGGAGTTGGGGGACGGCGGGGTGGTACTCGGATGGGCTGGTAGGGCGAAGCGGAGACGGACTGTACGGGTTGGGGGGAGTAAGCATTACGACGAGGCGGCCGCGGGAGTCGGTGACGGTGGATGTGCATTGTGAATCGCTGGAGTTGTACTATCTTCAGCAGCCGGGTGGTGGGACGCTGACGTTTCTCGACAACGGGACGCCGGTGGAGGAGATATCGACGAACGGGGAACTGGGCCCGGGCTATTACCGTCACAATTGCACGCCCGCCGGGGAGCACCGGTTCGAGGTGGAGACGACGGAACGGGCTCCGGTGCGGCTGTTTGGATGGGTGGCCGAGCAGGGACACGGGGTTACGTACGAGACTTTGGGAATCAACGGAGCGCAGGCCTCGATTGTGTTCAACTGGGAGGAGAATCTGCTGGCGGCGCACATCGCGAAGCGGAACCCGGCCCTGATTGTGCTGGCCTATGGGACGAATGAGGCGGGGAACGGGGAGTGGACGGAAGCCAAGTACCGGGAGATGTTCGTGAACCTGATTCACCGTTTCCGGACGATGGCTCCGGCGGCGTCGATCCTGGTGATTGGCCCGCCGGACCGCTACGTTCGCGCGCGGGGACGGGCGTGGCAGGTGTATGGAAATGTGGACCGGATTGTGGAGGCGCAGCGGGAGGCGGCGCTGGGAACGGGATGCGCATTCTGGGACATGCGCGCGAAAATGGGGGGAAAGGGCGCGATGCGGCAATGGGTGAATGCCGGCTTGGCGCAGGGAGATTACGTGCACTTCACCGCGGCGGGCTACCGGTTGCTGGGTGGGGCGGTGTTCCAGGATCTGATGGAGCATTACACGACCTTTGTGAAAGTGCGCAAGGAGCTGATTGGACAGGACCGGAATGGACAAACGAGCGAAAATAACTGAGATCATTGAGACGGTATCGAAGAAGAAGGCTCCGGGGCCCGATGAGTCGCTGTTCGATTCGGGATTACTCGATTCCTTCGCCCTGCCGGACATGGTGAGTGAACTCGAAGCGGCTTTTGGGGTGAAGATTCCGGATTCGGATTTGAATCCGCGGAAGTTCGACACCATCGAGCGGATTGAGAGCTACCTGGAAAGCCTGCAATAGAAGTGGCATACATTGTGAATTTCGGAGCCGCGCTGCCGGCTCGCGTGGTGACAAACGACGAGCTATCGGGGCAGGTGGGGCGGACGGCGGATTGGATCCGCAACGTATCGGGAATCGAGGAGCGGCGGTATGTGGGCGAGGAGGGTTCAGTTGTCGATTTAGCCTGGGAGGCGGCGACTGATTGCCTGGCAAGGGCCGGGATGGAGGCATCGGAACTGGGGCTGATTCTGGTTTCGAGCGGGACGCCGGCGCGGCAATTTCCGGGGCCGGCGAGTCAGGTGGCCAAGCGGCTCGGATTGGACGAGACGCCGGCAGTGGACATTCCCATCGCGAGCGCGGGAGGTCTCTTTGCCATGGCGATGGCTGACGACATGGCGGAGAAGCGCGGACCGGTGCTGGTGGTGGCCGCGGAAGTGATGTCCCGGATCGCCATGCGTGAACCGCTGGAGGCGGGGATATCGGTGCTGTTCGGGGACGGAGCGGGGGCGTGTCTGGTGCATCCGGAGGAAGGGAAGGCGCGCATTATTGGTTCCCGAATGGCGACGGACGGAGCGTTCGCCGAGGATCTGCGGCTGGAGTTTGGGGCGGGGTTGGCGATGAATGGGCGAAGCGTGATTCTGCACGCCAGCCGGAAGTTACCGCGGGTGATTCTTCAGGTGCTGGAAGAGCAGGGAGTAACCGCGCGAGACGTGGAGGTGTACCTGATGCATCAGGCGAACCAGAACCTGATGGACCGGGTGGCGGACGCCATCGGCGTGGAACGGGAACGTTTTTACTCGAATATCGCGAGGTATGCGAACACGTCGTCGGCATCGATGCTGATCGCGGCGGCGGAATGGGGAAAGGAGACGGGGTTCGAGGCGGGGCAGAAGGTATGTTTCGCGGCGTTTGGGGCGGGGTACCATTGGGGTGCGATGCTGGCGGAGGGGTGCGAGGGGTGAAGTTCCGGGGGTGGGCAGACGATAGGGAAGGGGAGATAAGATGTTAACTGCTTGGAAAATAAGGCTCTCACACGAGATGATGTTTTCCTTGCAGTCCGGGATTTCCATGATATACTCGGGATGTAACAGCGGGCTTCTATCACGGAGGCCGCAAAAGATACGAAAAGACTGCGAACACGAAGGGCTCGGAGGTTATTCGATGTTCAACGGGAGCGGAGCTCCAGGTGGGAAGCGGGTGCTGCTGTCCCTTCTGGTGGTGTGCCTGGGAGCAGGGACTGGTGAAGCCGCGACGATAGGCCAATGGGTGAGTAACACCGCCAATCAGGTCTGGGCGAGCAGCGGGAACTTCAGCACGATCTACGCGAAGGCTACGGCGGCGCCTCAAAGCCACACCATCGAAAGTCCGGAAGCTATTACCGGCGCGAATCTTTCGAACAATAACTACTTCATCATTTCCAATCCGACCGTGGCGTTGACGGGGAACGAGTTGACCACGCTGGTGAGTTGGGTTCATGCCGGCGGCATTCTGCTCTTGTTCGCCGACCCGGATCCGAGCGCGGGTGGCGGGGCTTCCACGGTTTCCATTGCGAACACGGTGCTGACGACCTTAGGGAACGGTTCTTCGGGAACCACAATGCAGGTGGCGAACACGACATTCGGCTCTCTCACGCAAGGTTTTTCCTCGGGAACCTTTGCCTCGAACGATCCGGCATCCTCTGGCCTTTCTGGAGGAATGGGTTTCTTCCAGGGCTACAACGTCAACGGCGGGAACGCTCTGATGGCGAACACGACGTCGAACCCCTTCTATCAGGTAGCGAACGGCCTGAGGGTGGATACCTTTCAACTGGGAAAAGTGTACGTTTTCGGTGAGGAGTTTGCGTCGAACGGGGCGGGCACGTTGAACAGCAACAATGCGCGGTTTTTCCTTCAGCTCCTTGCGCAACAGGGTTTCAATGGGCCTGGCCCGGGGCCTCTGGATAGCCCCGAACCGGCAACGTTCGCACTCTCGGGTCTGGCGCTGGCCGGGCTGCTTGCGTGGCGCAAGATGCGCGTCCGGCCGTAAGTTTCTTCTGTCTCCTTTCTCTTGAGGCGGCTTCTCCGAGAAGCCGCCTCATTTTCGTGTTGGGCCGCGAGGCGGTCCTCACGGCGGCGGCACGGCGACGCCCCGCCCGTTGACGCGCCATGGGGAGTCCGTTACACTGGTGCGTTGGGCTCTTGCGTTTGCGGAGGCCGCCTGCCTCAGATTCGGCAGACCCCCAAAATCCTTCAGTTGGAGCCCCTCTGGGGCGAGCGCGGCGATCGCTCGATCCGCGGTAAACCAAACCTCGAGGAGGAGTAGTAGTGTCAGACGGTATGAGACATATTTTCACGTCGGAGTCCGTTACCGAGGGACATCCGGACAAGATGGCGGACCAGATTTCGGACGCGGTTCTGGATGCGGTCATGGCCGCCGATCCGACTGGCCGCGTGGCCTGCGAAGTGCTGGTGACAACAGGAATCTGCGTGGTTGCGGGGGAAATCACAACCACCACCTATGTGGATGTACCAAAGCTGGCTCGTTCGGTGATAGCGGATATTGGTTACACGGACGCCGCCTACGGATTTGATGCGAAAACCTGCGGAGTGTTGAATACGATTCAGAGCCAGTCTCCGGATATAGCGATGGGTGTGGATACCGGCGGCGCCGGCGACCAAGGTCTCATGTTCGGCTACGCCTGTGACGAGACCGAGGAACTGATGCCGCTGCCGATCACGCTGGCTCACAAACTGGTGCGGCGGTTGAGCGAAGCGCGGCGGAAGGGGATGGTGGATTTTCTTCGGCCGGATGGCAAATCGCAGGTGAGCGTGGAGTACGCAAACGGACAGCCGGCGCGCATTGATGCGGTGGTCATCAGCACGCAACACCACGATTCCATTTCGACCGACGATCTGCGGGCGCAGGTGAAGAAACATATTATCGATCCGGTGCTGCCGGCGAACATGGTGGACGGGGAAACGAAGTACCACATCAACCCGACGGGCCGTTTCGTGATCGGCGGGCCTCACGGAGATACGGGGCTGACGGGGCGAAAGATCATTGTCGACACTTACGGCGGCATGGGAAGGCATGGGGGCGGGGCGTTTTCGGGTAAGGATCCGACAAAGGTGGACCGCTCTGCATGCTATATGGC
>JAIXKK010000093.1 GCA_026954325.1 Bryobacterales bacterium | reverse complement strand
CTGGTACACTCCACCCCAGTAAGTCCATGGACCTTCGCCGGCGATGCCACCGAACTCGGCGACCTGCTCCCGCTCACCGGCGCCGAATACGTCACCGGCTTCGAATCGCAAGCCTCGACCGGAGAACCTTCCGCGCCCGCCGAATCCCAACCCGCCAACGAGCAGGCCTTCACCATGTCTTTCGCGGTGGACTACCTCCCCGGCGAGGACCACACCATCGAAAAGCCGGCCGAGTACTCCTTCTGGCGCGACTACGTTCCCAAGCTCCGGCCCCCCTGGCCCGGCAAACTCCTCAGTTGGCGTACCACCAATCCGCGCACGCTTGAGCCGCGCGAACTCGTATTCGATCCCACCAAATCCGATCCCACTCCCCCGCCCGGCCCGATGAACCTCTGGATCTACCGCCGCATCGCCGCCCGCTCCAACTTCACTCCCGGCGCATATCCCAGCGACATCTCGCTCATCAACTGGCCCCAGAACGATTACCTCCTCGGACGCCTCATCGATGTCAGCGAGGAGGAGTTCACCCGCCATGTCAACCGCGCCAGACAGTTGAGCCTCTCCCTGCTCTACTGGATGCAGACCGAGGGCGGATGGCGCGGCTTGCGGTTGCGGGAAGACATCGCCGGCGCCGAAGACGGCCTCGCCATGTATCCTTACATTCGCGAATCCCGCCGCATTCAGGCCGAATTCACCATCCTCGAACAGCACGTCAGCAAACCCGCGCAGCCTTGCGCTGATTCCATCGGCATCGGCTCCTACCGCATCGACCTCCACCCCACCACCGGCGGCGACAACTACCTCGATGTCAGTTCCTACCCCTTCGAAATCCCTCTCGGCGCCCTCATCCCCAAACGTATGGAAAACCTCATCCCCGCCTGCAAGAACATCGGGACCACGCACATCACCAACGGCTGCTGCCGTCTCCATCCCGTCGAATGGAACATCGGCGAATCCGCCGGCGCGCTCGCCGTGTACGCCATCCGCGCGTCGCAGCCGCCGCGCCGCATCCGCGCGGAAAAGAAACTGCTCGCCGGATTTCAACGAATCCTCGCAGAACAGGGTGTCGAGATCCACTGGCCAAAGCTGACCGCCCGTTAACCTGTGACACAATACGAACAAGGTGCTCTGATGGCGGCGCAATCACTTCCATATCTCACCCCGGAACAATACCTCGAAATCGAGCGCAAGGCGGAAACGAAGAGTGAATACCTCCGCGGCGCGATGTACGCCATGGCAGGGGGAACACCATCGCACAGCCTGATTGCCGCCAACCTGCTCGGTGAAGTGAGGAGTTCATTGAAGAAGACGCAATGCCGTGTATTCAATTCCGATCTCCGCCTCCGCGTCTCCTCCACCGGCCTCTACACCTATCCCGACGCCATGATTCTCCGCGGCCCGCCCCAATTCGCCGATAACCGCAACGACACCGTCACCAATCCCATCGCCATCTTCGAAGTCCTTTCCCCCTCCACCGAAGCCTACGACCGCGGCGGCAAATTCTCCCACTACCGCAAGCTCGAATCCCTCCAGGAATACATCCTCATCTCCCAATCCGAACCACGCATCGAACGCTTCCGCCGCCTGCCCGACAATCGCTGGATCCTCTCCGAGAGCACCGGCCTCGAAGCAACCATCGAACTCGAGAGCGTCCCCTGCCGCCTTGCCCTCACTGAAATCTACGACAAGGTGGAGTTCTCGAGCGCCAGCGCGGCCGCACCCAGCACTCCCGCGGGGTCCGCCAGTTGAGTCCGCATCACCGGCACATCGCGCCGTAATAACCCCCTGGTGCGCCGCCATACCTCCTCCCGCAGCGGAGCCAGCAGATACTCCCCCGCCTCCACAATCTGCCCGCCGAGAATCACCACCTCCGGATCGAAGGTGAAGATCATCCCCGCAATCGCCCCCGCAAGCACTTCCCGCGCTCGATTCACAATCCCCGCCGCCACTCCATCCCCCGCGATCGCCGCCTGAAACACCTGCTCGCACGCCGGCGGCTTCGGCCCTTCCAGCAACACCGACGCCACCCCGCGATGCATCGCATCGAACGCCGCCGCCTCAATCGCACGCGACGAAAACACCGTCTCCAGACACCCGCGGTTCCCGCAAATGCACGGCGCCCCGCCCGGGTCCACCGTGTAATGCCCCAGGTGTCCGCCCGCTCCCCCCGCCCCGCGCACCAGTTTTCCGCCGCTCAGCACTCCTCCCCCCACGCCGGTCCCCAGCGTCAACATCACCACGTTCTCCCGCCCCCGCGCCGCCCCCCAGCGCCGTTCCCCCACCAGCGCCACCCGCGCATCGTTATCCGCCGCCACCGGGCATCCGAACACCTCCGAGAGCACCTCCCCTTCGAGGTAATGCACCGTCCCCGGCAGCACTTCCACCCGGCTCGTCACCGTATCGATAATGCCCTTACAGCCAACTCCCGCCGCGCTCGTCGCACTGCCCAACTCCGCGGCGAACGCCCTCGCCATCCGCCGGAATTCCACGAGGGATTCCGGCGTCGCGCATCGCCGCGAATCCTCAATCCGTCCTTCCCCGTCTACTCGCGCCGCCTTCACCTGTGTTCCCCCAATGTCGACCGCCAATACCTTCGTCATGTCCAGTTCAGAATACGCCCTTTGACGCACCCGTTTCCAGACTGCTATACCTAGGTGTTTTCCATTCATGAATGCCGCCGCTGACTACTACGCGAAAACCCTCCAATTGCTACAGGAGTTGAGGGACCAGGAACTGCCCAATATCGAGCGCGCCGCCGCCATCTGCGCGGACTCCATCGCTCAGGGCGGCCTCGTCTTCCTTTTCGGAAACGGTCACAGCCGCATGATGTGCGAGGAGATGACTCCCCGCCAGGGCTGCTTCGTGGGCTTCGTCGCCCTCGTCGAACTCGCGCTTTCCAACCACGCCGCCATCGTCGGCGCCAACGGCTTGCGCGCTCCCCTCTACCTCGAAAAATACGAAGGCTATTCCGAGGAGATTCTCAAAGGCTTCCGCTTCGGCCCGCACGACGCCTTCATCGTTATCTCCACCAGCGGCATCCGGCCCGTCATCGTCGAAATGGCCGCCGGCGCCAAACGCCGCGACCTGCGCGTCATCGCCATCACCTCCCGCCGCCACTGCGAGAACTCTGTCCCGGCCCACTCCTCCGGCAAGAAACTGATCGATCATGCCGATGTCGTCATCGACAACCATTGCCCCCCGGGCGATTGCGTCCTTGAACTCGAGGGCCTCGAGTGGCGCACCGGCCCCACTTCCACGGTCACCGGCGGCATGATCATCAACATGCTCCGTTGCGCCGCCGCGGAGCGCCTGCTCGCGCGGGGCATCCGGCCCGTGCTCCTGCCCAGCCATCAATTCATCGGCAACACCAGCGCCGAAGAGCAGCTTGAGCGCTTCTATGAGTCTTACCGCGCCAGCCTGAGGCATCTTTATGAGTAACGTCCGCATCGCCATGCTCGGCTCCGGCTTCGTCGCCGGCTTCTACATGCAGGGGCTCGCCAACGTGAACGGGCAGCAGGTGGCGCTCAATTACTCGCGCTCCGCCCGCCGCGCGAAGGAATTCGCCGCCGCGTGGGCCATCCCCGAATCCACCACGAACCTGCCGCAAGCCATCGCCCGCGACGACATCGACCTTTACATCATCGCCCTCCCGAACGAAGAACACCTCCCCGTCTCGCTCGAACTCTCCAAAGCCCGTAGAAACCAGGTCTGCACCAAACCGCTCGCCCGCAAACGCTCTGAAGCGAAAAAAATGTTCGACGCGGCCCGCCGCGCCGGCCGCCTTCACGGTTACGCCGAAACCGAAGTCTTCGCCCCCTGCGTCGTAAAGGCCCGCGAAACCATTGTCAACGGCGGCGTCGGCCGTGTCCTTTGGGTCCGCTCCCGCGAATCCCACAGCGGCCCGCACAGCCCTCATTTCTGGGACATCGAAAAGACCGGCGGTGGAGCCATGAACGATCTCGCCTGTCATTGCGTCGAAGCCGCCCGCTACTTCTTCGGCAAGGAGGACGAAATCGTCGAGGTCATGGCCTGGGGCGCCACCCTCGTCCACCACAGGAAGACCAAAGGCGAGGACAACGCTCTCCTCGTCCTCAAGTTCTCGGGCGGCGGCATCGGCCACTGCGAACTTTCCTGGACCACCAGGGGCGGCCTCGACCTGCGCAACGAAATCCACGGCTCGGAGGGCTCCCTCTTCACCGACGTCACCAGGGGCACACCGATCAGCTCCTTCACCCCCAGGGCCGCCGGCTACGTCGTCGAAAAAGCCGACATCGACTTCGGATGGACGCGTCCCTTACCCGAGGAAGCCTTCGCCTACGGCTACCAGGGTGAAATGCGCCACTTCGTCGAGTGCGCCGCCCGTGGCGAAACTCCCCGCGAAACCTACGAAGACGGCTACAAAGTCAACTGCATTCTCGACGCCGGCTACCAGTCGATGCGCTCGAAGAAATGGGTCCGCGTGAAATACTGATGCCCCGCGTGCTCCTCATTTCCGGTTCCACCGGCATCGCCGCCGCCACCGCGCGCCTCGCCGCCGAACGCGGCGATCTCCCGTTTCTCGCGGCGCTTGATCCCCCCGCGGATTATCTCGCCGATCTGTGCGAGGAACCGGCCGCCGCCGCCGCCGTCGCCGCCTGCCTCGACAGGCACGGCCGCATTGACGCCCTCTTCAACGTCGCCGGCCTTTCCGGCCGCCGCTTCGGCGACGGCCCCCTCCACGAATGCTCCTCCGATGGCTGGGACCTCACCTTCTCCCGCAACCTCCGCCCCGCCTTCCTGCTCTCGCGCGAAGTTCTCCGCCACTGGGTGGCGGCGGGCGTACCCGGAATAATTCTCCACATGTCCAGCGCCAGCGCCCGGTCCCCGGAACCGCAACACTTCGCCACTCACGCCTATGCCGCCGCCAAGGGCGCCCTCCTCAGTCTCACCAAGTCGATGGCCGCCTATTACGCCCCGCGCGGCATTCGCGTCAACGCCATTGCGCCCGGCCTCGTGCGCACGCCCATGAGCGCCCGCGCCCAATCAAACCCCGAAATTTTACAATTCATCACTCACAAACAGCCGCTTAGTAAGGGAATTCTCGACGCGGATGATGTCGCCCGCGCCGCTCTGTTTCTCCTTGGCGAGGAATCCCGCCACATCACCGGCGCGATTCTCACCGTCGACGGCGGCTGGAGTGTCACAGGCTGAACCATGCAACCTCGTCCCTTGCGAACCACCGTCATCGGCAGTTATCCTTATCCCGGCTGGCTTGAAGCCACTCTTCAACAACTCGAGCAGTTCGGCGAAGACGACCTCTCCGAACTGCTCGACGATGCCGCCTCCGTCGCCATTCACGATCAAGCGCGCGCCGGCCTCGATGTCATCACTGACGGCGAGCAGACCCGCTTCGATTTCAACCTCTCCTTTTACGGCTTCCTGCAGGGAATCGAGCGCGAGGAAAAACCCCGCCGCCGCTTCGGTCCTCCCGGTCACGACCAGCGCGGCAAACACCGTATCACGGGAATCATCACGGCGCCTCGCGGTCTTGGCTGCGTGGCCGAATTTCAGCGCCTCCAGCGTCTCGCTCCCGCCGGCCCCGCCTTGAAGATTTCCGTTCCCGGCCCATACACGCTCAGCGGCCGCCTCGAACCCAATGACCGCTACAAGGACCGCTGGGCCGTCGCCAAAGCTCTCATCCCCGCCGTTCGCAAGGAACTCGAATCGCTCATCGCCGCCGGCTGCAAAGAGATCTGCGTCGACGAACCATCCATGAGTTGCTACGCACACAAGGAGGACCCCGCGCAGTTCGTCGAAATCTTCAATCGCACCGTCAGCCGCGTCTATGGCGAATGCCGTCTCTCGACCCACCTCTGCTTCGGCAACTTCCGCGCCCGCTCCGTCGCCCCGCGCAGCTATGCGCCGCTCTTCCCCGCCTTCTACAACCTTAACGTCAATGAAATCCATCTCGAGATGGCCGGCCGCGAGTTCTCCCAGATTGAAATGATCGCCGGGCTCGCCGAATACACCGACGTCTCCGTGGGAATTGTCGATGTCAAGAGTTACTACATCGAAACGCCGGAGGACATTGCCGCGCGTGTTCGCCGCTGCCTGGAATTCGCGCCCCCCGAGCGCCTCTCGCTCGCTCCCGATTGCGGACTCAGCCAGACCGCCCGCTGGGCCGCCCGCGCCAAACTCAAGGCCCTCGTCGAAGGCGTCAACATCGTTCGCCGCGAGCGGGGCCTGTTGTAAGCTTGGGCAATGCGCCCCCTCGCCGCCATTCTCCTTCTGTCCATCTCCCTGCGGGCGGATCTCGTCGAACAATCCGCCAAGAACAGCAAGCCCTCCGGTCTCTTGGCCGGAGCCGCCCGCGCGGATATCACTCCGTCCATCGGCATCCCGCACCTCAACTGGGGCTCGCAAACCCACGTCGAGGCTATCGGCATCGACCCCGCCGGAATGGCCGCCACCGCGCTGGTGCTCTCCGACGGCGCGCGGAAGTTCGTCATGATCGACATCGACACCCTCAACATCAATGGCATGCGGGACATCCACGAACGCATCGCCCACACCACCGGAATCCCCGCAAGCCATATTCGCCTCGCCGCCACCCACACGCATTCCGGACCCATGTTCCAGCGCGAAAAAGGCCCACTCGGCGCCGATCCCAAGCCCTACGAGAAGATGATGGCCGCCTACCACACGCTTCTCTCGGACCGCATCACCGCCGCCGTCGTCGAGGCGGAGAAAAACCTGCGCCCCGTCCACGCCTGGGGCGCCAAAGGCGCCGGATCCATCAACATCAACCGCCGCATGCGCGCCTCCAGCCAGGGCGGCCCTGCCGCCGTCGGCCGCAACCCCGAGGGCCCACTGGACCGCGACCTCATCGTCATCCGCATCGATGACAGCGATGGAAACCCCTACGCCGTCCTGGTCAACTACCCGTGTCACGGCATCGTCCTCACCTACGAAAACAAGATGATCTCTCCCGACTGGGTGGGCATGATGCGCAAGACCGTCGAACAGGCCATGCCCGGCGCCCTCTGCCTCTTCTTCCAGGGCGCCGCCGGCGATCAGGGCCCCGTCGAATGGGGCACCGGCGATCTCAGTGTCGCCCACCGCCTTGGCCGTATCCTCGGCCACCAGGCGGCCGCCCTCGCCCTGCAAGTGGAAACCACCCGCCGCGTCCCGCATTTCGAGGGCTACGTCGAATCCACCGCCCTCGCCGCCAAGCAACCATGGCGTGTCGAAGGACCTCGCGAATCCACCCTCAAGTTCGTAAGCAAGACTCTCGATCTGCCCCCGCGCCGCTACACTCCCCGGGAAATCGAAGACGAACCTTTCTCCGGCATCGGCGCCGCCGTGAAGAAGGCTTCCCCCTTGGACGTCACCATGTTTTGCGGCTATTCGAGCGGCAAAGGTGGAGACTACATGCCCGTCGAAACGGAATACCCATACGGAGGCTACGAAGTGGAACGTACGCCTTATGGCGTGGGCGCCGCCGAAAAGCTCATTCGCGAAACCATCGCCCTTTATCCACAGGTCCAATAAGCCGCGGCCGGGACGTTATGATACTGATTGAGTGAAACCCCCAACGGACGGCCGTAAGCTCGATCCTAAGACTCTCGAGAAGATCGCATCCGTGCCGTGCAGCGTGTTGAGGCCGGGGAGAGTCCGGAAACGGTCATCCGCACTTCGGGATTCACTCGCAGTTGCATATATGAGTGGCTGGCGCGCTACCCGGCACTTCGCGAACGGGCGAAGCCGGAGGGGACGACGATCTGTTTCGGCGGCGAATCGGGAGTGCGATCAGACTATCACGCCGGCACAACGTGGGGGGAACGGGGCAAGACGCCGGTGGTAAAGAGCATAGGGGCACGGGCAAGCGTGAACATGCTTTCAGCAATCAACGCCAAGGGAGAGATGAGGTTCATGATGACCACGGGCAAACTCAATGCCGGCGTGTTCGTTGAGTTCTTGAAGCGCTTGTTGCACAACGCCAAGCGGCCGGTATTTCTCATTCTGGACGGCCGTCCGGTGCACCGGCCGCGGGTGGGGGAAGAGTTTGTAAGATCCACCGGAGGCAAACTGAGTCTATTTTTTCTGCCGGGGTATTCGCCGGAACTGAACCCGCAAGAAACCATATCAAGCACCATGGCGTTGGGCCCGGCCCGCGAGGCCAAGAGCCGCCTGTTCCGTCCGCAGCGCCGCCCAGCGATCATTCGCCCGTTCTTTGAACCGCCGGATGTCCGTTACGCCGCCGTTGCGTAGAGTATCTTGATACTTATGAACGGATCAACACATTCATGTCCACATCCACCGTCACCATCTACCACAACCCCAAGTGCGGAACTTCAGTGAAGGTTCTCGCGCTGCTTCGCGAACACGGCGTCGAGCCCGTGGTAGTGGAGTATTTGAAAACCCCTCCTACCGCCGCGCAATGGAAGGCCCTCATCGCGCGTTCGGGCTTGGGCGCGCGGCCGTTCCTACGCGCAAGGGAGAAGCTCTATACTGAGCTCGACCTGGCCAACCCGAAATGGACGGATGCCCAACTCGTCGATTTTCTGGCCCAGCATCCCGCGCTCCTCAATCGTCCCGTCGTTGCTTCACCCAAAGGCGCGCGGCCGTGCCGGCCCGCCGAAACAGTGTTGGAACTCCTCGACGCTCAAGAATCGTAACTCCCGCCGCGACCCTCACACTCCCGTCATGCAACATGATAGGCTCTTGCATACACACAGAGCATGAGTTGGGGAGCGCATTGGAAAGGAGACCCTATTATGCCGAAACCAAACCGCCGTGAGTTGCTCGACTACCTGGCGAAAGCCGGAGCGGCGCTCGGCGCGGGCAGTCCCGCCTATCAGATTGCAGCCGCCAGCCCGGCCAGTGTCGCCACAATGCGCATCAGCCGCTATGAGATGATCCGCACCCATGTTCCCTGGCATGAACGGCTCCGGGAGATCGCCATCCTCAATTGGCGCCGCGAAAACATGGACGTTCCCCACTCGCCGCACACCATCGTCAAACTCTACACCGATGAAGGCCTGATGGGCATCGGTGAAGGCGGCAATGAAGCCGTCGTGAAGAGCATGGTAGGACATTCGCCGTGGGAGTTTTTTTATAATGACGGCCTCGGCGGCTCGCAAACAGCCATCTACGACTTGCTCGGCAAGGCTACGGGGCTCCCCGTGTGCCGGCTCCTCTCCCCGAATCCCAAAAAGCGCATCGTGCAGGCTTACTGGAGCCTCAGCTATCCACCCGACCTCCTCGCGCGGGAAGCCAAGCTCGGAGCTAGTCAGGGCTATCGAGTCCACAAGGTGAAAATCCGGATGTGGGAGGACCCCGTCAAGCAGGCGGAAGCCATCTTCGCCTCCGTGCCTTCGGATTACAGGGTCTGGGGCGACGCGAATCACTGCTGGGGATCGGTGGCGCGCACGTTGCATTTCGCCACCAAACTTGCCGAATTTCCCGGCTATTTCGGCATCGAATCGCCCGTGCGCAGCACCGAGGAGTACCGCCAACTCAGAGGCAAGATACCGCTCCGGCTCGCCGAACACTGGGGACTGGTAAACCCGATGCTGGCGGCGCGCGAAGGATTGTTGGATGCTCACATCAGCGCCAGCCCCACTCTTGGACGAACCATCGCCGGACAAAGCGCCTTCGGCCAGATGTACCATATCCCCCTGTGGGACGAGAGCAGTTGCTGGGCGGGTATCGGCCTCGCGGTGCAAGCCCATCAGGCGGCGGCCTACCCGGGAATCGAATTCACCATCAATGCCGCGGTCACCGCCGAAGACGACCTGGTCAAAGAAGCGTTCGTGATGAAAGACGGGCTGTACGACATCCCGCAGAAACCCGGCCTGGGCGTAACACTCGACGATGACGCCGCCGACAGGTACCGCGTGAGCTAAGGAGGAATGCAATGAACCGCCGCAATTGGATCAGAAACGCCCCGGCGCTTGGATTCGGCCTCGGCGCCGCGTATGCTCCGGCAGCCGCCCCCAGGTTCAAACTCAAGATCACACGCGTCGAAGCCTTCGGCCTGCGCATCCCCTTCAACGATCGCGTGCGTGACAACATGCACGAAAATTACCGCCGGGAAAACATCGACAGGCCCGACTACCGCCCCTGGATCGTCCGCATCCACACGGACGAGGGACTAGCCGGCCTTGGTGAATCCGCGCATGATCCACGATCTTACCTGTCCGCCCTGAAGGGCCGCTCGGCTTACGAATTCCTGAACAACGGCGCGCTCACTCCGGGCCTCATGATCGCTGTCTACGACCTGGTCGCGCAGGCGGGCGGCGTGCCCATCTCCAAGCTCTTCTCGCCCAAACCCCGGCCCACGGTGCAGGCGACATGGTGGAGTCACTGCCTCCGTCCGCCGCTGCTCGCCTCGGAAGCCAGGCGCGGAGTCGAACTCGGATATGAGGTCCACAAGATCAAGACCAGGCGCTATGAGGATCCGGTCGAGCAAATGGCCGCGGTCGCGGCTGTTGTGCCGCACGATTACCAGATCTACCTCGATGCCAACGGCAGCTTCGGCTCAGCCGGCAAGACTCTGACCGTGATGGATTCCCTCCGCCGCTTCGAGCAGGTGAAAGGCATCGAGCAGCCCATCGCGCACGAAGACCTCGTGGGCTACCGCCAGATCCGCCGCGGCCTGCCGTTCCGCCTCGCGGTCCATTATGAAGCGGTGGATGTCCGCAGCTTCCTCCTCGAATCCCTCTGTGACGCGTTTGTCGTGGAAGACTGGAAGTGGGGGCCGGCGCTCAACGAAAAATCGGAACTCTGCCGCCTCACCGGCCAGAATCTCTGGGTCGAGAACGGGCTCTATTCCGGCATCTCCCAGGTGTTCCAGGCCCACCAATGCTCCGCTTTGCCTAACGTCGAGTTCACCATCAGCCTTACCCACATCGGCGAGGATGACATTGTCGAGGAGCCGTTCACCGTCGAGAAAGGCGGCTTCTATAGAATCCCCACCAAACCGGGATTGGGAGTTACGCTGGACCAGAAAGCTCTCGACAAGTACCGCGTTGTCTAACCCACGTCTAAGACACTGGGTTCTGCTACGGGCCGGATGGAAGGGGCTGTTCGCAGTTGAGACACGCTACGATTGGCCCGCCTGGGTTCCTAAGGAGCCCTCGGATGCCGGTGCGTTTATCGTGCGCGGGGCGACGTATTTGGTGGCGCGTATCTCGAGGCGCGGCCCAAAGTTGTGGGAGCACTGGCGGATGGGGGTGCGGCGAGGCTCCATGCGGGGCCGTATGCACCGAGAGGTTCAAGTACGGTTCCGAGCGAGGCTCGGGGTGAGACTCCCCGGGCTGCTTAAATAACTTCGCCAGGACCTCGCAATAGGGTTGAATCGAGCAAACCGGCGGGGTCACGTTACGGCGTGAAGAACGTTCGCACGACGAATACGGCCATCTGCCCGAGGGTCGTGGGGGCCGCCGGACAGTATGCAGCGGCGGAGCACCCATTCGTGATTCCGGCCTCCCGCAGTTTTTGGATGTAAGGGAAGAACAGGTCAGTGGCCGGGACATCGGAAAAAGATGTAGATGCCGGATAGGGAAAGGGCTGTCCGGATGGCACGTCCAACCGCGCGCGCATGAGGAATGCCGCCATCTGGCCGCGGGTGACTGCGTCATCAGGGCAATAGGCGGAGAGCGTGCATCCGTTGGTGATTCCGAGGTCTTTCATCTTCTGGATGTAGCGGAATTGGGGATGGGAAGGCGGAACGTCGCTAAAGTAAGGAGCAGTGGAGAAGGTGAAGGAATCGCCGAGGAGAGACTGGATGATCCACACCGCCATCTGGCTTCGAGTGGTGGGGGCGTCCGGGCAGAACGAGGCGGAGGTGCAACCGGCGTTGGGGATGTGTCGATTCAGCAGTTGGATGTAATCGAAGAACGGATGACCGGAAGTTACGTCAGTGAAAGAAACGGGTGTTGCCGGTCCTTTCTGAAGGATCTTCAGGGTCTGACCGGCGACGACGACGGACCCCGTGCGGGGACCGGCGAAATTGGGAGCAACCGTGAAGCGGAGTGAGCCACCGGACTGGCCCTCGCCGGAGGCCATGGTGATCCAATCCGGCGCGGCGGATGCGAACCAGGCGCAATTCCGCGGGCCGCTGACGATAACGGAGAATGGACCGCCCTCCGCCGCGACTGTAGTAGATCCGGTATCTAACTGAAACATACATCCATAAGCTGCCTGGATTATTGAGTAAGCCGATCCGGAGGAGAGTTGAATATGTGCCGTGCGCGGTTGACCGGATGCATTTGCCTCCGCGACGTAGTGGATGGCTCCGTTTCCCGTGCCGGAAGCGGCAGTCAACTTGAGCCAGTTTGCGTCACTCGAGGCGGTCCATGGGCACTGGGCGTCCGCAGCCACATCGATACGGCCGGTGTCGCCGAAAGATGCCAGCGATGTGCCGGGCCGGCGGAAGGCGAGGGAACAGGCAGACGCGGGGAGGAAATTCGCCGTGATCGTGTGGGCGGTATCCATCAGGAGTTGAAACGGATTGTCCTGAGTGGAACTGTCACCGCTCCAGCCCGCGAAGCGAAAACCAGGGGCGGGAACAGCGGTAAGAGCCACGGTGGACGCCTGATCCACCCAGCCGTCCGAGCCCCGCGAGAGAGTTACCGCTCCACCGCCGGGAGGAGATGTTGTGATTGACAGTTTGACCTGGGCCAGGAGATTCGCCGTATAGATACCAGGAGAAGAGCCGGTTGTGATCGCGTGCGAGAGCGGTCCCCCATCGCTCCAGGAGGAGAAGATGTATCGCGAGGAATCGGTCACCTGAATCAGTGCCCGCGCACCGATGGTATGCGTGCTGCCGGCGGCCCATTCAAAGCTTAGAGGCCCGGGGCCCTGTACCTGGTCGCCGAAGACGGGGTAACCCGGAGGATTGGTGGTGACCGTGACGGTGGGGGCGCCGGTTTTGTGGAAGATCGCAGTAACGGAACGGAAACCGTCCATCTGTACGGACAGTGGATTGGCGGCGCCGCTGTACTCTCCGGTCCATCCGGCAAATTCATAGCCGGCGGCGGGAGTCGCGGTCACCTGGAGGAGCGTCCCGGCGGAGTAATAATTTTCGGGGCGGACCGTGCTGGGGGTCACAGTGCCGGCCGAGGCGGGTGATGCGGCGAGGGTCAGACCATACTCGATGGAGTAATTCGCCATATAGGTTATGGGCGAGGCGGGGGCAATTACGGTCTGCATCATCGGCCCGCCCGTGCTCCAACCGGTGAAAGTATACTTGCCGCCGCAACTATATTGAGGAGAGAGGACACTCAAGGTATGCCTGCTTCCCGGCGCCCACTGGAACTGTTGAGAAACGTTGTAGGAGTTGGAATCGACGTAGAAATACAGGCCGTTGTACCGCGTGATGACCGAGACGGGCACGGTGGTTTGCGCGCGGGCGGATGCCGCGTGGAAGGCGGCCAGTAGCGGTACAAACCCGAGGGCCTTGCTGATCCGGCGCATAGCGGGAATTTTCCAGTGTAGCAGGGTGAGCCGTCCACACCCGGCAAGTTCGATAAAATGAAGGAGGTGCGCATCGGACACCACTTAGCGGGCTGTTGATGCAAACGAACCTCCAGCAGACATTTCCGGGTGCCTTGTGGGCTAAGGTGCGCGGGATTGCGCCGCGGGAACGCAACTGGAAGGTATACCTGGCGGGCGCGGCGATGGCCGCCTTACCCACCCTTGCCGGACTATGGATTGGCCGATCCGCGACCGCGATCAACCTGGCGATACTGTACACGCTGGCCGTGGTTCTCAGCGCCCTGCGCTGGGGGCGCGTGGCGGCGGTGGTCAGCGCGGTGTGCAGCGCGGTATTGCTCAACTGGTTATTCGTCCCGCCCTTCCGGTCGCTGCTGTGGAGTGACGTCTGGGATCTGATAACCCTGGCGGGCTTCCTGGTGATCGGATTGATCGTCAGTACGCTGGCAGTGAGCGCGCGCGAGGAGGCGCGGGAGGCGCGACGCCGTGAAATATACATCGAGGCTTTGTATTCCTTTACGCGATCGCTAGTAGAGGCTGAGGACTTCACGGCCACGCTGGCGGTGATTGAACGGCATTTTCGGGAGACCTTCTCCCGTCCGGTTCTGATCGCGGTGCCCGGCAAAGGGGGTCTGGAGAAGTTGATCGCAAGCAACGATTTTCCTTTCGAAGACATGGAAGAAGAAGACCGGCTCGCCGCAACGTGGTCCCTGCGAAATGCGGATACATCCGGACAGTCAACAGAGCGTTGGCCCTCCGCGAAGGTGTTCTATCTTCCGCTTAAGACGAATAAGGGGACCATTGGCGTGCTGGGTCTCTGGCCGCACGGGTTGCGGGCGGCGCTTTCCGCGGAGCGGCGGGAGTTGTTGAGCGCTTTCGCCGATCAGGCGGCGCTGGCCATCAGCCGCGCCTTGCTTGCCGAGGAAGCACGCCACGCGGAACTGTTGCAGGAGACGGGCAAACTACAGACAGCGCTGCTGAATTCCATATCTCACAATTTACGGACGCCGCTTGCATCGGTTAGCGGGGCGCTGAATACGTTGATTGAAGACGGCGACTTGTTAGACGCCGCCACGCAGCGCGAGTTACTCGATACGGCGCAAGAAGAGGCGCGGCGTTTGAACGGCCTGGTGCAGAACTTACTGGACATGACGAGGTTGGAAGGCGGAGCGGTGCGCGTGAAGCGCGAACCGTGCCACGTGCAGGACGTAATTGGGGCGGCGCTGGCGCAACTCGGCGAACCGGCGCGGCGGCGGCAGGTGGATGTCATTCTACCTCCTGATCCGCCGCTGGTAACGATGGATTTTGTACTGATCGCCCAGGTGCTGGTAAATCTGCTGGACAATGCCTTCAAATATTCTCCGGCGGATACTCCGGTGACGGTGGCCGCGAGCATGGATTCCGTGTTTCTCGAGGTGAAGGTGACGGATGAGGGGCAAGGGATCGCGAAGGAGGATGAGGAACGGGTGTTCGAAAAGTTCTTTCGAGCGCCGGCGGCAGGACGCGCCGGCGGCGCGGGTCTGGGCCTGTCGATTTGCAAGGGCTTCGTTGAAGCGCACGGCGGCCGCATCTGGGCCAAGCGGTTGGAGCCACAGGGAACAGAAGCCGGCTTTGCCCTGCCAATGGGAGGCAGCAATGTCTGAAGGCGGCCCGCGGGTGCTTGTGGTGGACGACGAACCGGCCATCCGGCGCTTCCTGCGTGTCTCGCTCGAGGCGCACGGCTACACACTCCATGAGGCGTCCACGGGAGAGGAAGCTTTACACATCATTCCCGCCTGCCGGCCTGACCTCATCATCCTCGACATGGGCCTTCCGGGCATGGACGGGACGGAGGTGGTCCGGTGCCTGAGAGAATGGACCCAAACCCCGATTCTGATTCTCTCGGTACAGGGGGACGAGTCCGCGAAGATCGCCACACTCGACGCCGGCGCGGACGATTACCTGACGAAGCCTTTCGGACCCGGAGAACTGCTGGCCAGGATGCGCGCCATGCTGCGGCGCGCCGGGCAGCAGGAAAGCGGTCCTGTTTTTGTAAGTGGACCGCTGATGGTGGACCTTAGCAGCAGGATGGTGACGCTTGGGCCAGACGAGGTGCGGTTGACACCTACCGAATACAGCCTGTTAAAGGCTTTGGTGAGCCACGCAGGCAAGATCCTGACGCACCGCCAACTGATCCGCGAAGTATGGGGCGGCTCGCAGTACGAAGATACCCAGCATTTGTTGCGGGTCAACGTCAGCAACCTGCGGCGCAAGATAGAGGCTGATCCCAGCCGGCCGCAATATATCGTTACGGAACCGGGCGTAGGTTACCGTCTGTTGCAGCCATCTTGACGTTTTCTTGACGTGGAACCCGAAGTTATTGACCCAAAATGGACTGGCATGCCCCTATCATGGAGTTATGGGCAAGAGTCCTAGCGTGCTGGTTGCCGATGACGAGCAGGTGATTCGGCGGCCAATCCGCGCACTACTTGCCGCGCGCGGATTCACGGTACACGAAGCAACGACCGGCAAGGAGGCTCTGCGCAGCGTCGAGACGCTGCATCCGGATGTAATTGTTCTCGATCTGGGTCTGCCGGACCTGGATGGCATCGTGGTGACGGGCAGACTTCGCAAAGTCAGCGATGCGGCGATTATCATTCTTTCCGTTCGCGATACGCAGAGCGACAAGATTGCCGCGCTTGACGCCGGCGCGGACGACTACCTTACCAAGCCTTGCCGGCTGGGGGATCTTCTGGAGCGGATTCGCGCGGCAGTGACACGGGAGGAGCAACGGGATGCCGGCATATTCACGGCCGGCAACCTGATGGTGGATCTGGAGCGTGGTTTTGTAACGATTGACAGCGCGCCGGTGCAGTTGACAGCGGACGAGTTTGCGTTACTGAAGGTGCTCGCAAGAAACCGCGGAAGACTCTTGACTCACCATCGGCTGGCGAGCAAGGTGTGGGGAGAACGGGCGGTGGAAGAAAACCTGCACACACTGCGCACGGCAATCCATTCCCTGCGGGCAAAGCTCGAGGAAAATCCGACGCGGCCGAGGCGCATCGTGACGGAACCCGGCGTCGGATACCGGCTCCGAACCGAAAGTTAGGCCGGCCGTGTACACTTGCATCCCTTTCCTTCCCTTTCATTTACATCTCTTGACATATTATTGACGCGAGCAAGCTGATTCTTGCCCCCCAATTGACAGATCCTTCTTTAGTCTGAAGATAGGAGGACAGAATGAAACAACTCACAACGACCTTGGCCCTCTTTGGACTAGCCACTTTGGGCCTGATGTTTACTCCGTCAGCGAAGGCCGACGAATGGAACGAGAAAACCATTGTTACCTTCAATCAACCTGTTGAAATTCCGGGGCGAGTATTGCCGGCGGGTACTTACGTATTCAAGCTGCTTGATTCCCAGTCGGACCGGAATGTCGTCCAGATCTTTAACAAGGATGAGAATCATGTTTACGCAACCCTTCTTGCCATCCCGGACTACCGCATGGAGCCCACGGGCAAGACAGTCATTACATTCGAAGAGCGCCGCGCGGGAGCGCCGGAAGCCATTCGCGCGTGGTTCTACCCAGGCCGCAACTATGGAGAAGAGTTCGTTTATCCGAAACTGAAAGCCGTGGAGTTGGCCAAGGCAAACACGGAGCACGTGCTCTCGATGCCGAATGAACTGGCGAATGCACCGAAGGCACAGGAGTTGAAGAAGGCTCCGGTGATGGCGATCGAGCATTCCGGCAACGAAGTGGCCCTGGCGCAGGTGCACCCACCGGCTCAGCACCATGCGGCTGAGGCGGCCCCGGCTCCTTCGACGACAATGGCGCGGAACACCACGCCCAAAGAACTGCCGCATACGGCGAGCACGCTTCCCTTAGTGGGCCTGTTCGGCCTGCTGTCACTCGGCTGCGCATTCGCGGTTCGCGTCGCGCGGCTCCGTTTTGCCTAGACATTCACGGCAATGAGGAGGTTCCGCGCCGTATGCAGCCGAAAACAGTTCTCCGAATTCCGGAATACACGCCGGCGGCTATCGGAGTGGCGGCCATCGGTTACCGAAGCCTGATCACTGTCGAGGCCCGGTGGTTCCAATCCCAGGAGAAACAATCATTGCGGAAGGCGTTACACGCGGCTCCTCCTCCCGCCGCACCTCATGTTACCCAATTGACGGGAACCTTCCCGAAATCTAAGTTTGAGGCGCCTCAGTTGGGTTTATCGACGATAGTTTTAGAAGGCACGGACTCGGACGTATTGCGGCGGGCCGCGGGTCACGTGGAAGGAACGGCGTTCCCTTGGGGGCGAGGCAACAGCGCCATCGCCGGGCGCCGCGACACGTGTTTCCGTCCGCCGCGTAATATCCACCCGAAGGATGAGATTGTGGTTACGACCCCGCGGGGAAGGTTCCGGTACCAGGTGGATTGGACAAAGATTGCCGATCCACATCAGGCCGAAGTACTCCGGCGGGGTTCCAGGCAAGCTCTGACGCTCATCCCTTGTTATCCGTTCCATTACATCGGACATGCTCCGAAGAGGTTTATTGTCCACGCCGTCCGCCTGGCCGGCTGAAGGAGAATTCTCATGCGTTACACGCTTACGCTGTTTGCCTTGTTGTTTGCTTCCGTGACTTTTGCCTCCGCCGCCACGACGCGGCAAAATTGCGGGAACTCGTTCGTACGAGCCGCCGAGGCCACGGGTCACGGGCTACATGTAGCCGCCGTGGATACCGGGAAATCCGCCGCCTGGGCCGGGCGCCAGGCGGCCCGCGGAGTAGGCTGGCCGGTCGCTGAACTGGGAAAAGGCGTTGTGAGCGCGGGTCATGCGATTGCGCGCCTCTAAACGCGAAAACGGGAATCGCCCCGGCGGAGCAACACTTCCGCCGGGGCGTTATACTTTTTCGGGCACCACGTAAGGCGCCCGGTAGTTACGCGTAAGCAGCGAATTGGCCTCATCGTCGCCGAGGAAGCGGCCCACGGACTGATTCAGGCGTAGCGAGCGGCCGACGCGATAGGAGATATTCGCCAGATGGCAGAACGCGGCGGAACGGGCTCCGATGGCGATCTCGGCATGCAGCAACTTATAGTTCCGCGCGCGGATGGCATCGAAAAAGTTTTTCATATGAGGCACGGTGTCCTCGCCCGATCCTTTCTCTTCCATCGTTTTTTCGTACCGTTCCTTGCTTCCCGCCCCCGCGCCGCGCGCGGCATCGCCGCTGATATTTCCAGCCGTGCTCTTGTAGACGCGGAAGCCGGTATGATCAACGGTGAGAAATCCCAGGTCGCCGAAGAAGATGTTGCCGACGTAGTTGGGTCCAGTGAAGGGCGCCATGGCCTCAGGAGGCGTGGGCAGGTTGCGGACGTCGAAGGTTAGTTCCGCATCTCCGAAATCAAAGGCGCTCTGCTGGGTGTTGGGCGTTTCCTGGTCGTCTTTCCAGACGTACTTTCCGCCGGTGGAAGTAACGGCGGCGGGCCATCCGGTGCGGCCGAGGCCCCAAAGCGCGATGTCCATTTCATGGACGCCCTGGTTGCCGATGTCGCCGTTGCCGGTGTCCCAGAACCAGTGCCAGTTGTACGCGAATTTGTTTTTGCTGTAGGGCTTCCACTGCGCGGGTCCGAGGAAAATGTCCCAATCGAGGCCGGCGGGGACAGCCTCATCGGGGGAATGTCCGATGGAGAAGCGGCGGCGGAAGCACAAAGCACGCGCCTGATAGACCTGGCCGATGGCTCCTTCATGAATCAGTTGAACGGCGCGCATCTTGTGGGGGATGGAACGGCTCTGCGATCCCACCTGGACCATGCGATTGTACTTACGGGCCGCCTCCACCATCTTCCGGCTCTCGAAGATGTTGTGGCTGGCCGGTTTCTCGACGTAGACATCCTTGCCTGCCTGGCAGGCCCATATTGCAGCGAGCGCGTGCCAATGATTCGGAGTAGCGATGGAAACGGCGTCGATATCCTTCGATTCGAACATCGTTCGCATATCGGAATAGTCCTTGGGAGAATGCCCCTTCTCGTTCTGGATCCTGGCGACGGCGCGTTCACGAGCGGCCTGGTTCACGTCACAGACGGCGGCGATGCGGCAATCGGCGTCCAGCGCGCCGTAGAACTTCATGTGGTCGTTGCCGCGGCCGCCGAGGCCGACGAGGCCAAGTTGAATGCGGTCATTTGCGCCGAGAATAGGGAAGGCGCTAGTGGCGAGGGCGGCGCTTGCCTGAAGGAACCGGCGGCGGGAGGGGGTGATGTCCATTGCGTTCTCCTGTAGTTGCAGTAGTTACGGTGGTTTCATTTTACCGGAGTCCGTATAATCGCGCATGATGTTCGCGGGCGGCGCGGCGTTGCGTCATCCACGGCTTTGGCGATCCGCAACCGCCAACCGTATGCCGGCAATAGCGCCAACAGCGGTCCTCAGCAGTTTACTCTCTTGAGCCGTGGGCGGCGGGAGGATACTCCTTGGCGCCGCGCGGCAAGCGGGAATTGCGTCGTTGACAACGGGGAAGAACGGCGCCGGTGAGAATTTTGCTGGGGATCCGGGCTTCACGATCTCGTCCGGGTGTGGCGGCACGAGGCAAAGCACACGATCCCGCTGTTTCTGTTGACGCTGGGCCTGGCGGCGGTGGTCTTTACAAGCGGGCAGTAACCCGCGGCCAAGACATTGCTCAGTGAGCGCAGGTATCCAAAGCCCGCCCCAATCGCTCCACCGTCTCCGCAATATCTTGCCCCGTATGCGCGGCCGATACGTACAGGCGCCCATCCGGCACCAGTTGCACGCCCTGCTCGAGGGCCGCGCGCAGAAACCGCTGCATCTTTTCGCGATCGTCCGCCAGTGTGTCCCGATAGTCCCGTAACCGTTCTGCCTCCGTGAAGTGCGGATAGAACGCCGCCCCGAATCCAGTTACGCGCATCGCGATCCCCAACCGCCGGGCGTGTCCCCGGATTCCCTCCATCAGCGTCTCGCCCATCCGGTTCGCATGACGCAACGCCGCCCCATCGTCCCTATCCAATTCCTCCAGGCAAACCGCCGCGCCCGCCAGCGACAGCGGGTTTCCGTTGAACGTTCCGCCGAACACGACTCCGCCATTGAACATTTGCTCCATGATCTCCGCGCGCCCGGCAATCACGCTCAGCGGCACTCCTCCACCCACCGCCTTCCCGAATGTCGCCAGATCGGGCGTCACTCCAAAATGTTTCTGCGCGCCGCCGGGATGAATACGGAAGCCCGTGATCACCTCGTCGAATACCAGCAGGCACCCATGCCGCGCCGTCAGTTCTCGCACGCTCTGCAAATAACCCGGCTCCGGCATTAGACATCCGCTGTTGCACAGTACGGGTTCCAGGAAAACCGCCGCAATCCCGCCTTTATGAGCGTCGAGAATGTTCTCCAAAACATCCGGACGGTTCCATGGGGCCACCACCACGTTTTCCATCGAATTCGCCACTTGCCCGCGGGAACCCGGCACCGTGCGCGGCGCCTCCAAGGGGCCCGTCTCGTTTTCCGGCGGTTTGTAGCTGTGCAGCGCTCCATCCATCCAGCCGTGGTAGTGGCCCTCGAACTTCAGGATGAGCCGCTTCCCGGTGAACGCCCTCGCCAGGCGGTGCGCCAACTGGATGGTTTCGCTGCCGCTCGAGGTGAACGCCACTCGTTCCGCGCAGGGAACCATCGATTGGATTTTCTCCGCGACGGCGATCTCCAACTCGTGTTGCGAGCCGTAACTGAACGGCTTTTCCGCCGCCTCCCGCATTCGCGCAACCATTTTCGGATGGCCATACCCCAAAATCATCGGGCCCCAGGCAAGCTGGTAGTCAATGTACTCGTTCCCGTCCACGTCCCACAGGCGCGAGCCCTTCCCGTCCTGAAAAAACAGCGGTACCGGAGCCTTTGCCCGGAACGGACTGCTTACTCCTCCGGCAAGCGATTTTCTGGAACGCGCCAGCATCGCTTCCGATCGTTCCCATTTACTCGTCAATTGCGCCTCCTTGCGGCTACACTACCCCAGGATACGACCAGTCCGGCCCCGCAGGCTTCCACGCGCTTCCTTACCGGGCAAACCGGAAACTAGTATTCTGGAATCTCGCACCGGGCGCTTCAGGCGCTTGTGCGGGAGGACATTTGCGCATCGCCATCGCTTCGATCATTCAGGAGAGCAATACATTCTCTCCCGTTTTCACACGCTATGAGGATTTCCACCCGGTGTTCGGTAAAGCCGCGCTCGAGCGCCACCAGGGCAAACTCACCGAGATGGGTGGCTTTCTCGATGTGCTCTCCAAATTGAAATGCGAGGCGGTTCCCATTTGCGCCGCTTGGGCCATTACCGCCAACCGGCTGGCGCGCCCGGATTTCGAGCGCCTTGTCTCGCGGTTCACGGACGGCCTGCGCCGCGCCCGAGCCGATGCGCTGCTGCTTTCCATGCACGGCGCGCAGACCGCCGAAGGCGAAGATGACGTCGAGGGCCACGTCTTATCCCTCGCCCGTTCCGTCCTTGGCCCGGATAAACCAATCGTTCTCACGCTCGACCTTCACGCCAACATCACGCGCCGCATGGCAGGGAGCGCAAACGCCATAATCGGCTATCACACCTACCCCCACATCGACATGTTCGAGACGGGCGGGAAGGCGGCTCATCTCCTGCTGCGGATTCTCAAGGGCAGGACGCGCCCCACCATGGCGTTCCGCAAACTCCCGCTTATCATCAATGCGGAAAACAGCCAGACCTACCGCGGGCCAATGCACAAACTCATTCGCGCGGCGCAAGCTCTGGAGCAAAAGGGTAAAGCGGAAGCCGTCTCCCTCTTCTCCGTCCAGCCGTGGATGGATATCGACGAAATGGGCTGCGCCGTGGTGGCCGTTACGAATGACGACCAGGGCGCCGCTCAACGCATGGCCGATTCGCTGGCCGCCCGGTTGTGGAAGAACAAGCGCGATTTCGATGTCAATCTTGTGCCCGTACCCGAAGCGCTCGCCGCCGCGGAGAAGGTGAAAGGCGGGCCCGTCGTCCTCGCCGAATCTTCCGACAGCACGGGGTCCGGTTCCCCCGGCGACAGCACGGGCGTGCTCAAGCATCTCGTGAAGGCGAAGCTCTCCGGCGCGGCCGCCATCTTCCTGGTCGATCCCGTTGCCGTCGGCAAAGCCATCCAGGCCGGCATCGGCGCAGCGGTAAGAATGTCCATCGGAGGCGCTTTCGACCGCAAGCACTCGAGGCCCGTCGCCGTCTCCGGCCGCGTCAAACTCATCTCCGATGGCCGCTGGACGGCGCGCGCACGCGGCTACAACACCGGAATCGTTACGGAAATGGGACGCAGCGTGGTCCTCGAATGCGGACAGGTG
Organism: Bryobacterales bacterium; assembly: GCA_026954325.1. Classification (GTDB taxonomy): domain Bacteria; phylum Acidobacteriota; class Terriglobia; order Bryobacterales; family Bryobacteraceae; genus CADEFT01. The sequence goes on along the minus strand of JAIXKK010000093.1, from coordinate 16,093 downwards.
TTCATCCTCATCGCCGAGCGCTCCGCCATGACCGTCGATCCCGAACTCTTCCGCAGCCACGGTATCGATCCGGTCTACTGCAAGATCGTCGTTGTCAAATCCCCGAACGGCTTCCGCGCCGCCTATGAGCCTATCGCCAAGGCCATGATGGTGGTGGATACGCCCGGCGTCAGTACCGCCAATCTTCGCACGCTCCCCTTCAAACGCATCCCCAGGCCCATCTACCCGCTTGACGCCGACACCGCTCCACCCGAGGATCCGCGCCCATGAAGCCGATGCCGCGGGTTCGTCATTCCGTGGTTCTGCTGGCCCTGCTCATCAACCTCATCTGCTACACCGACCGTGTGTGCATCGCCATCGCGGGACCCGAAATGAGCAAAGCCTTCGGCTTCACGCCCGCGCAAATGGGGCTTGTCTACAGCATTTTCAGCCTCTCCTATTTCCTTGGCCAGACTCCCTGGGGCATCATGGCCGATCGCTTCGGCGCGCGGGGGCTCGTCAGCTTTGCGGTGGCGGGGTGGTCCGCATTCACAGCGCTCACCGGCGCCGCCTGGAACTTCGCCTCCCTCATGCTCATCCGCTTTACCTTCGGAGCGTTGGAAGCGGCGCTATCTCCGTCCATCGCCTCGGCCTTCGCGCGCTGGGTGCCGGCTACGGAGCGTTCCACCGCTTTTGGCGCGTTCCTCGGCGGCGGACGCCTGGGCGGCGCCATCACGCCACCCATCGCCGGATTCCTTCTCTTCCACTACGGCTGGCGAACTCCGTTTTTCATCTTCGGCGCCATTGGGATTCTCTGGTCTCTGGTGTGGTTTTACTGGTTCCGAAGCCGGCCGGAGGACCATCCGCGCATCGGCGCCGGGGAGATCCGCCGCATCCGCGACGGCATCCCGCCGGCGCCGAAACACGCGCAGGCGGTTCCATGGATGGAATTGCTCCTCTCCCCGCGCCTGTGCTGCCTTCTGGCCGCCGCCTTCGGTTCCACTTTTCTCTGGCAGTTCTACATCACCTGGTTCCCCACCTACCTTCGCGAGAACCGCGGCATGTCTCTCGCCGAATCCGGATTCTACGCGAGCATTCCGTTCGCGCTCGGGGTGGGGGCCACTTGGGCAGGAGGCATCCTGACCGACTTCGCCGGACGGCGCAGCGATGACCGTTCGGCGCGTACGATCATTGGCTTCGTTTCCCTCTCCACCGCCGCGCTCCTGATGTCCGCGGGCATCTGGCGCCGCGAACCGGCCGCCGCCGCCCTCCTCATGGGCTTTGCCGCCGGAGCCGTGGACCTCTACCTGGGCGCCGCCTGGGCCTCCGCCATCGACATCGGCGGCGCCGCCGCCGGCGGCGCCGCCGCGGGACTCATGAATGCCGCCTCCAATTGCGCCGGCTTCGCTTCCCCGGCCCTGATGGGCTGGGTACTGCAGCAATCCGGCAACTGGAATTCCGTTCTTGTGCTCGGCGTTGCCACCACTGCCGTTTCCGCCATCCTCTGGCTTTTCGTTAACCCGCGCCGCCAGGACGCCGCCGTTTTCGCCGGCGCGGAGGAATCCTAGCCAAGATGCGGAACAGGAAGGCCGAAGCCTGCGACACTTCAGTATCCCGCCTGGAACTCGGCGCGTTCGAAATGCCACGCCATTTCCGCGCCGGCGCCGGGGGCAAAACCGCCACCCTCCTCCCCAGCCTCGAACGCCTCGGCGCTGCTCTCGATGAATTCGGCGGAGGAGCATGACGCTTCCCCATCCCCCACGACTTTATTGTTGCCGCGACGAGAAACCCCACTATCCGGTGCGTCTGCAATGAGGCCACGCCGCGGAGAACTCCGTTCGCCCGCTTCCCAATGGCGTAAGCGAAGCCGATGGCTATGTCCATCCACGGGGTATCCATCCACGAGGCTTTGCGGATCATCGTCATGGTGTCATTTAAGGACCGGTCAGGTGTTGATGTCATGAGAGATACCCTAATGGCCGCCGCGCTCTATTTCATCCTTGTTTTCGCGGCCGGCTTTGTCCTGGGACCCATCCGCATCCTGCTCGTCGTTCCGCGTGTGGGCGAACGCTGGGCGGAACTCATGGAAATGCCCCTGATGCTCGGCGTCATCTTCCTCGCCGCCCACTACATCGTCAGGCGCTTTCACCTGCCCGCCACCGGATACACGAGCCTCGCCGCCGGCCTGCTCGCGCTCCTTTTCCTACTCCTTGCGGAACTTACTGTTGTGCCGCGGGTCCGTGGAGTCGACATTGCAGACTATTTCGCCGGCCGCGACCCCATCTCCGGGGCTGCCTATCTCCTGATGCTTGGTGTCTTTGCCCTCATGCCGGCTCTTGTCCATCGGCGCTGATCACGGCGTCAGCTTGTTCCAGCGCGCCCGCATCGCAATGGCCGCCAGCCACGCCGTAATCCAAATGAACGGCGCCGAAAGGCCCACGGCGGCCGCCCATGTGATCCGGGGTCCGCTCACCAGATACCGCGCTCCGAGCGATACCAGTAAAGCCGCCGCTGCCGTGGCCGGCCAGCCTACCCGCGCCCCAGCGGCGGTACATAACCCGCCCGCGACAACCATCGCGACGCCGGCCGGCTCCAACCCCTGTTCCGCCAGCGTAGCGATGCCCAACATCACCATCACCGCTCCGCACACACCCGGCACAATCAGACCGGGCCGGATCAGTTCCAGGTACCCGGCGAGCAAACCCAGGATGATCAGCGCATAAGCTGCATTGGGGTCGCGCAGGATCTGCATGGCACTCTCATCCTAGCAATCCCGGCTACGACGTTCCGCGTCCCCGGCTCCATTTCGGAATACCTTGCGAGTCGCGTAAGGTCAGCGCCCGGCCGGCTTTCTTCACTTCCCGAGCGATGATCGCGTCCGCTCCGTCGTACTTCACTCGTGATCCAGTCACTTCCATCTCCTCGCCCTTCTCGAAGGTCATCTTGCTCTTTTCAAGGAACGGCGCCGGGCCCAGATGAACGTCAAGTGCTCCTTTTTCGGTCTGCAGCCTGACATGGAGGCCCGGCATCATGCCGCGGCGCCCCACCTTCGTTACCTCCGTGATCTTACCCGTCACCGTGACTTCCGTCGCGGGGTCGTAGCGCATTCCGCCCCATCGCCCCCGCCGCGAAGGTTGCGCCCACACGGAAGCCAGCAAGGCCACGGAAATCAGTGAGAGAAAAGTTCGCGTTTTCATAAGTGGCTGCTCCTTTTGTGCAGCTACTCAGAAAAGAGCAATTTTCAAACCATTATTGATATGGCGGGTAAAGATAGAATGTGACCACCGGCATCGAAAACAGCGTGCTGTCCAAGCGGTCGAGCCATCCCCCGTGTCCGGGCAGCATGTGTCCGCTGTCTTTCACTCCGGCTCCGCGCTTCAGCGCCGATTCCGCCAGGTCCCCCATCTGTCCCGCAACACAAACCGCGAACGACAGCAATCCCGCTTGCGGCAGCGTCAAGTCCGTCATCACGCGCGGCAGCAACAACATGCCAAACACCGTGGCGAAGACCGCCGCTCCCCCCGCTCCTTCCCATGTCTTTGCGGGACTCACCACCGGAGCCAGTTTATGCTTCCCGAACGTCTTGCCCACATACAAAGCCGCCGAATCGGCTACCCAGTTGATGCTCACCGCAAAGAACAGCCACCATGGCGATTGATCCCGCAGCACGGCAGCGCACCGCCAGGCTCCATAAATGTAGATAATCCCGAGGATGGTCGTTGCCGATAATCCGATCGCCTCGCTCAGCCGTTCCGCCCGCAGCGCCCATAACATCACGGTCATCGTCAGCGCCAGCACCAACCGCCAGTCGGCTACTGGAGCCAGCAGAAACACCAACCCCAGCACTTGCCCCAGCCACACCGGAACCCGGATCTGCTGTGCCCCGGCAATCCCCGAAAACTCGTGAAAGCAGGCAAATCCCAACGCCGCCACCACCAGCCGGAATAGAAGCGCGGGGCCGAAGAAAATAACGTAGATGACCGAAGGGATCAGGAGGAGAGCGGTAAGAATGCGCCTCATGGAGCGGGAACCCCGAGGGGTTCATCCATCCATTCCGCGGGCTTGGATGTTCTGTTCGTTAACCCGCCAAAGCGCCGGTCGCGCTTCTGATACTCCACCATGGCCCGCAGGAAGTCGATGCGCTTGAAGTCAGGCCAGTAGGTTTCCGTAACGTAGAGTTCCGCATAGGCAATCTGCCACAGCAGAAAATTGCTGATCCGCATCTCACCGGAGGTGCGGATCAGCAGGTCGGGATCGGGCTGTCCGCCGGTGTAGAGGTTGGCGGAGACCATGTCTTCATCCACCGACAATTTCTGCAGCGTGCCCTTCCGGCGCGCCTCTTCGAGGATGCGATTCACCGCGTCCACCAGCTCCGTTCTGCCGCCGTAGTTGATCGCCAGATTCACGCGCAGACCCGTATTCCGCGCGGTGCGCTCCACCGCGGCCTCCAGTTCGTCCCGTGCCGCCACCGGCAACGACTCGACTCTGCCGATCACCGCCAACCGGATGTTATTCCGCATCAGGCGCGGCAACTCTACTTTCAGGTAGTAGCGCAAGAGCCGCCACAGCGTATCCACCTCGCTCCGCGGCCGCTTCCAGTTTTCCACACTGAACGCGTAGAGCGTCAGACACTCCACCCCCAGGCGGGCACATGTCTCCACCACTGTCCGTACAGGTTCGATTCCCGCTCTGTGGCCGGCAATCCTCGGAAGGCTACGCATCTTCGCCCAGCGGCCGTTGCCGTCCATGATGATCGCCACATGGGCAGGAATCTTCGCCGGATCAATCGATTGCGCCAGTTGCCATTCTTCGTCGCCTGGCGTGAGCACAGCAAACAGATCTTGCATGCGCGTAATGCTATATAGTAACGCGCGGCTGGTGGATTGTTCCACTCGGGAAGCGGGGAACGGGACTGACCGCCGATGCTACATAGACGTTCCAATCTTTACCGCGCCGGGTACCACCCCCGGTCCCAGGGAAACGCCAAGGTCGGCCGGTTCGCGTATCGCGTCATCCGGAATTCGAGTTTCGCGCCCGCTCCAGGCTCCAGCCGCACCGTCACCACAGGTCCGCGAAACACGGTCGTTTTTCCGTTCACGGTCACGCTCTCAAACCGGTGCTCGCCATACCCGCCGCCCTGCACCGCCACCTCGCGCGCCTCAAGCGGGTTTACGTTCACCAGTGTCACCGACGCCGAATCCGCGCCCAGTTTATCCACCAGCGCCCCCACATCTTCCGGCAGCCCGGCTCTCCGCTTCACCGGATCAAAGTACCGGAACCGGCTGTGCAGCACCCAGATCCGCCCGCTCGAAAAATACCCGCCCAGCGTCAGATTCACCAGTCCGTTCGTCGTCACCGGGTTGTAATCGAGCAGATAATCGGCCAACCGGGAATCCGCCGTGGTCTGGTCCGTGCGGATCATCTCCACCCGCCGCCGCACCCTCAACAGATCTGACTGTAGAACCTTCTCCGGATAGTCCGGCAGTTTGCCTTCCAGGTAACCGAGAAACGCCGCGCCCCGGTCCGGTTCGCCGTAACCTCCTCCGCGTTCGCCCCTTGCCTCGAATTTCGTCGCCACCGGCAGCCGCTCCAGGTCCTTAGGGTTCATCGACCACAGGTAAATCTCCATCAACCGGTCCGCGTGCAGGCCGGTTGTGTAGTGGTACCAACTCGGCGCGCCGTTGTACTTGTATCCGCGCGGGTCGCCATACATCTGCGGCAGCATCACCTTCCCGTTCTCCACTTTCTTTTGCGCGTAGATATTGTCCATCTGCCGCCGCAGCACATCGACAAACGTCTGGTCGCCGCTCAGCAGCAGCGCGTTTCCGAACCCCGGCCAGGCGCCGGCCGTAAAGCTGTTGCGGTGCGCAATCGTCTCCAACTCTCCGTCATAGATGGTGAAGTTCCATCCGTACGTTCCCTTCCACCACTGCCCGTTGTACTCCCCACCCGGCTTCCCGTCCAGCCCGACATTGGTCGGAATATTGCCTCCTGTCTCCCCGGTGCGCTGCTTCCAGGCGCCCAAGTAGTCGATCACCCAATTCCGGTACTTATCCTCCCCCGTGAGCGCATAGGCGTTTAAGCCGAGGATCGTCGCCGAAAGGTTGAGCGGAGTGTCCCCTACGCTGTCCAGATACTCCGCGCAATGCGCCAGCATCTTATCGTAGTGCGAATTCAAATCGAGCATCTTGCCGCGCCCCGCGGGATTGTGCAACAGGTGGAAAGTTCCCGGAACCGGATCCCCCACCCAGTCATACGCCGTCGCCTTGCGCAGCATCGGACCCTTGCTGCCCGTCCAGATGCTCTTGATCACCTTGTGCACCGGATCGTAGTTCGGCGCTTCCGGGTCCTCGCCCATGTACATGGCCGCGAACCGCCGCATCCTCTGCCGGTACAACTCATCGTTCGGTTCGGAAAGTCCCAGAAGCAGCAGCGCGCGCAGGCCTTCTCCCGAATGGAACCAGTCCGATTGCGTCACGAACTCCTTTGAATAGGCTCCGTGCTCCGCCAATTTCGTGAGGGTGGTCCGCAATTCTCCGTACTGCTTCCAATGCCCTTCCTGCGCCTTCCTGTAGAGTTCCAGCACCTTGTTCGACGAGCCGAGCGAATGCGCCAGCGTCCAGTTCCAGAACGTCTCGATGGCGTCGTCCGGGCCATCCAACGTCCCCCAGCGTGGAGTATGTAACAGATACCCGCGCGAGTCGACATACTTCGCCGCGAACTGCTCCGCGGCTTCCGAATTGGCCTTGATCAACTGGCGCTCGAGCAGCGCCCAGGCGGGCGTAGCCATCGGCGTCGTGATGTGAATCGTCAACTCCCGCCGCGGCATTTGGGCCTGTCCCATTGCGAGAAAGATTGCGAAAAAAATCGGATAGGCGAATCTCATGCTCACGATGCTACTACACCTGCCGCCATCTTTCTTGACTCAGCCCCGCCGCGTGTTAGCACTGGTCCAAACACCCGAAATGACTCACTTCATCCGAACCCGGCGTTGCTTCCTGCAAACACTCGCTTCCGCCGCTGCCCTTCCGCCGCCTGGCGTGCAACCCGGAAAGTGGTGACAAGCCAAGGTGGAAGACCACACCCTCGGCTGGTATCAGGCGCTCATCGAGGCCCGCATCCCGCTTGAAATGGTCCAAGACCGCCTGCTCGGCCGCGAACGCATCGAAGGCTTCGCCCGGCCCTTATCCTTCCCAACATCGCCGCCCTCTCCGATGATCCATGCCGGCAGTTGCGGGACTATGTCGAGCGCGGCGGCTCCCTCATCGCCACCCACGAAACCTCATGCTACGACGAGTGCGGGAATCGAAGCGACGACTTCGGCCTCGCCGAACTCTTCGGCGTCCACTACGCCGGCCGCATCGAAGGCCCCATGAAGAACGTCTACCTGCGCTTGCAGAATCACGGAAGCCCTCTCCTTCGTGGCCTCGAAGACGCCCCGCGCATCATCCACGGCGTCCACCGCCCCGAGGTCACCGCCTGCGCCACCTTCGTCGAGAAGCCTCTCACGCTCATTCCCTCCTACCCGGATCTGTCCATGGGAATGGTCTCCCTCCGCGCCGACAGGACGGCATCGCCGAAGCCTACGTGCGTGAAATCGGTAAAGGACGCGCCCTCTACTTCAACTGGGACATCGACGACGGGTTTGGGAAAGTAAAAAACGCGCGGCGATTGCGCCCACATTTGAGCAGCCGCAAAGCGGAATAGGCGAAGCGCGACTCACATCTCCGGTAGTCTATCCGATCCCGCGCGCCGGCGCGGTAACTTCGCGATCCCCCTCTATCCTGTTCCGCTTGCCGCGGGGTCAGGCCGGGAAAAAAGGAGTCAATTTTTCGAAAAATGCGTTCACGAACTGTTTGGCTACTTCCGTCGCCGCTTCGTCGCTGGCGCCTTGCGGCAGGGGAATGGTCACTTTGACGACTGCGGTATCGGACCGGTGATATCGAATGGAATCGAGTACGGTATACATTTTCGCCTTGTATTCGCTCGCCACCGTCCGGCGTGACGTTTGATACCAGTAGACCACCAGCGACCGGTCAGTCCCCTTCGCCACAACGAACCGGTTGGCTTCCACAGGTTCCGCCTGTCCCTTCACCGGTATGAGGATCCGGTCGTTGACCACAGGCGCCCACCCGGCGCCGGGCAGGCAGTTTTTCGGCGAGTGCGGCGTCTTTCCGGTCCGCTGAGTGTGGAAATACGCGATGAACAAACTCGCGATGTTCTTGCCGTCCGTGTCCGTGTACCACCGCGTCACTACATCATCGGCGCGAAGGACTTCCATTGTCTCCTTATCGATCACGCCTTCCTGAACCATTCGCCATCCCGCAATTTGCCTGGGAAACGTAGAAAGAGGATTCACCGGCTTTGCTTCTTCAGGCCGCGACATCCCATAGAAGACCGCGGCCTGCAGGAGCAGCACCACCGTGAGGATTCGCGCCGGCGGCGAGGAAAGAAATCGCGGCACTGTCTATTCCCCCTTCCCGCGAAACATCCGCCCGTGAATCCGGTTGATCACCTGGTGCACGAACGTCAAAATTACCAGCGCCACCAGGAATACCACCCAACCGGAGAAACTGTGGTACACACCCTGCGCGTATTCCGGATTTGCTTCACTCAACAGCCCGGTCAGCGTCACCCGGCTTGCGTTCGCCGCAATTGCGATGGGAACCGTCGCTATCAGCAGGACCCACTTGATCCAATGTTTTCTATCAAAAAAGTAACCGTAAACCAATGACAGGAAGGACAGCGAAAGCAGGGAACGGATGCCGCTGCAGGCTTCCACCACGGAAAGCCGCTGGCTCGGCAACTCCAGTACGTTCCCGTCTCTCAATACGGGAATGCCGAGACTCGAAAGCGCGAACTCGGCCACGCGGCTCGCCAATATCTGAAGGGGAAACGTAATCTCGTTGTACACAATCGCGGGAATCGGCACCATGAAACACAACAAAAAGAGTGGAAACGCCAGGACCCGGATGGCAGCCGTTCCTCCCAGGTACAAAACGCTGCCGAAGATCGACATCAGGAAGGCTGTCCGCGATACGAACAATTCCACGCCCAGCCAGCCTGCAATTTCCTGAGCCGCTCCGAGCGCCAGTAACAACAAGCCCCATTTGTTGCTCTTCAGCGGAACCGCGGCCAATTCCGCCCGCTTCGTCCAGGCAATGTAGCCGGCAATCACGGGCACGAAAAAGCCATGCCCCATGTCCTCATCGTTCGCCCATTGACCCACCAGCAAATGCAGGATGGGAGCGTAACAGAGAATCAACAGGGCGCCGAACCAAAGAATCGCCGGCACACCAAACGGCAGCGTGGCAGCACGCAAGTCCTGCTCCGGCGCCGTTTTTACTGTCGAACTCATTCCGCTACCTGCGCATCCTCCGGACTCCCCCAGTAAAACACACGCTTAGGGCGGGGGACAACCATTTCCCAGCCGGCAATTCCCGCTCGGCGACGCTCAGCGCGCGCCGGGTAAGGCAAACACCAGGATATTCGGCCCGCCGGCGACGGCGACATATTGGGTCCCCGCCACGCTATAGGTCATGGGCGAAGCCCGCCAGTACTGATTCGCGGCAAAATGCCACAACAACTTCCCGTTGAGGGCATCCGCAGCCGAAAAACCCATGTCGTCACTGGCGAAAAACACGAGATCTCCCGCCGTGCTCAGCGCTCCGCCCCAGGTCACCCCAGGCCCTTCCTGAGGCAGTTCCCACTTGACTGTTCCCGTCTGAATGTCAATCGCGCGCAGGAACTTCCGCGGCTTCTCATCGGGCGCCCGCCTGGTCGCTCCCCCGTAAAAGGATTCTCCCTGCTTCCACCACTCCGGCGATTTCGAGTATATGCCGCACCGCTCCAGCGCCATCACATAAAATAGACCGGTTCCAGGATGGTAAGCCGTCGACATCCAGTTCGTCGCGCCCTCCACCGCCGGGCATACCTGGACGCCCTCGGCGGTCGGTTCGCTTCCCGGCAACACCCGCGGGCGCCCGTCCGGCCCGATGCCGGAGGCCCAAGTCAGTTTGTGAACAAACGGCTTGGCCATGAGAAACTTGCCCGATATCCGGTCCAGGACATAGAAGAATCCGTTACGGTTCGCCTGTAAGAGCAGCTTCCGCGGCTGTCCCCCGAAGTTTGCGTCAACCAGCATCGCCGTCTGTTGCGCGTCCCAATCATGAAGGTCGTGCGGCGTGTACTGGAAATACCACTTCAACTTCCCGGTCTTCCCATCCAGCGCCAGAACGGAATCCGAGTAGAGGTTGTCCCCCTTGCGCTCATCGCCGTTATAGTCGGGGCAGGGGTTGCCGGTGGCCAATGAGTAGCCCCGTGAAGCGTCATAGGTGCCTGTCAGCCACGTAGCCGTACAGCCGTGCTCGATCGCCCGTCCCACCCACGTCTCCGACAGTGGTTCGCCGGGCTTCGGCATGCTCCAGAACCGCCATGCCTCCTTCCCCGTACCGGCATGGAACGCCGCCACGAATCCCCTGATCCCTTCATCCCCTCCCGACACGCCGGCAACCACCAGGTCTCCCACCACCAGCGGAGCCGAAGTGGATCCGTAATGCTCGCGGTAGTCCGCCATCTCCGTGTCCCATCTCAGTTTCCCCGTCCGCCGGTCCAGGCACAGCAAATGGGCATGGTCCGTCACCAGAAATACGCTGTCGCCCAAAACCGCCACTCCGCGGTTGATGCCTCCCGCCGCGTCCCCCACCAATCCCGCCGTGCGCGGACGCTGGTAGTGCCACAGCGGTTGCCCGTTGGTTGCGTCCATGGCGTGCGCCGCGTTGACGTTGGTGACATACATCACTCCGTCCACCACCACCGGAGTCACCTCCAGACGCTGTGCGCCCGGCACCGTATACATCCACCGCATCGCAAGGCTTCCCACGTTGTTCCGGTTGATCTGGTCCAGCATGCTGTGCCGGTTCCCTGTCAGCACCCCGTGGTAGGTCGGCCAATCCCCTTTCATCGGACTGGCCAGCGAGGAAAAAGGCAAAGGCTTCAGCGGCGGATGCGGACGCTCCGTTGCCATGGGACGCGCCGGACGGAGCGTGCGGATGTAGGCAAGCAGTTCGTTCATTGCCTGCTCCGGCAGGTGGAAGGCCGGCATTCCGGCGGCGGGCTTCCCATTTTGGATGATGTCCCGCAGCCCCGCCTGGTTGAGGCCCGACCGGAACAAAGACGGTCCGCGCTCGCCTCCCATGCCGTCCGCCCCGTGACACATCGCGCACTGTGCCTCGAACCGCTGCCGCGCTCCCTGCTGCCCGGGCATCGCCACGGCAGCCAGCATGAACAATAGGAACAAACGTGCCATTATCTCGCCACCCATCGATACGCTTTCCGCGAATTCTTCCAAAAATATTTCTCCGCCGCGTCCTGCCCTTTCGCCATGAAGTATTCCCGCACCACCTGAAACGCTGTCCCATAGGGAGCGATCTTGTCGCTCACCGGCCAGTTGCTGCCATAGACGACGCGGTCCGCGCCAAAAATCTCCCACAACTCATCGAGCGCCGGCTTGTAGTAGGCCACATCCGCCGGGACCCGGCCGTCCACCTTTCGCAACACTCCTGATACCTTCGCGTAGATCAGGGGCCGGTGCGCAATTTCCTGCAACGCGGTCTCAAACGCAGCCCTGGACGCGGACTCCTTCGGGCGATCAACCGGCAGGTGGTTGATTACGATCCGCAGGTCCGGAACGGCGTCGCTCAGGCGCACGACATCCGTCATCAGGCGTGCTCCCCCGATCATGTCCACTTCGAGCCCCGCGTCTGACAGCATCTTCACGTGCGCCACAAACTCGCGCTCCGGCAAGTCCTCCCGGCCGCCCGGTCCCCACAGACGCCCCAACCGGATACCTAAGAAGAGCCGGTTCTTTTGGAACCGCTCCAGATGCTTCGGAAAGTCCGGCTTCCCTGGCTGCAAATGGCCTACCGTGCCTACCAGGATCTTGTCCTTTGCCGCCAGGTCCAGCACCCACTGGTTGTCCTCGAGCAGCGGGCTCGCTTCCACTTCGATGGTCCCCTTGACTCCGTACGGCTTGGTTAGCCGCCGGAATTCCCCGGGCAGCACCGTCCGGTAGAGCACCGGATCGCCCTTGGCCGGCCAGGGAACACCTTGCGGGCGTGAAGGGTCATAGAAGTGCGTGTGCGTGTCGATGATGTTTCCGGCAATGGCCGCATCGAGGGGAGCAAGCGCGGCCGCCGAAGCGGCAAAAAACTGGCGGCGATTCACTATCGCCTATTGTACGCGGCATTAGTCATGGATCGGGAGGGGCTTGACGGACGTTACGCGGCCGGTTTCGGCTTCTCCGTCAATTTGAGGAAATAGTCCACCATGTCCATCGGAACGACAGCGCGCAGATTCACCGTGCCGCCGGCCTGGTCCACCTGAATGCCGTCAAAGAAGCGCAGCATCTCCGGCTTGTCGCTGGGCGTGCTCAGCCGCCCGAAGCCGATGAGACCGCGGAGCATATCCTTCAATTGCCTGGCATCATTCTCTTTGCCGCAGACGCCAGTGGCCGCGAGGTTGACACCGTTGGAGAGATCCACCGTCATCGTGACCGATTGCAGGGATTGAAAGACCCGGTTAAGATTGGCGAGGTTGCCCGTTTCGGGCAGCGGCATGGGAGCGAATCCGCCGATCGCCACAGCCCAAAGTTGCCTTTCCGGAGAGAGCTTCGAAAGTTCGCCGAGAACCGCGCGCTTCTTGGCATCGTCCTCCCTGCCGCCCGAAAGCACGGTCTTGAGATGATCCGCGCGTCCGGCAAGCGCGATGGAATCATTGACGAAGACCACCGCGCCGTCGCCGCTGCCGAAGAGCGTGTATTTTTCGAAGGGAATGCGCCTGGCGCCCTCTTTCTCGAGCGCCGCTTCCAGCGCGGCCGCATCGTTGATCCGCACGCGCGCGATCATGATGGTGTCTTTTCCGTTCGAGGCGGCAAGTAATTCCTGGATATCCTTTCGCGGATCGAGGCGGGTCTTCCTGGCGAACTCGTCAAGTTGCGGAAGCTTCTGCTCGCTCACCAGGCGCTTGTAGAGCGGCGTGGCCAGTAGCCGCTCCACGCTCGCTCCCGCCAGCACTACCGTATCTCCTGGGATGTAGCGTTCGATAGAGGTTTCGAGCACCACCCCCTTCCGCGGTTGCGGTGCGCATGATGCCAGCAGGAGAAAGACGCCCGAGGCCGTCAGCAAGGAATGGCGCATCAGAAGTTCCTCCTCTGGAAAATGTAGACGGCCAGCGCGAGCACCGCGGCCCCGAACGCGGCGGAACTATATACAGGCGCGAAACTTTCCACGCGGCGGTCCGTGACGAAATCGAGCGTCATTTTCCCCAGGTCATAGACCTTCGGCAGCAGTTCGTACAAGCCCCGCCACAGCCGCCGCGACCACTCCGAACCGAGCAGCCGCATCATGATCTTGTGCTGCGCCAGGATCGGGCTGATCACCATCAGCCCGGCCGGGATCATGACGGCCAGCGCGGTGCTTTCCAGCGTCACGCCGATGAGCACCACCACGGACAGGAGAACGGCAAACAGGAAGATGGTGGACACGATGGAGATGAGAAAATCCGGCGTCCAGATGTTTGTTTTGAAGGCAAGGATGAACCAGACACAAACAACCAGGTAGATGATGTTGAAGCCGACTACCAACAGGTTGCCGAGAAACCGGCCAAGCAGCAGGTGGGTGCGGCCGACGGGCTTCGAAAGCAGAAGCTCGATGCGTCCGGGTTCGAGGATACTGGGAATCAACCCCGCCGAAGCGAACACCGCGAGAAACATCCCCCAGGTATAAAGGAAGGTGGCGATGCCGGCCTGAACCTGCTTCACCAGGCGCCCGGCGTCGATTTCCCTCCCGCTTTGCATCCCGAACATGGAAATGGTGGCCGCGGCGCCCTCCACGATGTCAATCTTCATGATGAAGAGGAAGAACAGAACCATTGCCGTGGAGAGTCCGAACAGGCCCCAAAAGATCTTGCGGGCAAAGGCTTCGCGGAAGGTGTCGAGCACGATGGCCTGCGTGGCGCCATAGGTGTGGCTAGCCATTGATGCTCCGGATGAAGACCTCTTCGAGAGTGCTGGTGGTGGGCGTGAGGGCTTCGATTTCCAGTTGCCCGGCGCGCAGCAGATCGATGGCGCGATTGGCCTCGTCCCGGCCACTGAATTGAAGGTCGAGCACGCCATCCCGGGCAGCCGTGGAACTGGCCCGCGAGGTGATCTCCGCGCGCAGATTTTCCGGCAGCGCCGCGGGCACGGTAAGGCGGTATCCCTTCCCCGCGGTGAGTTCCTTCACCTTGCCCTCCAGAACCACCCTGCCCTTGTGAAGAATCGCGACATCGCGGCAAAATGCCTCCACTTCGGCCAGCAGGTGCGAATTGACGAAGATCGTGACGCCGCGTTCTTCAAGGGAATGCAGAATGTCCCGGATCTGCTTTCGTCCGACGGGATCAACACCGTCGGACGGCTCATCGAGAATGAGCAGTTGCGGCTCATGGATGAGCGCCTGCGCGAGGCCCACTCGCTGGAGCATGCCTTTCGAATACTTCCCCAACCGTACGTCGCCCCAGCGGTCGAGCCCTACCAGTTCGAGCAGTTCCGGGATGCGCCGTTTGCGGACCGGGGCTTCCATGCCGGAGAGCGAGCCATAGAATTCCAGCATGCTGTTTCCGGTGAGGTAGGTGGGAAAGCGGTGATTCTCAGGCAGGTAGCCGATAGAGCGGCGCGCTTCCGGTTCGGCGGCATCCCGCCCGAACAGACGCGCTGTTCCCGCGCTCGGATGAACGGCGGAGAGCAGCATCTTCACACAAGTGGTCTTGCCCGCCCCGTTCGGACCGAGCAGCCCGTATGTGGTCCCACGTTCCACCCGTAACGTGACGCCGTCCACGGCAAGCACCTCGCGCCCGCTCCAAAAGGAGCGGTACACCTTCTTCAGCGAATTCGTCTCTATGGCGAGTTCAGACATGCCGCACTATTCAGGACGAGATCAGGGGTTGACTTTGTTCCCCTCCGATTGCCTGGCCTCGCGGTAGCGGTCTGTCTTAGCGTTCCGGTCGTTCCAGTGGGGGACTTCGGAGCGTTCGGCCAGCGTCCAGACCGCCGCAAGCACCGTGCGGTCGAGCCTGGCCATGTTGTCGTAGTCGATCTTCCGCCATTCGTCGCCCAGGCCATGGTAATCCGGGAACAAAAACACGGCGCAGAAGGTGTGAGCAGGGATGCCGGATTCAGCATAGGCCGCATTGTCGCTGCGGCTGAAGAAGGCGTCGGAGTTTCCCTCGTGCTTCTGGATCTCGACCCCGGTCAGCATGCCGGCGGCGGTGAACACATCAAGGATGTTCGAGTAGTCAAAGCCGGTCATCCACAGGCTGTCGGCATGCGGCCCCTCGCTGTCGTCGGTCCGGCCCATATGTTCGAGATTGATGTCGGCGATGGTTTTCTCGATCGGGAAGACGGGATGGCGGGCGTAGTAGTAATCCCCCAACAGGCCCTGCTCTTCCCCGAAGACGGTCATAAACACGATGGTCCGGCGCGGACGCTGTTCCATCGACGCCATGGCCGAGGCGATCTCGATCACCGAAACCGTTCCGCTGCCGTCATCGTTGGCGCCGTTGTAGATGCCGTCGCCATCCTCCGGCGCGGTGGTTCCGATATGGTCGTAATGAGCCGTCACCAGCAGGTAGGTGTCTTTCAATTTCGGGTCGGAGCCGGGGAGGATTCCGATCACGTTCTTCAACTCCACTGGCGATTCGCCCGGCTCCGGGATGCGCAGCGATACCTTCGCGGTGGTTTCACCCTCCGGGAGCGATTCAAAAGCAGAGGCAAGCTCATTGGAATACACCGCAAGAATGCCCGAATCGCGATCCTGGCGGGGCGTCCGGCTGTCTTCGGGATCGATCAGTTGCCCGTGAATGCCCCCGCCCGCGGAGCCCTTCCGAACGATCATTGTTGCGGCTGCCTGGAGGCGTTCCACCTGCCGTTCGAGATCCCGCAAACGGTGAGCATGTTTCGCCATCCGGGACGGGGCAGGCGCCGTGAGCAGCACCACCTTTCCCTCCAGGGAACCTTCCGGCAGATGGTTCAACCGGCTGAGGTTCTCCAGGGAGGCTTTGTAGACCACGGCGGCCCGAA
>JAIXKK010000099.1 GCA_026954325.1 Bryobacterales bacterium | reverse complement strand
GGTGTGTCACTATAAAACGCGATATTCAGTCACTCTATTATGCGAAACTCAATAGTTGTCACTTTTAAGACGCACACCCCAACAGGCTTCCCGCGCTTTCGTAGAGACTGGAACGAAATAACATGTACATGTGAGCGTCCTTGTCCGATGATGGATACATGGAGTTTCAAGAACGTTTGAAACAGAAGTTCACGACTCTGTTTGGCTACCTCGACGAGAGACAACGGCGGATCGCGGCGGCCGTGGAAGCCCGGTCTCTCGGGCGTGGAGGAATCACGGCGGTGGCCCGTGCGACTGGCATGAGCCGCCCGAGCATCCACAAAGGCCTCGGCGAGTTGAGACAGCGCAAGCCAGGTGTACCGCTGGGGCATTCCCGCAAGTCTGGCGCCGGGCGCAAGCCCTTGGCCGTGCGCGATCCGCAAATCCTGGGGGAACTGGATCGGCTGGTTGATCCGGACACGCGTGGCGATCCGATGTCGCCGCTTCGCTGGACCTGCAAGAGTACACGTCAACTGGCCGATGCCTTGCGGGATGGGGGACACCCGATTAGCCATCGCCTGGTCGGCGAACTATTGGCATCGATGGGTTATAGCCTGCAGGCTAACATCAAGACCAAAGAAGGGAGTAGTCATCCGGATCGGGATGCTCAGTTTCGTTATTTGAACGAGCAGGTCCGCAACCGCTTGGAGCGCCAACGGCCCGTCATCAGTGTGGACAGCAAGAAGAAAGAGTTGATCGACTACAAGAACGGCGGGTCCGAATGGCAACCCAAAGGCGATCCCGAGCCTGTCCAGGTTCACGATTTCGGCAAGGAGAAAGGGATTCCTCACGGAATTTACGACGTGGGGAGGAACCTGGGCTGGGTCACTGTCGGCCGTGACCACGACACGGCCAGTTTCGCGGTGGCCAGCATACGGCGCTGGTGGATGGCGATGGGCAGCACCATGTATCCCGGCGCGGCGCAACTGCTGATCTGCGCCGATGGCGGCGGCAGCAACGGCTACAGGTTGCGGTTGTGGAAGGTCGAACTGCAGCGCTTTGCTGACGAAACAGGGCTGACCGTGACGGTCTGTCACTTGCCTCCCGGCACCAGCAAGTGGAACAAGATCGAGCACCGCCTGTTCTCCCACATCAGCATGAACTGGCGGGGACGCCCCCTGACCAGCCACGAGGTCGTGGTCGAACTCATCGCCGCGACAACAACTCGAAAAGGCCTGCGCGTCCGCGCAGAACTGGACCCTGCATCTTACCCCACCGGCGTTGAGGTCACCGATGCGCAAATTGAAGCGCTCTCGCTGCGGCGTCATACTTTCCACGGAGAATGGAACTACGACCTCTGTCCTCGGCCCACCAAATCGTAAAGTTGATTTCGTTCCAGGCTCTTAGAGTCGCGCCTCCATCGGGGGAGGGAAGGGCAGGAAGGGGCAGAAAGGAATCTCTGCCCCCGAGGCGGTGTTCACTTGATAGCGAGGAACACTTCTCTCTTCCCGGGTGTGGCGGCCGCCAATTCTTTCTCCCGCGGCGACTTCATCAGTTCACGCCCGCCTGCCCCCTGGTACAGGACGCGCGAGAGGAAAAACGTGTTGCCGTAACGGTTGAAGACCACCTTGGCCGCATTCCGGTTCTTGGCGGGATCGACCCTGTTGGTGATGATCATCACAGCGTTCTTCCAGTCGTGTGAGCGGACCCGCAGAACGCTGGGTGCGGCATCGGTGTCGAAGGTGTAGCTCCCGGCAGGCAACACTGTCTTGCCAACGGAGAATGGGAATGGAATATCGGCTGTGGCTTTCTGTGCGTAGGCCGTTGTGGCAACCAACGCGGTCGCCAAAGTGAAAAGCAGCTTGGTGAACATTTCTTGGATCCTCCATTTCTTTTGTGGCCTTGTTTCCGGCCTTTGGACGGCTTTAGGAAATGCACCGTGACCGCCAAAAGGGGGCGGCCGGCGTGCAATCCAGCTAAAATAAAGAAAAGAAGGAGCTTGTATCTCTCGTTGAGTTCCCGGCAAACTGCTGCCGGCGAGAAAATCTATCCAGATGGTTAACCGCCCCTCAATTTTCGATATCTGAACGGGCATTCATGCGAAAGAATGATGGACAGCCCTCCGGATTTCCGTCCGACGCGAGGGGCGTTACCGGTGGCGGTCAGCTAAGCAGGCGGGCGAGCCATTCGGGGTGGAGCCGGAGGTGGAGAAATCCGGCGAGGCTGAGGGCGGCTCCGGTGGAGGCGAGGGCGGCGGCGAAGACGAACAACCAGCGTTTGCGCGTGAGGGCGGTGACTCCAAAGAGGGCGATGGAGATGGTGAGGCAGGCTTCGGCCATGTCGAACTGATCATCGAAGACGTTGAGCTGGTCGTATTCTTTCTGGTAACCTTCGGCCTGTTTTTTGATGTCCTCCTTTTCCTTGTCGTAGCGGCGGGCTTCGGCATCGTAGCGGGCGATGCGTTTTTCAAGGCCGTCGCGGAGGGCAGCGGGGATGGATGGGTTGACTGCGACGTGGGTGCGGAGTTGCTCGGCGGCATTTTCGGCCATGAGTTGTTTGAGGCTCTTGGCCTGGTAGTAGCTCCAGGAATCGACGCCGCGCGATTGGGCCTGTGCCATGTTCTGGACAATGTTGCCGTCTTTGATGTTGCCGATGGCCATGATGGTGGCGACGAGGGCGACACAGGCGGCGATCCAGGAGTTGAGGGGCCATTCGGCTTTGCCTTCGATCGACTCTTTGACAGCTTCTTCGATTTCGCTCATACGTGGTGATTCCTTGGATGGGATGATGCCGCGTCTCCGGGGCGGAAGGCAATAGCCTGAGCAGGGGGTGTGTCCGGTAGCGGCATGCCGGTGTCTCGAATGCGGACAGTGCGGAGGGCGGCGGGGAACATGCTCATTGAAAATTGTCGAGAAGTGGCTGGCCCTTCGATTGCATCGGGAAGGGGCTATGTGGCAGGACGTACGGCAAGCGGCGCGGGTGATGCGCAAGAATCCGGGGTTCACGGCGGTGGCGGTGATGACGCTGGGTCTGGGAATAGGGGCGAACACGGCAATTTTCAGCGTGGTGAACGGGGTCTTGCTGGAGCCGCCGCGGTATGCGGATGCGAACCGGATTGTGACGTTCGAGACGAGGTTTCCGGAGCAGGGACGGGCAATGCCGCGAGTGACCGGGGGCGACCTGGTGGATTTACGGGGCGCAAACCGGATTTTTGAGGCGTTCAGCGTGTTTCGCGGCGGAGAGATGGGCGTGCAACTTCGCGAGAAAGCGGAGTTCACAGGAGTGTACCTGGTAAACAGCGGCTTCTTCCGGGTGTTCGGAGTAATGCCGGTGTACGGACGGTTGTTTCAGGACGGGGAAGCGCACAGGGCGGCGGTGGTAAGCGCCTCGTTTGCGAACCGGAATCTGGGCGGCGGCGCGGCTGCCCTGGGCAAGCGGATTCACGTGGAGAGTTGGGATCTGGAGGTGGTAGGCGTGGTGGCGGGGGGACTGCAATATCCGCAGCCCACGGAGGTTTGGATCTGCGATACGTTCACCCCGGAAAGCCTGAACCGGACGGCGTACAACTACAGGGCGGTGGCGAAGCTGAAAGAGGGCGTGACGCTTGCCTTGGCGCAGGTGCGGATGGAGACGATCGGGGCGCGGCTGCGGGCAGCGTTCCCCGCTTCGAACCGGGACAAGACGTTCGGGGTGATGCCGCTGCGGGAGCAGTTGGTGGGTCCGGTACGGACGATGCTGTACTTTTTGCTGGGCGCGGTATCGCTGGTGCTGCTGATTGCGTGCGCGAATGTGGCGAATCTGCTGCTGGCGCGGGCGGCGGCGCGGGGCAGGGAGTTCGCGGTGCGGGCGGCGCTGGGGGCGGGGCGGCGGCGGATCGCGAGGCAACTATTCGTGGAGAACCTGTTGCTGGGGCTGACGGGCGGCGCGGCGGGGGCGGCGCTGGCGTGGCTGTCGCTGGACGGACTGTTGCGGCTGGCGCCGAACCTTCCGCGGATGTCGGAAGTGGAGGTGAGTCCCGCGGTGCTGCTGTTCACGTTGGTGGTGTCGGTAGGGGCAAGCCTGTTGTTCGGCCTGGCTCCGGCGGTTCAGGCGGGGCGGATGGACATTCAGGAAGCGCTCAAGCAGGGGGGCGGGCGTGGTTTGGTGGGAGGCAGGGGAAACGGAGTGCGGAAGGCGCTGGTGGTTGCCGAGGTGGCGCTGGCGGTGGTGCTGGCGATTGGGGCGGGGCTGCTGATGCGGTCGTTCTTCCAACTGCGGACGGCGGAGTTGGGCTATCGGCCGGAAGGGATGCTGGTAATGTATGCCCACGCTCCGGCAAAGGGATTGGAAGGCTACATAGCGGCGGCGAAGCGGTTCGAGGAACTGCTCTCGCGGCTGGAAACGATTCCGGGAGTGAAGGCGGCAGCGGCGGCGATGGGGCTTCCAGCGGGGCGGTACGGGTCGAATGGAGCGTACGCGGTGGAGGGCAAGCATCGTTTCGAGGCTGGACAGAAGTTGCCTGAGGCGGGGTTCCGGCTGGCGAGCCCGAAGTATTTTTCGGCGATGGGGATTCCGTTACTGCGGGGGCGGGAGTTCGGCGAGCGGGACCAATGGGACACGCCGTTTGTGGCCATTGTGAGTGAGAGCCTGGTGAAGCAGGTGTTTCCGGATGAGGATCCGATCGGGCGGCGAATTCAGTGCGGGCTTGATTCGCCGAAGTGGATGACGGTGGTGGGTGTAGTGGGGGATGTGCGGCAGGAATCGCCGGCATCGCGGCCGGGGCCGGAGTTGTACATGCCGCTGGCGCAGCATCCTTACCACGCGAACGAGGTGCAGGTGGTGGTGCGGACGTCGGGGCCGCCGGGGGCGCTGATTGGGGCGGTGCGGAGCAGGGCGCGGGAATGGAATCCGGAGGTGGCGGTGAAGTTCACGACGCTCGAGGAGATGGTGGCGGGGTCGGTGGCGACGCCGCGCTTCCGCACGCTGCTGGTGGGAGCATTCGCGGGACTGGCGCTGCTGCTGGCGATGGCTGGGGTGTATGGGGTGGTGAGTTATTTGGTGACGCAGCGGAAGGCGGAGTTCGGATTGCGAATGGCTTTAGGGGCGGAGCCTTGGGATGTGTTGCGGCTGGTATTGGGTGAGACGATGGGGCTCGCGGTGGCGGGGGTAGCGGTAGGGGTGGCGCTGTCGTTCGCATTTCACGGGGTGGTGAAGACCATGTTGTTCGGAGTGGCGGCGGCGGATGCGATGACTTATGCGGCAGTGGTGGGGTGTGTTTGTGGAATCACGATGGCGGCGGCATGGATACCGGCGCGGCGGGCGATGGGGGCGTCTCCGGTGGAGGCGCTACGGGAGGAGTAAGGAAAAGCTATTTCCGAATGGTTTTCTTTCTGCGTCTTGGCTGCGCGATAGGGCGAGCTATCCTGTAGGATTGATCGCTTCCCGGGACATTCTGGCGCAATCAGTGTCGGCGCTGAAGGTGTACCGTCTGCGCGCGGCGCTGACGATACTTGGGCTGACGATGGGGGTGTCGACGCTGATCGCGGTGATGACGCTGGTGCAGGGGGCGAACCGGTATGTGGAGACGAAGGTGGCGAACCTGGGGACGAACGTGTTTCAGGTGGCGCGGACACCGTTCACGGTGACGGACTTCAACCTGATCATGAAGTCGCTTAAGTACCGCAAGATCGAGGTGGAGCAGGTGGCGGCGGTGGCGGAGAAATGCCGGCATTGCGAGATGGTGGGGGCATCGGCTTCGGCGACGGGCCATGCGCGGCACGGGGACCAGGAGTTGAGCGATGTGAACATCATCGGGCACACGGCGAACATGTACCTGATCGACACGCGGACGGTGGAGTTGGGGCGTTATTTCACGGCGGCGGAGGACCAGCGGGCATCGCCGGTGTGCCTGATCGGGGACACGGTGCGGGAGCAGTTTTTTCCGGGCGTGGATCCGCTGGGGCGGAGCATTCACGTATCGAACATTGACTGCCTGGTGATCGGGGTGTTTGAGAAGATCGGATCGCTGCTGGGGCAGGATCAGGATAAATACCTGATTCTGCCGATGCAGACGTTTCTGCGCATCAACGGGCGGCGTTCGAGCGTAACCATCAACGTGAAGGCAGGCGGGGGCGTGCAATTCGAGCAGGCCCAGGACGAGGTGAAGCAGGCGCTGCGAATGTTGCGGCACGTGTCTCCGGGCGGGGAGGACAATTTCTTCCTTGCCACCAAGGAGAGTTACATTTCGCTGTGGCAGAGCATCAGCGCGGCGTTTTTCGCGGTGTTTCTGATGGTGAGCGCGATTTCGGCGATGGTGGGCGGAATCGTGATCATGAACGTGATGCTGGTGAGCGTGACGGAGCGGAAGAAGGAGATCGGAATCCGGAGGGCGATGGGGGCGACGGAGACGGACATTCTACGGCAGTTTCTGGCGGAGAGCCTGTTGCAATGCCTGATCGGCGGGGGAGTTGGGATTGGGGCGGGGTTTCTTTTCGCATTTCTGGTGCGGACCGTGACGTCGTTTCCGACGCAGGTGGAGACGTGGGTGGTGCTGTTCGGGCTGTTCATGAGCACGGCGATTGGATTGTTCTTCGGAATCTACCCGGCGATGCAGGCTTCGCGGCTGGATCCGGTGGTGGCGCTGAGGGCCGATTAGCGATGAATATGACACGCGCCGAGTTGCGGGAGAACATGCTGGTGGCGTTCGACACGCTGCGCGCGCACAAGGTGCGGTCTGGGCTGACGATTCTCGGCATCGTGATCGGGGTGACGTCGGTGATTTCGGTGGCGTCGATCATTCAGGGGTTGAACCGGTACGTGCAGGAGAAGGTGGAGTCGCTCGGGTCGCGGACGTATTTCATCACGCGATTTCCTCCGGGGACGGTGGCCTTCGACCGGTTGCCGGAGAAGGTGCGGCAGCGGAAATACCTGGAGTATTCGGACGCGCGGACGGTGGCGGAGCATGCTCCGGCGGTGAGTTTCGTAACGGCGTTTGGCACGCGGATGGCGATTCCGGGGATGGCGGGGTCCGGGACGAATGAAGTGATGTATGAAGGAGCCCGGGTGGAGAAGTTGATTCTGCGCGGCGTGGAGCCGGAGTACGCGCAGGCGTTTCCGATGTTCACGATCGGACAGGGGAGGTTCATTTCGCGCGCCGATGACGTGCATGCGCGGGCGGTGGTGGTGTTGGGGTCGTCGATCGCGGATTCCCTGTTCGGGCCGATGGGCGGGATAGGGAAGGAGGTACGGCTGAATGGCAAGTTGTACGAAGTCATCGGGATATTGCGAAGAGAGGCGGGGATGTTCGGGGGGCCGGGGCCGGAAGACTTTGCGCTGATTCCGATGGGGGACTTCCGCAAGCGGTATCCGGAGGCGAAGGAACTGGTGCTGGCGTTCACCGTGGCTGCGGACGAGGACATCGTGACCGCCCAGGATCAGGTAGTGCAGGCGCTGCGGCGTATCCGGAAGACGCCTCCCATGGCGGAGAATGATTTCGAACTGACGTCGCCGGATTTTCTGTCGTCGATGTGGAACCAGTTGACGGGAGCGCTGGTGATTCTGACATTTATCATCAGTTCCGTGGGGCTGTTGGTGGGCGGGATCGGGGTGATGAACATCATGCTGATTTCGGTGACCGAGCGGACGACGGAGATCGGGGTGCGGAAGGCGATTGGGGCGCGGCGGAGCGACATCAGGGCGCAGTTTCTGATGGAGGCGATCACGCTGTGCGCCGCCGGCGGGGCGATCGGGATTGCGATGGGGATGGGCGTGGCGATGCTGGTGCGGATGCTGCTGCCGTCGGTGCCGGCGACGGTGAGCTGGCTGTGGGTGGGGCTGGGGGTGACGATTTCAGTGGGGGTGGGGTTGTTCTTCGGATACTATCCGGCGAACCGGGCGGCGAATCTGGACCCGATTGTGTGTCTAAGATACGAATAGGCCTTTTTTTCAAAGTACAGAATGCCAAGAAAACGATTGACATGGAAACTGCGCGAGCGGGAGATTCCGCTTGGCGAGCACACGCAGATCGTGGCGGTGCTGAACGTGACGCCGGACTCCTTCTCCGATGGCGGGAAGTATTACGAACCGGACCGGGCATACGCACGGGCTCTCGAGTTGGAGGAGATGGGGGCGGACATCCTGGATATCGGGGCGGAGTCGACGAAGCCGGGCTCGCACCGGATTTCGGAGGAAGAGGAGTTGCGGCGGCTGATTCCGGTGTTGAAGCGGCTGCGGGGGAAGATGGCAATACCGATTTCGGTGGACACGTACAAATCGGGAGTGGCGGAGAAGGCGCTGGGGCTGGGCGCGGAGATCATCAATGACCCGTCGGCGCTGACGTTTGATCCGCTGACCGGCAAGGTGGCGGCGCAGCATGACGCGGGGCTGATTCTGAATCACATGCGGGGGACGCCGGAGACGTGGGCGAAGCTGCCGCCGTTGAAGGATCCGGTGGGGACGGTGGCGGCGGACCTGGCGGCGTGCGTGCACCGGGCGATGCGCTCGGGTGTCGAAAAGGCTCGGATCGTGGTGGATCCGGGGTTGGGGTTCGGGAAGCGGAAGGAAGAGAACACGCAGATTCTGGCGCGGCTGGGGCAAATTGTGAAGCTCGAGATGCCTCTGATGGTGGGGCCGTCGCGAAAGGGTTTTTTGCAGCAGGCGACGGAGACGGAGACGATGTTCGCGACGGCGGCGGCGGTGACGGCGGCGATTCTGGGGGGAGCGCATCTGGTGCGGGTGCACGATGTGAAGGAGATGAAAGCCGCGGCGAGGATCGCCGATGTGATCGCGCGGGGAGAGGGTTAATGGACGGTCCGGAGGAGTTGCTGCGGCGGATTGCGCGGAGCACGCCGTTTCGCGGATTGCAGGAGCACTGCGAGGTACTGGAATATATCTGTCACCAGACGCAGGCGGGCGGTTTATCGGACTTGCGGGAGCATGACATCGGCGTGGCGGTGTTGGGGCTGGAGCCGGGTTACGACATAGCGGAGAACCCCGTGGTGAGCCGGGTAACGGAGGAGGCGCGGGAAAAACTGAAGGCGTATTTTCGCGGGGAAGGGCGGCGAGAGCCGCTGCGGGTGGCGCTTCCGAAAGGCGAATTCCGCGCGTTCTTTTACGAGGCCGATCCGCGGCAGCTTGCCGAGGCCGAGCCCGGAGCTTTGGAGCAGTTCTGGGCTCCGTACTGGCGCTCGGGGGGGACGAATTTGTTGATTCATGGGGAACTGCCGGAGGAGGGGATGCTGATCGCGGAGGCGTACGCGGCGGTGCAACTGGCGGTGCTGTTTGAGGGGAAAGGATCGGCGTTGCGATTGCAACCGGCAAGCGCGTTCGCGGAATCGGGCGTGCCGGAGGGGAACCTGGTGCTGGTGGGCACTCCGGAAACGAATGCGATGCTCGCTGAGTTTGTGCGGGCGCCGCTGGAGGCGGCGATCATGCAGCGGATCAGGGCCGGGGACGGACACGGCGTGGTGACGATTCTGGCTTCACCGGAGCCGGCGGGGATTCTGGCGGCGGCGCGGTTTGTGACAAGCGAGGAGGTGCTGGAGCGGGCGGCGGCGGCATCGCCCACGGGGGAAATCCCGCGGGATTTTCTCATCACGCTGGGGTGAGGGCGAGGGCTCTCGCGGAGCCGCCGAGGGGGCAGAGATTTTGAGTCTTGCTTAATGCTCTTCCAGCGGTCTTACGGGGTCGATGAAGGGCCAGACGATGGTGCCGAGGAGGTAGACTCCGGCCATCATGTAGAGGAACAGGTTCCAATCGGAGGCGCCTGTTTGTTTTTTGGTCATGTCTAGGAGGAGACCGCCGGTGAGGGGGGCGACGAAGCCGGCGAGGTTGCCCATCATGTTCATGGAGCCGGCGAGGGTTCCGGCGTAGCTGCCGCCGATATCCATGCAGGCGGCCCAGGCTCCGGGCATGACGAGGTCGTTGCAGAAGCTGGCGAGGCCCATGCAGATCATGGCGTAGAGCGGGTCGTGGAGTTGGATGGAGAGGATGAGCATCACGCCCGCGCCGAGGAAGCCGAGCGAGCCAAGGATGCGGCGAGTGCGTTTGACGCTGCCGGTGATGTGCGTGATGCGGGGAGAGATGAAGCCGCAGAACAGGGAGCCCATGCCGCCGAACAGGAGGGGGAGGATGGCGAAATTGGCGCTTTCGCCGGCCGGAAGGTGGCGGCCTTCCTGCAAGTAAGTGGGCAGCCAGGTGATGTAAAAGTACCAGGGGAAGGAGAGCAGGAAGTACTGCACCCAAAGGAGCCAGACGCTGCGGGATTTGAGCAGAAGCGCCCAGGGGACATTGCCGTGGCTGCCGGCGTTTTCCGAGACGTGCTTGAGCAGGTCGAGTTCGCCGGCGTTGACGCTGGGGTGGTCTTTGGGATGGTCCCGGAACCAGAGGTAGAACGCGACGGCCCAGACGACGCCGAGGGCTCCGAAGACAACGAACGCCCAGTGCCAGCTCATCATGCCGAGAGCGAAGATAACGAGGGGGGGAGTGAACGCGCCGCCCCAGCGGGCGAAGGTCCACATGATGCCTTGAGCGGCGACGCGCTCGGAAAGGGGCAGCCAGATGCTGAAGGCTTTGGTAAGGTTCGGGAAGCAGCCGGCTTCGCCCGCGCCGAACAGGAAGCGGGTGACCACCATGGAACTGAGATTCCACATGGCTCCGGTGGCGGCGGTGAAGATTGACCACCAGATGACGATGCGCATGAGGACCTTGCGCGGACCCATCCAGTCTCCCATCCAGCCGCCGGGGACCTCGAAGAGGGCGTAGGCGAGAGCGAAGGCGGCGAAGACAAGGCCCATTTCGGTCTTGTCGAAGCCGAGATCCCTGGATATGAGCGGCGCTGCCTGCGAGATGCAGACGCGGTCAATATAGGCGAGGATCGACAACGTCACCGCGAAGAAGATGACCCAGTAGCGCGCGCGGGAAGGCTTGATGAGGGCGGTGGACGCCGAATCCTTCGCTTGTTTGCCCGACGTTGGTATTGCCATGCTGCTCGGGATATCACATCACGGCCGGTGAGTGAGATGCAAGCGCGCGCGCCTCGGGCGGGTCAACAAGTGATGGTCCGGCCCTGGCGCGAAGTCTGATCCTTCGTATAGCTGACGCCGTGCACTCTCGGCGCCTCGGCCCGCGCCCTTGGGATTGACGGGAGCGCCAACGATGTGGACGGTGAAGCCGGGCTCGCCAGCCGCCGGGTCGCCGTTGACGAAGCGCGGCGAGTTCCCCTGGCGGCGTGCTCATCGGGGATGGAGGACTGAACAAGCCTGCCGGCATTGCCGCGCCTCCGTATTGGTGCAATCGAAAACAGATCAATATGGCGAGGCCAATAGAGAGAATCGAGTCTCTTATTCCGCGAAAGTTTCGGCGTCCATCCAGGAAAGGTAAGATTGCAAACCGCGTTCGATGGGGAGGGCGATGATCTCGGGTACGGAGTAGGAATGGAGGGCGCGGATTTCCCGCTCGAGTTGGGGGTAGGCGGCGGCGGTGGTCTTCATGAAGAGGAGCCATTCGGAAGCCTCTTCGACGACGCCTTCCCAGCGATAGACGCTGGTGGCTCCGGGGAGGATGTTGACGCAGGCGGCGAGTTGTTTGCCGACGACGGCGCGGGCTATGCGGCGCGCTTCCTCTCCGGAACCGGAGGCGCACAGGACCACAAGTTTCGCGGACATGCATTTCAGTGTAGCCAAAGAGGCGCAAAAGAGTTATAAACATTAGATAAGGGTATTTGGAAACCTGATGTCAGCCCTTCAAAAAGCCGGATTCCTGAGCGTACTGACGGTGTGCGGCGTCTACGTGTACATGGCCCTTCGTGGCCCACAAGGTTTGCCCGCGTTGCAGGAGAAGTGGCAGGAAATCCGGCGGATGCAACAACGCAACGCGGAACTGGAGCGGGATGTGGAGCAGCGCGCGGCGCGCATCCAGCGGCTGAAAGAGTCACCGGCCGAACAGGAGTTGGAAATTCGCAAGCGGCTGAAGATGTTGCGTCCGGGCGAGACGACATTCATTATTCCGAACAAGCCGGCTCCGGCGGACGATTCCAAACCATAGCGATCGAGGAGTGTTCCCGGCGAGCATGACGAGGCGGGAGTGGTGTGTGCAAATGCCACCGCGGCGGACCAGGCACGCGTGCTTGGCGCGGTCACGCGCCGATGGCCGCCGATGCGATGCGGACGGACAAGGACGTGTACTTCGAAAAGACGATGGTGTATAGCATCGGCGCGGCGCGGCGGCTTGCGGGGGCGGCGCGGACCGCATCCTGCAAGTGGGGAGCCGGCATCTTTCCGATGCCCGGTGACACGAGGCGAAAGAACTGATTGGACAGTTACCGGATTGGACGCGCCAAGGGCTACGGCGCGGCGGCGCACAGGGTTGTCGAGAAGTTCCCGGAGAGGTCCGCTTAGGAAGGCAGCGGAGAGAACCACGAAGGCGCGTGGAGTCGCGGAATTTTCGTGGCAATCTGTAACGATTGTTCGGGCGGCGCCGCTACGCCACTGGCGGGAGGCATGCGGGGGCGCCGGAGTTCAATCCGCCCCGCACCATTACTTGAGATAAGATCGGTGGTCAATGAAGCGTTTTCTGTTCCGCCACCTGACGGTCGTGGTTCTGGGCATCATGACCGGTTCTGGAGTGATCCTGGCCCAGACCGCGGCAACCAATCGCCCGGCGCGGCCGAAGCATCCCACGCGCGACCCGCGCACGCCGGGTTATGTGCAGGCGAAAGAACTGCCGGATGGGGCCAATGCTCCGGTGAAAGACGGGAACTTCATCCTCGGGCCGACGCACAACCCGGCCCCGGAGATGACAGAGCGCGAAGGCGTCCAGCGGGGGGACGTGTACACATTCACGATGGAATCGGCGGAGAGCAGGTATTATCCGGGAATTGCGCGCGAGGCGGACACCTATCCACGGGCGGACCCGGCGGATCCGGAGAAGGTGATCGTCTCGAGCCATCCGGCGCCCTATACGCGAAAGGTGACCGTCTACGTACCGAAGCAATATATTCCGGGGACGGAAGCGCCGTTTATTGTCGGTGCGGATGGTCCGGACAAACTACTGTTCACGGCGTTGGACAACCTGATCGCGCGGCGACGGGTACCGGCGATGATTGCCATTTCGATCGGGAACGGCGGGGGAGACGCGCAGGGAAGCGAGCGCGGCCTCGAATACGACACGATGTCCGGCAAGTATGCGGAGTTCGTCGAGCACGAAGTGCTGCCGCTGGTGGAAAAGCAATACAAGGTGAGGCTGACGAAGGATCCCAACGGGCGGGCGGCGATGGGCGGCAGTTCCGGCGGTTCATGCGCATTGATCATGGCGTGGTATCACCCGGAGTTGTACCACCGCGTGCTGACGTATTCGGGAACGTATGTGAACCAGCAATGGCCGGTGAACGCGGAGACGCCGCACGGCGCCTGGGAGTTCCATGAACACCTCATTCCGAACAACCCGCGCAAACCGGTCCGCATCTGGATGGAGGTGGGAGACCGGGACAACCTGATTACCCGCGACAACTACCACGACTGGGTGCTGGCGAACGAGAACATGGCGAAGGTGCTGGCTGCCAGGGGCTATCACTACCAGTTTGTCTTCGCCACCAACGCGGGTCATACAGACCGGGCGGTGAAACAACAGACGCTGCCGGAAGCCCTGGAGTATGTCTGGAAGGGGTATCCGGTGGCGGGGAAAAAGTAGCGGTCAGAAGCGGCCGTCGCGGACGGCGAACTTGGTGGGTTTGCCGTGGGTGGCTCCGCCCATGCCGATCCACTGGGCGGTGCACTCGATCAACTCGTCGGGAGTGATGGAGGGGTAGCCGAAGAGGCGATGGCAGCGGGAGGCATTGTTGAGCAGCGCGGTGTCGCTTTCCCGGCCGGTGAATTGAGGATCGATACCGAAATGACGGCCGAATTGTTCCGCAACATAGCGGACCGATAATGTTTCAGGCCCGGTGAGATTGAGGGCGGCCGGCGGAGAAGAAGCGAGATCGAGGCTGCGGAGGATGACGGAGTTGGCATCGCCCTGCCAGATGACATTGACGCTGCCCATGCCGAGGTCGATGGGCCGGCGTTCGAAGACGGCGGCGCCGATGTCGAGCAGAACTCCATAGCGCAACTCGACGGCATAGTTGAGGCGGACGATGGCCACCGGAGTGCCGTAGCGGAGCGAGAAAAAGTGGAAGATGCGCTCGCGGGCGAGGGCGGACTGGCCGTATTCGCCCACGGGGACGAGCGGCGTGGACTCGGTGGCGCCGCCGGAAGCGACCGGGACGAAGGGATAGACATTGCCGCTGGACATGCCGACGATGCGGGCATTGCGGTAGCGCTCGGCGACGATGCCGGGAAGCCAGGCGTTCATGCCCCAGGTGAGGTATTCCGAGCCGGTGGAGCCGAACTTGCGGGCGGCCATGTAAATGACGTGGGAAGAATCGGGAAGCGTGGCGAGTTGCTCGCGGTCGAGCAGATCCGCGCTGACGGTGCGCACGCCCCATTTTTCCAGGCTTTCGCGGACATCATTCGTGGAGTAACGGGAAACGGCAATGACGTGTGAGGATGCTCCCGCTTCCTCGGCGGCGCGGGCCGCGCGGCGGGCGAGGGTCGGCCCCATCTTTCCGCCGGCTCCCAGGATGATGAGCGGGCCGTCGAGGCTGGCCATCAGGTCGCAATCGGCCTTCGTGGGCCGGGAGAGGAGTTCGTCGAGTTCCTGTTCGGAGGCGATGATCATCGTTTGTATCCAATCTTTCTGAGGAGGCCGTGGCGCCATTCGCGGCCGGATTCGTCTTCGACACCCCTGGGCGGCTCGCCGTCGATGACGCCGAGGATGCCGCGGCCCTGGGCCGTTTCCGCGAGGATCACCTCCACGGCATTGGCGGTGGCGCAGAAGATGCCCACCACTTCGGGGACGTCTTTGACGCGGCCAAGAATGTTGATGGGGAACCCGTCCTTCATGACGATGACGAAGGTATGCCCGGCGGCGACGGCGGAGGCGTTTTGGACGGCGGAGGATTTCATCTCCTCGTCATTGCCTTCGACGCGCGTGAGGCAGGCTCCCGAAGCTTCGTTAAAGGCAATGCCGAATTTCATGTGCGGGGCCGTATTCACGATGGCCTCATAGAGGTCTTCCACCGTCTTGATGAAGTGGGATTGACCGAGAATGATGTTTGCGCCGGCAGGGATCTCCAGGCGAACCGCTTTCAACTCCATAGGCTTTAGGATATAGGAAGAGCCCACCCCTCGACACGATGAATGACAGCATCCTCTTAGACCATATCGCGCGGTTGCCGCATGCCCGCGCCGGCTTCAAACAACTGGTGCGGGAGATGGGCGCCAAGGGCGCCACGCGGGAGGAACTGGAGGAGGCGCTGGAGCGCCTGGAACAGCGCGGAGAACTGGTGCAGCCGCGTGCGGGGCATTACGTGCTGACGCGGCTGAACCGCGAATACGCGGTGGGGCGGTTGGTGGCGCACCGCGACGGGTACGGGTTCATCGTGATGGAGCCGCCGATTGAAGGCATCAGCGGGGACCTGTTCCTGCCGCCGGGGGAAGCGGACAAGGCGATGCACGGCGATAAGGTGCTGGCGCGCATCCAGCGGATCGGGCCGCAGGGGCGGGCGGAGGCTGAAATCGTACGGGTACTGAAGCGGGCGCACATCGATGTAGTGGGCGAATTCCGGGTGCGCCGCAACGGGTGCTTCGTCATCCCACATGATGACCGCATCCGCCAATGGATCTTCATTCCGGAGGGATTGGAACTGCCGCCGGAGCAGAAAGCGGCGGACCGGGTGGGGACTCGACCGGTGGCGGTGGAGTGCGCCGGGGATTTGAACGGCATGATCGTGGTGGCGCAGATTCTCGAGTTCCCGACGGAGGAGGCGGCGGCGGTGGGGCGGGTGATCGAGGTTCTGGGGCACGCGGATGATTTCGGCGTGGACGTCGAGATCATGATCCGCAAGCACCACATCCCGCATCGTTTTCCGGATGACGTGATTGCGGCGACGCGAAGCGTGCCGCGGCGGGTGAGCGAGGAAGAAATTCGAGGACGGCGCGATTTCCGCGAACTGGACATCGTAACGATCGACGGAGAGACAGCGCGGGACTTTGACGATGCGGTGTGGGTGGACCGCCTGCCGAATGGGAACTGGGCGTTACAAGTGCACATTGCCGATGTGAGCCACTACGTGCGTCCGGGCTCGCCGATTGATCATGAGGCGGCGATGCGGGGAACGAGCGTATATTTTCCGGACCGCGCGGTGCCGATGCTGCCGTTGGAGCTTTCCACGGAGATCTGCTCGTTGAAGCCGCAAGTGGACCGGCTGGTTCTTTCGGCGCTGCTGGAGATCGACAATGCGGGCAACGTGGCGCGGCAGGAGTTCACGCGCGGCGTCATCCGCGGCGTGGAGCGGATGACGTATACGAACGTCCACCTGGTGCTGGAAGGCGACGCGGCGCAGCGGGAGCGCTATGCGCCATTGGTAAAGCGCTTCGAGACGATGCGGGACCTGGCGGAAATTCTGAACCGCAAGCGGGTGCGGCGCGGGTCGATCGATTTCGACTTGCCGGAGCCGCTGGTGGAGTTCGACGAATTCGGGGAGATGGCGGGGGTGACACGGGCTCCGAGGAACGTGGCGCACCGGCTGATCGAGGAGTTCATGCTGGCGGCGAACGAGGCGGTGGCCGGGCATCTGGAAGGGATGGAGTGGCCCTCCATCTACCGCATCCACGAGCCGCCGGACGCCAAGCGAGTGGCGGATTTCGAACAGATTGCGGCGCATTTCGGCTATTCGCTGGGCGTGGGAGCGATTCCCGTACGGCGTCACCATGTGACGGACCGCGGGCGCGATGGGCGCAAGATCAACAGGGATATGCTGCTGGTGGATGAACGGAGGCTCGAGGTGACATCACGGCAGTATCAGAAACTGGTGGCGAAGATCGAGGGGAAGCCGGAGGAGCGGATCCTGAGCTACCTCATGCTGCGGTCACTGAAGCAGGCGCGCTACAGCGAGAAGAACAGCGGGCATTTCGCGCTGGCCGCGCCCACGTATACGCACTTCACGTCGCCCATCCGGCGCTATCCGGACCTGATGGTGCATCGTGTGTTGAGCGCGTGGTTCGACGGACGGAAGGCTCCGTTCGCGGATGCGGAACTGCGGACCATCGCCGATGACTGCTCCTTTACCGAGCGCCGCGCCGCCGAGGCGGAGCGCGAACTGGTGGAATGGAAGAAGCTGAAATTCATGGCCGGGCGCGTCGGGGAGGACTTCGCGGCGTTGATCATTCAGACGGCGAAGTTCGGGTTCTTTGTGGAACTGGAGAATCTGTTCGTGGAAGGGCTGGTGCCGATTGATTCGCTGCCGGGAGAACGCTTCGGATATCACGAGAACACGCGGAACATTGTGGGAGAGCGGTCGAAACGGCAATTTAGTATTGGGGATCAGGTGAGGGTGGTTCTGGACCGCGTGGACGCCGTGGAGAAAAAGCTCCAATTCTCTCTGTTGGAGCCTGCGCCGCGGAGAAAAAAGGCGCGGGCGAAACGGTCCTGATGGACGATCCTGATGAACCTCGCCGTTATCTGTTACTCCTGTTACTATAGTCGGGATTGGACGGGTTGTTTCCGGCCGCCGCGGGCGGGAAGCGGCGGCTGACAGACGAGAGAATCAAAAGGAGGGAGTCATGGCATTTTGCCCTAATTGTGGCGCGCAGGTGGATGGCCGATTCTGCCCGGCGTGTGGAGCAAACATAGGGAGCGCGCCTCCGCAGGCCGGAGGCACGGCTCCGGCGGGGGGAAGCGCCGGGGCGACCGCGGGAGCGGCCGGCT
Source organism: Bryobacterales bacterium (assembly GCA_026954325.1). Taxonomy (GTDB): domain Bacteria; phylum Acidobacteriota; class Terriglobia; order Bryobacterales; family Bryobacteraceae; genus CADEFT01. The sequence continues at coordinate 22,042 of JAIXKK010000099.1, read as the reverse complement.
TGACCGAGAACATGGCGTCGGCGCTGTGCTACTCGCTGACGTTGATCACCGGGATTCTGTTCCTGGTGCTGCCTCCCTACAACACCAACCCGCGGGTGCGTTTCCACGCTTTCCAGGCGATCTTCTTCGCCCTCGGGTTGTTTGTGGTGTTCTTTGGCCTGGGAATATTCATGATCTTCCTGCCAGGGATCCTGAAAATCATGATCGGGCTGGTGGAGATGGCGGCGTGGTTTGCAATTTTCCTGTTGTGGCTATTCCTGATGTGGAAGGCATACAACGGGGAGAAACTGGTGCTGCCGGTTATCGGACCGCTGGCGGAACAGCAGGCGGGGCGGTAGGTTCTCGAAGCGCGGCGATGGTAGACTAGCCACGTGCTCTCAAGGCGCGCCTGCATTGCTTCCTTACTGCCGGCTTTCGTGCCCGCTGAAGCGGCGTCGGCGCCGGCGCGAAGGCTGTGGGACGGCGGGCAGACGAGCCATTTGGGCGGCCCATCACGGGACGGGAAATTCCTAACGATTGTGGATGCGGCGGCGGGCGATCTGGCGGTGCGCGAGATTGGGAACGGCGAGGTGCGAAGGCTCACCGGGAGCGTACCGCATCCCGGTGAGTTCGCGTATTTTTCCGTAGTCTCACGGGACAGCAAGTGGATCGCGTACGCCTGGTTCAATCAGCGGAAGTTTTATGATCTTCGTGTGATTGGCGCGGACGGGCAGGGGCAGCGCACATTGCAGCACAACGAGGAGCGGCGTTTTGTCCAGCCGTGCTCCTGGACGCCGGACGGGAAACGGATTCTGACGCTGTTCTTCCGCAATGACAACATCAGCCAGATCACGCTGGTGTCGGCGGCGGACGGAGCGGTGAAGGTGCTGCAATCGCTCGACTGGGTCTATCCGAACAAGATGGATCTTTCGCCCGACGGCAAGTGGGTGGTCTATGACGATCTGCTTCGGGAAGGCGAGGGCGCGCGCGGATTGTTTCTGCTGGCCACCGATGGGAGCAGGAAGATGCCTGCGATGAAATCGCAGGTGAACGACGTGTTTCCGCTGTTCACGCCGGATGGCGGCGGGATCGTGTTTCTCAGCACGCGCGCCGGGACCACGGACCTGTGGCGGCAGGCGATGAACGGGGGCGGCCCGGAATTGCTCGTAAAGGATCTTGGGCGGGCGCTTCCTCTCGGGTTCACGGATAGCGGCGACTACTACTACGCTCTGCGCAGCGGCGAGCCGCAAGTGCGGATTGCCGCTCTTGACGGCGCGCCATCGGGCGAAGTGGCGGTGGCGGAAGGGAAGGGAGCGCCGGCGTGGTCGCCGGATGGAAGGCGGCTGGCGTTTCCGACGCGGGCGGGGAATGAGAATTTCGGGCAGGAATCGGTGGTGATCGCCATCTACGATACGGAGACGCGGAAATTGGCGGTGCTTGCTCCCAAGCTGGCCTCGCTCGATCACCTGTGCTGGTCGCCGGACGGGAAGCGGTTTCTCGCGGGCGGCAGTGACCGCCACGGGGAGCGCGGGTTGTATGTGATCGACACGCAGACCGCGGCGGTGACGCCGGTGGCGCTGACGCCGGCGGAGACGTATCGCGGGTTTGAGGGAGTGTGGACGCGCGGGGGCGAGGCGGTGTGCTTCATCCAGCCGGAAGAAGGAGTGATCCGCATGGGGCCGCCCGACGGGGAGACGCGGGTGATCTACCGCGCTCCGGCGAAGGCGAAACTGCACGATCTGACGATCTCCGCCGACGGGCGGCTGGTGGCCTTCGCGATGCAAAGCGAGGGAGCGGAGGCCGTGTTGGTGTTGCCGCTTGACGGAGGCGAACCTCGCCAGGCGGCGAACGTGCGTGGAGGCGCGATCAACGGACTCGAGTGGGGGCGCGACGGCCGATGGCTGCTGGCGGGCACGCCGGGCGATCCGCCGGCTCTGTGGCGGATCGCGCTCGACGGGACGGGGCCGCGGAAACTCGATTGGAACCTGCGCCAGCAGGGAGCGGTGCGGCTGGACGGCCCGGGCCGGCGCATCGCGTATGTCGCGGGAAAAACGCAGACGGAGATCCGGGTCATCGAAAGGCTGGTTCATGCTGCACATCACCAACGGTGATTCGGTCGTGGCGTTGTTTGAAGAGACCTCCCTGCCCGGTGAGTATCTGTCCTGGCGGGACATTCTGCACGAAGGGCCGGCGCCGGGGACGGAGACGATCGAGGAGTTCTCGGACATCCGGGCGCGGTTTGTGGCGGAGTCCGGATGGGCTTCTTATGAAGAGGCGCGGGCGGAGTTGGCGCGGCGGGACGCCGTGCTGGCCAAGAGCCGCGAGCAGGACGAAGTGGTGTTGTGGTTCGAACACAATCTGTTCGATCAGTTGCAGTTGTTGCAGGTGCTCGACTGGTATTACCGCAATCCTCCGCTGCCGGCAAGGTTGAGTCTGATTCATCCGGAAGGATACCTGGGGGCGATGCCGGGCGAAGTGCTGGAAGGCGTGTTCCCGATGCGGAAGGAAGTGCATCCCTCGCAACTCGAGTTGGCACACGGGGCGTGGCGGGCATTCACTTCAACGGACCCGCGGGATATGGCGGCGGTGTTGGGCGCGAGCAATGCGCCCTTGCCGTATTTGCGGATGAACTTCGAGCGCTTCTTCGAGGAGTATCCTTCGGTGCGGAACGGGCTGTCGCGATCGGAGGAGCAGATCCTGCGGGCGTTGGCGGCGGGGCAGCGGGAGCCGGAGGAGATCTTTCAGGCGTTTTGCGAATTCGAAGAGCCGATGTTCATGGGGGGCTCGTCGGTGTACTCGCGATTGGAGCGGCTGGCCACCGAGCCCGCGGCGGCGAGAGAAAGAAACGGCTATGAGTTGACGGAACTGGGGGCGCGGTTGCTGCGGGGAGAGGCGGATTGGATCCGCGAACGCGGCGGAATCGACCTGTGGCTGGGAGGAGTGCACTTGCAGGGGGCGGATGCGGCATGGCGATGGGATGGGGAGCGCAGGCGCCTGGCGCCCCGCGCGGGTCAATGAGAATGCTGATTCTTCTGTTTGCCACTGCGCTGCTGGCGCAGGATACGCGCCCGGCGCCGGACGGCTTCGAGCGGCGCGAGGTGATGATCCCGATGCGCGACGGAGTGCGGCTTTACACGGAGATTCTCACGCCGGTGAACCACGGGGAGCGGCTGCCGTTTCTGATGGTGCGCACGCCGTATGACTGCAAGGCGCAACAGAAAGCGCTGGCCGATCGTTACAAGGAATTGGCGGAGGACGGCTACATCTGGGTATTCCAGGATATCCGCGGGAAGTATGCTTCCGAAGGCCAATTCGTGATGATCCGGCCGCCGCGGACATCAAACGGCGGAATCGACGAGGCCACCGATGCCTACGATACCGTCGAATGGCTGCTGCACAACGTTCCGGACAACAACGGGCGCGCGGGGATGATGGGCGTATCGTATCCGGGGTGGTTGACGGTGATGGCGATGCTCGATCCGCATCCGGCGCTGAAGGCCGTTTCGCCCCAGGCTTCGCCCGATGACATGTATCTCGGCGACGATTTCCACCATAACGGGGCGTTTCGCCTGAGCTACGGCTTCGAGTATGTGTCGAGCCTGGAGGCAGGCAAGGAGAACAAGCCGTTCGAGTTCGACAAGTACGATGTGTTCGAGTGGTACCTGTCACTGGGTCCTCTGGGCAATGCGAACCGGAGATACTTCCATGGGCGCTTCCCGTCGTGGAATGACTTTGTGGAGCATCCGAATTTCGATGCATTTTGGCGGCGGCGCAAGGCCAGCCCTTATCTCAAGGAGGTGAAGGTTCCGGCGCTGCACGTGGCGGGCTGGTGGGACCAGGAGGATTTCTACGGTCCGGTGACCATTTACGAGGCGCTGGAGAAGTATGACACGCGCGGCATCAATTATCTGACGGTGGGCCCGTGGAATCACGGTGGATGGATGAGCGGCAAAGGCGATTCACTGGGGAACATCCGGTTCGGGGGGAATACGGCGGAATACTTCCGGACGAGTGTTCTGGCGCCGTGGTTTGCCTACTGGTTGAAGGACAGGGGAAAGCTGAATCTGCCCGAGGCGCTCACGTTCCGCGCGGGGGCCAACGAGTGGGTACGGCATGGGGCGTGGCCGCCGAAGGAGCACACCGCCATGCGGAGTTTGTATTTCCGGGAAGGCTCGACGCTGTCCTTTGACGCGCCGGCGGAGGAGGGTGAGGCTTCGGATAGCTTCGTCTCTGATCCAATGCATCCGGTTCCCTATCGCGTACGGCCGATTCTGCCGGTGTATGGCGCGGGATCGACGTGGGGGATTTGGCTGACGGACGATCAGCGTCCCATGCACCTGCGTCCGGATGTATTGAGTTGGGAAAGTTCGACGCTTGGGAGCGATCTTACCCTGAGCGGGCGGATTACGGCGAGGTTGTTTGCGTCGACGACGGGGTCGGACGCCGATTGGATAGTGAAGTTGATCGATGTCTACCCGGAGAAGGTTCCCGGCGATGCGAAGATGGGCGGCTACCAGTTGATGGTGGCCAACGATGTGTTTCGCGGACGATTTCACAATAGTTTTGAAAGGCCCGAGTCGCTGGTTCCGGGGCGGGTGACGGAGTTCACCATCGATCTGCACACGCAGGATTACCGGTTTCTCAAGGGGCACCGCATCATGGCGCAGGTGCAGAGCACATGGTTTCCATTGATTGACCGCAACCCGCAGCGCTACACGGCGAACATCTTCGATGCGAAGGAGAGCGATTTCCTCCAGGCGACGCACCGCGTCTACCGCGGCGCGCGCCATGCTTCGCGAGTGGAGATTCAGGTAGAGGAATAAACCGGATCAATCACCCTGGATGAGGTGATAGAAGCCGCGGCGCTCCAAAACCTCGACGGGCATTTCGAAGAGGGACGAGAGCGCTTCGCTCGAGAGCACATCGCGCTTGGGGCCGTCGAGGAAGACTTTCCCTTTGCGCAGCAGAACCACGCGGGAGATCTCGGGGATGATGTCCGAAAGGTGGTGGGTGACCAGGATGATGGTGGTCTGGGCGGCGACTTTGCGCATGATCTCGATCAGTTCGTGAGTGGCGCGGATATCAAGGCTGGCCGTGGGTTCGTCGAGGATGAGCGCCTTGGGGCGGTGAACGAGGGCGCGGCCGATGAGGAGGCGGCGGCTTTCTCCCGTGGACATGTGGCTCACGGTACGGGCGGCGAGATGGGCGATTTCGAGTTGCTCGAGGATCTCCTCGGCGCGCTCGCGCATTTCGCCTGTCACCTCGTGATTGGGCCAGATGCCGACGCTCGAGAAAAATCCGGAGAGGATGACTTCACGGCCGGAGTAGGGGTAGCGGATGTAGCTTTGCAGCAGGTCATTGTGGACGATGCCGAACAAGGGACGCAGGTCGAAGATGTTCCAGGTGTCGCGTCCGAAGATGCGGACGACGTTATCGGGGCGCCACAGCGGGTAGCAATCCCTGGTGAGGGTCTTAATGAGCGTGGACTTGCCGCTGCCATTGGGTCCGAGGAGAGCAACATGTTCGCGCGCATGAATGGTAAGGTCCAATTGATCGAGGCCGATCTGGCCTTCGTGAGAGACGGTAATATTCCGTAATTCGAGTAATGGCGGTTCGATTGTCAGCACTGGAACCAGAGTAACTCAGGAGGGAGTGATGTTACTTCTCGCCCTTGCGCTTGAGCGTGGGCGCCTTGCGTTTCTTGGGCTCTTCCACGGCGGTCTTCTTTTCCTGCTCCTTCTTCGCGGCCAGTTCCGCCGGGGTCATCATGGCTTCGGCGGCCTTTTTCTCGCGGGCATCCTTGGCTTCCACGTCGTGGCCGCGCTCCTTGACATCGGTTTCGGCCAGTTCCGCGCTGACGGAAGTGTTCTCGATGGCGTTGGAGAGGGCGTTCTCGTATCGGGAGAAATCGCGGGTCTTGTTGGCCTGGATCCTCTGGAGCCTGGCGAGCATCTCTTTTTCGGCCCCGGCGACGGCTTTAGTGCCCTCGGTGATGTCGATGTGGCGGCGAAGAGCATCGTCGGAGACGGTGTCGATGGCTTCGATGATCTTGTTGTATTCATCGAGCGTTTCGTGGATCATTGCCGAACGGCCCGCTTTGTCCTTGGAGAGGAAGTTTTCGACGAGGGCGATGCGCTGGCGGGCGAACTTGAGGTAGAGCTTGAGTCGCTCATTCGGCTCCTGGACTTCCCGTACCTGGTCGGCTTCATCGGCGGTGAGAAAATCCTTCTGCGCGGCGAGAGGCGCCGGACAGGCGGCAAGCAGAGCGCACAAGAGCAGCGTCCTCATACTTCCACCCTAGCGGAAATTTTCGGAGGAAATGCGGGGCGGACCCGGGCCGCCCCGCTCGATATGGCGCGTCAGAACTGCAGTTTCGCGCCGATCTGGATGTTGCGGTTCGCGGTGGCGCTGGTGATATTGCCGAAGGAACTGGTGTTGATGGTTGCGGACGGATTGCCGAAGTTGGTGTGGTTGAACAGCGAGAAAGTCTCGAGCCGGAGTTGGAACTGAAGGCGCTCGCGGATGGGGAAATTCTTGAAGATGGAGAAATTCACCGTCTGCGAACCGGGACCGAACAGAATGTTGCGGCCTGCGTTTCCATAAGCGAAGTTCGTGGGAGTGATGGGGTACAGGTCGGCGACCGTGAACGCGCTTGGATCGATGCACCCGATGAGATTTCCGCGGCCGCAATTGGCCGAGGCGGCGTGAACCAGGTCCGGACGGTAGGAGCCGCTGGCGGCGGTGTTGGCCGTATCGGTGCCCGTGGTGACGTTGAAGGGCAGCCCGGATTGGAAGATCAGGATACCATGGCCTGCCACTTGGCGAACACCCCCTTGAGTATCGGGTTAGTGACGCCGAAGAATGGGATATCGTAGACGAAGTACGCGACGACCCGGTGGCGGATATCCCAATTGGAGTTGCCGTAGTCGGACTTCCACCAATAGGGATTCATATTGGTGCCGCCGCCGTTAGAGTCCGTGGAGATATCGAGGGTATGGGACCAGGTGTAGCTGGCCTGGACCTGCAAGCCCTTCTTCAGGCGCTGGCGGAAAATGGCGCTGAAGCTCTCGTAGTTGGCGATGACGTCGTTGTTGATCGTGCGGATGGGGCCGAACGACTTATTCGGACGCCGGGAGTTGACCGGGCCGGGGCCCGGCAGCGGGGAGTTGTTGTAGTAGTTCCGGTCGAGGTGATAGGAGTGAGAGCCGAGGTATTGCAACTCCAGGCCGCCTCCGTTCCACAACTGGCGATCGAGACTGGCGCTCCATTGATTCATGCGGGCGGGGGCCAGGTTATAGGCCGGGGTGACGATGAGCGCGCCGCTATTGCTGCCGGGCAGCGGGCAGGCCGCGGACACGGCGAACGGATTGTTCAGACTGAGGGCAGTGAGTCCCGCGGACCAGTTGCAATTGAAGATGGGGCTCCACGGCGGATTGGTGTTGAGGAAGGTGAACGTGTTGGTCTGGTTGGGATTGTAGTAGATGCCGGCGCCGCCGCGGAAGACGGTCTTGTCGGTGATGCGGTAGGCGAAGCCGAGGCGCGGGGCAAAAAGTTTGTGCTGCGGCGCGACAAATCCAAAGCCGGGTGTGGCCACGACGAGCGCGGTCTGGTCCGGGTTCAGGATGCTGGCGTTGCCGTTAATGGTGTAAGGCACGGTAGGCAGTTCCCAGCGGAGGCCGTAGTTGATGGTCAGTTTCCTCGAAGCCTGCCATTTGTCGAGGATGAAGAAGCCGTCGCGCCAGGAGGCGACGCGGCCGCGGACTTCCGGACCCGCCGTGCCGAAACTCACCGGCGTACCGAGGATGAAGTCAGCCGGAGCGTAGCCGGTCAACGTTCCATTGAAGGTGAACGTGCCGCGAGGACTGTTGACGGCGGCGCGCCCGGTGGCCAGGCGGCGGAATTCGACACCGGCCATGATGCCATGAGAACCCTTGTTCCAACTGACCTGCTCGGAGATTTGCAGTGTGCTGTCGTTCTGATACCAGTTGGTGCTGCCGCTGCCGAAACCGTTGAATCCGGTGATGCCGAAATCGGGAATACCCGGATTGTTGTACTTGGAGTCGCCGTCGAAACCGGGGATGCCCAGACTGGTGCCGGCGGTTGCGTTGCCGGCAACCGTAAACGGGTTCACGGTGGCCGTATTGAAGTAGTTGCGGCCGATGCGGAAATCGTTCACGATATTGGCCGAAAGAGTGTGCGTATAACCGAAGGTGTAGTTAGTGACCGTTGTCGGAGTAGTGGATGCGTTGACGGGGATAGCGTTGCCGCTGAACCCGGCCCAATCCTGCCAGTGGGCGCGCGCGTAGAGACGAACCTTGTCGCCGATGTTCTGGTCAAGGCGGTCCAGAGTTTGGTTGTATCTGCCCGTGCTGGGGACCGGAACGGAGAAGTTGCTGGCAAGCCCCGGAAGGTTCGGTACGGGGTAGTATTGTTGAAGTTTCAACACGACGGGGGAAATGCGGTTGGTGGGAATGATATTGCCGGGGAACGGAGCGTTGCCGTTGAAGGGATCCTTGATCACACCGCCCGTGATGCTTTTCGTGGGCACTTGCGAGAAATCGCCGCCGAAGAAGGCTGCCGGCATCTGCGTGGAAAGCGAAGTGGCTTGCTGCACATTGCGGAAGCCTTCAAAAGACCCCATGAAAAAGGTCTTGTCCTTGCCGTTGTAGAGTTTCGGGATGATGACCGGCCCGTCGAACTCTACCCCGAACTGATTCTGCCGCAACGGAGGCTTGGCGGCGGTGGGGTTTGCCGGCGTCGGCAGCGTGAAGAAGGCGCGGGCGTCGAGCACCTGGTTGCGCAGGAATTCCACGGCGGCGCCGTGAAACGCGTTGGTGCCGGCCTTGGTGATTTCGTTGATGTGGACACCCATGTAGGAACCGTACTGGGCCGAGTAAGTTCCTGTCTGCACCTCCACTTCCTGAATGGTTTCCACCATGGGCCGGGTGGGCGTGTTGGTGATGAGGTTGTTCATCACGCTGATGCCGTCGAGCGACATGCTGTTGGAGATTTCGCGGGTGCCGGCTCCGACAAAATCATTGCCGGGCGGCGTCGCCGTATCCGAGGATTTCGGGCCGCGCAATACGCCGGGCGTCAATACGGCCAATTGCATTGCGTCGCGGCCGTTCAAGGGCAATTCCGCCACCGCGCGCGTGCTGATGTTCTCGCGCACCGTGGCCTCGTCCGTCTTGATGGCAGTGGCGTCGGCCGCCACGGTGACTGATTGGGAAACAGTGCCGACTTCCAGGCGAAAGTCGGTTCGCACTGTCTGGTTTATGTTCACCTGGATTCCGGTCTTGGTGACCTTTTGGAAGCCGGGTTGATCCACCGTGATGCTGTAGGTGCCCACGCGGACAAAGTCAATGGCGAAGTAGCCGGCCACATTCGTGGTGGTGTTGTAGGTGGTGAGCGAACCTTCTTCCACCGCGGTTATCTTCGCATTGGGTACGGATTGGCCGCTCGAGTCAGTGACTGTACCGACCAGCGAGGTCGTAGTCGCCAATTGGGCGCTGGCAGTCACGCCAAGCAGCAGGGAGAGAAGAAAAACACCGGAAAGACGAGCTATCATTTAGCAACCCCTGAGCGGGTCCGAATTCCACGTTTTTCGTGCCCTGACCTTAAAGCGAACCCTGTTTCTTGTGTAGCTCCAGTATACAGCACGACGGGCGGGCCCGAGGCCGCATGCCGGATTACAGTAGCCGCGCTTCCGGTCTTTCCGGGATAGATCCCTTGTCGTTCATCTCCCCCAGCCAGGAGTCGAGGCGGTTCGAGAAGCCTTCGATGAGCTTACGGTGCGTGGGAGAGCCGGCGAGATTGTGGACTTCGTCCGGGTCATTCCGCATGTCGTAGAACTCGACGGGCGGCTTGCGCGGGGCCATGAAAAGGGATTGCGCGGCGTTGAGCTTCCCTTTCGCATAGAGTTCCTTCATTACGCCCAAGGTCGGGTACTCGGTTTCGATGTATTCATTGTGCTGCGTGTAAGGGCGTTCGGGCATGAAGTTGCGGATGTAGTTGTAGCGCCTGTCGCGCACGGAGCGGATGCGGTCGAGGGTCATGTCGCAGCGGTCGCGCGCGGTGAAGATGACGTCGCGGGGTTTGTACTTTGAGCCGGTCAGCGGCCGGCCGTGAAGCGTCTCGGGCAGCGGAATGCCGGCGGCGAGCATGGCGGTGGCGGTGAGGTCGAGCGAGAGGACGAGGTCATCGCTTACCATGCCTGGCTTGGTGACGCCGGGCCATTTCAGGAACATCGGCACGCGCACGCCTGCATCGTAGAGCCATTGCTTGCCGCGCAGCAGGCAGCGGCCGTTATCCCCCATGTAGAAGATGACGGTATTGTCCAGGACCTTATCGCGCTCGAGGGCTTCCATCAACAGGCCCACCTTGTGATCGAGCAGGTTGATGGCATCGAGGAAATTGGCCACCTCGTCGCGCACCACGGGATGATCGGGATAGTAGGAGGGTAGCGGTACTTTTGCCGGATCGATGAGCGCCTTCCGCCGGCGCGCCTCTTTGAAGGCGGGGCCTTTGTGCGGCGCCTGGAAATTCACCTGCGCGTAGAAAGGCTGGCCGGGCTTGCGCTGGTTCCAATGGGTCCCGTCGAACGGCTTGGGTGCGGTGAAGTTGAAGTCGGTCTTCCCGGTTCCGCGCGCGCCGGGAGCGAATTCGAGCACGTTGGCGGTGAAGTATCCGGCCTCGCGCATACGGTCGTTGAGAAGGCGTGCCGGGGGAGGCAGTTTGTAGCCGTCCTTGCGGTGGCTGCGGTGGTGATGAGTGCCCGTGTAGATCTGGTACAGGCCGGCGTTGAAGGCGCTGCGGCTGGCGGAGCAGACGGGCGCGGTGGTGTAGGCGCGATTGAAGCGGACTCCCTGCGAGGCGAGCCGGTCTAGATTGGGCGTACGCACCAGCGGATAGCCGTAGCAGCCGAGGCTCGGGCCCATGTCTTCGGAAAGGATCCAGAGGATGTTCGGCTTATCCGGGGCGGCCCCCATGCGGGAGTGAACAATGGCCGGGAATCCGGCCGCGGCCTTCAAGACGGATCTTCGCTGCATTGTCTACTTCACGCCTCGCCGGCGAGCCGGCCCAAGCCAGAAACACGGAAGCGGGTGTTGCCGTTAGCGGCGAATGCGGCGGCGAACCGCCGGCCGGCGGTCCAGAGGAAGAAGGGGTTGGGTTCATCGCCGGGCGTGTGGCGCGCCCGGAGGTTGCCGGAGACGAGGGCGGCTCCGGCGGGGGATGGGAGGGCAATACGTCGGGAGGGCATCTCAGCGATTCATTGTATTGCACAAATGAGGGGAAGATCGGGGTAAAGGAGGGTAGGAAGCCAGCCGATAGAGAGAAGGACATCCATAAGACTCGTGTTTTGAGGGAGGAACGGCTCATGCGCCGCGCTCTGGCTCGATTGAAACTCCCCTGCGACCAGACCCTCGTTGCAGGATGCCTTTGCATTGCTCTTGCTGTTCCACCGTGCGTGGCGCAGCGGTACAAATTGGAGTTCACTTTCGGCTCACCGGAAGGCGAACAACTGGAGTTGATCGACCACCAGATAGACAGTAGCCGCAAAATCGAGCAGATTCTGAGGTTCTTGGCGCAGTTTCCAAAGCACAAATGCGCAAGTTACCTCTACGAATGGCTGCAGACCTACTATTCCCGCTCCCATGAGACGGAGAAAGTGATTCTGTACGGTGAGAAACTGCTCGCGCTGCAGCCTGAGGATTTCGATGCGTTGTACCGCGCCGACCAGGCGGCGGCGAAGCAGGGTGACCCGGCGGTAGCGGCGAAATGGCACGACCGGCTGTTGGCGCTTTGCGAGAAGATAGCCGGGAAACCCGCGCCGGATGGGGAGGATCCGAAGGCATGGGCACAGACCCAGGATCTGGTCAAAGGGCTGCTCGCCCAGAGGGAATACGATCAGTTCACGAAGGCGATTCAGGCGGAACCGAAGGCCAAAACCGTGTTGCTCGAGAAATTTATTAGCAATTACCCGAATTCCGCTTACACCGGTCAGGTCTGGCCTCATCTGATGAACGCTTACCGGGGCATGGGAGATACGGCAAAGGCATTGGGGGCAGCGGAACGGATGCTGGCGCGCCATCCGGATGATCTCGATGCCCTGTTGTTGAGCGCCCAGATCGAAATGGAGCGGCGTACGAACCTGGCGAAGGTGATTGCCGCCGGTAACCGGATTATCCAGACCGTGTCTTCACGAACCCCGCCCGATGGCGTTCCGGCCAGGGAGTGGGAGAAGCGCAAGGCCTACTACCTTGGTTCCGCCTTTCTGATGGTGGGAAACGCCTATGTCAATCAGAACAATTTCGAACAGGCGGACAGAGCGCTGCGGCAGAGCCTTCCCTATATGAAAGACCGCGGCCAGGTGGAGGCGGCCATCCTCTTCTACCTCGGGTGGGCGAACTACCACATGGAGAGATACGCGGAGGCGGCGGATTTCTTCCGCCAGTGCACGGGGATCGCGGGTCCGTATTCGGAGCAGGCTTCGCGGAATCTGAACTCGCTGAAGCAGGAGCGGGGGGTTCAGTAGTTACGCGGGGTTTCTCGCGCGCGCGACACGGTGAATCGCATTGACCAGTTTTCGATAGGGGATGGCCGGGGGTTCGGGGAAGGGAACCCACTCGCCGTCGCGCCAACTCGAATAGAACCAGGCGGCGAGCAGCGAGAGATGGTCCTGGCGCTCGCGCGGGGGGACGCGGACAGCCGGCGGAATGGAGGCCGCCAGTTCCTTGAGGCGGCGGTCGAGAGGCGCAGGGCGCCCCTCTTCGACGCGCAGCGAAAGTGTGGTTCCGCAGCGCCAAACGCCTTCAAGCAGAAACCAGAGCCCGACGGCATCGTGGTCCACTGCCGGAGTGACCGCAATCCCGCACAAGCGTTGGATGTCCGTGGCGAGTTCCCCGCGCAGTTGGAGGATGGCGGCGGCCTTTTCAAGACGCTTGTGCATGCGGGCGGCTTCTTCGAATTCGAGTTCCTCGCTCCAGCGGTCACGCGCGGCGCGGATGGCATCCACCAGCGTTTCGCCGTCTGAGCGAAGGAAGGCGGCCACACGCCCGGCTTCGCTCGCGTATTCTTCGACGGTGACAATCTGCCGGCAGGGACGCAGGCACTTGTTCATCTCGCCGTAGACGCAGCCGGGATGATCCGGTGAGGGCTGCAAGTCCTCCTGGCAGCGGCGCAGTTGGAAAAAATCGAGGAAGCCGTTTTCGAAGTTTTCGGCGGCGGCGCGGGAAGGGAACGGGCCGTAGTGGAGGGAGTCCGAGCCGCTGAGGCGCGTGGTGACCTGCGTGCGCGGGAAGGGGTTGGAGAGAATCAGCTTGACGTAGGAGGGCTGGCGCAGTTTCAGGATGCGGGCGTAGTCCTCGGGGAAGTGGCGTCGCGCCAGGGAATAGAGCAGCAGGCTCGATTCGAGCCGCGAGCCGTAGGTCCAATATTCGATGCGCCGGGCGACGGGACGCAGGTGCAGGAGTTTGGAAGCATGGCTGCGCGGCCCCAGCAGGCGCATCAGGCGGCGGTGGAGAAGCGCCGTGCGGGCAAGGTAGGGAGCGCCTTCCCTTGGCCACACCAGAAATACCGCGGGCACATTCGGACACGCGGCAACCGCGTTATCCACCTGCGTTTCGTCGAACTCGTGAGTGACGGGGGGAGTGGGGAGAATCACGGCGGTTATGCGGAGAACAGACTTTCAAATTTTGCCGCGCTGAGCGGTGGGCAAGAAGCGATGGCGAGGTTTTCGCGCACGTGCCCGGGATTGCCCATGCCCACAAGCGCGGTGGTGATTCCCGGCGCGGAGCGCGCGAACTGAATGGCGCGGATGGCATCCGGGCCGGGCGCTTCGAGCTTTTCGGCGAGTTGTCCGGGGAGGCCCGAGGCGAGCCGCGATTGTAACAGCGCGGCGCTGGCGGCCACCGTGATGTCATCCCTGCGCGCGGCTTCGAACACATTGATTCGCTGCCCATCGCGGGTTTCGGCGCGCTGTCCGTAGGCTTCCACCATGGCGAGGTTGAAAGGGAGTTGGATAAAGCGGAAGTGATGGGCGTCGCCGCCGATGCCTCGGGCGAGCGCGGACAGGCGGGCGAGCGAGAGGCCGTCAGGTTGGCCGTTGCGGCGGAAGCCATCCCATGTGGCTGCGCCGTAGTAGCGGATGCGGCCCGCCGCGGCGAAGCTCTCCAGTCTCTCGAAAGCCGCGGCGATGCGCTTGTAGAAGGTTTCCGGGTCGATATAGCGGAGCTGTGTCTCGGGTTTGTGGAGATAGAAGACGTCGATGGTTTCGACGCCGAGGTTTTCGAGGCTGCGGGTGAGTTGGTCTTCGAGAAAGGCGGGAGCCATGGAATGCATGCCGCCCACCGTATCGGTCTCCGGAAGTTTGGGGGTGGCGCCGGGAACGAGGTATCCGGCCTTGGTGCAGAGAACGAGTTCCTCCCGGCGTTCAGACATCTGGCGCAGGGCCGCGCCGATGGCGAGTTCAGACCGCTGGTGGCGGTAGTTGAGCGAAGTATCGAGGAAATTGATGCCGTCTTCGACGGCGGCGAGGATCGCGCTGGTGTAGGACGCATCGGCCTCATCGGTCATGGGACCGAGGTAGGTGCCGAGTCCGAGGCTCGAGACGGTGAGTCCTTGCGCCTGACGGAAGAACCGGTTGTCTTGGGCCCGGGGGAAGCGGGCGGCAAAGCGGGCGGTGGCGGAGGGCGTGGCGGCAGCGGGCATTGCTATATATTGTACGAAACCGGGACGGAGTACGAAAATTTTCGTTGACACTTACGAACGCTTTCGTATATTGTGGTGGCATGACTCGCCCGACCGATGCCGAACTGGCGATTCTCAACGTGCTCTGGAGCCGCGGCCCCTGTACCGTGCGCCAGGTGGCCGGTGAGTTGAATCACTCGCGCCCCACCGGCTACACCACCGTCCTGAAGCTGATGCAGATCATGACGGAAAAGAAGCTGGTGAAACGGGACGAACAGAGCCGCGCGCATGTTTACCGCGCCCTGCACCCGCGCGGGCAGATGCAGAAGCGCCTGGTGAAGGACCTGGTGCAGCGGGCCTTCGGGGGATCGACGCTGGAACTGCTGCAACAGGCGATCTCGGGCGGGACGGCGTCCGCGGATGATCTGGCCACGATGCGGCGTTGGATCGACGAGCAGGAGAAGAAGTCATGACGTACGCAATCGGAATGGCGTTGTTGCACTCGCTGTGGCAGGGTGTGTTAGTGGCGGCGGCGCGGGCTGGATGACAGATCGCGGAAGAGTGTACAGTCGCCTGGGACCGCCCGACGAGATCGAATCGCATCCGGTGGAGGGATACGAGGAATGGCTCTGCCGGCACGCGGTGGAAGGCGGCGTCACGTTTCTTCATTTCGACAAGGGAGTGTTGCGGAAATAGCGTCAGCGTCTGATGCGGACGCGCTTGAGAGGCGAGGTTTCTCCGCTCATGATCGAGACACTGTCGCGCGGGACCCCGTAATGCTTTGCCAGGAACGCGCACAGTTCGGCGTTGGCCTTGCCTTTCTCCGGCGGAGCAGCCACGCGCACCTTTAAGGCGCCGTCCGCCATTTCGCCCGCCATCTCCGTACGGCTGCTTCTGGGGATGACTTTGATCTTGAGGATGAGGTCCTGGCTCATCGCAGCGGCAGGAGACGCATTTCTCCGGCGGGGATGACCCACGGTCCGCGGTCCATGCGGGGGCGGTAGAAGCTGGGGTCGGGAACCTGCTTTGAATTAAGGAAAAACATCTTGCCGACGGCGTCCACACGGCAGGAACCCGCGCCGTCGCTTTTCGCTTCCGGCAGACACTGGAAGGCAATCTCGGCCACCTGCGCCGGTTGAGTGGCCGGCGGCAGTTCAATAGCAGTGCGGACCCAGCCGCTGCGCTCAATTCCCATGTCGTAAGTGCCGAGATTCGAGGAGCGGAAGAAGTTGTCCTCCTGCAAGCGAACCAGCACGGCGGCGCGCGCGTCCTTGTTCAACACGCGCATTTCCACGAACAGGTAGTTTTCCGGCGCGCTGATCTTCGTGCCCTCCACCTTGCCGAATGTACGCACCTTCCCTTCGCGCTCCAGTTCCCTGGCGCTGATGAGATAGGTAATGGGATGCTCGTCCATCACCTTCTCGCGCGAGCCGTTGGCGAGGTCCACGAGCACCGGCGCGAGTTGATAGCGGATGGGGGAAGCAGCATCGTCGGCCACCATGTTGTTATCCGTCACAACGCCGAGCAGGGGATGGAAGCCCTCGCGCTTGCCGCGGAATTCGGCATCCTTGTGGTTGTTGGTCTGCAACTGCGCCTTGAGCGGCTTCCCTGTCTTGTCCGGCCACACCCCGTAGATGTATTCGATGTCGGTGGTCCGGCCCCAGCGGGCCATGAGAGCGCGTGTGGAGGTGCCGCCGTCTTCGTTCGAAAAGATCATGGTGTAGCGCAGGGAGGCGTCGCCGAGGCGTTCGCAATACAGGATCATCGGGACATCGGTAAACTTGCCAATCGTGTTCCGGCGCGCGAAAAGAACCGGAGCGTTGGCGATCACCGCGTAGTCGGAGTCCGTCGGCTTGTACTGGCGGTAGGTCACATTGTGAACTTCCAGGTGAATCCCGCGCGCGGAGTACTCGGGGTGTCGCTCCACCTTCACAGTGTGCGCGCCGGGCTCCAGCGGGCCGAGGAAGACCTGGTAGTGGAGGCGCTGGCCTCCTCCGTAGACCATGAGATGCTGCGTGCCGGCGCCATCGACCGTGATGGCGGCGAGCGCGCCTTCGCGTCCGGGGCGGCCCCAATCAGCGTCCGGAGCGCTTAAATCCAGGTCCGCGACCACTTCGGCGGGAGCATCGAGGTGGAAAGGGAATTCATTTCCGGTGGCCGCGCCAAGGGGCAGCAATGCGATGAGACAAAGAGCGAGTTTAGCGATGAATTGCACCAGTTGTTGCGACCTCACGGGCTTGGTGAGCACCTGATCGACCATTTGCTCCTCGGGGAGGTTGGCGAGATCGGCGGACCAGCCGGAGAGAACCATGATGCGCGTTGCCGGCGATTCCGAACGGAGACGGCGAATGAGCCCCAAACCATCCCGGGTGTGAGGCAGGCGCAGGTCCATGACGACGATCTCCGGCGTCTGGGCGAGGAATAGGCTGATTGCATTGTTGACAGATGCGGCCGCGGAGACCTGATGTCCGGCTTGTTCGAGAAGAAGGCGGCGTACCTCCAACTGATCCGGGTCATCATCGACGAGAAGCAGGCGGGACATGTCAGCTAAAGAGGATCTCGGCAATCACCAGTTGGGGCATTGCCTGGTTCCAGCTTTCCGGAAGATTGTCGAACGGGAGCCGGAAAGGCTTGGTTTCGCCGGGCGCGAGCCCGCCCAGCCGCGCGCGCACAATCTCCACCCGTTCCTTGAGAACCACCTGGGTGTAGGGGTCGTAGAAAATACAGGTGATCTTCACGGACTTCAGATGGCGGTCTCCGCTGTTGGTGATCTTGCCGGTGATTTCGACCACCTGCTGGTGGATGGCGTTTTCGGCGGCCTTCATTTCCACGCCGTTCAGTTGCAGGTTGCGCACATAAGCCTTGGCCTCCGGCGTCAGCACGGGACCTTGAGCCGAATCCCCGGGATGCCTCTGGAGATACCAGAAGGCGCCTCCGGCGAGCAGCGCGATGAGCGCCATGAGGACGAGCGGGAGGCTGAAAAGCGGTTTCGCTTCTGGTTTACTGGCCACTGACCATCATCTCCCCAATCAGGATCGTGGGCGAGGCGACCGCCGCGCGAAACTCGAGGTCCGTGCCGATTGCCTGCACGTTACAGAGCATTTCCTTGAGATTGCCCGCGATGGTCACTTCCGATACAGGATAGGCCAATTCGCCGTTCTCAATCCACACCCCGGCGGCGCCCTGGGAATAATCGCCGGTTACAATATTGACGCCGGAGCCGATCAATTCGGTAACGTAAAATCCGTTTCTTATGCCCGCAAGAATGGCGGAGGGCGTATCCGCGCCAGGGCGGAGGAAGAAGTTGCCGTGCCCGACATGGGCGTTGCCGGTGATGCCGCGGGAGGCGTTGCCCGTGGTTTTCATCGCCAGTTTGCGCGCCGTGTAGGTGTTGAGAAGATAGCTCTTGAGGATGCCGTCCTCAATCACCACGGTGCGCCGGGAGGGCACTCCTTCGTCATCGAAGGGCTGGGAGCCGAACAACCCCGGAAGCGTGGCGTCATCGACAACCGTGACATTTTTCGAGGCTACGCGCTCACCGAGTTTTCCCGCCAGAAACGAAGCCTTGCGGTAGATGGAATCGCCGGCAACCGCATCGAAGATGTCGCCGAGCAGGGAACGGGCCACCTGCGGCTCAAAGAGAATGGGCGCTTTCTGCGTCGGTACTTTGCGGGCGTGCAGGCGGCGCAGCGCGCGCCCGGCGGCCTTGCGGCCGATGGCGGCGGCCGGCTCGAGCTTGTGGTAGCTGCGCGCGGCCGAATACCAGTAGTCGCGTTCCATGGAATCGCCATCTTTGGCAACCGCCACCATGCTGATGGAGCAGGAACTGCCGCGATACCACCCGGAGAATCCGCGGGAGTTGGCGAAGCAGCGCGAACCCTGCCCGGTGCCGAAGGACGCACCCTCGGAATTGACGATGCGCGGGTCAGTGGAGAGGGCGGCTTCTTCAGCTTCTTTCGCCTGGCGGATGCGCTCCGCGGGATCGATTCGGGCGACGTCGTCACGGTAGAGCTGAAGATCAAGCGTGAGCGAGCCGAGGTCTTCCGGGTCAGGGAGCCCGGCGAAGGGATCTTCGCTGGTGAGCCTGGCGAGGTCAAGCGCGGAGGAGATCATGCGGTCCAACCCTTCGCGGGTCAGGTCAGAGGTGTAGGAGGAGCCTACCCGCTTCCCGATCAGCACGCGCACACCCGCCCCTCGGGAGCCCGCTTCCTTCAAGGTTTCCAATTCCCGCATGCGCACCGTGGCGGAGAACTCCGAGCCCTCCGATATCGTGCATTCGGCGTCATCCGCGCCGCGGTCGAGCGCGAATTTCACCACCTGCCGCGCGGTATCCAGCAATTCAGAACTCACATTCTGATTCTACCTGCCGCGGGCTGGTATCCTCGGATTCAGTGGATGCTCAGTTCTCTCCCGCCGGTATCTCCATCAAGCTCGCAATCGCCATAGGAATCGGCATGCTCGTCGGACTGGAGCGCGAATGGTCTCAGAAGGACCTCGGGACGAGAACCTTCACCATCGTTGCCATCGCGGGCACCCTGAGCATTCTCGCCACCCCGCCCATCGCCTACATCACGTTCGCGGGCGTCTTGTTGATCGTTCTGTTGACTGCCCTTCACAACGTGCACGAAGGAAGACCGGTCGAGGCCACCACTTCCGCGGCCGTCATTCTGACCTTTGTCCTCGGAGTCCTCATTGGACAGGGCCATCACTACACTCCGGTGGCGGCGGCCATTTTGATGACCCTGCTGTTATCTTTGAAACCGGCTCTCACACATTTTGCAGGCGGGCTACTGGTGACGGAGGTGCGGTCCGCGGTCATGCTCGGCCTGCTGGGGTTCGTGATCTATCCTGTGTTGCCTGACCGCATGGTGGATGCCTGGGGCCTTTTGAATCCTCGTGAAGCGTGGCTCATCATTGTTGTCATCGCGGCTTTGGGGTTCGTCAATTATGTGCTGCTCAAGAGTTACGGTTCACGCGGCTTGAACTACTCGGCGATTCTCGGCGGCCTGGTGAACAGCACCGCCGCGATCGCCGAATTGGCCGGATCCATCAAAAATCTGCCAGGAAACATCGCTACGCTGGCGGTCACCGTCGATCTGTTGACAGTTGTTGCAATGTTTGTGCGGAACCTTCTTATCCTGGCCATTTTCGCGCCTCCCGCGGTGGTGAGCGCCGCCGGTCCCATGATCGTCATGATTCTCGCCGCCGCGGTTTACATTTGGGGCGGGAGGAAGAACCGGCAAGAAAATGACGGGGCGGTTCAACTTTCCTCGCCCCTGTCGCTTGGGAAGGTCTTCCAATTCGGGTTCATATTCATTGTGATCGAAATCGCGGGTAGCCTGGGGCAGCGCTACTTCGGACATTTCGGCTTCCTGTTGGTAAGCCTTATCGGCGGACTCGTTTCGAGCGCCAGCACCGTCGGCGCCGCCGCGACACTGGCGATGCACCAAAAGATAGATATGCAGACGGCTGGCTTCGCGACGGTGCTGACTTCGATGACGAGCGCGCTTTCCAATCTTCCCCTCATGCAGCATGAAATCCGGGAATGGACAATCACCCGCAAGGTGGCCGTCGTTTCTTGCGTAATCGTGGGCTTCGGTATTCTTACAATGCTCGTTACGCGTGCGTTCCCATAGTCTGCCTTCGCTGGAGCGTCCGAGCGGCGGCGGTAACGGCGGACAAGCGCGAAGCGCCGGCGCCGCGCCATAATTTACCAATGCGGAAATTCGCGTTTTTATTGGCGCTGACGGCGGCTTGCCAGGGGCAGCAGAGACCTGCCGCGCCGCGCCCGGCGGTTCCATCGGCCCCGGCACAGGACGACAAACCCGTGGTGACACGGCATGAAATGACCGTGCATGGAACGGTGTTGCGCTACTCGGCATCCACGGGTTTTCTTCCCATCAAGAATGAAACCGGGGAGACCGAGGCGAGCATGTTCTACATCGCCTACACGCTGGAAACCACGGAGCCCGCATCGAAGCGTCCGCTGACGTTCGCCTTCAACGGAGGTCCGGGAGCGGCGTCGGTGTGGTTGCATCTGGGGGCACTCGGGCCGAAGCGGGTCAAGATGATGCCGGACGGAGCGATGCCGCCGGCGCCGTATGAACTCATCCCCAATGAGCAGACCTGGCTCGACAAGACAGACCTTGTCTTCATTGACCCCGTGGGCACGGGCTATAGCCGGGCAACGAAGCCGGAACTGGCGCAGAAGTTCAACGGAGTGCAGGGCGACATCAGTTCCGTGGGCGAATTCATCCGCCTGTACCTGACGCGCAACGAGCGCTGGGGCTCGCCGCTGTTCCTGGCCGGGGAAAGCTACGGCACTACACGTGCTGCGGGGCTTTCCGGCTATCTTGTGGAGCACGGGGTGGCGCTCAACGGCGTGGTGTTGATTTCGACGGTGCTCAACTTCCAGACCATCCGCTTCACACGCGGTAATGATCTGCCATTTGTGCTTTACCTGCCCTCCTACACAGCCACGGCCTGGTATCACAAGAAGCTGGCTCCGGACTTGCAGAGGGACCTGACAAAAACGCTCGAAGAGGCACGGGCGTGGGCAATCGGACCGTACGCGGAAGCGCTCGCCAAAGGCGACCGGCTGAAAGGCGGCGAACGGCAGGCCGTCGTGGCGAAACTGGCGCGCTATACCGGGCTGAGCGAACAGTATGTGGATAACGCGGACCTGCGCATCGAGATTCTCCGCTTCTGCAATGAATTGCTGAGAGACCGGAAGACGACAGTGGGGCGCATCGACAGCCGGCTGATCGCCTTTGAAGGGCGCAACGTGTCCGAGCAGCCGGAGTTTGATCCAAGCATAGCCGCCATCCGGCCCCCCTACACGGCGCTGTTTGCGGACTACGTGCGGCGCGAATTGGGCTTCAAAACAGATTTTACTTATTACGTTTTAGGAGGCGGGATTGCCGGCTGGGACTGGGGGAGCGCGGCGGAGGGCTTTGCGGATACCGCGGATGCGATGCGCGCGGCGGTGGCGAAGAATCCGCACATGAAGGTCTTCGCCGGCTGCGGGTATTTTGACCTGGCCACGCCTTTTTTCGCCGCCGAGTACACGCTGAGCCACATGGGCGTGGATGCTCGCCTTCGCGGAAACTTCCAGACAGCGTACTACGAAGCCGGCCACATGATGTACATCCATCCTCCGTCGCTTGAAAAACTGCGCCGGGATGTGGGGAGCTTTCTCGATTCGGCGATGCCCGGGCGGTAAGGGATACCATGCTCCTATGCGGATGATCGGAATCATGCTGCTGGCCGCCCTCGCCGTGGGGCGCGCGCAGGAAGCGAAGCGCCCGCCGGTCACGGGTGTGGCGCACATCGCCCTGTTCTCGAGGGATGTGGACAAGTCACGGCAGTTCTACAA
>JAIXKK010000077.1 GCA_026954325.1 Bryobacterales bacterium | reverse complement strand
GCCGTATTATGTGAAAAATCCGCTGGAGATCGTCTCGTTCTCGACGCTTCAGGCGGGGGGAGTGTTTTTCGGCGGGCTGATCGGGGCGTTGATTGTGGCGGTATGGTATTTGCGGTCCCGCAAATTGAGCTTCGTCAAAGTGGCGGATGTATTCGCCCCCGGGATTGCCCTGGGGCATGCCATCGGACGGATCGGATGCTTTTCGGCGGGCTGCTGCTGGGGGCAGGAGTGCAAGTTGCCATGGGCGGTGACGTTCAATGATCCGGAGGCGTACAAGCTGGTGGGGGTGCCGCTGGGGATTCCGCTGCATCCGACGCAGCTTTATGAATCGATTGCGGAATTTCTGATTTTCGCGATATTGTACCGGCGCATCCGGCGGCCGCGCCGCCAGGGTGCGGTCATTGGGCTGTACCTTGTGTTGTACCCTACGGCGAGGTTCCTGGTGGAGTTTGTCCGGGCGCATGACCAGGGGAATCCGTTCGGATGGGTGCTGACGGCGGCGCAATGGACGACACTGTTTCTGGTCCCGCTGGGTATGTGGCTGATGAAGGGTCGGCAGCAGGGATCGGCCCCTAGTCTCCAGGGGGGATAACCTTAGTACTCCTGGGGACAAAGTTTGTTCCAGGTTGGGGCGAGGTGTGGCAAGTAGAAGGCCGGCATTGGCTTGGAGCCCGAGTTGGCGAGGAGAATCTAGTACGGCGGTAGGGGGAGTATGGATCTTCGTACGGGAATGCTTAGGATCATCCTTAGGGTGAACTAAGCAAACCTCGGCAATCCACCCCAAGATTCTGCTGATTTCGCCTTCCACCTTCCGGCAGTAAGGTGGATGTTGAGGCGTTTCCGTCCTCAATCCGTACGTCTGGATAGGTTTCTGCCATGCACCCAAGTATTTCCGATCGATCTGCTGAGCCGGAGAAGGGCGGCGGCGCGCCTCGGGAGCGCCGGATCAGCGAGGCCCGAAGGCGGAGACAACCCGGGCACGCCCTGATGGAGGGCGGGTTGGTGCTGATTCCGTTTTTCGCGCTGTTTTTCGGGATTGTCGACTATGGGATGGCGATCTTTTTGCGAAATACGTTTCAGCATGCCGTCCGCGAGGGCGTGCGGTATGCGGTCACGTATCAGACGGTGAACGCCTCCACCGGGCAGGATGCCTCCATCAAGTCCGTGGTGCAGACAAACGCGATGGGCTTCCTGGACGGGGCGAACGCGAACCTTATCCAGATTCACTACTACGACAAGAATACGCTGGTGGAGACCGGGTCGAACAGTCCGGGAAACATCGTGGAGGTATCGGTGCAAGGCTACCAGTGGGGAGTGGTTGCGCCCCTGTTGCGCAGCGCCAGCCCCATAAGACTCAATGCATTTTCCTCGGACCGCATGGAGGCGCTGCCCGACGGGCAGTTTGCGCCGCCTCCGAGGTAGGCCGAGAGGAGGAAATCGTGGGGGCAAAGATGAACCAAAGCATTCGCGTGACGGAACACCGGCGAAGCCGGCAGCGGGGCAGCAACATCATGGAGTTCGCCCTGTTGAGCATTTTCCTGTTTCCCCTGTTCATGGGCACCATCACCACCGGCATGGGTTTGGGAAAGATGATTCAAACCGCGCAAATCTCCCGCGACGCGGGGCACATGTTTGTGCGGTTGGTGGATTTTTCCCTACCCGCCAACCAGGACCTGATCGTGAGGCTGGCCAACGGAATGAACATGACGCGCGCGGGCGGAAACGGCACGGTGGTCTTAACGCAGGTGTTGATGATTGGAGACGACGAGTGCAACGCGGCGGGGTTGGCGGGGACAAATTGCGCCAACCGTTACTATCCGGTGATCACGCAGCGGCTTGTCATCGGGAGCTCTTCCCTTTACACGAGTTCCATTGGCACGCCGAGCGCCAATCTGATTCATGCGGACGGGACGATTGACGTCGCGGACTACCTGAAGGATGTCAGTTGCCGGGCGCTGACGCTGTCGACGAACACCTCGCCGAACCCTTATGTCGGCCTGTTGACACTGAATGCCTCCGAGCGGACATACATATCGGAAGCTTACTTCACCGCGCCGGAACTGGCGTTCCTGAACAACAACCGGCCGGTCAACATCTACGCGCGCAACTATTTCTAAAGGGGCAGACAGAATGAAACCCAATTCCAAACCAATCAGCCGCAAGAAAAAAGGGTTCGTTATCGTCACGGGCGGGGTGATGCTTCTATTCGTCATTCCAATCGTGGGTTTGGCCATCGACGCGTCGTTTCTGTTTGCCGTGAAGGCACGGCTGCAATCGGCGACGGACGCGTCGGCGCTGGCGGCGGCGCGGTCGCTGTCGGTCGGTCTCACGATGGCGGAACAGCAGGGCGCGGCGGTTTCGCGCGCCCAGGCTTTCTTTGCCGCGAACTATCCACCTGGATTGTTCAACACGACCAGCCGGAACTTGTCGGTGGATGTGGCGGAAACCGGCTTCCGGACGCGTACCGTGACGGTAACCGCGGCGGTGGATTCGCCGCTGTTTTTCATGCGAATTTTGGTCAACTCGCCGACTACGATTGTTTCCGCCACCGGAAGGGCGTCCCGCCGAGACGTGAACGTCATCCTGGTGTTGGACCGCTCCGGATCCATGAACAGCAACGGCGGGTGTCCGGCGATGCGAAGCGCCGCCAAGGGTTTCGTGAACCTGTTCGCCAACCAGCGTGACCGGTTGGCGATGATCACCTTCGGCATCTCCTACGCTCTCAGCTATCCGGCGAACATGAACTTCAAGACCAGCAGCCCGACGCTGCCGGCGGTGATCGACACGATTACATGCAGCGGCGGCACGGGGATTGCGCAGGCATTATTCAAGGGATACGAGCAGATTGCGCAAATCAATGAGCCGGGGGCTCTCAACGTGATCCTGCTCTTCACGGACGGCGTGCCGAACACGGTCACCGCCGATTTTCCCGTGAACAGGCTGGATACAACCCGCGTGGCCGACAACGCCACCCTGCCCCAATCGCCGAAAAACAGCCGCTGCTACGACTGGAACAACACTCAGCGTTGGACGAAGGCTTCCCCATATCTTGGCCAGCAGAATCCAAGCTGGAATCCGACGAACGAGTTCTTCCGCGGGGCGGTTTATTCCCAGGAGGGGCTTTCGGGCGGCGGCAACACGCTGATGGGCGTCGTTCCGTACATCGCCCCCGGCTTCTCCGATCCTTCGGGCGTGGTCACCTACGCCTACAACTCCGCTGTGAATCCGCCCACGCAGTATAGCTCTCCGAGCAATACGGGTGACTGCTGGTTCCAGGGTGGACGAGGACACAACGGCAACAGCCAGGGGACCGGCACCGGGCATGTGCAGTACGACATCGCGTACTATCCTGACAGGGACACGTACGGAACATCTCTTCGGAGCGCGGACAACTTTGTGCCGGTTAACAACTTTCCCGGCTCGAACCCTTACGCGGGAAAGATTGACGTGCGCGACAAGACAAACATGATGAACGCCGCCATCGCCGCGGCGGACAACGTGGGGAAACGAATCCGCAACCAGGACCTGGCGCCCAATGTGAACACCGTCGTTTACACCATTGGACTCGGCGAAACACAGGCCAATCAGGAAACACTGCTGAAGCGCATTGCAAACGACGCGGCGAGCCCCATCTACGACCAGAACAAGCTCGAGGGTCTTTTCGTCTACGCTCCGACGGCCGCCGACCTGAACGCGGCGTTTGTCCGGATCGCGGCCGAGATTCTGAGGTTCACGCACTAGAGAGGCAAGAGAGCATCGTCCCGCAGGTCTCCCGGCAGGGTAGCGGCTCGCTTAGGCCGCTTTTCCTGCCGGGCTTGTTTTTGACCGTTCCTCGGACCAAATCGCAGGTACCATTGGTGACTGAACCGAAGCACCATGCGAATTAGGACCACGGCGGCATTGTTGATTCCATTCTCATCGGCGAGAAAGGAGCATGACACTTTTCCGGTTCTTTCTCCTGGCGGTTCTCCTGAGGCTTTATCCGGCGTTATTGGCGGAGATGCGGGAGGGGGCAGTGGGTTCGACCGGGTGGAGCGAAGAGACGCGGTGTGGGACGGCGCATCCGCCGGCGAAAGATCCGGGAAGAAGCTACGATGCATTCCCGGCAGCGGGGCCGGTGGACCCGTTGTGCCAGAGGGCTTACGTAAATATGGCGAAGGCGCGCAATTTCCAACGGCGGTTTGCCGAAGCGGAACGGGCGGCGCGGCAGGCGGTGGAGTTGAGAAAGCTGGATCCGCAGGCGCGATTCGAGTTGGGGGTAGCGCTCGCCGGGCAGAGGCGGAACCTCGAGGAGGCGGCGGACAACCTCCGAATGGTAGCGGCGGAAATCCCCGAGGCCCATTTGGAGCTCAGCCGGTTGTTTCTCGAGGAGGGCAACTTCGAGTTGGCGATGCGCGAGTTGCAGGCGTTTCGGAAGTTCGGGAGCCCGGCCGGAGCCGGTCAGCTCTTGGCAAAGTAAAGTGAGGTGGCGCGCTCGAGATCGGCCTTGGTCATTCTGGGGGGACGGTTCTCATACCGGCCGATGGAGACGAGAATATTACAGATGTCGTTGGGATAGCAGGCGCGCAGTTCGGTGCGGCCTTCACGGAGACAGAGCTTGCGGAGGTATTCGGAGCTGTCCGGCTCACAAGGGATATTCTTCAAACCGACGACGCGGTTGAAGATCTGGTCAAAGCTGTGGGAATCGACGGCCTCGACGAATATCTTGTTATGAATGCGGCGTAGAAAGGCTTCGTCGGCGAGATCGGCGGGATCGAGGTTGGTGGAGAAGACCACCATAAGCTCGAAGGGGATCTGGAACTTGACGCCGTAGCGGAGAGTCAGGTAGTCGACGCGGCGATCGAGGGGGACAATCCAGCGGTTGAGCAGATCGCGGGGGCTCATGAGCTGGCGGCCGAAGTCGTCGATGATGAAGATGCCGTTGTTGGCTTTCATCTGCAAGGGGGCGGCATAGATTCCGCTGGAATCATCGAGGCGAAGTTCGAGCATGCTGGGGATGAGTTCGCCGCCCACGACGATGCATGGCCGCCGGCAAAGAACCCAACGCGGATCAATCTCGGGGTCTTCCATTTCGAGGCGGGTGTGAACGACGGGATCATAGAGCGAGATGATCTGGCCGTCGACTTCCACGGCGAAGGGAATGAGGACGGCGTCCTGATAGACGCGAAGCATGCGCTCGGCAAGGCTGGTCTTGCCATTTCCGGTGGGACCGTAGATGAAGACCGAGGTTTGCGAGATGAGGGCGGGGCCGAGCTGATCGAGCATGCGGTCAGAGATGATCATGTCGGAGAAGGCGCCGCGTAGCGCGCGGCGGTCCACCTGGACATTGGCGGATTGCATTTTCGTGGCCATGTGGTAGTCCTTGAGGGACACCGGGCAGGCGCCCGCGTATTGGGAGAGTTGGAAACGATCCGAGGCGAGTTGCTTTCCGGCGCTTGTAAGCTGGATATTGTAATCATTCCCATTCATGCCGCGAACATCGACGAGTTGCTGCTGGCGGAGCTGGCGGAAGACCAGGTCGACAATCGGTATGGAGAGCCTCAACTTCTGGCTGAGCAGCGTCAACGTGCTGAACCCCTCGAGCAACAGCCGTCGCAGCACCAAATCAGTGACCAAAGAAAGCTGGATTCCCAGATCGTCCAGAGTCTGCGGAACGGCTGGAGCGAAGGCGGAATGAACCGCGGTGGTGGACATAGTTCTCCTTGCTGCCCGTACTATCGGCAGGCGGGCGGCTGGAGTTTATCCACGCGGCGGCGCCCTCGAGCGTCATTGTCAATGGTGAGGCGTCCGCTTTCTATCCTCTGTTTGGCGTTGTGTGCGGGAATGGTGTGTTTGGGCGGAGAAAGCGCAAGTTCGCTGGCGAAGAGAGCACGAAAAGCGGAAAAAGCCGGGGATGCCGTAAAGGCGTATCTCCTGTACGCCGAGGCGGCCGCCGCGGATCCGAGGAACCATTCCTATTGGGTGCGGAGCCAGGCGCTGCGAACCCGGGCCATGCGGGAATCAAAGGTAATGCCGGCATCGATTACCGAATTGCCGCCGCCCGGAGAGAAGCAGGAGGACGGCAAGCGGCCTGAGTTCCTGGTGGGGACGAACATTACCCGCGAGGAGGTGGAAGAGTCGCGGCGTCCGCTTCCGCCGGAAGAGCTGAAGGGAGTTCCGGGGAAGAAGAGTTTCGACCTGAAAGCGAATGCGCGCACGCTGTTTACAAAGGTAACGCAGAGCTTCGGGCTGGATCTGGTGTTCGATGCCGACTACCCCGAGGCCGGACCCACGATCCGCTTCCAACTGAACGACGTGGGTCTCGGCACCGCGTTGTACGCACTCGAATCGGCCACATCGTCCTTCGCCGTGCCGCTGAGCGGGAAACTGCTGATGATCTACAAGGATACGCAGCAGAAGCGGACGGAAGCCGAGCCGAACATGGCGGTGACGTTGTCGATTCCGAATCCGGTGACGGTGCAGGAGGCGCAGGAACTGGCGCGAGCCGTGCAACAAGTGTTGGAAATCAAGCGGTTCGCCGTGGACGGGGGACAGCGGCTGGTGTTGATCAGGGACCGGGTGGGAAAAGTACGGACAGCACAGGCGCTGTATGAGCAGTTGCTGACGTTGCGGTCCCAGGTGATGGTGGAAGTGGAGTTGGTGGAACTGTCGGAGAGCCATGAGTTGCACTATGGCTTCAGCCTGCCGACAGCGACGGCGATCGCGTTTCTGGGGCGAAAGGGAACGCCCACGCGCGGGCTGCGGATGTTTCCCAACTTCGTGCCGGGGTATACGAAGTTTCTGGTGGCCGGGGGCGGGTTTTCTACTATCGCGCTGGCGATTTCCAATGCGACGGCATTTGCGAGCGTCGCCAACGGGCGGGCGGTGTCACTGTTCAAGACGGAGATACGGTCGCTCGATTCGCAGGAGGCAACCATCCATATCGGAGACAAGTATCCGATTGTCACGCAGCAGTTCATGGGAACGGGCGGGATATCGCCGTATGCGACGCCCTCCACCTTTAACTTCGAGGATCTGGGGCTGGTGCTGAAGTTGACGCCGCGGATTCACGGTTCGCGGGAAGTGTCGCTGCAGGTGGATGCGGAATTCAAGGTTCTGGGAAGCAGCAGCTACAACGGAATTCCAGTGATCCAGAATCGCAAGTTCGCCTCGACCGTAAGGTTGAAGGAAGGGGAGGACGCGGTGCTTGCGGGGCTGATGTCGGTTACGGAAGCGCGAAATATTTCCGGGATTGCGGGCCTGGCTTCAGTGCCTGTACTGAGCCAGCTATTGACGGAGCGGACGGTATCGGCGCAGTCGGGTCAGGTGCTGGTGGTGATCAAGCCGCACATCATCGATAGCGCCTCGCCGGAGACCATCACGAAGGCTATCTATACGGGAAGCGAGGGACGCTGGAACACGCTTCCTTCGAGCCAGACACGATAGGATGACTTCATGGAGTATCCGATGCGCATTGCGGGCGAGCCCGCCGCTTCCGCCCACAGGCTGGAGGTGCGGCTTCCCTACGACGGGACGACGGTAGGGACCATTTTCGAGGCCGGCCTCGAGCTTGTGGACGCGGCCGTGAAGGCGGCAAAGGCCGCGGGCGGCGCGATGCGGGAGATGATCCTGGACGAACGGGCGGCGATCCTGCGCAAGGCCTGTGACCGGCTGCTTGAGAGAAAGGAAGAGTTCGCCAAGGCGATCAGCTCGGAATCGGGCAAGCCGATCAAGGAGGCGCGGATGGAGATGGACCGGGCGGCGCGGACGCTGCTGTTTTCCTCCGAGGAAGCGCACCGGCTGCACGGGGAGGTGGTTCCGATGGACGCCTCGCCCGGCGGGAGGGGCCACATGGCGATGACCGTCCGCGAGCCGGTGGGAGTGATCGCGGCCATCACGCCGTTCAACTTCCCGCTGAATCTGGCGATGCACAAGATTGGCCCGGCGCTCGCCGGGGGGAACACGGTGGTCCACAAGCCGGCTTCAACGACGCCGATCAGCGCGATCATGATGGCGGACGTGTTCACCGAATGCGGACTTCCCAAGGGCGCGCTGAACGTGATCACCGGTCCTGGCGGCTCCATCGGGGAGCACCTCTGTTTTCACAAAGACGTAGCGATGATCACGTTCACGGGGAGCCCGGAAGTGGGTTTGCGGCTGCGGAACCTGGCGGGAATGAAGCGGGTGACGCTCGAGTTGGGGAACAATTCGGCGGTGATCGTGGAGGGCGATGCGAACCTGGAGGAGGCGGCGGCGCGGTGCGTGGCGGGGAGCTTCGCGCACTCCGGGCAGGTGTGCATTTCGGTACAGCGGATCTTTGTCGAGGAGACGGCGCGGAGCGAGTTCATGGACCGCATGGTGGAGTTGACGGAAAAGCTGAAGCTGGGCCATCCGCATGACCCCGGTACGGACATCAGCTCGCTGATCACGGAGAAGGAAGCCGAGCGGGTGGAGAGCTGGATTGACGAGGCGGTGCGGCATGGGGCGAGGCTATTGACGGGCGGGGTGCGCAAGCGCGCCACCATGCAGCCCGCGGTGCTGGCCGATGTGCCGGCGAACGTGCGGATCTCGTGCAAGGAGGCGTTCGGGCCCGTGGTGGGGATCAACGGATACAGGGATTTGGAAGAGGCGGTAGCGCGGGTGAACGAGAGCGACTACGGCCTGCAGGCGGGAATCTACACGCGCGACATAGGGAAGGCGTTCCTGGCGGCGCGGAAGGTGCACGCCGGCGGGTTCATGATCAACGAGATTCCGCAGTATCGCGTGGACCAGATGCCTTACGGCGGGGTGAAGCTGAGCGGGACGGGAAGGGAAGGGCCGAAGTACGCGATTGAGGAGATGACGGAGCCGAAGCTGATCTGCTGGAAGGTGTGAGCGGGCATTAGAACCTGGCGCTCGACCCGGCGCCGGACTGGCGGTAGTGCTTGTACGCGGTCAGGGTACGGGTACAGGCGCCGCTGCCGTTCATACAGCCGATGCTTTCTCCGCCGGCGGGCATGAGGTAGACTTTCTGGCCGATGCGCACGTAGGAATATTCGAGTTTCGACTCCGCCTTGCTGAAGGGGAACTCGTTGGGAATGGAGAGTGCGCGCTGCTCGAGGCGGAGAACCTGGCGGGTATCCTGATCCACCCAAAGCGTGCCTTCGTAGGCGGGGTTGTAATGACGCCCATCGGGGGAGACCAGGCTCCAATGGGAGTTCGGCTGCTCGACTTTGAAGTCATAGACCCAGGCAGGGCGTGAGCCCACATGCTCCTCGCCGCGGCGGGTGAAGGCGGCTTTGGTGGCCGGGGAGAGGAGGCCATCGAGAGTGGAAGCGAAGTCGCCGGTGCTCAGTGCCCCGGTTTTTTCCACTGGGCGGTCCGCCTCTCTGCCGTTAATTTCGAAGTTGTGATACTCCTCTTTACCGCCGGAGTAGCTCAACTCGGCGGTGACTACGTCGATGGGCTGCCATTGTCCGGCGCCGTCCGTGCTATAGAAGCGGCTGGTGGATTGCCGGGCGGTAAAGTCCGGAAGGCCGGCTGAAAAAGCGACGGCGGCGTCGCGGGCATCCCTGAGAATCTGTTCGTCGGTATCGCGCTTGGGATCGCGAGGGCGCGGCGGGATGGATACGGGTTCCGGCGCGGCTTCGGCCGAGGCGGTGGATTCGGATTGGGCCGCGGCGGATTCACTCGACTTATCGTCAATGGTGACCGTGCGGGGCTTGCCGAGGTCTTCGGAATTGGGGGTGCGCACGGCGGATTCATCGACAGGCTTCTCCGCGGAAGCCCGATCGCCCGCGGAACCCTCGCGCATCAGGATGACGCGCAGGGCGGTTTCTTCGTCGTCGGGATTGACCTGAACGGTGAGTTCATCGCCGGGGTGGAGGAGAGAATCGCGGATGGGGTCGCCGGCCTTGTTGCGGAACTGCGTTTTGACGAGGAGCCGGAAGCGGAGCAGGCCCTTGCGGGATTCGAGGATGAGATCCTTTTCGCTCAACTTCCTGAGGCGGCCCTCGGCGGAGGCGAGCGTCGTCTTCTCTTCTTTGCCCGAGCTTTCCTTTTTGTTCTTGTCCTTGTTTCGCTTGGGGAAGGGAAGCCGGGGCATGGGGAGGCCGCCGCCGGGATACTGGCCGGGAGGATACTGGCCAGGAGGGTATTGGCCAGGGGGATACTGGCCCGGATATTGGCCGGGGTACTGGCCTGGATATTGTGCGACTGCGAGCGCTCCGGTTACCAGCAGAGCGCCAAGCAGGGAAACGGCCGAACGCGACGAGCCCCGCATAAGGCAATCTTACCGCCAAACCCGGCGGCCGCGCTTTGCTGGTTTGACCCGCGCGGGCGTTTTCGATATTCTGGTATGAGCATTTTGAAATGGTATTGGTGTAAATAGAAATGGCAAATACGTTTTCTGCCCTCAAACGGATGCGGATGACCGAGCGCCGCACGGAGATCAACCGTCAGCGCAAATCGCGGCTGCGGCGCCAGGTCCGCTCGATGCGGCGGTTGCTCGAGAAGAAGGATGTGCAAGGCGCGACGGCGATCGTTCCACAGACGTTTTCCCTGATTGACCGCGCGGCCAAGTGGGGTGTGATCAAGAAGAACACCGCCGCGCGTTACAAGTCCCGCATCCACGCCCGGCTGGCGAAGATGGCCGCTTAGCTTCTTTTTTTCTTCTTTGCGGCGGGTTTGCGCACTTTTTGCGCAGGCGTCTTTTTCACTGCCGGCTTCCGTGGGCGCCTGGTTTTCGCGGGCGCTTCCGGCGCGGCCATGTCGAGCCCGAACATACCCCCAAGATCCTCACTCGCGAGAACCTTGCCGGCGGTTGGTTCAGCCTTGGACAAGGGTATGGATTTTCCGGCGCTCGCGATCAGGTCCGTTTCCTCCACGGCGCGCAACCGGAACAAAAGCTCGGGCTGATGGTCAAAGCGGGATCCGACGCCATATAGGACCGCGGCGACGTGTTTGCACATATCCGCCCAATCCGGGCAACTGCATGAGAGCTTGATTTCGGCGGGCGATGGGAAGAGGCCGTGGGTTTGGCGGCAGATTCTTTCCATGACGCCTTTCGAAAACCGCCCTTGAAGCAGTTCCACGAGGGAATCGATGCCTCCGGCGCAATCCTGACAAATAGATTTCCAGCGCGTTTTGGGGACAGGCGCCACGTGCAGTCTGACCTCGTACAACTGCGATCCGCTGACCATGGCGGTGATGGCGCCCTGAGCGATCTGCAAATCGACGACGGAGCCGTTGCGTACGTAGGTGCGGCCGCGCGGCAGGCGGTTGGCGTAGTCACTGTAGCGCTCGAGATTCTCGCACCATGCCTTGCCCCAGAAAGTGGAAGCGATGACGCGGCCGGAGAGGATGACGGGGGAAACGGCCAGCCCCTTCTTACGGCGCTTTTCGAGTTCCCGCTCCGCTTTGCGCCGCCGCTCGGCCACGGGAACATAGGGCCGCCAGCCATAAAAGCTCATGATTCAAGCCTCCTTCAACGCCTTGTTCAGGTCGAGAGCCACCAGGCGAAGCAACTCGTCGTCCTTCATTTCGGTGAGCAGCAGGTCCGCGCCGCCTTCCAAGAGATCGCGCGAAAGCTGCTTTTTCGATTCAATCAGTTCATCGATTTTCTCTTCCACGGTACCGCGGCACACAAACTTGTGCACAAGAACATTTTTCGTCTGCCCGATGCGGAAGGCGCGGTCGGTGGCCTGGTTTTCGACAGCGGGATTCCACCAGCGGTCGAAGTGCACCACGTGAGAGGCAGCGGTGAGATTGAGGCCCGCGCCACCCGCCTTGAGCGAGAGGATGAAAAAGGGCGTCAACTCATCTTCCTGAAAGCGGCGCACGAGATCCCTGCGCTTCTTGACTTCGGTTTCCCCATGAAGCACGAGGCCGGGCCGTCCGAACACCGCGGCGAGGAAGGCGGCAAGGGGCGCGATGACTTCGCGAAATTGGGAAAAAACGAGCATTTTCTCCTGTTTGCCGGAAACGACCTCGGCTATGTCCCGCAGGCGCGCCCATTTGCCGCTGTCCTCTTCCGTCCACGCGCCGTCGCCCAACCACTGCGAGGGATGGTTGCAGATCTGCTTGAAGCGCATGAGGTAGGACAAGACGAGCCCCTTGCGGCGGATTCCGGTGGTTTCGGCAAGCGCGGCGGCCATTTCCTGGACGGCCTGTTCGTAAAGCGCGGCCTGGCGGCGGGTGAGCGGGCAATAGGCCTTGATCTCGGTCTTGTCGGGCAGATCGGCGATGACTTCTTTGTCCGTTTTCAGGCGGCGAAGAATGTAGGGGCGGACCAGTTCGCGGAGCGGGGCATAGGAGGGGTGAGGGCTGTTGGCGAGCCGCTTGGCATAGCCTGAAAACTGTTTCGAGGAGCCGAGCAGGCCTGGGTTGATGAAGTCAAAGATGGACCACAAGTCGCCTAGTCGGTTCTCCACGGGGGTTCCGGTGAGCGCCAGCCGGGCTCCGGCCTCGAGCTGTTTCACCGCCTGGGTTTGCTTCGCATCCGGGTTCTTGATGGCCTGCGCCTCATCGAGCACCGCCAGCCTCCATGCGACGTCCTTGATCCAGGGGAGGCGCAGGAGGGCTCCATAGCTGGTGATGACGAGGTCGGTCCGGCGCAGCCGATCCTTGGAAAATGTCTTCAAGTCCTGCGCCGGGATGGCCGACGGATGGGCGATGAGGGCTCTCAGCGCCGGCGCGAAGCGTTCCATCTCCGAGGCCCAATTCGCGAGCAGCGAGGCCGGGGCCACCAGAAGGCTTGGCTGGGATTCCGCGGCCTGGCGTTTGAGCACCAGCAGCAGCGAGAGGACCTGAATGGTCTTGCCAAGTCCCATGTCATCGGCGAGACAGGCTCCCAAGCCCAGCCGGACGAGCAGATAGAGCCAGCGGACACCGATCTGCTGGTAGGGGCGGAGCGTGCCCCTCAGATCATCGCCCGGATCCACGGCCGCCAGGCCTTGGGGGGTTCGCAAACCTTTGAGGGTTTCGGCAAGCCAATCGCCGGCGACGACCTGCGCCCAGTCCGCGCCTTCGGCCAGCGCTGGATCTTCCGGCGCGAGGTTGGCTCCCGCCAGCAGGCGCATGGCATCGGCGAAGGCGAGGCCCTTTTCGCCGGCCGTGCGCTGCACCTGTTGGAAGTGCTCCATCATGTGCTTCAGCCGGTCGCGGTCCACTTCGATCCAGCGCCCACGGACGAGAGCGAGACCCTCGGTGTTTTTCAGCAGTTCCCGGATTTCCGCGGCAGTGAGAGGCTCGCCGTCGAGCGTCACGTCCATGCGGAAATCGAGGAGCGTGTCCTGACCGAGGAGAGAAGGCCGCTTTCCTCCCACGGCTCCGGTGACTCGCGGACGCGGCGGACGGTTGCCGCGCCAGGAGGCGGGCATGCGCACGATGACGCCGGCGCTCTCGAGTGCCGGTACGTCCCGAAGCATGCGTAGCGCCTCCCGGGGCGTCCAGCGGAGGGGGTGAAAGATCTCGCCCCCGTCCACCATGTCCTTCAACCACGGGCAGGTTTCCGAAGCCCGCTGCACCGGGAGCAGCAGCGAAAGGAGCCGCTCTTTGTTTGCGGCTCCCGCATACTCGCGCAAAGCCTGGCCGAGCGGAAGGTGCTGCGCCTTGGCCTGGGCGGACAGGCGTGTGGTGTAGGTGGCGAGGAAGGCAAAGGGAGCAGCCTCGTCCTTGCGATTCTCGGCGAGGTTGAAGTGCACGCGGCCGACGAGGTTCCAGGCCGGGTTACGAGCTTTGAGGAAGTCCTGAACGCCGCATTTGGCTTCGGAGAGCTCGAGGTGGAAGGCCGTGTCGAGGGCGGACCAGAGATCTTGTAGAACGGCGGCAGTAAGGTACTCGGCGCCGGTCATCGGCGGAGTGGCGGCGGCAAGCCGGTCGAGATCTTCGTCAGGAGGGGGTGGAACATGGATGGCGCCGGGGACTGTGCCGGCGGCGTCCTGCCGGGCGCAAAGAGCAGTGAGGTAGCGGGCTCCGAATTCGCGCCAATAGGCGAAGGCGGGCGGCAGAAGCGTTCCGGGTTCGTCCGCGCCGAGGAGCAGAAGGCCATGACCGGCGCCGCCGGCGAAGGCATGTTGGAGACGTTCGGCGAGCCGGTCCTCTAAAGGCGGCGCGTCGATGTCGTCCGTGAGGCGGAGCTTGCCGTGAGGTGTAATGTGGAGCGAAAGTGGAACGGCCATTCGGCGACACTACAGGATAACACCTGCTATGCTTTCAGCCTCCACAACACCTGGCGCAGGATGCCGAGCCAGATGACGGCGTCCTGGTGGTTGAGGTTCATGCGCCGGACGAGGGCGCGGAGGCGCCGTTCGGAGCCGGCGGTGGCGGAATGGTCGTAATAGCCGCTGATCTGGAGGGCGTCTTGCAGGCGCTGACGGAGCACTTCCGTCTGTTCGCTGGTGGCGGACTTCTTTAGCGCCGGCGTTGCGCGGGCGGCGCGCGGGTCGCGGATCAGTTCATAGAGGCAGACGGCGACAGCCTGGCCGAGATTCATGGACCGGTGCTGGGGGCGCGAGGGGATACCCATGAGGAAATCGCAGTGGCTGAGGTCGTCATTTGAGAGTCCGTATTTTTCCGAGCCGAAGAGCAGAGCGACAGTGCCCTGGTGGCGGTGGATGAGACGGGCTCCGAGTTCGAGGCGGCGGTAGGGCCGGCGCAGTTCACGATGCTCGCCGGCGGTGGCGCCTACGACGAGGGAACACTCGGAGACAGCTTCGGCGAGCGTGGGGAATTCGCGCGCCTGTTCGAGGATGGCTCCGGCGCCGACGGCGGAGCGCGCTTCGCGGAAAGCCACCTCATAGGGATTGACGAGGCGCAGATCGCAAAAGCCGAAATTGCTCATGGCGCGCGCGGCGGCGCCGATGTTGAGAGGGTTGCGAGGGCTGACCAGAACTACCTTCAGCCCGTCCATGTGATTTCTTCTAGCGGAG
Organism: Bryobacterales bacterium; assembly: GCA_026954325.1. GTDB lineage: Bacteria > Acidobacteriota > Terriglobia > Bryobacterales > Bryobacteraceae > CADEFT01. The sequence continues at coordinate 24,934 of JAIXKK010000077.1, read as the reverse complement.
CTCTTCCATGATCATCTCGAGCGCTTCCGGGCCGGGGCGCACGCGCGATTGAGGCAGCGTGGCGAGCGGCTCGTCGACCAGATGCATCATGTCGTGCAGGGTTTCCTTATCTTTCCGCACATAAAGCAGGCCGGTGAGCACTTCACCCTTCTTATCGGCTTCGTGAATGGCGGCGAGGGCCATGTCTTTGTTCGTAGGATCGAAGTCGCCGTGAAGCGCGCGGAGGCGGAGGTGGGAGCCGTCGTGGAGTTCCACATCCCGCACCTGGCCATCCTCCATCTGCACCTGGATCTCTTCGTAGTAGGGCACGTACTGCATCTCGTGAAGGGGGATGTCATGCTCCTTCACGTAGGAGTAGCTCTTGGTGGAGCCCTCATGATCGTTGAAGGTGACGCAGGGCGAGATGACATCGACGACGGCGAGGCCGCGATGGGAAATGCAGGCTTTGAGGATGTTGCTGAGCTGGCGCTTGTCGCCGGAGAAGGAGCGGGCGACCATGGTGGCTCCGAGCTCGATGGCGAGGAGACAGCAATCGATGGGGTTCATTTCGTTGATGACCCCGGATTTCTGTTTCGAGCCGATGTCCGCGGTGGCGGAGAACTGGCCCTTGGTGAGTCCGTAGACGCCGTTGTTCTCGATGATGTAGACAAGCGGGACGTTGCGGCGCAGCATGTGGACGAACTGGCCGATGCCGATGGAGGCGGTATCGCCGTCGCCGGTAACCACGACGCCTTTCAAGTTCTTATTCGCCAGGAGGGCGCCGGTGCTTACAGCGGGCGCGCGGCCGTGGACGGAATTGAAGCCGTGGGCCTGGTTGAGGAAGTAAGCCGGGGTTTTCGAGGAGCAGCCGATGCCGCTCATCTTGGCTACCTGCCAGGGTTCGACCCCAAGTTCGAAGAAGACCTCGATGAGGCGCTCGGAAATGGAGTTGTGGCCGCATCCGGCGCACAGCGTGGTCTTCGATCCCTTGTAGGGGAGAACATCCAGGCCGATGCGATTCACTTTCTTGGGCGGCGTGGCTGCCACGGTGCTCATAATCCCTCCTGCGATACCAGTTCGTTGGTCAAGGTCCGCGCGTCGAGCGGCATGCCCCCGTAGTAGCGGATGCCTCGGAGTTTGGCGATGAGTTCGACCGGCAGTTCCAGGCGCATCAATGCCAGAAGCTGGCCGTCGCGGTTCTGATCGATGACGTAGACGCGCTCGTGGCGTTCGATGAAGCTGGACAGCGCTTCGGTGAACGGATAGGCGAGCAGGCGGAAGCTGGAGGCCTCGAGGTCGTATTCGCGCGCGAGTTGATCGAGGCACTCCTCGGCTGCCCAGCGTGAGGTGCCGTAGTAGATGATGCCGATTTTGGCTTTCCCGTTCAGAGATACTTCCGGCGGCGGGACGTGCTTGCGCATGGTTTCGAACTTGCGTGAAAGGCGGTCCACGTTGTTGATGTAGTCGTCTTCGCGCTCCGAATAACCGGCCTTGTCGCTATGTCCGCTGCCGCGGGTGAAGTAGGCCGCCTTGGGATGGTTGGTGCCGGGCAGGGTACGGTAGGGGATGCCGTCGCCGTCGACATCGCGATAGCGGGCGAAATCAGACACCTTGTTAAGGGCTTCCGCATCCAGGACCTTGCCGCGAGTAATCGGCTTGGCGGGGTATACGAACGGATCGGCCATCCAGTTGTTCATGCCGAGATCGAGATCAGTCATCACGAACACGGGCGTCTGGAACAACTCGGCGAAATCGAAAGCATCCACGGCCATCTGGAAGCATTCGGCCGGACAAGAAGGAAAGAACAATGGATGCCGTGTGTCGCCGTGGGAGAGGAGGGCGTTGGAAAGCACATCGCCCTGCATGGTGCGGGTGGGCAAGCCGGTGGATGGCCCCGCGCGCTGCACATCGAAGATGACGGCGGGTACTTCCGCGTAGTAGCCGAGGCCCACGAACTCCGCCATCAGGGAGATGCCGGGACCGGAGGTAGCCGTCATGGCGCGCGCTCCGGCCCAGGAGGCGCCGATCACCATGCCGATGGCGGCCAGTTCGTCTTCGGCCTGAAGCACGGCAAAGGTGGCTTTGCCGGTGTCTTTTTCGGTACGGAGCCGCCGCAGGTAGCCTGTCATGGAATCCACCAGCGAACTGGAGGGTGTAATGGGATACCAGGTGACCACGGTGCAGCCCGCGAACACGCAGCCGAGCGCCGCCGCCGCATTGCCGTCGATGATGATCTTCCCGGCGGTCTTGTCCATGCGCTCCAGGCGGAGAGGATCGGTCTTGGGAAGATGCTCCTCGGCGAACTGCTTACCGGCCAGGACGGCGTTCCAGTTGAGGTCGGCTGCCTTTGCCTTGCGTTTTCCGAACTGTTTGTAGAGCGCCTTGCGCATCTCGTCGAGATCGATGCCGAGCAGATGGGCGACGACGCCGTCGTAAATCATGTTGCGTACGAGTTTGCGGAGCTTGGCCTCCGGGCAAACGGGCGCGACGAGTTTGTCGAAAGGAACGGGGTAGAAATGAAGGCCGGTCCGCAGGTCCTTCAACTGCAAGGGTTCGTCGTAGAGCACCGCGGCGCCTGGTTCGAGCTTGAGGACGTCTTCACGCGCCGTTTCGGGGTTCATCGCGATGAGAAAGTCGATTTCTTTCTTACGGGCAATCCAGCCATTCTTGTTGGCGCGAATGGTGAACCACGTGGGGAGTCCCGCGATGTTGGAGGGGAAAAGGTTTTTCCCCGAAACAGGGATGCCCATCTGAAAGATGGAGCGCATGAGGACGTTGTTGGCGGTCTGGCTTCCGGAACCGTTTACCGTGGCGACTTGAATACTGAAGTCATTGACGACGCGGTAAGCCTGTTCGCCGGAGGAAGAGGAGGCGACCGGGCTGACTTCGAAGGTTGACATAGTGGTAAAGAATGAGCTTACACAGAAATTATAGAACAGGAGGGGGAGGAGGCGCAGGGCTTATTCACGACTAGTTTGATCGGGAATGAGGAGATTCACTCACCGGCGTCTTCCAGGTACGTGTATCCCTGCAACCCATCCTCATAAAACCGCAGTAACCGGCCCGATTCTTCATACCCGATCCGGCCCTGCCGCAGCGCCGATTCCACATCCTTGCGGAACTGCTCGAGAAGCGAGCGGGTGTTGAACTGCACATAATCGAGCACCTCGCGAACCGTATCCCCCTTCACAACCGCATCGAGAATCGGCTCATTCTTATCGTCAAGCCGGACGTGCACGGCATGGGTGTCGCCGAAGAGGTTGTGGAGATCGCCGAGGATCTCCTGGTAGGCTCCGACGAGAAACGCTCCGAGGAAGTAGGGTTGTCCGTTGTAGGCGTGAAGGGGGATGGTGCGCTTCACATCGCGGCGGTCGATGAACTGGTCCACCTTGCCGTCGGAGTCGCAGGAGATATCGCCGAGAACGGCGTGGCGCGTGGGCTGCTCATTGAGGCGGTGAATGGGCATGATGGGGAAGAGCTGTTTGACAGCCCAACTGTCGGGCATGCTCTGGAAGAGCGAGAAGTTGCAGAAATAGGTGTCGGAGAGCATGCCTTCGAGGCCTTCGAGTTCCTCGGGGAAGTATTCGAGTTCATGAGAGAGTCTTTGGATGCGCCGGCAGATGCCCCAATAAATGGTTTCCGCCATGGAGCGCTGCTCGAGCGAGAGGTAGCCGAGGCTGAACAGGTTGAGGGCGGAATCGAGCGCCTGCTGCGCATCGTGGAAGCTCTCGAGCAGGTTCTTCACGGTGAGGGAACGGTAGGTCTCCATCAGGTCCACGAGGGGCTGTTCGGCGTCCTCGGGGAGTTTGTCCATCACGCCGGCTTCTCCGCCAAAGCCGGTAACGCCGAGGACGTTGAATACGAGCAGGCTGTGATAGGCGGCGATGGCGCGGCCGCTTTCGGTGACGATGTTCGGATGAGGGACTTCGGCCTCGTCGCAGACGTTCTGGATGTGATAGACGACGTCGTTGGCGTATTCCTGGAGGGTGTAGTTGACGCTTGATTCGAAATCGGTCTGGGAGCCGTCATAATCGACGCCAAGTCCTCCTCCGACATCCATGTATTCGAGTCCCGCTCCAAGCCGTTTCAGGCCGACGTAACAGCGGGCGGCTTCGATGACGGCGCCTTTGATCTGGCGGATGTTGGTGATCTGGCTGCCGAGATGGAAGTGGAGCAGCTTGATGCAATCGGCCATGCCGAGGGACTTCATCAGATCCAAAGCCTGCAGGGCTTCGCTGACGGTGAGGCCGAACTTGGAACGGTAGCCGCCGGAAGATTTCCAGCGTCCGGAGCCGCGGCTGGCCAGCTTGATGCGCAAACCGACGTCGGGGCGGATGCCGATCTTGTTCGAATATTTAATGATGAGATCGAGTTCGGTGTACTTTTCGACGACGGGAATGATGCGGCGGCCGATTTTCTTGGCCAGCATGACGAACTCGATATACTCGTCGTCCTTGAAGCCATTGCAAATGATGGGGGTGTCGTTATCGGCGATGGCGAGGACGGCGAGCAGTTCGGGCTTGGAACCGGCCTCGAGGCCGAATCCGAACGGTTTTCCGTATTCGACGACTTCTTCGACGACATGGCGCTGCTGGTTGACCTTGATGGGATAGACGCAACTGTAATTTCCCTGGTACTTGTGCTCGTCGATGGCGTTGCGGAAGGCGCCGTGGATTTCGCCGAGCCGGTGCTGAAGAATTTCGCCGAAGCGGATGAGGATGGGCGGAGAGATGCCGCGGAGAGTGAGTTGGTGAACCAGTTCCTTGAGGTCCGCCTTGCGGTTCGGGTCCTTGGCCGGGTGCACCCAGAGATGCCCGTTCTCACCGATGGAGAAGTAGCCTTTGCCCCACCGGTCCACATCGAACAGATCGGCGGCGTCATGTATCGTCCAGCGGCCGGTTGGTTCCCAGACCGTGTCCCGATCCGACATCTTCAAATTCAACTCGAGTAACTCCTTCTCGCGTCCATCGATTTGGATGGAACCACAGCTTTCAGTGTCCGACGAAACGGGGACTCTGGCAACAGAAATCCGGTTACAACCCTGGCTCGGGTGGATACGCATGTTGTTGGAGCGAAGAGGCAGACTTCGCGCCGCGGGCGGCGCGGCTTGCCGTGTGCCGGCGCGAATGCCGTATGCTGGATCATCATGAGGCGTCTGCCTGTTGCCTTTTTTGCGTTTTCTCTCTTTCTGCCAGGTCAAGAGCCCGCTTTCCAGGAATTCTGGCCCGGCGTGGCGTATGATCCCGCCATCCCTACGTTCCAGAAGGTGCTGGGGTACGGGGCGGGCGAGCAGATCAGCTCTCCCGAGCAGCTATTGCGCTATCTCGAGGGGCTGGCGGCTGCCGCCCCCAATCGCATGAAGGTGTTCGATTACGGGAAGACCTGGGAAGGGCGGCGTCTCGTGTATGCCGCGATCGGATCGGAGACGAATATCCGCCGGCTGGAGGATATCCGCGGCGCGATGCGGCGGCTTTCCGATCCACGCACCCTTCCGGAGGCGGAAGCACGGGGCCTGATGAGCGGGGTGCCGGCGGTGGCGTGGCTCGCCTATGGGGTACACGGCAATGAAATCTCCTCCCCGGATGCGGCTCTGGTGACGGCGTACCACCTGCTGGCCGCGCGCAATGACCGGATGACGCGGGACATTCTGGCAAACGTGGTGGTGCTGATAGACCCGCTTCAGAATCCGGATGGCCGGGAGCGCTTTGTGCAACACTTCCGCTCCTCGGAAGGGTTGGCGCCGGATGCGGAGCCATTGGCCGCCGAGCACAACGAGCCGTGGCCCGGCGGACGAACGAACCACTATTACTTCGACATGAACCGCGACTGGTTCGCCATCACACAGCCGGAAACGAAGGGCCGCATTCGCGCGCTGCTCGAGTGGTTTCCCGTGCTTTTCGTGGACCTGCACGAGATGGAATCCGACGCCACCTACTACTTCGCTCCGGAGGCCGATCCGTTCAACCCGCACCTGGACAAGGACATCCGGGAGAGCCTGGAATGGGTGGGGAAGAACAACGCGAAGTGGTTTGACCATTTCGGGTTCAGCTATTTCACGCGCGAGGTGTATGACAACTTCTATCCCGGCTACGGCGCCAGTTGGCCGTGTTATTACGGGGCGGCGGCGATGACGTATGAGCAGGCTTCGGCGCGGGGCCTGTTGATGCGCAGGTCCGATGACACGGTGTTCACGTTCCGGGACGCAGTTCGGAAACACTTTGTCGCCTCGCTCTCGACCCTTGAAACAGCGAGCCGCTACCGGGAGCGGCTGATGGACAAGTTCTATCGTTTCCGGAAACTGGCCGCGGAGGAGGGCGCCTCCGAGCCGGTTCGCGAATATGTGTTCCCGCGTTCGGGCAATGTCACGGCCGTGGATAAACTGGCGGACCTGCTGGCGGAGCAGGGGATCGAGGTAAAGCGCGCGGCGGCGCCGGTTACGGTGAACGGCCGCCGTCTTCCAACGGGTAGCTATGTCGTGCCGCTCGCGCAGCCATCGAAGCGGTTGATCCGGGTGCTGCTGGATAAACAGGTTTCGATGAAGGAAGACTTTCTCAAGGAGCAGGAACGGCGGCGGCAGAGGAAGCTGCCTGATGAAATCTATGACGTCACGGCCTGGTCGCTGCCGCTGCTCTACAACGTGGAGATGCTGGCGGCCGGGAGCACGACGGCGGGCCAGTTTGAAACGGTGAAGGCCGGGGAGCTAATGAAAGGCAGGCTGAGGCCGGCATCAGCGCCGGTGGCCTACCTGGTTCCCTGGGGGAGCGCCGGCGCGGCGCGGATTGCGGCGGCGGCGCTGCGCGAGGGATTCACGGTGTGGAGTTCCGACAAGGCCTTCAGCCAGAACGGCGGCAAGTACCCCGAGGGAACGCTCATTTTGAGGACGGCCGACAACCCAGCCGCGCTAGGCGAGGCGATGGCGAGGATGGCGGGCCGGTTCGGCGTGGACATCACCGCCACGGCCTCCGGATGGGTGGACGAGGGGGTGAACTTCGGGAGCGCGTATGTGTGCAAGTTACGCAAGCCGGCAATCGCGCTCGCCTGGGACCGGCCGGTGGCGGCGGGGGCGGCGGGGCACGCGCGATTTGTACTCGAGCGCCAGTTCGGCATTCCGGTCACGGCGGTGCGCACGCAGCAGCTTGGCACGGGGGATCTGAGGCGGTTTCGGACGATCATTCTGCCGGACGGGTCACGAGAGGGGTATGCCTCCACTTTGGGGGCGGCGGGGACGCGGCGGCTGAAGGAATGGGTGGCGGAGGGAGGCACGCTGATCGCCACCGGCGGCGGAGCGGTGTCCTACCTGGCGGCGCCGAAGACCGGGTTGCTTGCGGTGCGGCAGGAAGAAAGGGTGAAGGCAGGCCGGAAAGACGACGCGGAGGATAAAGAGGAGGACGACGACTCGGAGAAGGCGGAGGTTCCGGGGAAGGTCTTTACCAAGCAGGAAGATTTCGACAAGGCGATCCAGGCTGAAAAAGAACTGCCGGACCTGGTGGCCGGGGTGCTTGCCAGGGCAAAGGTGGACAAGGAGCACTGGATGGGCGCGGGCGCCGGCGGCAAGGTAATCGCGATGGTGGACGGGCGGGCCATCTTCACCCCTATCAAACTCGACAAAGGAGTGAACGCGGCCTACTTCGCCGGACCGGACGAGGTGGTGGCTTCGGGGTACATGTGGGAGGATAACCGAAAGCAGATTGCCTACAAACCGCTGGTGATCGTGCAGCGGGAAGGCCGCGGGCAGATCATCGCGTTCACGGCGGATCCGAACTTTCGGGCCTTTATGGACGGGATGAATGTGCTGTTTCTGAATGCCGTGCTGCGGGGGCCCGCGCATACGCGGTGACGCCGCTAGTAGCAGGGTATGTTGTCCACGCCAATGTGGACGTGACAGCCCAGCCCGAGGGGGTGGTTGCCGATGTCTATGGTCAATTGCACGACGCCTTGCACCACTCCGGGAACGTCGCTAACGGTGACAGGGAGGGTGTACCGATAGACCGCGAGGACGCCAGTCCCGATGACGAATTCCGCGGTGAAATTTCCGGCTATGCGGGTCCCGCCGTTTCCCAGTGATCCATCCATGGGAAGGGGCGCCATCAACCCCGCTCCGGTGGCGAGGAGCGTCATGGTGACGGCTCCGCCGGGGTTCGTGTGAAATACCGCGGTATCGCGGAACATGGCGAGCGCGGCATCCCACACCTCCCGGGTGGCGCTGACTTCGAGACCTTCACGCCGCACACGGATGACGGTAGCGCTACGTCCGGATATCGCGAAGGGAGAAACCACGTTGATCTGGTTGCTGGACACGTAGAGGACCGGAGCGGGAATGCCGTCGAAGAGGACACGCACGCCGACGAGTTCCCGCGGAACGGTGTTGTTCTCATCGAGCGTGTAGACAGCGGGCGCGTACGGAGCAAGGAAGAGAAGAAGGAGCAACGCCCTGAGCATGAAACCCTCCAGGCAGGACGCGACGGCTCAACTGTAGCACACAACCGGCTTCGGGGCGGTTTCAAGATAAGCAGCCCTTCGAAGCGAAGTTGTGGGAGGATAGGCGGTGATGCCGATGAGACGAGCGATTCCGGCCTCCCTGTTCGCTGCGTTGTTGACGCTGGCGCAGTTTCCCAGCCGCGAGCCGTATCCCGGCCAGGCGCGGGTGCGGATCGAAGTGCGGGACGGGTCCGGCCAACCCGCGGGCGTGCGGCTGCGGGTGGTGGACGAAGCCGGGGACTACTTTGCGCCTCTCGGGCATCTGTCGCTTCCCGATCCAACCAGGCGGATGGCCGGCGACCTGTTGCTGGGGGATGCGGAGACGTCGCTTTACGAACTGCATGCCTATGTATATGACGGCCAGCTCATTGACCTGCCGGCCGGGCGCTACACCTTCGAGGCGCGCAAGGGATACGAATATGCGCCGGTGGTGAAGACGGTGGAAATTACCGCGGCGGCGGGCCAAGCGGTGCGGCTGGACATGAAGAAATTCGAGGACTTCGAGGCCAAGGGGTGGTATCCCGGCGACACGCACATGCATTTCCCGGATCCGGCGGGCATCCGCTACGAGATGGAATGCGAGGGGCTGCGGGTGTGCAGCCTGCTGCTGCTCAAGGGCGGGTACCGCAACGGCCGGGCGGGGGACGGGCATTTTCAGAACGTGGAGCATTTCCGCGGGCTCGAGTTGCAGCCGGTTTCCGACAGCCGCTACTTCGTCAAGACAGGAGAGGAGTTCCGGCACGGGCTGCTGGCGCACATCATCTTCCAGAACCTGAAGTCGATCGTGTGGCCGGTGTCGACGGGCGGGTTGCGGGAAGGGGGCGTGGGCGGATTCGACTGGCCGTGGATGTTCCAGGCGATGACGGACGCGCGGGATCAGGGGGCGCTGGTGACGTGGGCGCACTGGCCCTATCCTTCGCTCGAGGCTCCGCTGGATATTGCCCTGGGAAAGGTGGATTCCATCGATCTGTTGACGACGGGCAGCCCGTTCGAGCATCATCCGATTCTGGTGGACATCTACAAGATGCATGGGCCGCGCGTGTACAAGATGGCGCCGGTGGAAACGTATTATCACTACCTGAACTGCGGCTTCCATGTTTCGATGTCATCGGGGTCGGACAAGATGGCGATCAATCCACCGCTCGGAAGCGCGCGGACGTATGTGCGGACGGACGGTCCGTTAAGCTACGATTCCTGGATCGAGGGGATCCGCAAGGGGCACACGTTCGTATCCACCTACCCGCTGCTCGAGTTCAGCGTGAACGGGACTGGGCCGGGAGAGACCATCCGGTTCGGAGACAAGCCGGTGGCGGTGAAGATCCATGCGCGCGCGGCTTCCATCGAGCCGTACGACGTTTTGGAGATTATCCATAACGGGAAGGTGATCGCTTCGGCGAAGCCGGGAGGCGCGCATCGGGAAGCGGTGATCGAGAAGAATATGACGCTCGAGCGCGGCGGATGGATTGCCGCGCGGGCGCATGGCCGCAAGATGCTGCCGTACGGCGCCACGTGGTGGAAGCAACCGGTGTTCGCGCACTCGTCGCCGGTTTACCTGGAGGCGGATGGGCGGCCGGCGGCGGCGGCGGATTCGGCGCGGCTGTTTCTGGAGCAGTTGGGCTTCCTCGAGCGATGGGCCGAAGGGGAGGCTCGCTTTCCTTCCGGGGAGGCCAAGGGGGAGGCGATTCGTAACATCGCACAGGCGCGCGCCGTCTACCGGAAACTGCTACAGTAAGGCTGACTCCGCGTCCCGCATTGATGGAGGTTTGTCTATGTTTCGATCCCTTCTTTCTCTGGGCGCCGCTGCCTTCTTTGCCGTCGCGGCCTTTGGCCAGGTAGGTCCTCGCCGGGCGGTGGTGCGAGCATCCGGCGATGGCGTGGTGTCCATTAAACCCGATCAGGCGAAGGTGAGCGTGGGTGTGACGACGCAAGCGCAGACGGCGCAGGATGCGAGCGACCAGAACGCCACCGCGACATCGAAAGTGCTGGGGGACCTGCGCGGTCTGCTCGGCGCGAATGCGGACATTCGGACGCTGAACTACTCTTTAAGCCCGCGCTATGAGGGCAACCCGGCGCGTCTGGCGGGCTACACGGCGAGCAACACGATTCAGGTGACGTTGAATGATCTCAATCTTCCGGGGCGCGTGATCGATACCGCCGTGCAGGCCGGGGCAACGAACATTCCGGGCATCAGTTTCTCGCTGAAGGATCCACAACCGGCGCGCATGCAGGCGCTGCGGATGGCGACGATGCAGGCCAAGGCGGACGCGGAGGCGATCGTCGGCGGACTGGGCCTGCGGTTGGGGAATTTCACCATCGCGCAGGAGGGGTCCTCCGTGGTGGTGACGCCGTTTGACGCGCGCACTTCGGCCGTGGCTGGAACACCCACGCCGATCGAAGTGGGGAACGTGGATGTGCGCGCCACGGTGGCGATTGAAGCGGAGATGGTGCAGTAAATCCGCGTGCTATGATCGCGAGTGAATGAGCCGGATGCCGGTCAGTCTCGAGGGATTGGATTTGGAGGAGCAGGGAGTGCTCTTCCAATTCACGCGGCCGATCGGCCGCAGGGAGTACGCAGACTTCGTGCAGGCCAATCCTGACTTCCGCATTGAGCGGACCGCGGAAGGAGACGTCATCCTCATGCCTCCGGCGCATGCCCGCGGCGGGCTTCAAAACGCGGAGATCACGCGACAGCTTGGGAACTGGGCTAACCAGGACAGGAGCGGGTCGGCGTTTGACTCGTCGGCGGGTTTCGACCTGCCCAACGGTTCGAACCGTTCTCCCGACGCCTCCTGGGTGCGGAATTCGCGGCTCGCCGCGTTGCGCCCGGAAGAGAAGGAAGAATACCTGCCCCTGTGTCCCGACTTTGTCGTGGAGTTGCGCTCGAAGAGCGACCGGTTGGCGGCGCTGAAGGCCAAAATGGGGGAGTATTTGGGCAACGGGGCGCAATTGGGCTGGCTGATCGACCCCGTAGAGCAGCGCGTATCTGTGTACCGGCCGGGAAAGACTCCGGAGATTCTGGAGAAGCCCGCGGCGGTGTCCGCTGAGCCGGAAATGCCCGGCTTCACGCTGGATCTGGCTCGGGTCTGGAATCCGCAACTGTAGCGCTCGGTGCCGCGAGATGCTGAGGATGTTCCCGTCCGGGTCGTTGAACCAGGCCACCTTGGCTCCACCCGGCGCGGACCAGATGCCGAGTTCATCCTGCTCCAGACCGCGATAGCGTTGGACATCATCAACAGCCCCGAGTTCGATCCCGATTCTCTGTCAGAGTTCCCGAAGGGTCCGAAAATTATCGTCAGACTCCATACGGACTCGGGACTGTCCGGCATTGGAGAATCGCCGCGAAACGTGCCCAAGGCGGGCGCATTGGAGAATGCCCGGCATCTGGAGGGGCAGAACGCACTCGATCTCAACCTGCAGCGCCTCAAGCTGCCCAACAGCCAGACACGGTCCGCCTATGAGATCGCACTCTATGACGTGATCGGCAGGGCGTTCGGTTGGCCCGTCTATCAGTTGCTGGGAGGCCTCGCGCAGGAGAAAGTCTATGTGCCGTACTGGTGCGGCCGAAAGAACCCCGTGGATGCCAAACGGGTGGCCCAACGCACGCTGAAAGGCGGGTTTACATCCTTGAAGATGAAAGGCCGGCCGGGCGACCCCATCGTGGAAGCGGTGCGGGCGGTAAAGGAAGCGGCGCCGGATGTGAAGATCACAGTCGACTTCAACCGGCACTACAAGACCGCGGAAGAGTTCCTGCCCATTGCGCGGGCGCTCGATCAGATCGGTAACATGCGCACGATCGAAGATCCGGTGGACGACCTGGGCGAGATGGCAAAGATCGCCGCCGCGGTCCGGACAGCCATCACCCTCACTCCGCATAACGCCAGGCACATGGTGGAGGCCGCGAAGCTCGGCTCCTGCAAATTGATCAATACCGGCCCGTCGCCGTCCATGATGAGCTTTGTCATCAATGCCGCGCTGGCTGGAGCGCTAGGCATGGCCTGCTGGCATGGCTCGGGGCACGAACTTGGCATCAAAGACGCCGCAATGATGCATTCGTGCGCGGCGGCAGGCAACTGCACGCTACCGAGCGACATTCTTTCTCACCAGCGTGTGGATGACCTGATCGTGAATCCCATCCCCATCAAGGATAGTTATGCGATCGTTCCCCGTGCTCCGGGGTTAGGAGTGGAACTCGACGAGGAGGCGGTTGCCAGGTACTCCGCGTAAGCAATCATATTCCGCCTGGGGTTGGCTACAATACAGCCATGAAGTTCCACCGCCTTACCCTGGCGGCGATTCTCGCCGCCGGAGCGCTGGCTGCGCAGTCCTCGATTCACCCCTCGATCTCGTCGCCCGATCGCACGCAATGGTTCCGCGACGCGAAGTTCGGAATGTTCGTCCACTGGGGGGCCTACTCCGTTATCGGCCGGCATGAATGGAGCCGGGAGATGTTTCACATTCCGCAGGCGGAGTACGACGAGTATGCGCGGCGGTTCAATCCGGTGAATTTCGATCCCGACGCGTGGGTGGCTTTGGCGCAAAACGCCTGCGCGCGCTATATGGTGGTCACCCGAAACACCACGACGGGTTCAGCATCTACCGCAGCGAGGTAAGCGACTACGACATGGAGATGACGCCGTATGCGGGCGATCCTTTGAAGATGCTCTCCCGGGCGGCGGCGCGGCGCGGAATGCGGCTTGGTTTTTACCACTCCATCATGGACTGGCACAACCCGGACTACGTGCCGAAGCGGTCATGGGAGGTGAAGGAGCCGAACAAGGGCGGGAACCTCGATAAGTACATCGGCTTCATGAAGGAGCAACTGCGGGAATTGCTCACCGGCTACGGAGATGTCGCGGTGCTGTGGTTCGACGGCGAATGGGAGCACTCGACCGCGGAGATGCGGTCAGACGAAATCTACGACTTCATCCGGCAAACGTCGCCGAAGACGCTCATCAATGACCGGCTGTTCAAGCGGGAACCCGGCAATAAAGCCGACTTCGGGACTCCGGAGCAGTTCGTCCCCGCAACCGGCATGAAAGATCCCTCCGGCAAGCCGATCCTCTGGGAATCGTGCGTGACCATCAATACCGATGGCTGGGGATACAACAAGTACGAGACGGAGTTCAAGACATCGCGTGATCTCATCCGGATGCTGATCGAGGTGGTGAGCAAGGGCGGAAATCTGTTGTTGAACGTGGGGCCGATGCCGGACGGGCGGATTCAGGACGAATTCACGACGCGGCTCAAGGCGATGGGCAAGTGGATGGCGGTGAATTCGGAGGCGATCTACGGAACAACGGCCAGCCCCTTTGCCCGCCTGCCATTTTTCGGCCGGGCGACGGTGAAAGACAACGTGCTTTACCTGCACGTGTTCCAATGGCCCGCGGACCGGCGGCTGCGGGCGCCGGGGTTGAAGAACCTGGTGCAATCGGCCCGGATACTCGGCGTCGAAGGTTCGCTGCCGCGCACCTCCCGCGAGGGGAACGACGTGCTGGTGGAGCTTCCCTCCCAGGCGCCGGACGAAGTGGCGTCGGTAGTGGCGCTGACGCTCGACGGTGCTCCCATGGTGGAGCCGTACGTCATTCAGCCGGATGAGAAGGGTGTGCTGCACCTCGGTGTGGAGTCTTCAGAAATCGAGACGCAGTTCGGGCAGCGTGCGAAGAAGGAGAACTTCCTCGGACATGTGTTCCTCACGAAGTGGACTCGCGCGGATGACGTGCCGGTGTGGAGGGTTTCCGTGCCGAAGGCGGGCCGCTACAAGGTGGAGTTGAGTTACGGCGCCGCGCGCGGCGCGGCCGGCGCCGAGTACACCGTGTCGGCAGGCAAAGCGCAGTTGACGGGGAAGACAGTGAACACCGGCGGCGAGATGGTGTTCCGTACGGTGACGGCGGGCGAGTTTCGCCTGGAAGCCGGGGAGCAGCGGCTGCAAGTAAAGGCTTCGATAACGGGCAGGCCGGCGATGACGCTCGAATGGGTTCGTCTGGTTCCTCTCACCTGATCGGCGGGCAACGCCGATGATCAAGAACCTGGCGCGCAAGTTCGCTTCGTTCCTCGAGAGACCGCACTCGCACAGCCTGGATTTCTACCATGAGGTGCTGCAAGCCATTAGCGCGAAGCGCGCCACGCTGGAGGCTCTTGCGGATGATGACCTGCGGCAGTTGGCCGGAGAGGCGACATCCCTAACCGATTGTCTTGCGGCGGCGAGTATCGCGATCGAGCGGGTGCTCGGGATGCGGCCGTTCGACGTGCAGATCCTCGGGGCGATCGCGATGGCCGACGGGCGGATCGCGGAAATGCAGACCGGCGAGGGGAAGACGCTGACGGCGGTGATGCCGGTGGCGTTCTTTGCGGCCCAGGGAGACCACGTCCATGTGCTCACGGCGAATGACTACCTGGCGCGGCGCGATGCGGAATGGATGGGGGACGTGTACCGGTTCCTCGGGCTGACGGTGGGCTTCGTCACGCAGGGGATGGGTCCGGAGGAGCGGCGAAAGTCATATGCCTGCGACGTCACCTACGCGACCCCGAATGAAGTGGGGTTTGACTACCTGCGGGATTCGTTGGCTCTGAAGCCGGAAGAGTTAGTGCAGCGTGGGTTCGAGGCGGCGCTGCTTGATGAAGTGGACTCCATCCTGATAGACGAGGCGCGCATTCCGCTGGTGATCGCCGGCGGCGCCGCTGCTCCCAGGGAGTTGGTGCACCGGATTGCCCAGGTGGCGCGGCAGCTTCACCGCCACGCGGATTTTCATGTCGATGAGCATGGCCGCAACGTGTTGCTCACGGATGCGGGCGCGGCGCGTGTAGAGGCCGCGCTCGGCTGCGGGAATTTGTATGAGGAGCACAATCTCTCGCTGTTCACGGCGGTATCGGATGCGCTGCATGCGGAGGCGCTGCTGCGCCGGGACGTGGATTATGTGGTTCGCGACGGCGGCATCGAAATCGTGGATGAATTCAAGGGGCGCATCGCCGAGCGGCGGCGCTGGCCCGCGGGGCTGCAGACGGCGCTCGAGGCGAAGGAAGGGGTGGAACCGCGGGCGCAGGGGCGCATTCTCGGTTCCATCACCTTGCAGAGCCTGGTGAAGCTCTACCGTCCCTTGTGCGGAATGACGGGGACCGCGGCGACGCAGGCTGGGGAATTTCAGCAGGTGTACGGGCTGGATGTGGTCACCATTCCCACGAACCGGCCGGTGATCCGCGCGGATAAGAAGGATGTCATCTTTCCGACGCGCCGGGATCGCGACCGCGCGGTAGTGGAGACGATTGCGAAGAATCACGCCGCCAAGCGGCCGGTGCTGGCGGGTACGGCGAGTGTCGCGGATTCGGAGCGGCTCAGCGCGCAACTCGCCGCGGCGGCGATTCCGAACCGTGTGCTGAACGCGCGCAATGACACGGAGGAAGCGCCGATCATCGCGCAGGCGGGGCAGGCGGGCGCGGTGACCATCTCGACGAACATGGCGGGCCGCGGAACGGACATCCGTTTGGGCGAGGGAGTGGCGGAGTTGGGCGGGTTGCTGGTGATCGGGACGTGCCGGCATGAAGCACGGCGGATCGACCTACAGCTTCGCGGACGAGCCGGGCGGCAAGGAGATCCCGGCGAATCGCGATTCTTCCTGAGTCTCGAAGATGACCTCATGATACGGTTCGGGCTCGCTTCCATCCTGAACGCAACCGAGCATCCCGCCGAAGCCATGGACCACCTCCAGCGCATTATCGAGGGAGAGAACCTGGAGATTCGCAAGACGCTGCTGAAGTACGACAGCCTGATCGAGAGCCAGCGGCGGATGGTGCACGGGATCCGAAGCGCGGTGCTGCATGGGGTGCGCGAATGCGAAAATCCACGGGCGGCGCTGCTGAAGCTCGACGAGTTGTGGTCGGACTACCTGGCGGACATTGCGGAGATGAAATCAGGCATCCACTGGGTTTCTTTCGGGGGGAAGAATCCGTTCGAAACTTTCGTGCACGACGCGGCGGCGAACTTCGGGGAAGTGGAACAGGGGATTGAGGCGGCGATTACAAATCCGGCGGAGCACGGTATGCCGGACGCCTTCGAGCGCGGAGCAACGTGGACGTATGTGACCACCGACCAGCCGCTGGGAGATTACGGCCAGCGGCTGGCGCGCGGGATTGCCAGGAAATTTTACGACATCGCCGAGTTGCTGAGGCAGAAGCGCTGAGGGCCGCTACACATCGAGATTGCGCACGTCAAGCGCATTCTCTTCGATGAACTTGCGGCGGCTTTCCACATCCTCGCCCATGAGAGTGGAGAAGACTTCCTCGCACTCGACCATGTCCTGGAGAGTTACCTTGAGCAAGGTGCGCTCCTCTGCGTTCATGGTGGTTTCCCACAACTGCCCGGCGTTCATTTCGCCGAGCCCCTTGTAGCGTTGGACATTGGAATCGCGCATGCCTTCGTTCTTTACAAAAGTGAGCAGATCCCGCCAATTGGCCTGAGAGTCGCGGGCGGTGTCTTTGATGACCAGGAACGGAGGCTGGTTGTGTTTCGCGATCTGTTTGGCGATGGCGCGCATGCGGCGGTATTCGGGCTGGCCGGCGAGTTCGAGGCTGATGTGGCGCTCCATGCGGGTTTGATCGCGATAGGAGACCATCCATGCGGAATGCTCTTCGTCCCGGCTTATCGTGGGCTCGAGTTTCAACTCGCGAAGCATGTTCATGAGGGCCTCGGCGTTCGAGTCTTCCGCAAAATCGGCCTTGGTGTCGATGTTGAGCGCCGGGGCGCCGAGAACGTCGGTCACGCGCGGATCACGCGTCCAGCGGTCCACGCGGCGCGTAATCTGCTGGTACTCGTCGAGCAGCATCAGGAAGTTGCGCAGTTCGCCGCCTTCGAGGCGGGACTTGTCCGGGAGCTCCACCACCACGTTCTCCGTGGCGCGCCGCAGAATTTCGCGCATGAACTCCTTCTGGTCCTTGATGTATTTTTCGTTTTTGCCCTTCTTAATGCGGTAGAGCGGCGGCTGGGCGACGAACACGTGGCCGCGGGTGATCAGCTCCTGCATGTGGCGGAAGAAAAAGGTGAGCAGGAGGGTGCGGATGTGGGAGCCGTCCACATCGGCGTCGGTCATGATGATGATCTTGTGATAGCGCAGCCTGGCGGCGTCGAAGTCATCCTTGCCGATCCCGGTGCCGATGGCGGTGATCATGGCGCGGATTTCCTCGTGGCTGAGCATCTTGTCGTAACGCGCCTTTTCGACGTTGAGGATCTTGCCTTTAAGCGGGAGGATGGCCTGGTAGCGGCGGTCGCGGCCGGATTTGGCGGTGCCGCCGGCGGATTCGCCCTCGACAAGAAACAGTTCGCAGCGTTCGGGATCTTTTTCCTGGCAGTCGGCGAGTTTGCCGGGCAGGCCTCCGGAATCGAGGGCTCCCTTGCGGCGGGTGAGGTCCCGGGCCTTGCGGGCGGCTTCGCGGGCGCGGGCGGCTTCGATGGCCTTGCCGACGATGCGCTTGGCGGTGGCGGGATTTTTGTCGAAGAACTCGCCGAGCTTTTCATTGATCAGGGCGACTACGTGGCCCTGAATATCGCTGTTCAGCTTACCCTTGGTCTGGCCTTCGAACTGAGGCTGCGGGAGTTTGACGCTGACCACGGCGGTCAAACCTTCGCGCACGTCGTCGCCCGAGAGGTTCTCCTTTACGTCTTTGAACATGCCGGCCTGCTGGCCATAAGCGTTGATGGTGCGGGTGAGAGCGCTGCGGAAGCCGCTCAGATGGGTTCCGCCATCGACGGTGTTGATGTTGTTGGCGAAGCTGAAGATGGTTTCCGAATAGCCGTCGTTGTACTGAAGGGCGACCTCCATGGCGAGTACTCCATTGGTGACTTCCTTCTCGCCCTCGAAGTAAATGGGCTTTTCATGGAGAACGTTCTTGCCCTTATTGAGATGCTTGATGAATTCAGAGATGCCGCCTTCGTAGTGGAACTCGCTTTTGCGGACGGGATCCTCCCGCTCGTCGTTGAGGGTGATGAGAAGACCCTTGTTCAGGAAAGCAAGTTCCCTCAGCCGCTGCGCGAGCGTATCGAAGTTGAACGTGGTGGCGTCCATGATGGTCCCGTCCGGCTTGAAGGTAATCTTGGTGCCCGTCTTGGAACCAGCCTTGCCGGCGCGCGTGAGAGGACATTTGGGGATGCCGCGCTCATAATCCTGCTCCCAGGTGTACTTGTCGCGCCAGATCTCCAGATGCATCCATTCGGAAAGAGCGTTGACGCAGCTTACGCCGACTCCGTGCAGGCCGCCGGAGACTTTGTAGGAGTTCGAGTCGAACTTGCCGCCGGCATGGAGTTTCGTCAGGACGATCTCCGCGGCGGAAACGCCGAATTCCTCTTTGATGTCGACCGGAATACCGCGGCCGTTATCCATCACGGTGACGGAATTGTCGATGTGGATGGTGACATGAACTTCCG
The DNA here is from genome assembly GCA_026954325.1 of Bryobacterales bacterium. Taxonomy (GTDB): domain Bacteria; phylum Acidobacteriota; class Terriglobia; order Bryobacterales; family Bryobacteraceae; genus CADEFT01. Next base: position 6,066 of record JAIXKK010000077.1, on the reverse strand, counting down.
TGCAATGCCCGGCAAGCGCTTCATCGACGGAGTTGTCGACTACTTCATAAACCAGATGGTGCAGGCCGTGTTCACTGGTGGAGCCGATGTACATCGCGGGGCGGAGGCGGACGGCCTCCAGCCCTTCCAGCACGCGGATACTCGAGGAATCGTAAACTTCAGTCGTACTCACAAATTCTCCTTCGCAATTGAACCTCCGGGAACGTGGATCAAATGCGCATGGGCATTACCACGTAGCGGTAGAGCATGCCGCCATCGTTTGCCGCCGGGCCCATTTCGCCGGCGCTGTTGGCCTCCTTGAAGCGGAAAATCACCTGCTCTTGGGATACCGCTCTCAGGAAGTCCAGCAGGTACTGGGCATTAAAACTGATCTCGATCTCGGCGCCGCCGTACTCGACATTGATGGACTCCTCGCTTTCCCCCGTATCGGAGAGGGAGGAGAAGATACGGGCCTCGCCCGGGGCGAAGCGGACACGAATGGCGTGGGAACGCTCGTCGGCGAACTGCATGACGCGTTCCAGGGCCGCGCGCAGTTCTTCGCGAGGCATGGTGACGGAGTTGGGCTGTTCCTTCGGAAGCACGCGTTCGTAGTCGGGAAAATTGCCGGTCAGCTTGCGGCTGATCAGCAGGCGGTCACCAAGCTGGAAGAACAGGTGGTTCTCATCACTCGCGAAGCGCAGTACCGCTTCAGGATCGGTGTTGGAAGCGAATTTCATGACTTCGCCCATTGCCTTCCGCGGCAGCAGGGCGCGAATCGCATTCCCCACGCCGGAAAGCGGTTCTTGTTGTTCCACCATCGCCAGCCGGTGACCGTCCGTGGCGACCATGGTGAGGCTTTCCGGCTTCAGCAGCAGCAAGGCTCCGTTCAGAGTAAACCGGGTCTCTTCGGCGGAAATGGAAAAGATGGTGCGCGCAATCATGGCCGACAGCGTGCCGATGGGAAATTCGGCCGTGATCTCCGGCATCTCCGGCAGTTCGGGGAAACTTTCGCGCGACATGCCGGCGATCCGCGTGCGCGACCGTCCGCAGATGATGCTCACCCAGTGATTGTCCAGAACCTTGATGGTCAGGCCGGAATCAGGGAGGAGGCGGACATAGTCGAGCAGCTTACGCGCGGGGACGGTTCCGGAGCCCGCTTTGGCAACTCGAGCGGGGCACGAGCAGCGGATGCCGAGTTCGAGGTCGGTGGCCGTGAGATTGACGCGGTCATCGACAGCCTCGACGAGCACGTTGGAAAGGATGGGGATGGTGGTTTTCTTCTCCACCACACCTTGGGAGAGATTGAGTTCCCTGACGAGGTCGGATTTGTTGACGGTGAATTCCATAGGCCTGCTGTGCTCCCTAAACTCCAATTCGGGTTCTGTATCACAATTGTTATCTATGTAAGCCGGAACCGTAGGGGCTGTGGAAATGTTAGTATCTTCCTAAATTATACAAAACTCTATGTCTTGCTGTCTTTGCCCGGTGTGAAAAAAGCGCCTCCCGGTGTGGATCGTCGAGGGAAGCTTTTTTTCCACCCGTCTTCCACTGGACATCCTTGAGCCGTGTCTGTGGAAAACGTATATAAGTTCAACTGAATGAATCGGTTATGCTTTGGATTAATTTGTTCAAATCAGGATCCTTGTGCCGCATGTCCTCAATCTTCTGAATGGAATGGAGGACGGTGGTGTGGTGCTTTCCCCCGAAGGCGCGTCCGATCTCTGGCAGCGAAGCCTGGGTGAGGTCCTTCACCAGGTACATGGCGATCTGCCTGGGGTAGGAGATGTGGCGGGCGTTGGTCTTCTGCTTCAGTTGGGAGGGCTGAAGGTTATGTTTGTCGGCGACAGCGCGCACGACCATTTCGATGGTCACCTTACGATCGTTGGCCTGGACCAGGTGTTTCAGCATCTGCTGGGCCATTGACAGGGTAATGGGGCTCTGGGTCATGGTGGAATAGGCGATCAACTTGACGAGGGCGCCTTCCAGTTCACGAACGTTCGATTTGGTCTTGGTGGCGATGAAGATGCGGACATCCTCGGGCAAATGGATGCCTTCGGCTTCCGCCTTTTTATCGAGAATCGCCATCTTCGTTTCGAGATCAGGCGGTTGAACGTCCACCATGAGGCCCCACTCGAAGCGGGAACGAAGGCGCTCGACAAGGCCTGGGATGTGTTTTGGCGAAGAGTCGCTCGAGAGCACGATCTGTTTCTGGTGATCGTAAAGCTCGTTGAAGGTATGAAAGAATTCGTCCTGAGTACGCTCTTTGCCGCCGAGGATCTGGATGTCGTCGACCAGGAGTACGTCGGCGGTGCGGTAGTAGTGATGGAAGACCGACATGCGTTCGCTCTTGATGCAGTTGATCATCTCATTCATGAAGCGTTCGCTCGATGTGTAGACGATGCGCATTCCGGCATACTGGCTGTGCAGTTGCAGGCCGATGGCGTGCATGAGGTGAGTCTTGCCCATGCCTACGCCGCCATAGATAAACAGGGGGTTGTAACTGCCCGAGGGCCTGCCGGCGACGGCTTTAGCGGCAGCGTGGGCAAACTGGTTGCAGGAACCGACTACAAAGGAATCGAAGTTGAACTTCGGGTTGAGTTGGCTACCGTGAGTTGGGGTTGGAGGATGTTCCGCGGGGGCGTGAGAATCTCCGGATGGAGTTTGAGAGGGAACGTAGCCTGGGACAACGTGATAAACGACCTGGGCAACCGGAAGGCTGGATGTTTCGATAGCGGAACACACCTTGTCGTGATATTCCACCTCGAGCCAATCCTTGGCGAATTCGTTCGGCACCTTCACGTGGAGAGTGTGTCCCTCCAGGCGGTCGAGGGCCGTCTTGCTCACCCAGTTCTGGAAGGCTTCAGAACTCAACTCCGAGGCAAGTTGTTGTTTAATTTGCTCCCAATAGTTCATGCTTTTTTGCTCCACACACTCCGGCCAAGAGTTTCCCACATATTTTCCACAAGCTGTGGAAATCCGAGGTGACCGTGCTCAGTTAGGGAAAGATCTGTTGAAGCTCCGGGCCAAGGGGGGTGTTGCACCGTCAGGCATCATCAGATCCGCGGAACACAGTCTAGCATAGAACAACGGAGTTGGAATCAACAGTTTTTTGCAAATATAAATACTTTGTTTTCATTAAGTTATACCGTATCCACCATTCGACAACTGTAGCACCGATGGAGGCTGAAACCTTACTCCTTTGGATTCAATTGACAGCAGGCAGCGGGTGTACGAAAATGAAGATTCCCCAGCTTGAGCGGGAGTAACTCAGCTGGTAGAGTGCAACCTTGCCAAGGTTGATGTCGCGGGTTCGAATCCCGTCTCCCGCTCCATTCCTCACACCGCTGAAGGCTTCTCCCGTCGTGGATTCGGGAAAACCGCAGGCGTGCCTGATGAGGGGATGATCCGCCAATGGTCTTAAGATTCCTTACTGAACTGCCGATAGGGGGAGGGTAAGTATGTTGGGCCCCTATGAAGACAGCGAACTGGTGCTGGCCCAGTTCAACAAGCTCATCAACGAACTGCTGCGCGGGACGATCAACCGCAACTGTTTCCGGCCCTGGGAGATCGAGATTCTCTTGGATATCGAGAATTGCAATCTCAAAGATGGCAACAAGAAAGAGACACTGCGGCGGTATCAGAAGTTTGTGCAACGGCAAATGGAGCGTGGGGCTCCCTCACCGGCAACGCTCTCCCATTACCTCTCGGGTCTTCGCGCCAAGCGAGAGGCTATGGCGGGCAGGCACGCCGGTGAAGAGCAGGATTATTCGAGCAGGGGTTAGCCGCTGCGCTATTCTAATTGTTTAGGAGATTTCCTACAGGAGAGTACAGTATGGGCTGTGGCAGCGGCTTTGTAGCACCCAAGGAACCCCAGGACCCCAACGAGCGAAAGGTGTTCTGCGTCAAGTTCCAGCGTGAAATGGTAGGTTTGAGCGAGGTTCCATTTGAAAACCACCCGCTTGGGCAGCGGATCTATGAGAACGTGTCCAAGGATGCCTGGAAGATGTGGATAGAGCACATGAAGATACTCATGAACGAGTACCGGCTGAACCTGGGCACGGCGGAGGCGCAGGAGTTTCTCCTGAAGCAGATGGAGCAGTACTTCTTCGGTGAGGGAGCGGCCCTTCCGCCTGGCTACGTCGCGCCGCAGACCAAGGGCTGAAGTCTCAGGCGAGTTCCGTCATAATCTCGAACCGCAGCGCGCGGTGAGCACTTCTGAGCGAGGTTTCTACGTGTAAGGGATCGCCTCCGCGCGCAAACAGGAATCCGGGGTAGCTGTTTGCCTCCGGGTAGGACTTCAGTTGCTGGCCCGGTTTGGCGGAAATGATGATGTCCTCGATGCCGGGGACGGCGCGGGCCTCGTCGATTCCAGACGCGGCGCGAAAGATTCCCGCTTTGGGAACCGGAATCATCATGACCCCGGCAGACGCCGCTTCGCGTTCAACGTTGCTTACATCCTGGTTCAGGGCGTGGCGCAGGATGAGTTCCTCGAGCGTCATTCCTCCGTCAAAGCGCAGTGTGCGGCCGCAGTAGCCGCCGATGGGCCGGCAGGCTACTTCCAGAATCCAAACCCCCTCCGAGTTGACGCGAACCTCGGCATGAAGCGGGCCGTGCCGCAGGCCGAGCGCCGTGGCGGCGCGCCGCACGGTTTTGACGATGTCATCCTGAACTGCCTTGGGTTGCCGCGACGGGGTTACGTAGATGGTCTCCTCGAAATATGGGCCATCGAGCGGATCCGGTTTATCGAACACGGCAAGCACTTTCACTTCGCCTTCCGTGACCAACCCTTCGATGGCGAATTCCTCACCGGGGATGAATCGTTCCACCTGCACAAATTTGTTCTGCTCGTTCTTCATACGGCGGATGTCGCCCTCGCCGAGCAGCCCGCGGATGCGATGGAGCGCCTCGCGAAATTCCTTCGGCGAATCAGCGCGGATCACTCCGCGGCTTCCGGAAAGCGCCAGCGGCTTCAAGACGCAGGGATACGGCACCGCGGCGGAAGGATCCTCCTCCAGGCGGTAGCGGCCATACCAGGGCAGGGGCAAATCCGCCGCGCGGAACCGCTCCTTGGAGAGGTACTTGTTGCGCGCCGCCTCGACGGCGTGCGGCGGATGGAACCGGAGTCCGGCATGGTCCGCGCAGAGGGCGGCAAGCAGCGTTGGGCGGTCTCCCACTGCCGTGACCGCATCAAACGGACCCGCGGCACTGAGTGCCGGGAGGGAGCCGATGGGATCCTGAAAACGCACCGCCACCGCGCGATCGCCCCACGGGTCGTCGAGACGATTGCACCGGTCGGTGGCCAGCGTACAGCGAACCCCCAGCGCGCCGGCAGCCTCGGCAAACATGCGTGTTTGGTACCCGGCCTTGGTTGCAAGCAGCAGGAGGTGTTTTTCTTCGAACATAGCTAGATGAGAGCAGCCTGCTCTTCCGTGGGCTCCGTTCAACAGTACCAGGGCTCATCCAAGTAGGGGATCGCCGCGCGGGGCAGCAGCCCGAACTCCTCCTTGGGAGGAGCTCCATGGACAAGTTCCCAGATACTCGCAAAGATTTCACGCCGGCCGCGGCCTCGCTTCTGCTCTTTCGCGACGAGCGAGAGCACATCGGAGGCAAGAACGTCCATGGCGGGGTCGGGATGCTTCCAGCGGTGGAGCAGAGCCGGTTTGTCGAACCCCGTCAGGTAGCGGTCCATCTCCGGCAATTCGAGGAGGCGTGAGCCGGGTGGGATGAGCAGGCGGAGCGCGAGCTGGATGGAGCACGTGTTTTCGACAAGTTGCCCGGCGGCCAGCGCGCGCAAGAGATCCTGGTATTGTTCCCGGGTTGTCCAGGGTGTGAAGGGGATGAACGTCGGAGCCAGAAGCAATCCCGCTTCCCGGAGCAGGCGCACCACCTCGAGGAAATCGGCGCGCGTATGTCCCTTATCGAGACGGGCCAGCACCGAGTCATCCAGGGATTCCACCGCGCTCGTGACAAAAAGGCAGCCGGTGGCGCGGAGTTCCTCGAGATGTTCGCGATGGCGAAGCAGGTGCTCCACCTTGATGGTGGCGTCATAAGTAAGGGAAGGAAACTCCTGGTGCATGACCCTCACGA
>JAIXKK010000196.1 GCA_026954325.1 Bryobacterales bacterium | reverse complement strand
CCTCGTCGGTGTTCCGCCCGCCCTCCCGGCCCTCCTTCGATTCCTGATTACTTTGAGTGGTTTCTTCAGCCATAGAGATTAGTGTATCCTTTCGCTTCCCCCTGATGCCTCTCGAAGCCACCTCCTGGATTCGCAAAATGCGCGGCGGCGCTCAGGCGCACCTCATCACCGCGGACGACGGCCACCACTACGTGGTGAAAGTGAAACAGAACCCGCAACACCGCCGGGTTCTGGTCAATGAATGGGTTTCCAGCGTCCTGCTGGACTACCTTCGGATCCCATCGCCGAAAGTCGAGATGATCCGCCTCGGTGAGCAGTTTCTTTCGGCGCATCCCGAAGCCGTTATCTCCATCGGCAGCCGCGCGGAACCCATCGTCCCGGGCCTCCACTTTGGCTCCCGCATGCCCGTCAACCCCGACAGATTCGTCATCTATGATTACCTCCCGGATGCGTTGCTGCGGACCGTGGGCAACCTTCGGGACTTTGCCGGAATTCTGGTCTTCGACAAATGGGCCCACAATGCCGACTCTCGTCAATGCGTCTTCTTCCGCGCCCAATTGCGGGACTTCGGCGCGTCAGAACGCCGCCCCGGGAAAGATGGCTTCGTGGCCCTCATGATGGACCACGGCTTCGTCTTTGGGGGCCCTAACTGGACACTCGAAGAGTCTCCCCTCTCCGGTCTCTACTGCCGTCAACTGGTTTACGAGAACATCCGGGGCCTGGACTCGTTTCAGCCATGGCTTGACATGGTGAGGAACTTCCCGCCGGAGATTCTCGATCGCGCTTACCGCCAGGTTCCCGAGTGGTGGCTGAACGGCGACAGGGAGTTGCTGGAACAACTGCTCGAGCGGTTGTACCGGCGGAGAACCCGCATTGACGCCCTGATCGAGGACTCCCGCGGTCGACGGATGAATCCATTCCCAAACTGGCCGTGAGAACCTTCGCAGCCTCTCCGAAATCGTGCCATTCACCAGGTTCTTCGTACTCCGCCCCGGCGCCGGCACGCCCGCGCCGGCAACGAGGATGCCGGGTTGGGTAGACGCGACAATCCTCTTATTCCGAGCCCGCTAGATGCGTCTCCGCCGCCGGCAAACATTTCACTTGGAGAGCGTTTTATTCACAGGATTTTCACCGCCACTTCGTCGTATCCGAATGCAAATAAGTAAGATAAAAAACTGTGGAAACATATCGCCGGATGCGTTTTTTCCCTTGCGCAAGCGCCTCCCGCAGTGCAAGATGGGGTTGGTTCCAAGAGGCACACGGAACGGCGAAGCTGGTAAGGCCGTAGCGATTCCGGAACGATGATCCGACAGCGCATTCCAATTGCTCGCTGAAGGGGAGTGAAAGAAAATCGGGCGGCTTCCACCGGTAAGCGTTCCCGCCAGTGCCTTCATCGAGCGCGTATGCGACCCGAGAGGGCCGCAGGGCCGGAAGGCCAGGATCCCGAGGGATGAAAGTCCCGAAGGGGAGTGGCGGTGGAGGGAGAGGCGGGAAACAGTTCGTTCAGAACAGGCAACGGGGAATCCCCGCGGATCGGCCCCGAGACCGGAAACGGTCGAGGCCGGGAGGGGATGACCGAACGGGCTTGCTCACTGACGGGCTGTGGCAGGCGAAATATCAGGCCAGGAGCGGAGATCCCGCTTGGGCGACCCGGAGACGGGAAGTCCATGCGGAGGAGCGAAAAGCCGGTATGAGCAGCCACTCTTCGGATTCGTCTGGTTGGCTGGCAGACTTCCTCGCGGCGAAGCGCGTTCGGCGAAAACGGGCGCGTCGAGCAAAGGAGACGCTGCCCCGCTAGGCAATCCGCCACGCTCACGCCGGGCATGCACGGCGGGTTGAGCATCGCCGGGAAGCGGGTCACTTGGAACCTTTTTCTTTCCTGCCGCTCCTCGTTTCAAAGCAATTCCGCGCGCAGCCTCTCCAGGTTGCTTGCCGTCACTAGCTGAAAGCGAAGCATCAGCTTTGTAAACCGCGCCAGTTCGCGCGTAAGTTCCTCGGTAGGCGGTTCAGCGGAAGCCAGAAAAAGATATCCCCCGGCTACCTGAAACGGCAGCACCCGCCAGGTGTCGAGTACGCGGGCCGGGAGCGCCCGCGCGACTCCGCGCCGGATACGCCGGGGGTCGATCTGGCTGAACGGCAGGCTGGATTGCAGGCTCAGTGCCTGATACACCTGCTCTTCCGTAACCATCCGCATAGCGACAAGATACTCGCCAAGCCGCTGATTCCGCGGTTTCGTGCGCAGCGCCCATTCCAGTTGCTCCAGGGTCAGCCGCCCGGCCGAGATCAGGATCTGGCCAATCGGACGCCGCTCGGCAACCGCCGCTAGAACCGGATAACTGTGGTCGGTCTTCAGCCATACCAGTGGCTTTCTCCGCACACGCGAGAGTGTGTACCTGTAGAGAGCGCCCGCCGTGGCGCGAAAATTGATGTAATTGCCGTAGAGGGCGCGGACGGGTACGCCTGCCGCGAACCGCCAGCCATACACCCGCGAGGTGCACCAGGCGCGCACCCCCAGGTGGACGAATTGCAGCGTCGCCGTCGAGCCCAGCAGCCACGGCATCCGCGCCGATTCTCCAATGGCGGCCAGCCCCCACGGCGCGCCCGCCATGCGGCTGAATCCCAGCGTAATGAGCCCATAGAAAAACAGCAGCGTCGTCAGCATGCTGACCGGATTCCCAACTAGGCCTTTACGATCCCGGAACAGCCAGTAGCGTGTGCCAATGCCGCCGCGCCACCCGTGCCGCTGCCAGCTTTGGAGCGCGATCCCCGTAACCCAGCGGGTCCGCTGCCGGATGGCCGCCGCCGCCGTCCGCGGAAAGTACTCCCTGGTCGCCATGGGTTCCAGATGATGGAACCGTAGGGGCATGAACAGTTGTGGACAGCCGAGAAAGTGCAGCCGCAGTCCGTTTTCATAGTCCTCGGTCAGGCATTCCGGCTCGAAGATGCGGCCATCCCGCGCGGCCAGTTGATCGAGAGCCCACCGCGTGAATCCCGTGCCCACTCCGTTCGACGGGATGAACCCGCCCAGAATCTGCCGCCCCGGCATATCCTTTGTCTGAAATTCCGCGAACTCATCGCAATAGAGTCCGTGAGTCCAGTGGCTCATCGGAGTCGGCAGCGGAAGAACCGGGACCTGCACCATGTCGTAAACGTCACAGTAGTAGTTGATCCAATGCAGGGCCTCGGGATGGATGACATCTTCCGCGTCATGGGTGATGACAACCTCGAACCGGTCCTGATGAAGCGCCTCGAAGTCGAGCATGCGCTTGTAGATCCAGTTCAGGCAATCGGCTTTCGAGGTAGGCCCGTTGTTACCGCAAACCGCGATATGAACATTTGGAAAACACGCCTCGATTTCGTGTACGGCATCAAGCGTCGGCAAGTCGTTCGGATAGGCGCCGATGAAAAAGTCGTATCGCAGATACTCGATTCTCGACACGTTGTTCCGCACCATCTGCCGGATCACCCCATCCTCCTTCCACAGCGGAACCAGAACGGCGATCCTCTTCTGCGGCGAAGCAAGCGCCGCTTCCCGCTCCGCGGCCTGATCCGTCGGACGAATCAGAGCGCCTTGGGAAAACCAGGTGAACAGGCAGACTGCGTCTACGAAAACGTCATCCAGCCCACTGATCAGGATCCAAACGGCCAGCGGAATGACGATGGACTCCACCCACAGGTCCACGTGGCTCGGTAGCGGGAAAACGGCGGTGTCCAAGAAGGAAAGTGTTGATAACCGCGCGAAACTCTCCCGCCTGGAGATTAGCTGAATTGGCCCGCCGATTGCTTCTTTTGCACTCAGATGCGGTTGGATCGGAGTCAGAGTTTCAAATTCGGGTACTTCTGCTAGAGCATGAGCAGGAAAATTTTCCTCTCCCGGCAATTTTTACTCGATCCGGTTTCTTCCGTCGCAGCCTCCCGTGGTCTCTCCCGCGGGCACGTTTGCCGGTGGCGGCTCCCTGAAACGTCTCCCTCCGAGCGTTGCCGCCGCCGGTGAACTCGTCGGTCAAATCGATTTGTCTGAGGGATAAGAGCATGAGGTCTATCCATTACGGCGCCGCCATTGCCATTTCGGCGCCCGTGTTATTGAGCGTCCTCGGAACCGGGTGCGCCACCAGGAAGTTCGTTACGAATCGGCTCCACCCGGTGGAGCAGCGGGTTACCGTGGTGGAGCGCAAGTCGAGCGAGCAGGAGAAGACTATCGATACGCTCGAAGGGGATCTGAACAAGACCCGGGAGCGCGTTCTCGATCTCGATTCCAACCTCTCCAAAACTTCGCAACGCCTCGATCAGGTGAGTTCGCAGACACAACTAGCCGGCGATGAAGCGCGGAAGGCTCAGCAGCAGGCAGCCGAAAACCGCGCCTTTACCGAAACGCGTACCACTCAATTGAAGCAGTATGTGGATGCGATCGATAATCTTAAACTGGCAAAGACGGCCAGCGTGTTATTTCGCACCGGGAAGAGCGACCTCGATGACGATGATAAGTCGTCGCTCGATGAAATTGCTCAGGAAGCGCTTTCAAGAAAGAAGTTTGTTTTTGAAATAGAAGGATTTACTGATAGCCAAGGCTCGCGGGCCGCAAACCTGCTATTGAGCCAGCGCCGCGCCGAATCGGTTGTCCGCTACCTGACCACGGAACGGAAGGTGCCGCTGCGCACCGTTCATTTGATCGGAGCCGGCAGTACCGCCCCGGTTGGCAACAATCGTACGGCTGATGGACGGCGGCAGAACCGCCGGGTTGAAATTCGTCTCTTCGCGCCGGAGGTCGAGCCTTCCTCCGCACTCACTTCGGCGCACTTGCGGTAGAGCGTAGCGTCTCCTCCCTCACGCCTCTGCCCATTAGCGTAGGCGGTCGAGCAGGTCCCGCGAGAGAAGGTCCGCTCGTTCAGCTAGGCTGACCGCGCTGACGAGATCCTGATCCCGCGCCTGCTCCGCCTGCGCCACGAAGCTCCTGATCCGATCCGCCGTTTCCTTATCCTGCCGGTCCAGCCTCTTCCCCTGGATGATTACCAGCGCGCTCTTCACACGATCGAGCGCCGTCTCCAGCCGCCGGCTGTAATCTTTCGACTCCTCGGGCGTGAGAATCTGTCCGAGCCTTGGCGTCGCGACGGGTGCCTGGACGGCCGGAGCCGTATTCTCCACTGCCGGAGGTTCGCTTACCTTCGCTTCGGCCTTCTTGGAACCTCTCGTACGGCGCTTTTTCTGAGGAACCGGGGGTGGCGGAGCCTCCACCTTGACATTCACCGGAGGTTGTCCCGGCGGCGGAGTTTGGATCTTTGGAGCCGACGGCAGAGAGGGCACCTCCTTCGGCGGTTCCGAAGGGGGCAGCACTACCGGAGCGGGAGGAGGAGGAGGACGCGGATGTTTCCTGTGACAAGCCGGCGCCAGCACCGCGAGGGCCGCCGCGAATATCCAGCAACTGGTACGACTTGTCATGGAATCCAATACCGGCGATCAGGCAAATTGGGCTGACACCGGAAACTGCAGCCGGAACACGGTTCCCTTGCCCGCTTCACTGGTGAAATCGATTGTACCATTGTGAAGCTGAACTGCCCGGAAGGTCATCGCAAGTCCAATGCCGGAACCCTTCTCCTTGGTTGTAAAGTAGAGTTGGAATACTTTGTTCTTGTTTCCCTCTGAAATCCCCGGCCCGTCGTCCTGAATCGTCAGGATTCCGTGTTCCGCGCTCAACCTTGCCTTCACTACCAGATTGCCTCCCGACCGCATCGCTTCAATCCCGTTCATCACTACGTTCAGAATGGCTTGCTTCAGCAAGTCGCGGTCGCCGCGGATCACGATTTTCTCCGGCTCCGCCGAAAACTGTAGATTTACTTTGTGCATCGTCGCCTGAGGCCTCACCAGTGAGGTCACCTCCCGGGCAAGCGCGGCCAGGTCCACTTCCTCCACGGCCAGATCCACGGGCCGCGTAAAATCGAGAAACGTTTTTACCACCCGGTCCAGCCGCCGGATTTCCTGTGAGATTACGTCGATCTCCCCGTGCGCATCAGGGTGCTGCTCCGCCAACCGGCTCCGCAGCAGTTCCAGCCGCAGGGCGATCGAATTCAGAGGATTCTTGATTTCGTGCGCCACCCCCCCCGTGAGACGGCTGATTGCCGCCAGCCTGCGCGAAATGTCGATCTGGCTCGCCAGTTGCCGCCGTGATTCCGCATCGCGCAGGGTGATCAGCGTTCCGCTGCGGTCCGCCAGTGGGTCCACGCTCATCAACAACCGCGCGCCCGGCTTCCCTTCCCTTTCCAGATTCACCAGGTAATCGTGCGCCGATTTCCCCAGCCGGATCGACTGTTGGATTGCGCTTCCAAGCGGCGACGCGGCAGGAAATATCTCCTCCAGATTCTTACCCGTCATTTTGGCGATATTGACGCCCAGCATCCGCTCCGCGGCCGGCCCCGCCATGATCAGATAATCCGACTTGTCGAACAGCAGTACCGCGTCATCCATGCGGGCCATCAACGATTCGATATTGCTCCGCATGTGCGTGGCATCCTCCTGCGCGCCGCGAATCTGCTGCCCCAGCAGGTTCAGCTTCGATTGTACGATCGCCAGTTCCCGCGTCTTCCCCAGCGCTTCCTTCTCATCCCGGTTCTGGCTCCCGCTCGCAATGCGGTCCAGTTCCTTGCTGATGCTGGTTAACGGCCCAATTGCCAGATTGGCGGAAAACGCGCCGAGCAGAATGGAGAGCAGTAACGACACCACGGATACCAGGCCGAGCCTGTACACCTGCGGCAGAATGGCGTCCCGCAGGAAGACGCTCGACACCACAACCTGAATGGTGAAAATCGGCAACTTCTGTTGTGGCACTCCGAGCGGCAGGGTAACCTCATAATCCTGCTGCCCGCGCGATAACTCGAGCAGCCTGTCCGTCACCTCCCTCGATCTCCATTCCTCGAACGAGGGCAGGTTCCGGATGATTTTCCCCTTCCGGCTCGGATTCGAGGTCACCAGGATCTCTCCAAGTTCGCCCGATACGTTGATCTCCACGATCATGCTCGCATTCGTCATGGTCGCGCGAATGAGTTCCTCGAGTTCCTGGTCATTGGAAACGATCCGCGCCCAAAGCAGCTTGTTCTCTTCGAGCGTGCGAGGTGGGGGAATGACTTGCGCGGTCCGCTCGCCGATGCGCGCCAGCACCACGCTTTTCACCTGCCGGGCCACCAGTTCCGATCGCTCCATGACACCCGTGGACCAATTCCTCACCATGCTGTCCAGATTCATTGCCGACAGCAGGGTCACAATGACCGTGACCAACAGGACGATGAGGACCAGAAGCCGCGTTCTCAGCGACATTTCGTTACGAGTTCGCCATGCAAGCGGCGGACCAACCCCTTCTTCTTTGTCCTTCAGTTCGCATTCGTTTCCTCGGAGTCCGGCCCGCCATAGCCCTTCAGCTTGTTGAATAGGGTCTTTAGACTGATCCCCAGAATTTCGGCCGCGCGTGTCTTGTTATTCTTCGTGTGCTGCAGCGTAAGCTCGATCAGAGCCCGCTCCGCCTGATCAATCGTGATCCCCACGGGGAGCGATACCAGCGAGCCGGAGCCGGCATCAACGGCGGCATGCGTGCTCTCCGTGCCCTGGAATTGCATGGGCAGATGCGCTACTCCGATGCTTCCCTCGCCGGCAAGAATCACGGCGCGCTCGAGAACGTTGCGCAGTTCCCGCACATTGCCCGGCCAGGAGTGCTGGATCAACCGCTCCACGGCCTGCCCGGACAACTCCGCCACGTGGCATCCATGCTTGCGGTTCAAGTCATGAATCAGTGTGGAGCAAAGCAGGGGAATATCATCCTTGCGCTCGCGCAGAGGCGGCAGGACAATCGGAAAGACATTCAGCCGGTAAAAGAGATCTTCCCGGAAATTGCCCTTCTTGATCGTTTCCTCGAGCGGTCTGTTTGTTGCCGCCACAACCCGCACGTCCACTGTCATCTCACTCTTTCCACCCAGGCGGCGAACCTTGGAATCCTCAAGCACGCGCAGCAGTTTCGCCTGCGTGGCGAACGGCATGTCGCCGATTTCATCCAGCAGCAGAGTGCCGCCGTGCGCCAGTTCGAAACACCCCGCGCGGCGTTCCAGCGCGCCCGTGAACGCGCCCTTCTCGTGCCCGAACAGTTCGCTCTCAATCAGGGTCTCCGGAAGGGCGGCGCAGTTGACGGCGACGAACGGACCCTCCGCGCGCGGGCTGAGGGCATGAATGGCGCGCGCCGCCAGTTCCTTGCCGGTACCGCTCTCGCCCGTCACCAGCACTGCCGCCCGGCTGGGAGCCACCTGGCGAATCAGGGCAAACACCTGCTGCATGGACCGTGAGCCGCCCACGAGTTCGCCGAGAACACCCTGATAGCTCAGTTGCTGCTCGAGCCGTGTCGCTTTCTCAGCCAACTTGCTTTGCGCCGTCGCCCGCTCGAGCAGCATGCGAAGCTCCCGGGGCTGAATCGGCTTCTCGAGAAACCAGTAGGCCCCCAGATCGTGAATCGTCTCGAGCGCCGTCTCCAGGTTCCCGAACGCGGTTAATACCAGCGCCGGGATGCTCAGCCCCTGCGCCGCCATCTGCCGCAACAATGACTTCCCGTCCATCCGCGGCATCATCAGATCCGTCACCAGGACGTTTGGCGTGGATTCGTTCAGCTTCTCGAGCGCCTCCACGCCGTCTCCGGCGGTCACCGTGGCAAAGCCCCACGAGGCGACCATTGCCGCCAGCGCGCTCCGCTGCGATTCTTCGTCATCTACGATGAGGACTCGGGAAGTAGACCTGGGTTGCTCCATGAAAACTTCACAGTACCACGTGGCGGGAGCGCTCTACCGCAACAGCGCCTAGAGTGTGATGACCTGGTCCGGCATGTTTCCGGAAAGCGCTTTGTATAGATCGGGAAAACATCCGATCGGAACTCCGTCGATCAGTTTGCCGGCGATCTCGCGTTCATAGCAGCATTGGTCGCAGCACATCAGAAGCATCCCGGTCTTCCGGGCCACCGCGGCAAGCCGTTCCCCAATCGGGTTCCCTTTCGTCAGCACATAGCAGTTGTCCTCGAAGAAGAACATACCCGCCACGTCCACCCCGTGTCTCCCCTCCTCAAGTTGCGGAAGAATCATCTTGCCGAGTTTATATGAGACCGAGTGGCCCTGCGTGGAAAAGATATAGGCGACTTTCATGCCCTTTATCATAAAGGGAAAGCCGCTTGCAGTGCACGAAGCGCAAGCCTGGCGCGGTTTCTGCGTCCCGGCGGAACTTCCGGGAACAGCGCCAGCAACTCCTCATATTCAAGCGCCGCGGCCTCCTCGATTGTATGGCCGGGAGCCCATTGCCGCAGGTGCTCGCAAAACGCGACCAGCGTGACGCACGTCGTGCACTGGTATTCGGCGGAAACCACGGCGCCCGAATCGCATTCGAGGCAATAGCGGGCGCACACCCCCTCTTCCTCGATCAGCGGCCCCATCGCTCCTCGCATCGCGCGTCCGCGGCGCAACGCCTGCTGGAAGAGATCGTAAACCCCGGCCTTTCTAACGATTGCCACTCAAAGACGCTTCCCTGGCCTGACGCGCCGCATCCCTTTGGGTCGCCCTTGCCGCCCGCCGCCGCTGCCGGTCGAGCCTCAGAAGCTCCTGCCGGCGCCGCGTCTTGACGTCAAGATCCAGCAGTTTCCAGAACTTGAGAAAGTACTGAACAGCCGAAGCCACGCCGAAGAACACCACCCCCCACATCCACAGCATCGCGAAAGAGTACATCTCTCGATATTGAATACTCACCATCAGCAGCGAGATGGCGATCACCTGCGCGAGCATCTTGGTCTTCCCGAGATCGCTCGCCTTGATCGTGATGCCGCTCGTCGCCGCGATGCCGCGCAGGCCCGTCACCGCGAACTCGCGGCCGATCACGAGAATCGCCATCCACCCGGCGATCACCTTCACCTGGACCAGCGAAATCAACGCGCTGCTGATCAGCAGTTTGTCGGCTATGGGATCGAGCAGGGTCCCCACCGTCGTGATCTGCTTCCACCGCCGCGCGAGGTAGCCGTCCAGCAGGTCCGTCGCCGCCGCGCACCAGAAGATGGCAAGGGCTATGTGCTCATTGCGGAGCACATAGCCGCCCACCGCGATCGTACGGCTTTCGGCCACCAGCGCCGCCACCAGCAGTGGAACGAAAAATATCCGTAAAAGGGTCAGGCTATTGGGAACGTTCATGCCGCCCTGATTTCATTCGACCACAAACTCACTCAGACGCCGGCGCAACGACTCCGGCGCATCCGCGGTCAACAGACAGTACTCCTCCTTATACACTACCTCGCGAACTTGTGCACGCTCATGTACCAGATTGATGGCCGCGCCGTCGCCGGCCGGAATCCGGAACCGGCACGGCGAGGTCTTCTCACCCGCTAGAACCTCGTCAATCAACTCGAGCAGCCGGGGAATCCCGTCTCCGGTTCGCGCCGAGATGGCCGCGGCGCGCGCCTTCGCCGCTTCGGCGCGTTCACCCAGCAACCGCGCCGCCGCCGTCTCTGTCTGCACGAGGCCGCCGGGAAGAAGGTCCGCTTTGTTCAGCACAAGAATCCGCGGGCTGGTGTCGGATTCGATCTCCCGAAGCACCTCCAACACCTGTTCTGTATGCTCGGCGGCGAGCGGCGAGGAGATGTCAATCACATGCAGCAGGACAGCCGCCTGGCGCACTTCTTCGAGCGTCGCGCGAAAGGCCTTCACCAGCGGGGTGGGAAGGTTCCGGATAAATCCCACGGTGTCGCTCAGTAGAACCTGCCGCCGCGAGGGAAGTTGCAGCTTTCTCACCGTCGGGTCCAGCGTTGCAAACAGCCGCGCGTCGGCTACCACTCCGGCTCCCGTCAAACGGTTGAATAGAGTCGATTTTCCGGCGTTCGTATATCCCACCAGCGCCAGCGTGGAAAGCGGAACCTCTTCGCGCTGCCGCCGCTGGATCGCGCGGCCGGCCTTCACCGCCTCCAACTCCTCCTCGATCTTCCGGATCCTGCGATAGATTTTCCGGCGGTCCGTCTCCAATTGGGTTTCCCCAGGTCCTCTTGTTCCAATGCCGCCGCCCAGGCGCGACATCTGCACGCCTCGCCCCGCCAGGCGCGGAAGCAGGTAGTTCATTTGCGCCAGTTCCACCTGCAATTGGCCCTCTCTGGTGCGCGCGCGCGAGGCGAAGATGTCGAGGATCAGTTGCGTGCGGTCCAACACTTTGACAGCCAGCGCCTTCTCCAGATTTCGCTGCTGCGTGGGTGTCAGGTCGTGATCGAAGATCACGGTGTCAATCTCAAAACCCTCCACCACCCCGCGTATCTCCTGAACCTTCCCCGACCCGATCAGAGTGGCGGGATCGGCAGCCTGGCGCGATTGGATGACAGTCTGAACCACGGTGGCGCCCGCGGTTGCCGCCAGGGATGTCAATTCCTCCAGAGATTCTTCCGCCCCAGGCTCACTCCGGCAATGACTCGGCTTCGTCCGGGCCTTCCAGTCGATGCCAACCAGAACCGTCCGTTCCGATGAGGAGCCCGCGGTGTCTTTCAGAACTCTGATCTATTCCGCCTCCGGGGGTGGCAGCGGCGCGGGTGAGACAGGCGCGGCTTGCGCTCCCATATACCCACCGCCGATGTGAGCAGACTTCGGCACCACCACCGTGGAGATGGCATGCTTGAAAATCAGTTGCTCCTGGTTATTGGTCTCGAGCACGACGGAATACTTATCGAAGCTTTTGATCCGGCCACTCAGCTTCACCCCACTCATCAGATAGATGGTGAGAAATGTCTTGTCCCTGCGGGCATTGTTAAGGAATGCCTCCTGGATGTTTTGCGCCAGCTTATCCATTGTCTTTCCTTTCGCCGGGCCATCGGACACAGCGTCAGTTCTTGTTTGCTTGCCAGCTGAAAGTTCTCCTGGTGTTCCTATGATAGCCGATCGCGGGGCGGAATTCGAATGGTTTCTGAAAGAGCCATCATGTTGAAGAAATTGAGACTAAGCGAAATACCCGAATCCTCAAGTTGTTGCCCCTGGCGCACGCCCTTACTCCTCATGCTCCGGCGCCGCCGCTCCAGGCGCAACCGCTGCAATCATCTTTTGCAGATCCTCCGCCGTCGCCGCCCGCGCACGCGCCTTCGCGGCCTCTTCCCCTACGTACTCGATTCGAAACGCGGCCGCTTGCGCGAGTTCCTGCTCCAGATTGAAATCCGGCGTCGATTGCAAGCCCGGCGCCTGCGCGATGCCATGTTCGTTAATCAGGCATTCCGACCCTCCGGAAAGGGTGAACCGGATGCGCATCTGCCTGCGGATGGTGAGTCTTCGGAGTTCGGAAAGCTTCATGACGGAACGCCGCCAGTGTAACACCAATTCCACTGGCGCCGTCCGGCGAATCGGGTTAGTCTCAAGTGTAGTCTGGCGTAATTCCACACATATCCAAGGAGCATGTCAATGACACCCGAACAGGCACAAATGATGGTTCACGTCTATTGCCAGGACGCAGCCATGGAGGCGCCCACCACGCGCAAGGTCATCGCCGCCGTTCCGGCGGACAAAGGCGGCTATTCGCCACATCCCACCTCCATGTCCGCCCTCGATCTGGCCTGGCATATCGCCTCGAGTGAGGTCTGGTTCTTGAGAGGCGTCGCCGCCGGCAATTTCCCGATGGAGGAAAACAAACGCCCCGAGAGCATCCAAACCTCGGCCGATGTCGTTGCCTGGCATGACGGCCACTTCGGGCCAGCCCTCGAAGCGGCAAAGAACATCTCCCCGGAGTTAGCCGCCCGCGAGGTCGACTTCTTCGGCGTAATAAAGCTGCCGAATGTCGTCTACCTGGGCTTTATGATCAAGCACAGCGTCCATCACAGAGGGCAACTCTCGGCGTATCTTCGCCCCATGGGAGCAAAGGTGCCCGGAATCTATGGCGGAAGCGCGGACGAACCATTCGGAGCGGCGGCAGCCACTGCGTGAAGAACCGCAAAGGGTCCGGCGGAGGGGGGGAGCTTCTCCCCCCTGCCCGGTCCAAACTCGAACTACGTCCGGAATTCTAAGCTGGTACTATGTACTTCCGTCAAGATCCTGCCACTCTAAGTACCACATAGGAATGGACCGATATGGGGATGGTGGGCAGTTGGAAACATGAGGCACACTCTCGATAGGAGTAGGGCTTTTTCCATCTCCCATTTGGATGGAACTGCGGAATTGCCGGTTCTATCCTGAGTGTTAGTATTTGGCAGAGGAGAGTACCAATGGTCGACTCAAGGCAGGTAGACTATCTCGTACAGGCGCTGGCGCGGAATCAACTCTCCGCCGATGAATTCCAGCGCTGCTTCACCCGGCTCAACCACGAGGAGCGTATGCTCGTGCTGGAGGGGGCGGATAAGGCCGTCTATGGCCCCCAGGCAATTACCCTGTCGAACCCATACTCCGCAAGCGCCCGGACGCACGCATACCGCTGAGCCCCGGCCTCTCCTCACAGCGCCAGGTATAGCTTGTCTCCTTCTTTCAATTCGATGTCCTCCCTCATCCGGATGGCTGTCCCCTTCCCGCCCGGCGCGGCCTCGTGCGCCAAGGCATTCCCATTGAGTGCCGCGCTCGAACGCCCGGCCTTCCCCGGTATGCTGATCTGCAACAGTCGCAGCCGCCCATAAAGCAGCGCCAGGGTCAGACGGGTTTCCGGCGTCCGGCGGTCCATGGTGAACGTTCCCCATGCCGACGCCGTCGACCAGAAGCATGTGAACAATGATGCGGGAGAGTTCGGATAGATGGCCAGCGTGCGCCGAGCCCCATGGTATAGGAATCCGCTAAGCGCCAGAATCCCCGACCACGCCGCCATGGCTCGCGCGTAGTGGCGCCCGCACTCGGCCTCATCCCACGGATTCCGCCGCTCCCCGTCGTATCGCGCGCGGATGTTTCCGATGCACTCCACACCCTGCGCATACATCCCCGCATACAACATGTGAACCGCCGCTGTGTACTCGAAACCGGTCATTACCTCACCGTAATAGGGGAATGGAATCTTCGGCCGTTCCGCCTTGCCATAGTCACAGATCACCAGCGCCGGCTCGTCGTTGAGCGCGAAGGTGCGCTGCACGGTGTCGTGATCGTAGAGATTGTGCTTGTAGTTGTAACGATAGATGGATTCCAGCGTCTTGCGCACGTGGCGCGGATCCACCAGCGGTCCCAGACCGGCCGTCTCCGCAAGGTATTGCCCCACCAGTTGATCCACCAGGCAGCCCTGCCCCACCTGATAGGCGGGTTTCTCGGTGTTCTCCGACCCCATCGTGCTGAGCAAAGATGGCGCGATGAGACCACGGGAAACACCGCGAATCTGCTGCACGTAATACTCGCCCGTGAACAGCTTCTCATCAATCCACTTGCCGCCCTGCTCAAAAAGGCGGCGGTATTCGTTCGCCGAAGCCGTATCGCCCACCTCGCGCGCCATTTCCTCCCCGGCGCGCAGAGCCCCAAGGTAATAGATGCCGCACTGCGGATTGGGCCCGTAGAATTCCACGTCGTAGGTGTTGTGCTGCGCCCCTTCGAGCACCCCGTCGCGGTCCGCGTCCCAGCCGCCGGGCGCCCAGGCGAATTCCAATGCCTTTTTCACCCGCGGCCAAATGGACCGCAGCCAGGCCGTATCACCCGATAGCCGCCAGTCATCATAGACTTTGATGATTTGCCCCATCTGCCCATCGGCCGCCGCGAAGCCGGAGCGCTGCTTGCCGTCCGGCAGCAACTGCCGGAAATGGATAGCGCCGGCGTCATCGAGCGAGTAGCCGAACGAGGCTTTGCGCAGTGAGCGTGCGAGCGCGGGGAACAGGCTGTTGGTGACGGTCTCGTAATTCCACACATGGGTGCAGTTGCCGAAACAGCATCCGGAATGATCATTCACCCCCTCGAATCCGTGAAACTCCCCATCCGCCGTCCGGAAACAGGTGGTTGTCGCCAGCGTCGACAAATTCGCCGAGGCTGCCTCCTTCACGGCAGGCGGCAACGTGCTGCCGCGCAAGGCGGAAACGAACTTGCGCGTCGTCTCCTCCAGGCTCTCCAGGTGCGCCCCCAGATACGCCGCCGCATCCCAGGAGGAGGCGAAACGCCGGCAGTAATGGTTGCCGATGACGGTATCAGCCTCCCCTTTCGGCGCGCTCCACCCGCAGCGTTTCGGCGTGCGGTTCGGGAAACGCCAGGCCAGCAGGAACGGGAAGGCTGTCTCCTTCCCCGGCCCCAGCGTGCAACTGAGGCACAACGCTCCAATCCGGTTGCGCGCTTCCGGCTCCGGCCCCAACTCCCCGTCAGCTCTGAAGTCATCCCAGAACAGCATCGGGGAGTTCCACCATCGTCCCCGCGGCCATCCACGAAGCATCGTCGTTTTCGCTCCCTCCGGCGCGAGGGCGGCAAGCGTAAAATCGCCGAACAGAGGGTCTTCGTTCGCCAGCCCGGGATTGCTCATCACCAGCCCCGTGAGGTTGCCGTTCACCCGGTATTCGTTCACCCGTGAATCCTCCTCCGGTCCCCGCGCGGGTGCCTGCTCGGGACTCCCCGCGGGATTCTCGATGGACCAGGCAATGGAAACCTTTACCTGCTGGCTGGTTGCGTTGTGCAACCGGTAGCGCAACACCGCCGCCGGGAGGCCTGACTCCTCGGCATCAAGCGGAATAAAGGGGCTGAACGCTTCGAGTGACACCTTCACCGGCAGCCGCGCATCGCGAAACTCGATCCCGGCGAGCGGGTACTCCCCGGTGAACGCCGCCGCGGCCAGGCGCGGCAGCCCGGGGACATTCCGCGACCCCAGCCCTGAGCTTCCCTCGTACGGCGGAAGAATCCGGCTCTCGAGCACCCGCGCCACCGGCTTCCCGC
This sequence comes from Bryobacterales bacterium, assembly GCA_026954325.1. Lineage (GTDB taxonomy): Bacteria > Acidobacteriota > Terriglobia > Bryobacterales > Bryobacteraceae > CADEFT01. The sequence goes on along the minus strand of JAIXKK010000196.1, from coordinate 24,015 downwards.
TCCCCGCCCGCGCCCATATCGCCGGGAACGCATACGCCGGAGAGTTGCCTTTGTCAGGACGGTTGAAGATCTCCCAATCCCGTAGCTGCCCGCGTCCGCCGAGACTGATGCTACCGGCGCCGATTCCACCCAGCGGAAAGGCAATCATCGCCAGCTTGCGGCCCGTAAACACCCGGGGGAACTGGATACGCGGCGCTGGAGCGGCAGCGGGAGCGGATGCCCCGGGGGCCGCCGCGGAGACGGGAGTCTGCGCCGGCAACGCGGCGGCGCCGCCGGCCAAGGCGGCCTGCTGAAGAAAGATTCGGCGCGGTGCGCCTCGACGGGGACTATTCATATTTCTATCCTCCTCCGATTGACTGCTTGTGTGGAAGAGAGAAAGGCCAACATTCCCCAATAGCATGACAAGCAAGACTGAGATATGCTCGATTTTGAGCCGATAACGCCGCCTTGGCGGCTTCCGGATAACGTCAGTCGAAGGCGCACATTCAAATGACTCGCATTCAGAAGCAGATGACGATTGGCATTGTGCTGGGATTGGCGGTCTTCGCCATCGGCGCGGCCGCGGTCTACCTGCTCACGAAGCCCGTGCCGGTCGAGAAGGCGATCGGCACGGCCGTTGTTCAGGCTTCTCGCGCGGATATGCTGGACCAGCAGGGCGATGGCGGCAAGACGATGCGCGGCCTGCCGCAAGGCGCCGTGGTCAACCTTCTCGAACGCTTGCGCTCCCGGGAGCAGCCCTTTGTCCGCGTCCAGTACGTGAATGCGAAGGATGTCTCCAAGCCCGGCTACATACGCACCGCCGACCTGGGTCAATGGACCAGCCCGGATGCGGCCACGGCATGGGAATTGCTCGCCTTGAGCCGGCCGGCCATCACCTCGAGTGAAGGCGACCGGCGCCGGTTCATTCAGCAGCTCACCCAATTTTCAGAACGCTTCACCGGGACGCCGGAGGCTCATCAGGCAAACCTCGAGCGCGCGCGGCTTTATTATGGGCTGGCGAATGAGGCAAAGAGCGCCGGAAAGCCCGAAGCGGATTGGAAGGCGGACCTGGCAAGCGCAAAGACCGCCCTTCCGAACCCGGTCCCGGGCGCATCGGAACCCGTCGAAGCGGCCACATTGCGGAAAGAGATAGAGGCCCTGGAATCCTCGGCAACGAAAGCCCTTCATCTGGCGGCTGATTCGGCGTCGGTGCAGCGCGCTCTCCAGATCCAGCAACTGGAGCAGACTGCCCGCCAATTGTATCGGGATGGCGAGTGGGAGAAAGTGCTCGAAATCGCCAACAAGATGTCGGGTATTGACCCGAACCGGGCAAGAGCATGGAGAGCCACTGTTCAAAACGCTCTGAAGGAGTTGTCCAAATGAAGGATCGCAAACAGTTCTCATGGTTCTCCGCGGCCGCGAAGACTGTCGTCCTGGCGATGGCCGTCCTGCCGGCGGTAACGATCATCGCACGGGCTCAAGCGCCGCAGGCCCTCTCTCAGCCCATTGCCTTGAGCAGCATCCTCGATTGGCTGGCCAAAGCCAAGCGCGATCCCGTGCGCTTCCCCATTATCGGCCTCGCCAAGCGCATCGAAAAGCAAGGCCTCGACTTCGTCCCGAACCCGGAAGATCTGACAGCCATCAAAGAGGCCGGCGGTCCCGATTTCCTGCTCGCGGCCGTTGATAAGGCCGAAAAGCCGGCTCCTCCCGGGCCGAGGGAAGGAACCCCTCCTCCGCCGCCGAAGAAAAAAGAAGGGCGGTTGACCGTGATTTGTGAACCCGTGGATTGCAGCGTCTCCATCAACGACATCCACATCGGCGTCACGAATCATGGGGAACTCTCGCGCGCGTGGCAGGAAGGCGAGATCCGCGTCGCCGTGCGCAAGGACGACTTCGAAGCGGACCGTAACGGCGCGGCGGCGGTCATCGCCGAAGACAAGCCGGCGCGAGTCGAGTTTCATCTCAAACCCAGCCGCGCCTCGCTCGAACGCGCCGGCGCCGAATTGTTTCAACTTATGCTCGCCGCGCTGGGAGGACCGGAAGGTCTGAAGAACGCCTCCGCTCTCAAGGGAAGCGGCGCCATCAACGTGTTCTCCACCCGGACCACGCCGTGGAGTGCTCAAGTCCTCATCAAGGGCGACAAAGCCCGCTTCAGCGTGAAACGGACCGGCCAGAACTACGAAATCGGATTCACCGATTCGCCCCGCTGGAAGCCGGAACCGAAAGGACAGGAGCCCCAGGATTTGGGCGACGCGCTTGTTTGGCTTCAGGATTATGAATTTGCAAGGATCATGGAAAAGCTGCGGGCGCCTGAATTCAAAATGGTTGTGACGCGGTTAAAGGCCAAAGAGGGGGAAAGCGAAGTGTTGCGAGCCGAGGGGAGTCCGGCCACTTATATCATCACCCTCGATTCCGCGAACCGTCCCAAGGAGATCCGGATCGAGTCCGCCGGCCTCAACAACGGGCGCAAGGTATTGTTCAGCGACTATCTCGACAAAGGGAAAAGCCATTATCCGAAGGACACTCAGGTGATTCTTCCGGGCGGCGGCCCGCGCGGCGTGCAACTGCAATTCGACACCTTGGAGTTGAATCCATCCGATGTCCGGGACGCGGACTTTGACGTATCGAAGAAGCGCAAAGGGCTTTGGAGCAAATAAGAAGCGCTGGAAAGAGGGAGGGCTTCTGTTTCGCCTGACCGGCTGGCTGTCGATTCTGCTGTGCTGCCTCGCCTCGAGCGGCGCCGCCTATCAAAGCGCCGCCGCATCCCCCGGATCTCACATTACCCTGGAAGGCATCCTGCGCGTGCTGCATCACTTCGGCAAGGAGGCAATTCCACAGGAGATGGTAATCAAGGAAGTGGAGATGCACGGCCTTGCGCTGCGCCCGACCTCGGCCGACCTCGCAAAACTCGTTACCGCCGGAGCCTCACCCCGCCTTCTCGAGGCCATCCGCAACGCGCGGACCCCGACGCCGGCGGTGGTAAAGAAAAAGGAAGGGCTGTTGCTGGTCACCTGCGAACCGGTGGATTGCGAAGTGCGCATCAATGGGAAGCCTTCCGGCTCGACCCGCGCCGGTGCTTTGCCCCCCATCGCCCTCGACGAAGGCACGGTCTCCGTGGCCGCGATGAGAGAAGATTACACCGCCGCCCGCGCCGAACAGACCGCGGTCATAAGAGCGGACGCCGAAACCACGGTGGCGTTCCGTTTCCAGCCCTCGCGGCCCGCGCTCGAAAGGACTGGAAACGCCCTCTTCGAACGTATGCTGGCGGCGCTGGGCGGGAGAGACCGTTTTCGCTCCGCCGCCCCGATTCACGCCCTCGGAGCCCTTCAGATTCACAATGGCGATGCGTTTCCCGTGCTCTGGAAATTGGAAGTCTGGAGATCCGAAGAGCAGACGAAATACAGGGTGGAGCGCTCCGGAAAGAAGTACGAGGTAATCCGTACCGCGGCGGGGTACAAGTGGAAAAAGAAGCCCAAGGGACAAGACACGCCCGCGCTCGAGGAAGCGCTCCGGTTGCTGGAGGCCGGCCAGCTCAGTAAGACTCTTGGCCGCGTGGCTCTCGGCGGCGCGACGGCGCAGTCCTCCAAGCTTCAGTATGCGGATGGCGAAGAAGTTACTCTCCGCGTCTCCGGCGGCGCCGGCCCGCTCGCGCTAAAATTAGACTCCGCCCTTCGGCCGAAGGAAATCCAACAGGAATCCACGGGTCTGAACGCCGCCTTGCGCTTCCTGTACGCCGGTTACGAAGGAGAAGGCGCACGGTGCCGCCCGCGGCGCCTGCAGGTCATTGAACCCGGAGCCGATGCCAAGGGTATCGAGGTGCGCTTCGATCAACTCGAGGAGGACACATCCGGCAATGCCAGGCGCGGGCGTGGTTTCAGGCGGTCCCGTTAGCGTGGCGCGGCATCAAGGAACGCGGCCCGTGCCGGCCTCCGCTACCGGCCGCCTTGAGCGTCGCGGTTCTGTCTGACCGGAAAGGGCTTGGTGGCCTCGCCGGCGTACACCGAAATGTGCGGGTAGGGCAGTTCGATGCCTTGCGCGTCGAAGGTGTTCTTGATGCGGCGGCGCAGTTCCCGGCCGACACCCCACTGTTCGAGCGGGACTGTCTTGATGCGGAACTTGATGATGACGGCGGAGTCGGCAAACGCATTCACACCCATCATTTCCAAGGGAGCGAGGATCTTCTCGGAAAATTTCGGATCTTTTCGAAGTTCCGCGCCGATTTCCATGATGAGCGCCATTACGCGGTCGACATTCTCCTCGTACGCAATGCCGAGTTCAATCACGTAGTAGGAAAAATTCTTCGTCATGTTCGAGATGGCGTTGATGTTGCCGTTAGGGAAAATATGGACCGTGCCGTCCTCGCCGCGGATCGTGGTGGTCCGCAATTGGATGGATTCCACCTGGCCGCCTTTTCCATTGATGTTGACGACGTCGCCTACCCTGACTTGGTCCTCGAGGATGAAGAACAGCCCCCCGATGATGTCGCGGACGTAGTTCTGGGCGCCCAGTCCCAGGGCAACCGAAACGATGGCTCCGCCGGTCAGGATGGGCGTGACATCCACATCGAGCCTGCGCAGGATCATGAGGGCGGCAACCGATAGAACCGCCGCGCTCGAAGTCCAGCGGAATAACCGGCCGCGCGTTTCCACACGCTTGGCGCGCTCGGCCCGTTCCGGCACGGAGAGGTTTGTGGGAATAAGGAAGCCCGGTAGCCGCGCCACCAGCAATTGCAGCGCGCGCAGCAGGATGAGAGCGCTCCCGGCAATGAACAGAACCGGGATTCCCGTGGAGTGAAGCCAGAAGGCTATTTCTTTCCACGTCAACCGGGGAACCCCCGTGATGCCGACGCCGTAGAGCATGGTGAGTACGGCCGCGACAAGACAGAGAAGGAAGGCGGTGCGGCGGGCGAATCGCGTGATCTCACCAGCCCAGTGTTCCATGCCCGGCGAGGGTTCGGTTTCGCCCTGCCGCGCGGAGCGGCGGATGGCTCGTGTGAAGAGCCATGACGTGGACCAGAAAAGGCAGATGGCCGTGGCCATCGTGAGGAACTCGGGAAACAGGCTCTTGAATGTGATCTCTTCGTTCATGGCTCGAAATCAGGGAGTCTTCCGGCCGTGGGTCTTGCTGCCCAGGTACCCGTAAAAACCAAGGTCCTCGTGAGTGAACAGCTTGGTGGCGTACATGATTTGGCCTGTATGGAGGGCGAAGTGCTCCACCACGTGAAAGATGGCCTCCAGCTTGGATATCTCGTGGCCCTGGATGGTCACCTTTTCGGCCAACTGCCCTGGTGACTGGGCCTCAATGACCGCCACCGCCTCATCGACAGCCGACTGAAGCGTTGCCAGCATCCCGGCTTTCGGAATGTCTCCAGCCGCGGCAAATTCAGTGTCCCGCTTTCGGACATCCGCCGCCCCGCCCACCCCACTGACAATCCACTGCCGGACGTTCCCCGCAAGATGAAGCAGAAGATTGCCCACCGCGTTTTCGTTGCCCGATCCGCGTGTCCAGATTTGTTCTTCCGTCAGCCGGCCGGCGGATATGCGGATCCGATCCATATATTGTGCCATCCGCCGCGCGGCGGATCCCAGGAATAGAGCAGCAAGTTCGTTCTCCATGCTGCCTACTACTATAGGGATAGCCAGGCGGGGCGTGCTACCTTGGAGTTTATGCGGTCTGTTTGCAGTGTCCTGCTCAGCTTGTATCTGATCGTGCCGGCCTTTGCCTCGGGAGGCCTCTCCAACCGCCGCGCTCCGGGTTTCTCCCTCTCCGACAGCAGCATGACGCAACATGACCCGCAGGATCTTCGAGGGAAAGTCGTGATTGTCGACTTCATGAAGACGGATTGTCCGAACTGCAAGAAGGTAGGCGGGATGCTGGAACAGATCAAGGCGAAATACGCGGGCAAAGTCGTGGTGCTGAGCGTAGTGACCCTGCCGGATTCCATCGACAACGTCCGCAAGTACGTCAGCGAGAACGGCATCAGCAGCCCGGTGTTATTCGACTGCGGCCAGGTCACGGCCTCGTACATGAAACTGACTCCCAGGAACCCCACAATGCGGTTCCCACACCTCTTTCTCCTCGATAAAGACGGATTCATCCGGAACGATTTTGATCACGATGAGGCAGACAATGGGACCGTCAGCGTGAAAACACTGTCCGCCGAAATCGACAAACTCCTTCAGGGGTCAATCCAGAAAAAACGATAGAATTGGAAACCGGCAAGCATGTCGAACCAGAACCTCACCATTACGGACAACCGCACCGGCAAGATTTATACGGTGGCAATAGAGAACGGGGCGATCAAAGCCACGGATTTGCGCCAGATCAAGGCGGCGGACGATGACGCGGGACTATGCACCTATGACCCCGGGTTCATGAATACGGCGGCCTGCAAGAGCCGCATCTGCTACATCGATGGAGATAAGGGTATCCTCGAATACCGCGGCTATCCGATCGAGCAACTCGCGGAGAATTGCACCTTCCTCGAGGTAGCGTACCTGCTGGCCCACGGAGAATTGCCGCTCCAGGAGGATCTTGGCGAGTTCGTCCACAACATCACTCACCACACGATCCTCCATGAGAACGTGAAGCAGTTCATGCACGGCTTCCGCTATGACGCCCATCCGATGGGAATGTTCGTTTCCACCGTCGCCGCGCTCGCCACGTTCTACCCCGAGGCGAAAGACATCTTCGACACCGCAAAGCGCCGTAAGCAGTTCTTCCGCCTGGTCGCGAAGGCGCCCACCATTGGAGCTTTCATCTACCGCCACAACGTCGGTATGCCGTACGCCTATCCGGACAACGATCTCAGCTACACGGGCAACTTCCTCAACATGCTTTACAAGAAAACGGAAGTGAAGTACAAGCCCAATCCCGTCATGGAGCGTGCTCTTGACATTCTCTTCATCCTCCATGCCGACCACGAGCAGAACTGTTCCACCACCGCGATGCGCAGCGTCGGCAGCGCCAATACCGATCCTTACAGCTCCCTCGCCGCCGCGGCGGCCGCCCTTTACGGACCGCTCCACGGCGGAGCCAACGAAGCCGTGCTGAAGATGCTTCGGGCCATCGGAAACAAGGATAAGATCCCCGAGTTCATCAAGCGCGTCAAGGCGGGCGAAGGACGGCTCATGGGCTTCGGACACCGCGTCTACAAGAACTACGATCCGCGAGCCCGAATCATCAAACGAGCCGCCGACGAAGTCTTTGAAGTTACCGGACGCAATCCGCTGATCGACATTGCCGTCGAACTCGAGCGCATCGCCCTCGAGGACGAGTATTTCATCAAGCGGCGCCTGTATCCGAACGTTGATTTCTACTCCGGAATCATCTACGAAGCCATGGGGATTCCCTCGGAGATGTTCACCGTGATGTTCGCCATTCCGCGCACTGTAGGGTGGCTTACCCATTACGAAGAGATGCTCTTGGATAGCGAACAAAAGATCGCTCGCCCAAAGCAGCTTTACCTGGGGGCGGCGCGCCGCGATTTCGTGCCGATGCACCAGCGGAAAACCGCACAGACCTAACGCATGGCCCTGCCGCTAGAGGCGCTCAGAAAGCTCAATGAAAAGCCGGATGCCCGCCTGCTGAGGGCTGTGGACGAACTGGCGTCGGCTCGGGGCGCGCGGCAATGCTTCCAGCGCTTCCACCGCAACCGGCAGTGGACCAACGAGCAGCACCTGCAATTATGCCGCGTGCCGGCGCCCACTTTTTTTGAAGAGAAGCGCGCCGAATGGATGGCCGCGCAATTCAAAGGGCTTGGCTGGGATGCAAAGATCGACCGCGCCGGAAACGTGGTCGCCTATCCGGACGGGAACCGGGAAGGTCCCTTCGTGGCGCTCACGGCGCATCTCGATACGGTGCTCTCGCCGCGCCACATCGAGGATGTGCGCGTCGGGCCGGGCGGGCGATTCCACGGACCCGGCGTATCGGACAACGGCGCGGGATTGGCGGCGTTGCTGGCCATCGCTTCCTGCTGGAAGGAGCGCCCCGTGGCCGCCGGGAACAGCGCTTCGCTCATCCTCGTGGCAAATGTCGGCGAAGAGGGCGAAGGCAATCTCAGCGGAATGCGGTTTCTCTGCCGGCAGTCGCCGCTGGCGAACCGGATTCGCTCCTACCTCGTCCTCGATGGTCCCGGAACCGAACACATCACATGTAAGGCGCTGGCCAGCAGGCGCTTCGAGGTTCTCATTCAGGGGCCGGGCGGGCATTCCTGGAGCGACCACGGGAATGCGAATCCCGTCCATGCGTTGAGCCGTGCGATCCACTATTTCACCGAGGCGCGGTTTGAAAACGGGCCTGGCGCGGCGCGCTCGTCCTACAATTTCGGAATCATCGAAGGCGGGGTCAGCGTGAATTCGATTCCCTCCTCTGCCCGGGCCAAACTCGACCTGCGATCGGAGGACGCCGAGCGCATCGAGGATCTCGCGCGCGCCTTGTCCACAGCCGTGGAACGAGCCATCGATGTGGAGAACGAACGCTCGGCCGGGGGAAGAGTGCAAGCCAGACTGCGCGAGATCGGCGCGCGGCCGGGCGGCGGACTGCCGGGCGATGCGCGGATCTTGCCGTACCTGCGCGCCGTGGATGCCCACCTCGGCATCCGCGCTCACATCGATTGTGCGTCGACCGATGCGAACATCCCGCTCTCCATGGGACTGGAGGCGGTGTCCATCGGGGCCGGGGGTAGCGGGGGAGGCGCGCATACGCCCGAGGAATGGTTTGACCCCGAGGGGCGCGAACTGGGGTTGCAGCGTGTTCTCCTGACGCTGTGCCTGCTGCTCTCGGCATGAGCGGCTGGCCGGAGCGAAGCCGCTCGGAACTGGCGCTGGTGGCCGTCACCATCCTTTGGGGGGCTACCTTCGTGGTCGTGAAAAACGCCATCGAGCAAGCGTCCACGCTCGTGTTTCTCGCCATGCGCTTCTCCCTCGCATCGGCCGCGCTGCTGCTGATGTTCCGCCGCCGGCTGCGCTGGCAGGGACATTTGCGTTGGATTTCGCTGCAAGGCGGGCTCCTCGCGGGTTTGTGTCTGATGTTGGGCTACTTCTTTCAGACGCTGGGGTTGCGCTATACGACACCGTCGAAATCGGCCTTCGTTACAGGGCTGACGACAGTGCTGGTACCTTTCCTGTCAGCCCTCGTCTATAGGAGGGCGCCGCACCTTTCCGAAGGCATCGGCGTGGTGGTGGCCACCGCGGGACTGGCGTTACTGACGCACCCCGGAGGCCGCTTCAACAGTTTCGCCATTGGTTACGGGGATGCGCTGACACTGTGCTGCGCGGTTGCTTTTGCGTGCCACATTCTGGTCTTGGGGCGATGGTCGCCTGTATCGTCCTTCGAACTTCTGAGCGTCACGCAGATCCTGGTCACGGCGTTTCTGGCGCTGGCCGTCTGTGGCTGGGCCGAGCCCGTGAAACTGGTCTGGAGCCCGCAGTTGGTAAGCGGCGTGGTGATTACGGGTTTGCTGGCCACGGCGGTGGCGTTCACTGTACAGACCTGGGCGCAGCGGTATACCACGCCGACACGCGCCGCGCTCATCTTCGCTCTCGAACCGGTGTCGGCGGCGGTGACGGCGTTTTTTGCGGCGGGAGATGTCCTGGCTGGAAGGGCTCTGCTCGGGGCGGCTCTCATCCTGGCGGGCGTCCTGATTGTGGAATTGAAACCGGTTGGCGCTTCGCGGCATCTCCTGGAGTAGCCTTCCGGGCAAGGGCGGGGGACGCCGCCGGTGCGCGCAGGCACGGAGATGGCGCGGATTATAATGAAGAACAACAGCCCCTTGGGGAGGCGGATTACACACATATATGAATATCCTGGATAAAGCACGTCAACAGAAGTTTCTGAGCATCAGCCTGCTGATGTTCACGCTTTCCATCGGGATCCTGATTGGAACGCTCATCAACACGGGTGTACACGCGGAGAAGGGACAGGCGGTGGCGCCGGACGCAACTCCGCTGGTGATCCCCGCGGCAACCCAGCTATCGAACGAATTCACGAAACTCGCCAAGCGGCTGGAGCCGTCGGTGGTTTTCATCACCACGGATTACACGCCGAAAGTCGAGACTTCGAGCAGACGCCGGCCGCGCTCCGACGAAGACGAGGATGATGAGAGCGATCTGCTGCGGCGGTTTTTCGGGTCGCCGCGGGCGATGCCCGGGCTTCCGCAACAGAAATTCAAACGGGAAGCGACCGGTTCCGGCTTCATCGTCGACAAGAACGGGTACATCATCACAAACCAGCACGTGATCGACGGAGCCGATCATATCCGTGTGAAACTGCACGGAGACAGCCGTGAATATAAGGCGAAGCTGATTGGATCGGATACCGAAACGGATATTGCCGTCATCAAGATCGATGCCGGCCGGCCTCTGGAAGCAACGCGGATCGGAAATTCGGACGGCGTGCAGGTGGGGGATTGGGCCGTCGCCATCGGGTCTCCGTTCGGATTCGAGGCCACCGTAACGGCCGGAATCGTCAGCGCCCTCGGTCGCGACGTGGCCGGGGCGCAGCAATTCCAGCGCTTCATCCAGACGGATGCGGCCATCAATCCCGGCAACTCGGGCGGGCCGCTGCTGAACATCAACGGCGAGGTCATTGGAATCAACACCGCCATTGCCACCCAGAACGGCGGCTACCAGGGAATCGGGTTCGCGCTGCCGGTCAACCAGGCCGTGAAGGTGTACAACAGCATCATCCGGAATGGCAAGGTGACCCGCGGATCGATCGGCGTGAGCTGGCAAAAGTACGAGAAGCAAAACGAAGTGCTGAAGGCGATGGGCGCGAGCAACGGCGTTCTTGTGGATACGGTAGCTCCGGGCGGACCAGCGGAGAAGGCGGGCGTAAAGCCGGATGACATCATCGTGGCCTACAACGGAAAGCTCGTCAAGGACGGCGATGATCTGGTGGGCCGGGTCGCGGAGACACCCGTCGGGACGGATGCCAAGCTGACCGTGGATCGCGCCGGCAAGAAAATGGACCTGAAGCTTACCATCGCCGACCGTGAAGAGGTGTTCGCCAATGACCCCCGCTTCAGCAAGAAACGAGGTCCCGACGCTCCGGAACACCAGGCGGAAGGGGCGCAGCAGGCAAAATTCGGCATCTCGATCCGCAGTCTGTCCGAGGCGGAAAAAGAAGGTTTGCCCACCGGCAACAAGGCAGGCGTGATGATCACGCGCGTGGACCCGGATACGTTCGCCGATGAGATCGGAATGATGGAGCGGGACGTGATTGTCTCCATCAACCGCCGTCCGGTCTCCTCCGTCGAGGACATCAAGGGCATCCAGGTGACGCTGAAGCCCGGGGACGCCGTGGCATTCCGGGTTTACCGCCCGCTGGGGGTGGCACTGAGGAACAGCAAAGCCCAGTATCAAAGCCTGGTGCTGGCTGGAACGCTGCCGAACGAGTAGCAAGTAAACTCGCGAATGCACGAAGCGCCGCCGGGGAATGACCCTAGCGGCGCTTCTTGTTTACCGGTTTACCGGCCCGGTTGCGGTGCTCAGCGCCTGACCGGGAGATGAACGATGTTGCTTTGATAGCCGTCGCCGGCGAGTGACAAGTTGACATCCCCATCCGGAAGCGCGGCCGGGAGAATGACGTTGACCTGATAGAGTCCGACAAGTGACGGGGTGAGCCCGGCGTATAGCGCATCAACAGTGATCAGGCCGCTGAAGACATTGCCAAACACCACTCTGGGGGCGGGCGAGATACGGGCCAGGGGTTCCGCGCCGGGAGCGGCGGCTCCGGTGGTTGCGGGCGGGTTAGTACGGCCGAGGCCGACGCAATAGATCGTCACGGCTTCACCCGGCCGGGCGGGACGGCCTCCCGCGATGGCAAGGCTGCCATCGGGATTGACAACGACCCCGTTGTCGCCCACCTGGATGATGCGCGGAGCGCGATCGAGAATCATGACCCCGAGGCGGTTGCCGCTTTGGCCGTCGCGTTCGACCCGGACGACGGCTTCGCCGGGATCGATTTCATACGGAATCTGGAAATTATAGGCGTGAGGCGGCCACGAATGTACGAGTTGTTGAATGCGAATGCCGCGCGGGATCTCCGGGGATGAAACAGTGCCTCCATCTCTTCCGGCGCGCTCTTCAGGCGCGCCTGGTCCCCACATCGTGATCGTGACGGCGGGGCCGAAGCGATGGTCCGGGCGGGCCCCGTAGCGCCGGCCAGTGTGTTAAGGGCGGCGTTTCATTGCTCCCCCGCCCTGGGTGTCGTGTCGTGGCAGCGGCCCAAGATCGCTGAGATCGATGGGCTTGAAGCCTAGTTTGTACGCCGGAGAATCCGGTTTCAGGCTAAAATCGAGCTTTTCCGGATCCGCCAGGAGGGGGTCGGCGACAATGGAATCCCGGTCCCATCCGCCGCGCGCGCGCCAAACTGCCAGCAGGGAGGTAAGCTTGGCCCTGGCTGAATCATCCACCGCCCAGAAAAGGTTGTCATCCATGACCGAAGCGCCCGCATCGAATTCCGCCTGGGGAGTCAGGGCTGGATCCGGTTTGGGTTTCAACTGAGGCCGTTCGCCGTAGAGCAGGACGTTGTGCGTCATGGTTTGTCCGCCGCAACTCTTGTTGAAAAAGAAAAGCCGGTGGCCGTCCGCCAGGATGTTGTTCCGGACGGTGTTTCTTCCATTGGCGTGGAGCAGGATCGCCGAACCTACGGAACCATCGGAAATAGCCGGGTCAGGACATTGATAGACAACATTGTTTTCGATAACCGTGTCGATTTCGTTGTTGTCGAGATATATGCCAAAGGAATACTCGCGCGCGCTACGGTAAACCAGATTATCCCGAATGAGGTTGTGGTGGGTGGCATGGATGTAGATGCCGCCGCCGTCATCCAACTGGAGATGGAAATCGTGGATGATGTTCTTCTCCACAACGTTGTAGCCGGGGATGAACCGTTTAATGTTTTCCACGGTAAACGGCCCCTCTCCTATCTCGTCCCACCGGTGCGAGCCCCAATGGTTCTGGAATTCGCGCAGTTTGGGCCCGATGACCATGATGCCGCCATAGGGCATGTCGTGAATCAGGTTGTTCCGGATGGTGCTGTTCCCCACCATGTTCAGGGATATTCCGGCGCCGCGCCAGTTCAGTTCGCCGCAGTGGTGCAGGTGATTGCCGGCAATGAGGTGATCGCGGTTCACCTGGTGGGTTCCGGCCGGATAGCCCGTTATAAGGATTCCGGTTCCCCCGATCCGGCTGATTTCATTGAATGCCAGACGAAGCCGCTGGGCATACAGGCGGACCTGAATCCCGTCGCCGGCAGCATTCATGATCTTGCATCGCTCGATCGCGCAGTCCTCCGCGCTCCGGATCAATATCGCGACATCCTTCATGTGCGTGAGGTTGAGATCACGAAAATCGAGAAACCTCACAAAGCGGTTTTGCTCCTCATTCCCGCGCAGTTCGATGGCTCCGGACAGCGCCGGAACGACGATCTCCGCTTCGCTGGGATCGGCGTCGTCCGGCGGCCAGAGGTAAAGGCGGCCATTTTGCGAATCAAGGCGCCACTTTCCGGATTGACTGATTCCGTCAAGCGTGTTTTCGATTCGGAACGGAATCTTGTCCGGCAGGCGAAGATCCGAAGGAGAAACCCGCTGCCCGAAAGTGATTGTGCCTGTCTGATCGTCCGTCTGCACGACCGGCAGGATTCGGTTCTGCCAATACGAATAGAGGGTCGGGAGCACGTTCAGTTCCACGTCGGGCAGGTATGGCCAGCGCCGGATCATTCCCTCGGGGATCATGATCTGGCGCTCATTGCCGCCGGGTTTGGCCAGTGGCCACTTCTCCCATTGATCCCCGTCCGGAACAGACGCGCGCGGCAGAAGGCTGCCGTTCCAGTAAAGTCTGCGGAAACGCCAGCCACGGCTTACTTCGGCGATCCAGAGCTTCCCCGCAGCCACTTGCGGAAGGTCCGCAAGCGGTTCGGTCAACTGCTTCCAACCGTTGATCCGCGTACCGCCGTCGAGCACGGCCGTCTCACCCGGAAATGCCGTGTAGCTGATGTGGCCTTCCGGCGTGCCGTTGTCGCCCGGCTCAAAAACTACGGGAGCCGTCATGGCATACGTGCCCCCGCGCACGAAGACGGTGCCCCCGCCGTCCGGCATCCGCCCGGATTGCTTCAGTGCCCGAATGGCATCGCGGGCGCGCACGAGCGTGGCAAACGGCTTGGCCAGCGATCCGGGGTTCGCATCGCTCCCGTCCGGTGCGACGTAGAACTCCGCTGCCGCCTCGGCGGCGGAGGCCGCGCTTTGCAAGCAACCGGCAAGCATTATACTCACCGCCGGCGGGCCGGCAACGGTCAGCGCGCTGTCTTTCAAGAAAGTGCGGCGGTCCACTGTATCACCTCTCCCCTGGCGGATAAACCGCCGTTACTTCGGCGGATTCTTGTCGTAAGAACTGCTCCTGGCTGCGCTGGTGCATGCTAGGAGAACGAGGCAGGCGCGTTTCATTGCCTTGGGAAGTTATTGCGGTAGAAATCGAAGGCCCCCGAGCCAAGCTGATCGTACAACTTCACCCGGTCATGTCCGACTCCGTGGACCTCGATGTAATCGTGCGGGACCGCGAGCCGTTTCAGCAGCGCGGAGTAGTTGCGGTTTCGCTCCAGCAACTTGTCCTGATCGCCCACCACCATGCGGACAGCCATGCGGCCTCGAATCGCCGCGGCGTTCTTCTCCACCAGCACCCACGGGCTGTTGGCGTGGTAGTAGTCGCGGTTCGCGCCGAAGTTCTTCCGGTACAGATCCGGAAGTATGGACGCCGCATCCTCGTCGTTTAGCAGCGCGGCGGCGACCATGGTGACCAGGCCGAACAGATCGGGATTTTTGAAACCAAGGCGCGCCGCGCCGAATCCGCCCATCGAGAAGCCCTCGATGGCCCTCATCTCGCGCCGGGCGCTGGTGCGCCAGGTCCGGTCGATATGCGGAATCAGGTCTTTGACAATCACGCTCTCGACGGGGTACTTCCCGTCATAAGAGTCCACGTAGCGGCTGTCCCGCATGCCGTTCACCGATACCGCAATCATGGCCGGCGAGAGGCCTTCCCGTATGGCCGCGTCCAGATGCCGGACGAAGCCCGCCGCGCTACGCTGGCTCCCGTTCAGCCCGTGAAGCCAGTAGACCACCGGATACCGCTTTTGCGGCGCTTCCTCGTACCCCGGCGGAAGATAGAGCAGATAGCTCGCCTCACCGCCGATGCTCTTGCTGAAAAACGTCTGGTAGCGCATATGCCGGGGTTCAGACCGGTCGGAATCAGCCCAGGAGGCGTCGGGCGCGGCGGAAGGCGCGCCGGGCTGGGCGAAGGCGCTGGAAACGAGCAATGGCAAAACGGCGAACTTGCGCATGGGATCTCCCGTCCTCTAACGCTATCCGGTCACGACGCGGGCCTCCCGTCCGGCTAACGAGTCCTGGGCATCCGTTTCTCGCGTCTTCTTCTTGAAATATGCGTCGTAGTACTTGCGATTAACGGCTAAATGGTGGGCCATGGCGGCGAAGGCGGCCTCCGGATCGCGCGCCTCGATGGCCTCCAGGATGCGCACGTGCAGCATCAGATCATCGCGCTCCACTCGTTCGTACGTGATCGTCAAACGAGCTTCCAGCAGCAGGTCGGCTACCGCCGTCATGACAGACTTAAGGATCGGATTGTCCGCTGCAGTGACGATCAGCCCGTGAAAGGCGACTTCATGCCGTGTGTATTCCTCTACCTTTCCGAGGTTTGATTCCATTCCGTGGATTTCCCGGCGCATCATCTCGATGTGCTCGCGGCGGGCGTTTGAGGCCGCGATCCGCGCCAGCGTGGGCTCGATCGCCAGGCGGGTGTTGTAAGCATCCATATAATCCACGTCCTCGAGCAGAATGCTCAGGTGGATTGCTTTGACGACCAACCCGGAAAGAGAACGCTGCACGTAGGTTCCATCACCCGCGCGGGAGCGAATGATCCCGAACAGGTTCAATGCCTTGAGCACCTCCCGCAGAGTATGACGGCTGACGCCGAATTCAGCGGCGAGTTCCCGTTCGGGCGGGAGTTTGGAACCCGGGCGGAGTCGCTTGGTGCGGAAGCAGTCTTCAAACTGCTTCATGACGTTCTCAAACAGCGGTCCGTCGTCAGAGGCAGGGCCGTTTTTCTTGGCTGGCATCTGACGATAATGTTAGACCACTCAGGAATCGGCTGTCAATTGGGAACGATCGACGCCGGGGAGAATTGGTCCAATTTTCCCCCTTGACAAAATTTTGAATCCGGTGTTAGATTTCCGTGAAGCTCATTTGCTGGACCAATCAAAGAGGTCAGTGGAAGGAGATTGCCCCATGACACAGCGGCTCTTCGTACTGCAGATTCTCATCCTGTGCTGCGCTGTCACCGGCGCGGCGCAAAACATCACCGGCACAATCGTCGGAACTGTTCAAGACCAGACTGGCGCTCCGGTAGTGAACGCGGGGGTCACCGCGCTCAACACGGACACCGGCATCCCATACAAAACCGCGAGCAACGACACGGGAGCATACGTTCTGCCGCTTCTGCCGCCCGGCGGCTACCAGGTCGCTATCGAGGTTTCCGGCTTCAAGAAGTTCGTTCGCGGCGGTTTGTCGCTGGGCGCGAACCAGAGGCTGCGCGTGGATGCCCCCCTGGAATTGGGATCCGTCAGCGAGCAGGTCACGGTAACCGGCGCCGCGCCCCTAGTCAAGACCGACCAGGCCGCACTGGGGGATAGCTTCACGTCGCAAGACTTCATCAATCTGCCGATCAGCGGCAATGTATCGAACCTCATGCAACTGGTTCCGGGTATCGGCGCCAACATACAAGGTCTGCTAAATGGCAACGTCAACGGCAGCCGCGATGTCACCACCGACTACAAGGTTGACGGCGCCACTACCACTAACTCCAACAACGGATTGGCCACCGTCACTGTCCCCTTGGAATCCGTGGAGGAGTTCGTGGTCCAGTCGGGCGCCTACAGCGCCGAATTCGGGCGCGGTGTCACGCAGATCAACGTCATCACGCGGGCCGGAACCAACCGATTCCATGGCGTGGCGTTTTCCGGATACGGGAACAGCGTGCTGCAAGCCAACAGCTACTTTAACAATGCGTTCGGCGTACCCAGGCCGGTGAGCAGCTCGAAATCTTTCGGCGCGACCGTGAGCGGACCGGTTTGGCTGCCAAAGCTCTACGACGGCCGCAACCGCACGTTCTTCACCTTCACCTATGCAGGCAACTGGGGGAGTGCGCCGCAGCAGAACGTGTCCACGGTGCCTACGTTGGCCATGCGCGCGGGCGATTTCACCGGCCAGCCAGCCATCTACGACCCGGCCACAACGTATGAGACTCCAGGCGTGGGCGGCGGATACGCGCGCGATCCGTTCGCCGGTAACCGGATCCCCGCGTCGCGCATGGATCCGGTGGCGTTAAAGATGCTTGCCAACGGCTACCCGGAACCGAATCTTTCCGGCCCGAGCAACTACCAGGCCACTGGCACTCCCGGCTCCAAAGGCGCCACCTACCAGATCCGCATCGATCACAATTTCAACGCCAGGAGCCGTATCACCGGGCGCTATATGTACCAGTGGTCGGAATCGGAGACTCTCCCGCCATTCCCCGGACTCGTCGGCGGCGCGGCCAACGCCGCTGTAAACGCGCGCTTCGTCTCGAAACCCGCAACCGTTGAGCACACCTACCTGCTCCGCCCGAATCTGATCAATAGCCTGCGCTTCGGGTTCTATCGCATGCACAACAAACGATGGGGCGACGACTCCAACCAGGACTGGCCCGCGAAATTGGGCTTGAAAAACCTGCCTCCGACCATGTTCCCCAGTGTCAACATCTCCGGACTCAACCGCTTCGGCGGGGCGAACCTTTCCGACATCGTGCCGAGCAACAATCAACAATGGGCCGACAGCCTTGTCTGGGTGAGGGGACGTCATTCGGTGAAATTCGGCGGGGAGTACCGTCTGCTGGACTTTTGGAATTGGGCGCCCGGCCTTGCCGCGTCGGGGAACTTCAGTTTCGATACGTCGCCGACCTGGAATGCGCAGACCAGCCGCGAAGGCGTGGGATTTGCCAGTTTCCTGCTGGGACTTCCCACCAACTCCACCGTGACTCTGCTTTCAAGGGACCCGCTCAGGTATCGAATGCGGTCTTTCGCGGCCTATGTCCAGGACGACTATCGCGTCAGCAACAAGTTGACGCTGAATCTGGGAATGCGCTGGGAGATGTCCACGCCACGCGTCGAGAGGAAAGACCGTCAATCCACATTCGATCTCGGGACGAGGCAACTCCTCATTGCCGGGCAAAACGGTAATCCCAGGGGCTTGATTGATTACGCCTGGAAGGACTTTCAGCCGCGGATCGGTTTCGCCTACACCCCCTTTGGCTCCAGGCGCACCGTCGTGCGCGGCGGATACGGGCTTTTCTTCACCCCCGTGAACGGCAGCGGCACGGCAGACTTGGCGCCCGTGGGGCCCTGGCGGCGGGACTTTAGTTACATCACGCAGGACAATATGACATACCCATATTCGCTACAGGTGGGAGGGCCGGCTATCAACCCCGATCAGCCATATGTGCTGGGGCCGATGGTGACTGCGACCTGGATTCCCAGGAACTACCCCGACGCGTACATGCAGCAGTGGAGCTTCAACATTCAGCGCGAGATAGCCCCCGGCACCCTGGTGGAGGCGGGCTACGTCGGCAGCAAAGGAACACACCTGTCGTTCAGTTACCAACTCAACCAGGTGCCGGCGGACCAGTTGGGGCCAGGCAATGCGCAGCTTCGACGGCCGTATCCGGACCGGGGCCCCATCTTCGCGCAGTTCAGCCCGGTGGGAAATTCTACCTATCATGCCGGGCAACTGCGTTTTCGCCGCCGGCTGCAGCGCGGTCTTTCGGCGATGGGATCTTACACTTACAGCAAGTCGATTGACAATGCTTCCGGATTTAGTTCCGGTTCGCTCGGTTACTCTTCGGTGCAGGACAACTTTAACCTGCACGCGGAGAAGTCGGTGTCGGGTTTCAATATGATGCACAACCTCGGATACAGTCTCGAATGGCAAATGCCGGTGGGGAAGGGCCGGCGCTTTTTGAACCGCTCCGGAATCGCCAACGGGGTCCTGGGCGGCTGGAGTGCGAGCCTGTTGTCGACCGTTTTCAGCGGCAGGCCGTTAGTCATGACCACAGTGACCAACACCACCGGCTCGCTGAGCGGCGGGTCGCGCCCCAACCGGCTGCGCGATGGCAAACTATCCGGAGAGAATCGTGGCCTCACGCGCTGGTTCGACACGACAGCGTTCGCACAGCCGGCCCCGTACACTTTCGGCAACGATTCGCGCACCGAACCGGGCATGTGCGGCCCCGGAGCCGTGAACGTCAACATGATGCTTTTCAAAGACTTCCAAATTCGCGAAGGAAAGACTCTCCAGGTCCGCTCGGAGGTGCGTAACATCCTGAACCATTTCAACCCCGGGATTCCGAACACCACCATTGGGCATGCCGCCGTGGGCACCATCACCAACGGCGGCCTGCCGCGGGCTGTCGGTCTTTCGGCGAGGTTTATCTTCTGAGTTGGTCCCGAGGGAGGCCATGAACCATAACACTGAACCCGGACGCCGCGCCTTCCTTCGCACCGGGGGCGCGGCCCTGACGACATCGCTGCTCGCCGGCCGGGTGCGCGGCAGCAACGGCCGCATCCGCATGGGGTTTATCGGCGCCGGCGTGATGGGCACGGGCAACCTCGGGCACTTCATGGGGAAGCCGGACACGGAGGCGGCCGCGCTGTGCGACGTCTACCAGCCGAATCTGGAACGGGCGGCGGAGGTGGCCCGCAAAGGCAGGCGCCGGCCCGAAACTGGTGAAGGATTTTCGCGACGTCCTCGCGGATAAGTCCATAGACGCCGTTTGTGTCTCGTCGCCCGGCCACTGGCATGCCTGCATGACCGTCGAGGCGTGCAAGGACGTGCATGTCGAGAAGCCGGCATCCCGCCGATTACTTCGGCAGTCCGCCGGACAGCGATCCGCCGCCCGGGCTCGACTGGGACCTGTGGCTGGGACCGGCCCCGAAGCGCCCTTTCAACCTGAACCGTTTCGGCGTCAATCCATCACAATACGGAATCCTGGACCCGAACCAGTTCCCGGCCGGAGCGAAATGGTCGTCGTTCCGTTACTTCTGGGATTACGCCGGCGGGGACATGACCGACAGCGGCACCCATCACATCGACATCATCCGGATGTGCTTTGACAAGGCGGCCCCGGTCTCGGCTGCCGCCATCGAAGGCAAGTTCCGGCTGAAGGACAACCGCGAGACGCCGGACACGCCCGCTGGGGGTGGCACTGAGGAACAGCAAAGCCCAGTATCAAAGCCTGGTGCTGGCTGGAACGCTGCCGAACGAGTAGCAAGTAAACTCGCGAATGCACGAAGCGCCGCCGGGGAATGACCCTAGCGGCGCTTCTTGTTTACCGGTTTACCGGCCCGGTTGCGGTGCTCAGCGCCTGACCGGGAGATGAACGATGTTGCTTTGATAGCCGTCGCCGGCGAGTGACAAGTTGACATCCCCATCCGGAAGCGCGGCCGGGAGAATGACGTTGACCTGATAGAGTCCGACAAGTGACGGGGTGAGCCCGGCGTATAGCGCATCAACAGTGATCAGGCCGCTGAAGACATTGCCAAACACCACTCTGGGGGCGGGCGAGATACGGGCCAGGGGTTCCGCGCCGGGAGCGGCGGCTCCGGTGGTTGCGGGCGGGTTAGTACGGCCGAGGCCGACGCAATAGATCGTCACGGCTTCACCCGGCCGGGCGGGACGGCCTCCCGCGATGGCAAGGCTGCCATCGGGATTGACAACGACCCCGTTGTCGCCCACCTGGATGATGCGCGGAGCGCGATCGAGAATCATGACCCCGAGGCGGTTGCCGCTTTGGCCGTCGCGTTCGACCCGGACGACGGCTTCGCCGGGATCGATTTCATACGGAATCTGGAAATTCACCTGACCGTAGGAAGCGTAGTAGAGCGGGGCGGGCTGGTCATTGACAAGCACACGCACGCCGTTGATATTGGTCCCCAGCGGAATGGCGGTGGCGGAGGCGGCGTCTTTCATGGAAAGGCGTTCTCCAAACAGGGCGGCAACGCTTCCGGGAGCGAAGCCGTTGTCGAAGTTGCCGCTGTTCAGAATGCCTCCGAAGACCCCGAACGGCGGCCCTTGGGCCACCACGTCGAGAGTGACGGGAATACTGATGCCGCTGTTAACCCCGTTGGTGGCTATCTTCACCGTACCGGCGTAAGAGCCCGTATTCATGCCAGTGACATCCGCCTTGACGGTGACAAGCCCGGTGTTCGAATCGGCAGCGAGCCAGTTGCCGCCGGAAGCGGTTTCGACCGTGACCGTGGAGACCGAAAGCGTCCCCAAACCGCCGTTAGTCACCGAGAGGTAGGCCTGCTGGACAGGGGCCCCGCTGGCGATACGGAAGCCCAGTTGGGAGGGGGAGATCCGGGCGATGGGCTGCGAGGTCACCTGGAGCCGCACGGGCACGGCCTTGTTTTCAGCGGCTACGTTGGAACCGGCGATCTGAAGAGTCCCGCTATAGGTCCCTTCAGCCATCCCATCCTGGTAGGCGGCGGTGATCTTGTAGGGATAAGCGAAGCGGAAGGAGCCTGTGCCACTGAGCGCCACGGAGAGCCACGGGCCGCCGGATTGGGTGCTGGGGTTCGTGGTCAGCAGGCTGTTGGTGGTGATGGTGAGCGTGTCCGGCGCTCCATTCGGAGCAACGTAGAAGTTCATCGAGTCCGGCACGCCGCCGCCGATTTGGACGGTGACGGAAATGTTTTGGGGAGCGTCCACGGCGTTGGGATCGGAGACCGTCACCAGGCCGGTATACATTCCCTTCGCCAGGGACGTGGTGTTGAAGGAGATATTGACCGGAAGGCAATCGCCGGGACGGTTGCCGCACGGGCGCGAGCCGCCGACGGCGGCGGAGAGCCAGGGCGCCGATGCAGCCGCCTGGAGGCTCAGGTTGCCGTCGCCCGCGTTATAGGCTTCCACCGTTTGAACGGAAGCTTTGGCTCCTTGAGTGATGGAGACGGGCCCGACCGCGGCCGTGGCGAGCCGCAGTTTGGGCGCGGCGGAAAGGCTGGCGGCCAGGCCTGTCAGGAGGACGGGAATGCACATCATTCGACTCCGTCGGCGCCCGGCGGATACAGGAACTGATTGGGTACAAGACATATGACCTCACTTCATGGTGCGCGGGCCCACCCCGGCTCCGAAGAAAGAGAACGCCCACGGACGGAGGGATGAAAGCGATCCTTGTGAATAGAGGATCGCAACCGCTCGAAGAGGACCTGAAGCGGCCCGCGGGCACATCGCCGCCGATCCTGCTTATGAAAATATAGCATGACGCGCGAAAAGACGGCATGGAACATTGTGGAGAGGAAATGTTTAAACCTCCAGGTTCCTGAGTGCGAGACCATGGCCCACAAACCGCGGGCCGGAAGGATCCGGGGCTACAATCCGGCGCCAAATGTGGCGGATTGGAACCACGACGGGCGGCTGGATCTGATTATAGGCGGCGAGGATGGTTTTTTTACCTACTTCGAGCGGCCGTATATCGACGCGATGAACCGGGCCGCCAGGCGGTGGACCGGGGCGAGTACAATTGAGTTTCAATCCCGTGTGAAAGGTGGCCCCATGCGACTCGGCGCCGTGACCTATAACGTCCTGAAGGATTACGATCTCGAAACACTGATTGCGAAGCTGGAGGCGGCCCGGTTTGAGGCCGTGGAGTTGCGTACCGGCCACAAGCACGGCGTGGAGCCTTCGCTTTCCCCCGGGGAGCGCGAGAAGGTGCACGAGCGGTTCGCGCGGAGCAAGGTGCGGCTGCTGAGTCTCGGCAGCACGTGCGAATTCCATTCGCCGGACGAGGCGGTGAGACGGAAGAACATCGAGGAAGCGAAGAAGTTCGTGGACCTGGCGCACGATACCGGGGCGTGGGGCGTGAAGGTGCGGCCGAATGGGATTTCGAAGGAACTGGGGCCGCGGAAGACGATCGAGGTGATAGGGGAGTCGCTGCGGGAAGTGGGCGCTTACGGAGCGCGGATGGGCGTGGAGATCTGGCTGGAGGTCCACGGGCACGAGACGCAAGCGCCGGCGGTGGCGGAAGCCATCATGAAGGTGACGCGGCACGATCACGTGGGGTTGTGCTGGAACTCGAATCCGGCAGACATCATCAACGGGAGCGTGAAACAGAATTTCAACCTGCTGCGGCCGTGGATCAAGAACGCGCACATCAATGAACTGGCGGGGCCGTATCCGTACCGGGAATTGTTCGCCCTGATGCGGGCATCGAACTACGACCGCTACACACTGTGCGAGGCGCGGGAGAGCACGGAGCCGGAGCGGTTCCTGAGCTGGTACCGGGCGTTATGGGTGGAGTTGAACCGCGCATGCGCGTGACGCGAGTCGCGCTGCTGGCGGCGGTGGGGGTTGCCGCCGCGGCGGCGGCGCCGCCTACGCCGGATAGCCATTTCGGCCACGCGATTGGAGTGGACCGGATCCTGCTCGATTGGGACAAGGTGGTGAGTTACTTCCGCGCGCTCGAAAAGACGAGCGGGCGCATCAAAGTGGAGGAGATCGGCGCGACGGCGGAAGGCCGGCCGATGATCGCTGCCTTCATCTCGAGCGAGCAAACGGTGCGGGAGTTGGAGCGGTACCGGCAGATCCAGTCCGGTCTGGCGGATGCGCGAAAGACGAATGAGGCGGAAGCTGAGAAGCTGGTCACGCGGGGAAAGGCCGTGGTGATGATCACCTGCTCGATCCACGCGACCGAGGTGGCTTCGACGCACAGCGCGGTGGAGTTCGCCTACCGCATCCTGACAGCGGACAAGGCGAAGTTCCGGCAGATTCTGGACAACGTGATCCTGATATTGGTCCCGTCCTTGAATCCCGACGGCGTGGATATCGTGACGCGGTGGTACCGGAAAACGCTGGGAACCCCGTATGAAGGGACAGCGCCGCCGGAGTTGTACCAGCACTACGTGGGGCACGACAACAACCGGGACTGGTACATCTTT